>NZ_AP026867.1:4055357-4695000 GCF_026000115.1 Aureispira anguillae
AGTGGAATTGTGGATAGGTGGGCTATCTGGGTACTTAAAAAAAAGAGTAGCAAACAGGAAGTAGTAAAACCACTTTTTAGGGTGCAATTGGATTAGCTTAGGTTTTCCTATCCTGTTTGCCCGCTCAACTTAGTTCCCTACAACAAATATATTAGGCACTCTTCAGATATAAAAGAATTTTTGTCCTAGGGCTTGTATTTTATAGCGTAATCGTAAACAAACATTAATTATACGATCATTTCTTATTTACTTTTTGTTCTTTTCAACTCTAGATTGTAATTCTAGCAGCTCTATTTGGTATTGATAGATTGACTTTAAGCGCAACAGAGAATCAAAGCTAATCATATAAAAGAAGTTAAGATTTTTTAATTCTCGCTCTCTTGAAAGGTCTGCAATTAATACATCAATTTCATGTTTATTTCTTGCGGCTCTCCCTGCTAACTTTTCATCCCCTCCCTTATACCGCTCTAATAATTTTTGTTTGTTCAACTTTTGAGTTTCACGAATTTTCCCTTTTGGGGCTGTCAACAAGCCATCATCCTCTAGCTTATATAATTCTAATATTCTTTTAATATTTTCACTAAGGCTCATGTTTTTTAAAGTATTTGGTTAAATAGTAAAATATCCCATAAGAGTAGAACTATACAACATAACTAGTCCCTCCTAAAATCAAGCTCATAACAAGTAACAAAAAACCTGTGCAAATAATTTCATTTTTACCCTTCATTATGTTTTTTTTAAGATAGCTGTAACGCTCTTATTTACTCGATTTCCTTCCCTTTTTACCAGCTATGATTTTATTGTAAAGTTTCATTTGTTTTTTAGCTATTTCTGCCTCCTCTTTTTTCCTCTTTTCGGCAATCTTATTGGCGTGTGCTTCTTGCTCTGCCCAAATTTCATTTTCTGCTGCATAATCTGTTGAGGCTTTTGGCTCATCTTCTATACTTATATTCAAAACATCATAATCAAATACAAAGGCAGATGTATTTTTTTTGCCAATTCGGGTACTTTTTAGATAGTCCATAAAACTAAAATGTGTTTTGATATAATGGGACAAAGATGATTTGGTCAACCCATCTTTGCTAAATTGCCGTTTATGATGCTCTCTATATAAAGGAAAAGATTTGGATAGAGATAAATACAATAGGCGCTTAGGTCTTTCAAATCGTTTGCCTTTCCAGTCGAACCGCTCCTCAATTTTGTAATCTACTTGCTCTATCAATAAATTAGTACTTGCCAAATATTCGATAATATCCCAAAAAGTTGTTGTTTCTGTTTCGCTGTGAATTTGGTCGTTTTGGTATAGAATATTTGTGATGCAATTTTTATAAACTTCTTCCATACTGAAGGGAAAAGCTACCTTTTCCTTGAGCAAATCAAATACCGTTAAAATAGAAGCATAATTTTCTATCAATCGAGTGTCTGCCTTGACCGCTTTTTTTAATTTAGAAAAGGTAAGATTGTATTGCTGCCCATAGTTATCTTGGATATGTGGTCTTAATACGCTTAATTTTGCCGTTATATTTATCAATTCCCCATTCTTGCGCATTGCCTTCAATTCGTCTGCCAAATCTGATTCTTCCTGTGTATACTCTGTTTGTGAAAATGCCAAATTAATAACACGAGTAAACAAAGCATTATCTGAAGTGGGCAGCTCTTGACCCACAAACATACAAGCCGAATAAACCTCACTAACCAAACTCTTTGTTCCTGTCTTTTGTCCTTTCTCCCGCCCTATTCCATCATAAATGGATTTTAGCCCCTGGATGAATCTCGAATCTATCGAGTTAAAATATTCCTCACAAAACACCAGGGCATTTCTAGCCAATACCAAACGATTGTAAAAACCAACCTGTGTACCACTATTTAAATTAAAACCATCCTTGGCAATGCCGAACATATAAGATAGATTTTTTCCCATAAAAGACTTGCCTGTTCCTGGTTGACCAAATAAATTGAGTAAAGGAAAATTTACATAATCATGAATCACATCTCTAAACAAAGCAGCCACATAAAAACAAAGGGCTATTTGTCCTTTGCTTCCATGTACTTTGCAAAAAAGTGTTGACCAATCTTTGAATGTGATTTTTGAATCTTGATAAGCAAAGTTTTTTTCATCTTTAAACAGTTGACTGGAATCTTTGTAAATTTCGCTAAAGGCTGGCAAAAAATAACGCTTATCTTGATAGCTTAAAATACCATAGTTATTGGCAGGAATAAAGCCTTTATCTATCGTATAAATACCATTTCCAAAGGTGTAAAAATTATCTCTATGATAACCTAGTACGTCTATTTCATAGCAAGTTTTCATTTCATCATAAATCTTGCCTTTGATGCGGTTGTACTGCGCTATATTGCCTGTAAAAAAATAATTACCTTCTGCCTCTACCGCTAATCTAAACTTATCTAAGCTCACCAAAACCGCTGCCTCTACATCTAAAACAACCTTTTGATTGTATTTATTTAACAACTCAAATAGGCGCTTAGGATTGTCTTTTGATTTTAAATGAAATAAAGGCTTAACCACAAAGTTAGATACACAAGTATAACCACCTTTTGCATTAGAGCACCAGTATTGATTCCCATCTTCATACATGCCATATTTAAACAAGTCCGCCCGTTGTTTTGAACTTAGACTTTTTTGTTCGCTTTCAAAGTTCAAAGCCCCCATTTTATCCCGTAACTGGATGCTTAACACACTTTGTTTTATATCCAATAGTTTGGATACATCACGAATGTAACAATCTCTTACTAGCTCATTTTTTATCTTAGCAATCAATTCAACTGCTAACTCGCTGATTCGCTGAATCGCAAAATTATCACGGTCTGAGTTTTGAAGCTCATGCTCCAAATACCAATTGATTGCATCGGTTTTATTTGTCTTGCAATAAATGGTGAAGCCCTCCGCTCCTATCTCTCTAATGTAACTATCAGGATCTTGTTTTTCGGGCAAAGCGATTATATCAACATGAAGCCCTAACTCAATCAATGTGGGTAAATTTTTTATCGCTGCCTCTATTCCTGCTTTGTCTCCATCGTACAATAAAACAACACGCTCAGCATAGCGATTGATTAATTTAGCCTGCTGCTTGCTCAATGATGTTCCCCCAGTGGCTACTGCTCCTAAGAACCCACCATCATACAAACTTAGCACGTCCCAATAGCCCTCCACCAAATACATGGTTTTTGTTTTCTTGATGGCTGAAAGCTGTTGAGCCAAACCATACAAAAGCTGCTCTTTGTGGTAAACTTCGCTTTTAGGACTGTTTAAATACTTGATTTGGTCATCATTCATCGCTCGACCTGCAAAGCCTACTATTGCTTTGCTTGGGTTGTGTATCGGGAACAACACTCTATTTCTATAGGCATCAAAAAAACCTTTTTTTCCTTGCTTAATAATGCCTAGTTCCTTTAATATACGGTTGTCTAATTTCAAGTTTTTTGTAAAATGCCAGGCTTCAGGCGTTTGACAAATTCCAAATGTTTTGACGGTTGATCCCTGTAAACTTCTTTTATCAAATTGAATCTCCCCTTTTAGCTCCTCAGCTCCATGATGATGGTTATAATAAGCAGCTGCCAGCAAACGATTGTACAATAAATATTGCTCTTTTTTCTGTTGACGTTTCTTCAGTTGCTCCAGCTGCTCCTCACTTACATTCTCGGCATATTCAACCGCTAAATGATGTATTTTTGCTGCGTATTCTACTGCCTCTAAAAAATCAACTTGCTTGTATTCCATCACAAAACTAATCGGTGTATACGTTTTGCCACAGCTCCCAAAACAAGTTGCTATATTTTTTGATTTTGAGATTGAAAAAGAAGGTGTTTTTTCTTGGTGGAATGGGCAGCAAAGTTTTGCTTTGCTGCCTTCTTTCCAATCCGTAAGAGATGAAACAATGGTTTCTATCTCAAACTTTGATTTTAGTTGCTCAATATTTGTAATATACATCTTGTGTTTTTATAGGGTTGGTTTATGCTTTTTTACTCGTGCGTCCTGTGTATTTTTTTCCGTTCCGTTCTTCCCAAGCTGTAATTTTACATTGCTCGGTACAATACGTATGATTCCATGAATTATGGATAAACCCCTTTTTACATACAGGACATTTTCTTGTATATTTCACTTCCTTTTCTACTGTCGTACGGCTGCCGTTTTTTTCGATTGTTGGCTGCTCCTGGTAATCTATAAATCCTATCTTTTTTTGGTTGAGTACGGGTGCCACTCCTCCCCGTCTAACGGCTGCCGTTACGGCTGGCGTTACTACTGCCGTTGTTGCCGTTGGCTCCTCATTTTCAACGGCTGCCGTTTCTTCCAAGCCTAAGCGCTCTTTTCGGCAATTATCATAGTACCACCAACTAAAACACAAGCACAATAAGAGCAAGGTTTCAAAGCCTAAAACCGTATATTCTAACTGCTGCCGTAACGTCTGACGTTCTTTCAAAACGGCTGCAATCAGCCCAGCTGTGGCGGTGTCTGCCTCCGCAGTCAATCCCTCATTGGCTGCTGCTAAATTGCGCAACTCTTCTCGTTGCTGAGCAATCAAATCATTGATGCTTTTGTTGTGTTCATCAATCGAGCGTTGGTCTTCGTGTCTAAGCTTTCCATAATAAAGCCGTGTGGCTCTCAACGTATCTCGTTCCTGTTCTATCGCTGCAATCTGCTGTTGATAATCTGCTTTAATACTCGCATCACTTTTTAAAATTGGCTCAACCTCTGTTGGCTCTGGTAGCATTAAGTCCGCTACAAAAGAAGCCCCACCATAAGAGATTCCAATACTAATGCCGACAAAAACGACCGATACCGCAAAAGAAAAGTGCTCAAATTCTCGATATTGAAAAGCAGATTTTAGCACATCATCTAAGGCAATACGTTTAATAATTTCAATAACCAGGACAACTACTAATAACAAAGGGATTCTTAACAGTATCGGAACATTGCCAAAGTAATGGTACAACATCAACCCAGCTGTTATTAAACTGGCAATTTGAACCGCAAACGCTAAAGCCATCAACGACAAATTGACCAACCAAAAGCGTTTGGAAAAGGTCGTATGCTTGAACTTTTTATCTAGCGTAGCCTCCATACTTTCGGAGGCTATCAAAGAACTTATTCCTTTACGAGCTAAGGAATAAGGATTTTTTATAAAATTTTTCATAGTTTTGTATTGCTTTATTTTTCTGCCGTAAGGCAGGAGATTAGGCTCCTAAGTTGGCGCTTAGGAGCTTTTTTTATTTTAATCCTTTATATTCTTCAACTGTTATCTTTGAAATGCCTAAGCCATAGTTATCAATCAATTCCGCTGCGTCCATTTCCAAGGCCTTGGCAAACTTTAACGTCAATTCATAAGTAGCATTATTGGGCGCATTGCGAATGTGTGTGAGCATCTTCTTTGTGATTCCTATTCGTTTGTGCAAATTGCGGTATACACTAACCGCCAATTCATCCAAAAACTGGCAAAAAAGTTGCTGCATTGTTAATTGGTCTTTTTTCATATTTGTTTAGTTATGGGCAAAGCTTCGCCAAGCCACCCTATAAAAAAAGTAGCTTGTTGAAGACTTGCAATTAAATAATTATGGAATTTTTGTTGAACGTAAGGACTCGAACCTTATACTAACTATATCAACCCCTTGTTATAGTATTGTAGCTACAGCCGTGCAGCCGTTCATCCGCTGTAATTCTTCCCACAGAATCACTTCACGATAAATAAGACATTGTATATTTTAGCCTAAAGCAAAAAGTTAGTACCTTGCTTAGCTAAATATTAAGAACTTTTTCTGTCAACATTCTTTGCTCATTCCACTAAGTAGTTATGTTGACGCTATAAATGTATAAGCTTTTTTACCGATTTGCAACTTTTTGAACCAAAAAGTTATCTTTTTTAATATTTTACAACTTTTTAACCAAAAAAGAAAAAGCACTATCCCAAAAGAAAAAAAACCAGTAAATGACTATACACCAAAGATTTAAAGAACTTTTATTTGCTTTAAATACAAACGGATCGCAATTTTCAAAAAAAATAAATGTTTCCTCTACTTCTATCAATAAGATAATCCAAGGAAATGGTCTTCCTAGCTCAAAAATTATAATTCCACTGATAGAAAACTATCCAGAGGTTAACATATACTGGTTACTTGTAGGAGAAGGGGAAATGTTTAGAGAAGGAACAGCTAAAAATAAACAAGCTGAAGGCAAAACAGATATTAACTCTACTACTGATAATATCCAAATTCAAAAGTTAACTACTGAGATTAAATACCTCAAAAAAGAAATAAAAGTATTAGAAGCTTCTAATACTACCTTGAGTAATCAAATCAAAGATAAGGATATGATTATTTCATTGTTGCAAAAAAAATAACTGCCTAGCCCCCAACTGTTCATTCGTTGTAATTCTTCCCACAGAATCACTCCACGATAAATAAGACATTGTATATTTTAGCCTAAAGCAAAAAGTTAGTACCTTGCTTAGCTAAATATTAAGAACTTTTTCTATCAACATTCTTTGCTCTTTCCACTAAGTTTTTAATGTTGACAATACAAATTAAAACCTTTTTAGTCTTTAAAACAACAAAAAGGCAATAAAAGTATTAAAATATTTTGTTAATTTTTTTAAGATTTTCTATAAATGTCTACATCTGACCGCTTTAAGCTTTTTCTATTTAATCAAGAAAAATATGTAAAAGACCTTGCTGAAGAGTTAGGAGTCACTCAATCTGCATTAAATAGAGTCGTTCGAGGTGAAGCAATGCCTAGTTCTAAGATATTAGTACCACTTGCAAAAATGGGTGTTAATATCAATTGGCTGCTATTAGGTGAAGAAGAAATGCTTCGTGAGAAGTTCTATCTCGAGAAACATGATAGCCCAATCTTAAGAAATGAAAAAGTCCCCTATCAAGAACCCATCAACAGAGCCCATCCGCTTAAAGAAGCTATCACAATATTGCAAAATGAAAAGAAAGACCTGGAGCACCAAGCAACAGAATCCGACTTAAAATATATGGTAGAGCTCCAAGTCAGCAAATCTTTTAAAGAAATGCACGATCTATTAAAAGAACAAGTAGCTACTTATGAAAAGTTACTGGAGCAAAAGGATAGATCTCTACAGGATAAAGATAAAATCATTGAATTACTCGAGCAGAAACACAAGGATAACAAAGTGTAAGTTTTCTACAATCATAAAAACAAGTAGAATAAAATAATTTTGTGACTTTTGAGTTTTTAGCATTTTTTACCTTTTCTATCTTTTTTTTAAATTGAAAAGCTTAAATCCATATTATTTTTCCAACAAGCCCATTTTTTAACACAAATACATAATAACCAATAACTTACGTTTTCCAACAGGTGTTTTTTTGTTGGAAAAAGGGGCTATTTTGTTGGAAAAAGGGGTCATTTTGTTGGAAAACCAAACTTATATCCAAAATTGAGTTTTTACAAAGTCCTTTTCTGTTTCCAACAAAACCGCCCTTTTTCCAACACGTTTCCAACACGCTCCAACACTTTTTTTTAACTATTTTTAATTATATTTTTATATTACTAACTAATAACTAACTACTTAACTAAATTACCTCTGTATTAGTAAGAGCATTTTTGGCGTTTGTTGGATGTTGGAAACAAAAAACGGTATTTTTGGCAGAAGTTTTTTTTGAAGACACTACTCTATTTTTATTAGTTCGTTATTTTCATTTTGTGACATAGTTAAAATAAACCTTAATCCTTAATACATCGAATGCAACAAACATACTTATCATCATTGGCAATATTTTTATACACATCATTATGTATTAATAATGCTGTTGAAGAAAAAGTTTTATAAACAGGTCTTATGTCAGGAGCACTAGGAGTCAAATAATAACTATAAAAACTTGTCGTCCATAAGTTTTCAACAACAGGGCCTTTCAAATTAAATTTAGATGTATTAGTCCCCCTACCATTCCAACCTGTTGTTGACATAAAAACAGGTGGCAACCCACAAGCTCTACCAAAGAATGGATAATCAATTGTATCTTGTGGATTCATCCCTAGATTAATTTCAAGTATGCCCCATTCACTAACACTGGGCAAATGCCATCCATTGGGGCAAGCATATTGTGCTGAGGCAAAATTATACCAATACTTATTTTCGTATACAGTATCTAAACCTGGTATTACCATTGACCTCCCCATAGAATCACTTAGTACATATTGCAATGTATCAGGAGTATTATAAGCCAAATGTTCAGCCATCCATGTTTGATTACATACTGTTACTGTCTCATAAGTTGTACTATCCCTTGTATCCATAAATGCTCCTAACACAGGTTGACATCTAAAATTTTGATCAATTGGATTATACGCCTCACAAGGATCTGGATTATAGCAACTATAAAAAGAGCAAAGTACAAGAACAGGAACAAAGTATAGTATTTTCTTAATTGATAACATGAGTTTTATTTTATAAGGATTTAAAAATCTCACAAAAGTAAAGATTAGCTCTAGTTTATTAAAAGATTCTCTTCTAATAGTAAAAAGGCTACTAAAACTAATATTTTAGCAACCTTTTTACCTTTACTTCCATTGAGTTTTTCTAAAGCTTTTCCAATTTCGTTGGTATTTACTTTCTGTTGAGTTCACAACTTCCCATCCATGGGGAAAACACCAGGAGCATCCCAAACGATTGCCATAAAGCACCCTTGAAATTTTTGTTCCTGAAATTTTCTTTGGAAAGTCAATCAATCCATAATCCTCAATTAAGCCAAAGGTTTTTCGTAGTCCACTACGATGTTTATTTACTTTCATTTTTCACTGTATTTTGTGTTAATACAGTGTGCCTTTATAAAAGTGAGCTAAATAAACCATCTGTTAATAATGTTTAATTATACAGTGACAAAATATATTTTTATCTTCTCCCTTATACAATCGTATATCGTTAAAAATCGTTCATTTTCACTACAGAATTCTCTTACAAAAGTCAGAGCAGACAAAGGCTGTCTAAAAATATATGTATAACACTAACAAACAAGAGTTAAGGTCTAAAAAAGTATTATCCGATATTCTCCACAATTTATCTTATTTAGTTTATAGCCAGCCAACTATAAATTACTAAGATATACCATTTGTTTCCATCAATGTATCATTGTTGTCTCGTTTTGTATGCTTGAATACAGAAAAGTTTAAAACAATGAATAAAAAAATTTTGCCGCCCAGAATATATACAGGCAATAATTCCTTATCCGCTCGATGGTTTGTCTCCTATGTGGATAAGAAGGGAAAAAAGAGGAAAAAATACGGTAATATCAACCAATTTACTTCCATCCACGAAAGACAAAAAGCTGCACAAAGAATCGTTAAAATACTTCAATTAGATCACTTAAAACAATCCCACAACGAGCTTGCAGCTAAGATTTACAAGAACTTAGACGATTTAAAATCTACCTGGCGCAAAAAGACCTATCAATGTAAAAGATCTCAGATTGGTATCTTTTTAAAGTTTATGGAGCAAAGGGAATGGAATGCTGAGAATGTAAGTTGCTTCTTTCTTGAGTTTCTAACCAAAGAGAAAAGATTAACGCCATCTACTTATAATGGTTATATTATGTGTCTTAATCAGGCGCTCAAATGTTGTGATATGCAACACCTCATCAGCCCTTTCCAACCTAGAAAAAAGTCCCCTACTCCTGCTTCTTATTTTACAATGAGTCAACGCAGTTTTTTAATCAATATCCTGCAAAAGGAAAATACGGACCTATGGTTTTTCGTCCAATTTATTTATTACTGCTTCCTACGTCCTAGGTCAGAACTTCGATTACTAAAGGTTGGGGATATTATTTTAGAAGATAAAAAGATACTTGTACCTGCGACCATTGCCAAAAATAAAAAGCAGCAATATATTGCGATTCCTGATGCCTTCTTCCCTATTGTAGAACGAAAAGTAAGGGGACGAAATCCCAATCACTATTTGTTTCCAGGGAATAGTCCTGAGTCTCCTACTGGTACCAATCGGTACGGGGAGCAGCATCGTCTTATCCTAAAACGATTGGGCTTTGATACCAAACGTTATAAAATGTATTCTTGGAAACATACGGGAGCGGTTGCTGCTGTTAAGGCTGGAATTCATATCAAGCAACTCCAAATTCAGCTTCGCCATCATTCACTGGATCAGGTGGATGCTTACTTGAGGCAATTGGGGGTTTCTGATTTGGGGGATCTGCAAAAAGGTTTTCCTAAGTTATAGGAAGATAAGAGGAGCTTCGTTTTGGGGCTCCTTATACGATCTACTCCATATTAGCTATCTTCTCTAATATTAAGTCAACATCTTCTTTCTCGCAAAGACCAAATTTGTAGTACTTATAATTTCCTTGCTGAATATCATCCCAATTGGGAAGCTCTTTCAGTATATCTGGTATTCCATTTTCAAATTCAATAATGCAAAAAGTATGATGACCTGACTCAATCATATTTAATGGTATTCGTCCATTCCAAATCGCAAATTTCACAGTTGCTAAAACATCAAGGCTTTTTGTCTGCTCATCAAAGCAAATTAGATAAGTATATGTTTTAGGTATCTCTACATCACAATAACCATAACCTGTATATACTATTATCTCATTTCCAGTCAAAGTCCAATTATAATACTTATGGAGCAAATCTTGATTAAAATCCGTTTCACTCCCCAAACGGGCTCCAATTTCTTCCTTTTTGGGTAATAAGCTTACAGGAATCGTTCCTATTATAGGTAATATCCTATCTTCTCTTGGGCAATTAGTTTCTTTCAACATTTATTATTTTGATTCATAGTTATTATCTACTAAGCTCTTTCTCAGTTTAACTATGCATTTTAGAACCTCCTTTCGATTTTTTCGATCCTTAATCCATTGAGGTAGACGACTCACCAAACTTCTATTAATATTAGGAGTTCTCGTTCTTAAATCTGCTTCAACATATCTTTCAAGAAAAGTTAAATGTTCTAAGTTTATCGCCCATAAAATATTTCCGCAACAAGCGATTTTTAGAAAATTTTCTACTTCTACTGTTATAGAATTTAGTCCAGAACAAGGATCCATTAATTTAAATTTTTTATTATACCCACAATGAGTACAGATCAGTTTTAAATCATTAAAATCAATAGGTTTTGAACAGTTCGGACAGCCTACAATCCTATAATTGTAAAAATTACTCAATAGTTTCCCATTATCTATAAACTCTTTCATTATCTTTTAATTTGTTATCTCAATTCTATTGCAACCAAGCTTCATCTTAATAAGGTTGTTTGATCAACTGTACTGGAGGGCTCAGTGTAACAACACGATAAAATTAGTGGGATCCCACGGACCCACTTAATTTTGATCGCTAATTGTTATCATCCGTTTAGTATTTAAGAATACCAAACATCACAATTTAATTTTTTTGCTAGCGTTCTTGCGTCACTTTTTTCAATATATGTGGCAGTTAGATTAATTTCCTCTATATTTTCAAGGTTTTCAAAATATTTAGGAATAGAGTCAATTGGATTATTGCTTAAATTTAGAGATTTTAAAGATTTTAGATTTCCCAAAAAACTAGGAACTTCTTCAATACTATTGCCTTTTAAATTTAGTTCCTCCAGAGAGTTTAGTTTTTCTAACTCATGAGGTATATTCTTTAATAGATTAAAATCCAAGTAAAGAGTTTTTAGTTTTTTTAGAGCTCCAATTTTTGGGCTCAGATAAGTAATTCTATTGTGACTTAAGCTAAGATGTTCGAGGGTTGATAGTTCAGAAATTTCGTTTGAGATACTTTTTAGTGAATTGGTTTCAAGATTTAGATATTTTAGATTTTTCATTTCGAAAAAATCCTTTGGAATTTCTTTTAAACTATTATTGTGATAGGTGAAGGCTGATAATTTATTAAGCTTCTTAATATTTTGAGGGAGGTAATAACCCATCTCTTTTAATTTTTCTTTAGGTATGCTAAAGAGTTCTAGATATTCTAAGTTAATAATATGTTCCAGTCTATTAGGAATGGAAAGCTCACCTAAGTTTAGCAATTCTGTTAACTCAGTCCAAGGAGCAATTAATGCTCCTAAATCTATGTTTGAACTTCCCGAAATCTGTACTGCAATTTCAATATTTTCTCTAACTCCTGATTCTATAAGTCGATTTAGTTTGTTAAGAATTGGATTTTTCATTGAAAATTTATTGATGCCAACGGTTTGTATAATAAGTATAGCTTTCCGATAGGCGGCTATGAATTTTTATACAGTGTTACCTACTTTTTTAATTCTTCAATTTGATGTTTCATTTTACCAGTTCCAATCATAATATCGTGATGATTTATGATTAAAATCCATTCATACTTCTTTGAAACAATTAATATTTCGTCAGTATATCCAGATTCCCAGAAAATTTTCTCAAACGCATTAATTGTTCCTTCATAAATCCAAAATTTAGACTGTTCATTTACAGTTTCATCAAGTAAAAACCAAACTTGTTCTGAAGATTTTATTATTGACTCTAAATCAAGAGTCTCATAATTTACAGAAATTGATGAATAGTCATCTATCAATGATTCCCATATCCATCTTGAGTTTTTAATTGTAGAAAATCTTGTCCAAATTTTAGATTCAATTCCTTTCCATTCCCTTATGTTTACTTCCAAAAATTCATCTTTAGAAATATTCAGTTGGTCACAGATTTTTTTTATCTCGACACGTAAATTTGTCCAAGTTGTTTTCCTCTTAGATTTTATGTGTCTATTTTTAGTCATTCTAATTATACAAAACTGTGCGGAATACCATGGATACGTATCTAATTTACTCCGTCCCAGAGAAAAATCGTAGATTTTGCTAGTATTTTCTTTAGTGCACTAGCAAAATCTATGATTTTGCGGCGTTAGTCATGCCACGAAGTTTAGGATACCCGACGGAAACCTAGCATGGTCTGTATACATTGTTGTAGACTGTTTTAAGTTAGGATATTCCAAAAGTCTAAATAGTGAAATAGTTTTTTTGAATTAATAATTTTTATATGTTTCACACAATCATATATCAATTCAGAATCTTTGTCACTAGGATTTATTTTAATTTGATTAATTCCTCCTTCTTTGGGGAGAGCTAGTTTGACTTTTCGAAATAGATAACCAACATGATCTGCTAAATATAAAATAGGTTCGTCCTTTCCTTTTGAGCCAATTATTTTTTCAATATTATTTAATGTATTTCCATCATGTTCAAATCCGTGATAAAGCCTTATGTAAGTATCTTTATCTGAGTAGAGCCTAACTTTAGGAGAAAAAGAAGGCAGATATTTAATTCGCTCATTTATGCAGTGAAGGTAGAAGTAAAACGCACTAGCTCTGTAATTACTTTTCTTGAAAGGAACAGTTATTTCATCATTTTCCATATACGTATTTAATCTAGAATCTGTTAACCATTCTTTTACAAATGGGAATGAGAACCAGTGCAACTCATACTTCAAAATTATGGTTGTCATTAATTGCATTAATAACTTAGAGTCTGCTTTGTTTTTATAAGCTTTATGTGCATGAAACCCTTTTTTTCCAACTTTTTCTAGAATCAACTCAAAATCAGTTTTGATGGATGGTAATTTAGATAAGTCATCAATGTAGATACCATTAAAATATATGACTAGGTTTTGATTTTGTTGTTTATTTGCCTCGATTTCTATTTCGTCTGTAAATAATAATGAATTGAATGACATGTTTTAGTTTTTAGTAATCTAATTTGCATATCTGTTGAACTCATTAATACTGATTATTAGTTCCTCCTTATATAATATTAGTTCTAAATATGAGCAAATAAACTTCGATAAGAGATTGTCTACAACTAGTAAATATACACAATGACGTATATATCTTCTATATTTTGCTCCTTTAGTAACTCTTTATTACGTATAACCAATATTATTAATGATGAATAAGGTTCATTGCCAATAAATATAAGCATAGTTCCCTTAATTCATTAGCATTTGAAGCAAAATATTCAAACCTATATGCTATAGTTCTACACTTGTTTTTATTTAAGATAGGGAAGAGGTTTTAGAGGTGGGAGGTTATTTTCTTCTCTCCTTTCTACCCACCAAAAAGAGTCTTTCCCATAATAAAAATGATATGCCCAATAAACAGGTGATTCCCGATATATCGGATCACCTTCTCCTTTTACAGATCCTACCTTTAACCAAACCTTATTTATTCTTCCAACTGCCTCTTTTGATAAAATCCCATGTTCTAGCATCATCTTTTCAACAATTTCTTTCAAATATTGAATTGACTCACCATCTGTATCAAATGTAAAGTCCTCCTCTTTGATGTTCATCATTTATTTTTCAGCTTTTAGGTTTTGATTACATAGAACGTACCACAAGATGTGCGAACCGAAACATGCTAATTCCTAGAACAAGGCAAAAGACAAGGCTTTAGTTTTAGTTCTAAATATGGGATAGATATAGCTCTTATTGACCGTTGCTTATTTTTCTTCTTTTAAGATACTATTTAGTTTAGTCATTACATACTGTTCAGTAGAAATTCCAAGCTTTTTAAATAGTTTTAATTTTAGATAGATTGATATAGGAATAAGGATCATAATCATCAAATAAATTAACCTGAGTAAGCTTGTTTCTTTTTCAACACCCATACTTTCAGGATTTACTAAGCCATAAAGGATAATAGGAGTAAATAGAATACTTAACATAACGAAAAACGTTAGTATATTTTTGGTTGCTGACTGTATATTTATTTTAGATATTACAATTGTACTGTTTTTGTTTTTGGACAAGCTTATACTTCCTTCATATTTGCTAAGAACAAGTGGGAAGTTCCATTCATAAGTTTCTCTAGACTTGAATTTAAAGCTATTCAAACTTTTTTTTTCTGAAATTAAGTTTTTATCACTTTTTAAGATTCCCCACAATTGCTCAGATACAATATTTATAGGGGAATCGATTTGGCATATAGTTTCTTCAGGAGTTAAATTCATTTCTTGAAAATGTATTTTATTTTTAACTACTTTTTATATGGCTCTACACGCATTGTTGTACAGCGTTATTTATTAATCTTTTATAAGACTTTAATAAGTTAACTAGAACTGGTTTTAGAATCTCAAATTCATGATGACTCCAGTTATTATAGTCATAATTTTCAAAAATATTTAAATCTAACTTGAGTCGTTTCATTTGATGACCAAAGTTGATGTTAAACCCAAGCTGTTTGTTTAACTCATTTTCTCTTCCTCTAAGGAAATCATAAATAGCCCTTTTTTTCTTATATGGATAGTTGATTCTTAAGTCTATCCGATAGTAACAACCTTTAGGCTCAAAGATTAAATCAAAATTAGGGAAAAAGTCACTTAGAAAAAGGATTGGACCAAATTTATTTTTACGATTACTAATTTCTTCATATCCTAGATCAGTAAAAAAGGCTACTAGAGAATCAATAAAGTTTAAATCTGAATTTCCTTTTTGATGGCTAATTTTACCTGTAGATATGCTCTTTTGGGTTATAGGATTATGGATATATACATCAATGAATTTTATTATTTCTTCGTATTTATCTTTTTGAGTAATTAGATATCCAATATCAATTGATGAACTGTCAGAGTACTGATGAAGGTTCATTGACGTGACAACTGCATTTTGCTCATTTAAATAAATTTTACAGTGGAGGTTTTCAACTTCAATTGGCTCAATTCCAATTTGACGAATTTCGGCTACATTATTTTCAATATTTTTTCTAATGTACCATTTTATTTTTATACCTCGCTGTTGAGCTTTATTGATTCGTTGTGTTAGTTTTTTCCAAGCTGTAAATTTATTATATGGTGAAACTATAATTAATTCTTCTTTTGCTTGATCTATTAATGTCATAATTTTCCCAGAAATCTCAGCAGGTTGAATTAACTCCATTCTTTTTAAATTATTTTAGTGTTTAAAATTTTCTACGTTAATCTTGGGATTAAATTTAATAATATTTTTATATTTCATTGAGATCTGTTCCCCTTAAGAATGGTAAATACTGTACAACAAATCAGTATAAACAATGGCATATATATTCTTATATATCCTAGTAATTCTTTGTTGCAGACAATTTTCAGTGTACTCACTTCTCCTTTTTTCACCAAAACTTTATGTTATAAAAAAAAGATAAAATATGACAGTTGAAGATGCTACAAAATTAGTACTAAATAAAGCGAATAAAAGATGGAGTAAAATTACTGGCGTTGACTATATTCTTGATAAAAACTCTCCAATTATTGAAAAAGAAACCTTATGGTACATTCCTTTTATAGAAAAAGATATAGCTAAAAGAGAACCATGGGTTGGTGCATTTCAGGGATATATTATTGAAAAAAATTCAGGTGAGATGTTTCAACCAGGAAGTGCTTATTCTCTGGACGAATGGATCTGGGGATTTGAATTAGGCTTTCGAAATAATAAAATTGACTTTACTATTTCTTCTATTAAAGATTTCACTAAAACTTCTAGACTTATTACTGAATTAGGAATACAATATGTCATTCCTGAATATGAAAGTGGGACAACTTGGATGATTCCTAAACATTATACTAAAGAAGAAATAACAACTCGTCTTAAACAATTGCCCTGCACATTTGAAAATCAAAACCTGACTATTAGATTAGATATTATTAAAGAAATCCTAAAAAGTAGTGCCCTAGAATTTTCAATTAAAAACACAACTTGCTCCTATAAAAAAGAAATACATGGAGAATTAATTGATAAAAATGGTCTAATAAAAAAATAACTGTCTACAAACAATGTATATAATCCATTTGGACCACTATGTAATACCTAAAATTGGGCTCACATCTCACTCTGCAAAATCATAGACTTTGCTCTGCTGTAACTCCTACTTTTCGTATTTTACTTTTCCCGTACGGTATTATATACTCACGGTTCCTCATTTCAAGATAACTATATTAAACTATCCACAGTAAAAAACATAAATATCACATCTACCAAAATACAAAAACTCATAAATTTTCAAAAATTTGAAAGGTATACCCCTGAATCAAAGCCGCCCGATCCGTCCCATTAACAGACCTACGAGCATAATAATAATCCTGCTCTTGAGCATTGATATAATCCCCCAGCGCTTTACGAGTAAAAGAACCTTGAATCATGCCATATACTAAAATGCGAGCTGCATATTTAGGATTCAAAGCTAAATCAGGATGACCAACCAGGTCAATACCTAAGAACCTAGACATTTTTGCATAATTACGCTTCCAAGTCAACTGTACAAAACCACGCCCATAATACCCCGTATACCAGTACGCATTTTGATCCTGGTAAACTTCTGTTTGGCTCGGTTTTGCTCTACGCTCCCGAATCGGTCTAAAATTGCTCTCATGACGAGCTGTTGCTAGAATATAGACAAGCTTATTTTTGTCCTTGTCCCCATAACGATCAAAAGCTCTGATAATTTGCGCTATGGAATCCTTTTGAGTTTGGTCCAGTCTTCCAAAGGCTTTTTCACAGGCATTTTGATAACGGGCAACCTTGCGCTCAAAAAGGAGTTTCACCACTAATAAGAATAGAATAAAACACCCTAGCCCTGCTCCCAGCCATTTTAAATTTTCTTTGTTCATGCCAATTGAAATTGATGGAGGTGTTTGTATAGATTTGATCCTGGGCAGCTCGTGGCTTTATAGTCTCTGTGACCTGTAACCGCTAATTCTTGAGGTAGCTGCTTACGCAAATGAGCAATCAGTTTCTTCAAGCTCTTCAATTGGGCTGGGCTGGGTTCTTGCTTGGTAAAATTACCACTCAAGCAAATATTGATGCTGGGAGTGTTGTTATTTTCTACGCCATAAGAAATTGTTGTTAGCGAATTGCATAAGACAATCATTCCATTTACGTTGGCTCTGGAACCAAAATAAGACAAGAAGCACCAATAGCAGTAACCCTGCGAAGCCCATTTTTTGTTTATCTAGGCTAACCATTGCTAAAATCTACTATTTTACGAGCCAGCTCCTTCCCTGCTTTATCTTGAATTGAAAGCACAATAGTTTTGCCTTTGGTCACTGCTTCAAAAACATAACCCTGGAGTACTTGCCGACGAATCCCACCCAGCTTAACAACAGTAGCAAAATCCAGATCTTTGTAGGACATTTTAAAATGGACCTCTTGAGTGGTCTGATCTATTTTAGTGATGGTGATAGTGGCTTTGTTGCGTTTGTTTTGCCATTTATAAATAGTCAATCCGCCCAAGGTTAAGACAAACAATACAACAAGAATTTTAGTTTTAGTTTTCATCCTTTTAAGCTTTGTTGTTAAGCACTATGATTTGATTCGTTGTCGATCCATCCATTATAGGCTAATGTTTCTTCACGATTCTTTTTCCAATTCTACCTTTTTTAATGGCTCAGACTTTCCTAGAGCAACACCAATCGCTGCACCAGAGGTTGGCAAGATCAATAAGGTAAACAGCCAATACTTCCAGCCCATCTTGTGTTTTATACCATACATAAAAATGGCTATGGTCATTAGGCTTGCTCCCAATAAACCTGCTTCTTCTTTGTTCATCTCTATTTTTTTGTTGGCTTAGCCGTCCCTTGTTTATACAACCATCTTAGGGCTAGTACGACCAAGACCAGGATTAAAAAAGGCTGGAGGGTTTTAAATAGCTCGCTTGTAAAAGTAGGATCTTCCTCTTTGCTGCTTGATGACCACCACCAAAAACCTGTGGCACTGGCTCCTACTATAAATGGGATTAATAAGGGCATATCTATTGCTATTTTGCGAGTTCTATAATAAGCTGGTTAATTGAAATAGCGGTTTTACCCGTCCATTTGAGCAGCATAATTTCTGTCTTGGTACCAAAGATCCCGTCCTCTACCAAAAGCGGAATTACTTGAGGTGGATTGCTCTTATGCTTTCCATTGAGCAGTCGTTGTAATTCTTTGACTGCTTCCCCTCGATCTCCTTGTTTTAGCACTCTGGTCTTATCCACTGTGTTTGAGTTTGCCGTTGTGCTGGGTGGCGTATTGCCTCCTTGCCCTACTCCATTACTAGGGCTTACTTCATCCTTCTGGAAAAATGGCAACCACTTTTCACGGGTGAAGTAGCCTACTAGTAAGAGCGCAAACAGAGCCACTGCCATCATTGGCTTTTTATATTTTTTGGCTGTTGCTTTCATTTTTTTATGCTTGTGGTCCTCCTAAATTATTATCGCCTGCCATGCTCATTTGCTGGAGGGAGGTCGTGCTATCCGTTGCTGCATTTTTATTCGGAATGGGATCCCCTCCTAAATCCGTTCCATTGGTGCTAGGTTTGTCCAATTTTGCTTGCAAGGCTTTGTTCTTTTTCATGTAATAGAAGTTGATTCCTCCCAATACCAGTACCAATAAAATCAAAGCGCCCAACCACATTTTTGTTTGGTTTGCTTTTTTGTTCTTTGGTTTTGTTGCCGTTTCTTCAGCCATGATTTTTAGTTTTTATAGTTATTTGAATTCTTCTGTTAACATTTAAACACTAGGGTATTTGTAAGGTATTTAAGCGGTTAATAACGATGTAATGGGGATCGTTGCCAATCACATTCCAGCAGGCTACCCAAGCTCCTTCCAATACCTTTCTCAAGGTTTCTCCATAGACTTTTAAATAGCCTTCGGCTACTGCTCTGAGTTGTACATCTTGCAAATTCATCAAGGTTTTAAGGGCTTTACACCTTCCTGATGTCCAATTTACTTTGTAGGCGGTATGTATTTCCTTTACCAGGGCGGAAGGGTCCCAGTCTATGTTTCCTGAATCGGTACTTACCGTAATGGGTTGGATATTCGGGTTGGCATCACTAGGATCTTTGCTGTCTTCCTTTCCCGATAACCGCCCAAAAACAAATATGACCACGATTACAGCCAATATACCACCTCCTATCCATAGGTATTTTTCGTCAATCTGTGCTTTTTTTATTGTTGCCATTGGTTTTATTTAGTCTTGTTTGATAAGCTTATTTTCTCATTTTTTGACCTTTAGAATCTGTTGAACCTTCCATAAAATAAAATGGATTATCACTTGTATTCTTTTCATCTTTTCCTGACTCAGGATTGACATAACTGAAATACCAACGATCAGGATTCTTATCTGATCTCATCGATTTAAAAACAGAAAATCTTGTTACTTCATCCAGACGATCAATTTCTCTTACCCAATCCTCCACAAACTCATACATACCTGTAGCACAATAAGCGGCTCTAGCATCTGGATGATCTTTCCATACCACTTGTTGAGTATTATGACGATTGATAAAAACATCTGCAAGATCAGCATCCTGAACCCAATGTCTATTAAACCCTTTATAAAAATCTAGCTCTGATCGTGGTGCCCAAGATCTCCAAACATTATCTGTTTTTGGAGTATTAGAAACTGTTGTACCTACCAATAGATTCAATCCGATTTCTCTACACCACCAAGGAGCTGAACTATCTCTTGAGTGCGTCAAATTCAAACCTTCCCAACCTCGATCTAATATATTTTTCAATTCAGCCCGATAGAGCTTGCCTTTGGGTTCAAATGTTCCATAAATTGGAAAGGCTAAATAACGTCGATCTGGATAACTTGTATAGTCGATATAAGCTAGTTTACTAAACATTTCATAGATACATTGTTGTGCATCTGAATGTGTTTCTATCATTGGTCTTCCTATATCATATAGTGAGCGAATAGCATCCATTCTTGCCCCTCCCTCTTTTTGCCACTCACTAGCCGTTATTGCAATATGCTCCAAAACCTTGGGATGTTTATAATAAATTGGTTTATCTGGACGGCTCCCTAGTTCTCCTGGTGTTGGAGCAGTTACACCTCCCCCATTAGTTATACTTGCTAATATAGTTGGGGGCACTTGAAAATGTGTATCGGTTACCTGTCTCCCACTAGCACCACTAGGCTTCTTATCCGTTGGGTTCTTTTCTTGATCCTGATCCTTACCTTTGGGCTTAAGCATAAAAAACACACCAATTCCCCCTCCTACCAATAGAACCAATAAAAGTACAATCAATAAAGTCGATGGTCCTCTTCTAACTCTTGGGTTTGCTGCTGTTGTTTCCATTGCTTGTATAGATTATTAGAACCACCAACAATAATACTAAGGCGATACCTCCTCCGATCACCAGAGGGCTTATCCCTTTGGGTTTTGTATTATTATTGTTGTTTTGTCCTATTTGATTTGTATTTGTTGTTGTTCCTTGAGCTCCCCCATTTGCTACATTGCCAATTGAATCTGTCAAGTTTGCTCCTGAGCTAATAATTGCAGCAAAACCATCCAATATATCCCCCCAATTGGTGTTGTTTTTATTCGTGTTAACATTCGTATTGGTGTTGGTGCTACCACTTGTCTGCGAATCTGGTGGGCTACTCGCTCCCAAAGATTGATTATTGCTCTCATCTCTGAGATCAAATTGACTGTTGATTAAATCCTCTTGCTCATCCATGCCTTCGCTATTTTTTGGTTAGAAAATTAGTTGCTAATCCCTCAATTAATCTGAGGGTTTTGCGGTCTTTACCAAATTGTACGCTAGGGCTAATAAGACTAGCACGGATGCTCCATAAACAGACAATAGGGCTATATCAAAAAACTTGCAGATCTTACAACGATCCATTGCTGGAGTACTTGTAGACGCTGAATCGGGCTTTGCTACTGTTGCTCCTGGCTTTGTCCCATCTGGGCTTGTATTTGTAGGCGTATTGTTACCAGAGGGCAACGGGTCGGGAACACTTGTTGTTGCTGTTGTCGTCGTTGCAGTATTTTCTTTTGAATCTGCACTCGCTACCCCTGAAGTACTCAGGTTGCTGCCTGCTACAGGCAGTAATTTGATTTCAAATTGACTCTTATCCACGGTTTTTTAGTTTTAGTGTTATTAGATAAATAATAAGTAGAAACAGCCCCAAACCTACGGATGAACCTACAGCGATTATCAATCGGCGCTCTCTGTCTTGAAGGGCATTTTGCTCCGCTTCTCGTTTTTCATTTTCTCGCCCCCTTGCAATTCCTATCACCATTGCTGCTACATCTCTACTGCTCATCCCATGATTCCCAATATTAATGTCCGATAGAATGTCTCCGATTTGTATATTTTCGAAATTGAATCCTGCTGCTGCTGCCATTTTTCATTCGTTTAGGGTAAAATAAAACGCCAATACGCCCATAGCGCATTGGCGTTTTTAAGTTTTTTTTGGCTTAGTTGATGCTATCCTTTTGGATAAAAACAAGTGTATAAAGTCAGGTTTACATTTTCTCCATTTGGTACAGGAATCTCCAAATAGTTCTTTCCATTTAAGGTTAGATCTATATCATTCTCCTTCAAAAAGCGTTCATCCATTGTGCGAATATTGGTATTATCATCATCCGCTGAAGCTTTGGGATAGTACAACTTTTTGTCTTGCTTGCACTCCCCTACATGAGAATAGGTTTTGAATCGAGGCGTAAGCGCAAATACATCTGCACTACTTGCTTCAAAGTGCAATTTCTTGATTTTTACAAAACCATAATTTGCTAAATTCCCCAATACTTTTACTGTCTCAGGTCCAAAGGTGCCTCCGATAGTCATGTCCTTAACGGGCTCTGCTCCATCAAAAATGCCCAAGTTGTTCCCTGCCAAACCCAAACGAACAACACTCCCTGCTACGGCAGATTGCAAGGTCAAACTGATTTGATTGTTTTCCGTTTCCTGGGTGATTCCTGATGCCATTGGTTTAACCATTGGTCCTGTTGGGCTTGCTGTATAGACATCTGAAATACTCATGCTGTTATCTACTGCTGCCGTTCCTTTTTGCAAGGCTTCTTTTACGGTATCAGTCAACTTCCATTTGGGCTGCCCTACTACGGGTTCAAATGAGCGCTTTCCATTCACTTCTACCCAAGGGGATTCTAAGTAGTACTCTGTTCCTACTGGAAATAAAACTCTAATTTTCATGATTAGGTTTGTTTTTAATTTTAAAAAAATCAGTTGCTTTTTTGTATATTTTTTTGACCTTTAAGCTAACCTTATCCAGCCAATAAAGAATGGTCTTCAGATTCGCTAAGAACAAAAACATCAGCGATAAAAACATCATTAAGGTTTTGAATGCTTCATTGATAATCAATGATAGATAGACCAGCTCCAGTTCATAGGCTTGTTCTTGTAAACCAAACTTTCTTAACTGTTGTAGTAGGCTATCCAATTCTGCTCCATCTCCGATATAAATACCCAAGCTAAAGCAACTCAACAGCCAACTCAGCAATATTTTTAGGGCTTCTTTCATGACTTTGGCTTTAGTACCTTGAAGTAAATGGCCATTAATAACAAAAACATTGTCCCTGTCATTGCTAGACTCAATGGGTCTACAAAAAAGCGAACTCGTATGTCATGTTCTGATTCATCTGGTATCAATCCCATTCTTAAATTGTTTTAAGGTTTAGCTTTTTCTTCTAGTTACAAAGATCGCCTAGTTTTGCCCCTCCATCCAAATTATCGGGTTGATCCTTCGTTCAAAAGCATGGAGATACGCTCGGATATATGCAGAAATCTAGCAGGCTTTTTTTGACCTTTATCGCTTTATTGATCGCTACTCTAGCCACTCACTAAAAGTGCAATCTCCGTGCATATCTCCAACTCTTCATTTATACTGCCTTCTCTAAACAAAAAAACGCCCTAATCTTCTAAGATTAGAGCGCTCTGTTTGGTTGATTTTTTATATTGACAGGGAATAGTTATAAATCGTGGGGCACAAAAAAGCCCTCTATTGAGTGATAGAAGGCAAAGGTATTAATCTACTAAATCTTCAAGTTCATCCATAAGTGGGCAATAACCTATTATGCCATGAATCATATAATTTTTGATTTCCACTGTTCGTTCAGCATTGATAAAACTATCTTTTAGAAGACTCATTTGTTGACCAGCTTCAGAATCCTTTTCAACCCAAATGCCCTTGTGGGTTCCTCGTTTGTCGGTACCTGTTATCATACAAGTAAAGGAAGCATCAGGAAATACTTCTATAATTACTACTGGTCGTCCTTTGGTTGCTCTCGAATCTTCAAAAGGGAAGGATGCAAAAACGACATCTCCTGGTTCATATTTTGGCATTAGCGCTTTATGAATTTTATCTGTCCTAAAGCGATTGCCTTTGCATAGTCATCATCACCATCCTCCAAGAGTTCCTCTAATCCCCCATTCAGTTTAGCTGCTTCTGAAATTTGCGCTGAGCTAAGATTTTTTGGTAAAATATAGAGCTTTTCGCTTAAGGTTTTATTCATAGCATTCAGCTCTTTTGCAGCATAATACATCGGTCCAAAAAAAATAACGATTACAAAGGGCATCTTTTTAGATGGGTCCATCTTCCGACCCTTTAGAGCATTTTCAGTCCTGTCGTACTCTTTTTTTAGAAAATCATAATCCTTTTCTGTATTGATGACCATCCCCTTTAATCCTCTATGCATTCTTTTTATTTCATACAAACCATAAATTCCCAAGAGTGTAAGCCCTATCCACAAAAAAGGCGTAACAACCAATAATACAAACATACTCAAAAGGTTTTTACCTACTCCTGAATAAATACTTGCCACCCCCTGAATGGTATTGAGAATTCCCCAGAAGTGATTATTATTGTAATTGGTTATGGTTAAACTCATACGCTCCTAAATAATTATTATGGACTCAAACTATGTTTCAAAAAAATTGCATTGCATTACAAAGAAACGAAAAAAAACGCTAAAAAGTTGTTAATACTTGTTAATATCTAATCACTATCTAGCCTATTGATTAATAGAATCATAGCAATTAAAACGCCCTAATCCAATAAGATTAGAGCGCTCTACGTTTTTTTCTTGGTTTTCTAAAGTTGTTCTTATAAACTTTCCAAAACATTTTCTATTTGTTCCAGTAAATATTTTACATCTTGCTTCTTTGCTTTTTGATCTTCTCCCAAAGAAAACAGGTATTCTCGTTCTAGTTTAGAAAATAAGCTAATACAGGCTTTTTTGTTCGCTCTAATTAGTTGAATATTCTTTACTAAAGTAGAATTGAGTGCTTGAGATTCGGTCCGTTGTACATAAAGTTCAAAATCCGTTTTTTTAGCCTTATAATGTCGGCGAAATTGTTCTTTTTCTGTGCGTAATTTTAGGATTTGACGCTCTATAGATTCTAGTTGCTCTCTCAGTACTTTACAGGTTTGTTGGCTGAGGGTTAATTCTTTTCTTAGACGTAGGTTCAGGGATTCCAATTTCTTTCTCTTCATTTTTCGAGGTTTAGTATAAATAAAATATACTGCTTGCGGTCTACCATAAAAACTAAAAAGTTTTCCTATATAAATTAAACCTATTCTACTAATAATCAAACTAAAGCAATCAATCTTAACTTAGTTTTAAGAAAAACAGGTTGTTTTAGAACCATTAATAAACAGCAACAAACGAGGAGATATCCCCCTATTTAAATCAAGAAAAATCAATTTCTTCTAAAATCCTGAGTAGGTGCTCATCCTCAAAATAATGCTCTAGCCATTCTTTTTTGTTCATTTCAAAATAGAGTATTTGGTTTTCTTCTTTTTTTAACTTAAAGCACAAACGATGAGCAACTGCTTGGCTCACTTGATTCGTAGTTAAACAGTTAATACGAACTCTGGTAATTTTTGTATTTATAAACGTCTTTGAAATTAAGAATTGACAAGCTTGGGTTGCATAACCTTTTCCCCTATAATCGGAACCTAGCCAATAGGCTAACTCTACACATTGAGTTAGCATTCGACCGCTATGCAATGTAATTAATCCTACCAAGGTATTAGATGCCCAAATTTCGTAAATATGCACACCCAAATAAAAGTCTAGGTGTGCATTCTTTTGAATATATGCTTCTGCTTCTTGATCCCTCTTTATTTTTTTTAAATATGGCATCCAATTTTCTAGTTCTAAACGACTTTGTTGAACTAAGCCTAACCATTTTGAGGCATTATGGGGTTTTGCTTTTTGGAGGTAGAGCATGCAGCCAAAATATTTTTTTATTCATAAAAACGAGGCTTAACTTTCTCGACAAATGACCAATGGAAAAATTTCCCCATTCTAAAAACAGGAGTGCAATCATCACTATTTGGAGTATTCACCACAATTTCATTTTCAGCAAACAGCTTGTACCACATTCCGCTATCTCTATCAATTTCTGTTCTAAAAGCATCTAAATGTTCATCCGTCATAGTATACCCTTCAGATTGCATCCTTCTATTCATATAGAAAAATATACTATTAGTGAATTTTATTGTAAACTTAGGGCTTTCTTCCGATTGCCTTGCTAGAATTTCTTCAAACTCTCTTCTATTATTATCTAATTCTAACGTTTCTAGTCTCCTTTTTTCTTGATTGATTTTATACCCTGCACCTGCACCACCAAGCAGAGCTAAACCGATTCTTTGTAACATATATTTCTCTTTAAAAAAGTTTGCTAATTTTATTATTTATAATTTCCATTTCATTCATTAGATTCTGGGCTAATTCTAAATTAAAATTATTTAACGCCTGACCTAATTCCTGATCCTTAGCATAATACTCTACTGCTAAAGGCTTTAATTTTGCCCAATCTTTTCGTGTTTTTATTAAAACATCTTCTAAAGCCCTTAATTCTTTTTCTAGAGTAGATTGATTTTTTTCAACAAAAGCTTTCCATTTATTCAAATGCTCAGCTAGATTTTCAATGTTAGTTTCAATTATACTAGGATTAATCCATTTCCCCTTCTCTATATTTGCATGGAATAGCTCAACATCCTTCAATGCCTTAGTATAAATATTCTCTTCTTGTGCCTTAACACCTTCCTGATCTGAAGAATCTCCCGCTTTAGCAGCTTTACGCTTTTCAAAAAAGGTACTCCACTTTTGATAAATCTTCTGCCAAGTTTTGCCTTGCTTTTCTGTAATTAATTGCTCTGCTTGAGGCACAATATCGGTCGCCCAAGAAGCACACAAATGTTTGAGTCGTTTTAAAACTTGATTTTGCTTGACTAACAAAGGCATTTTGTCCTCTTCTGTCGTTGCAGCAACAATCGCTTTTTTAATTTTCTCTATTGCCAAGTGATATTTTTGCAAATCTGCCCCGATTGACTTTAATAAATTAAGCCCCGATTCATCCTCTTGATCTGCATCTACAACAGTAGAACTTTCTACCTCATTTAAATCAGCTACTACCTCCAAATAAGCTTTTGGTTTAAACGATTTAAATACCTTTTTTAGAGGTTTTAATAGCGTATCCTGAGTTAATTTCCCCTTTTCTGGACAAAGAGCAATTTGTACATCCGAGCCTACTTTTACTAACTTACAAGTACCATACGAATAGGCTTTTAAATCCATCGTCTTACTTGCTTTCACCTCTTTTTCCCAACTTGTCTTTTGTCCCAAAAACAATAAAGGTTGCTCTTCACTTGTTGATCCTCCATTCCAACTTAAATGTTCTCCGCTAACTAAAACATAATCACAGGTACCATTAGCTTTAGGGTCTTTTAATACCTCCATTACCTTTTTCTTGAACAAGGATTGATAGCTACCATATTTGGTATTATTGACAGCATCAAGTTTTCCTAATTTTGCTTTCATATATTGCTGAATTTGTTGAATAATATTATTCAATATATATATATTTAACTAAAAAATTAAACAATATTATTATTTTAATATTTCTTCTGTCTCCACAATCGAATTCCCAACTTCACCTCATGTCGATTCTGCAACACATCGTAATGATAGCCCAATGCCCAACCCTTATTACTCATAAACTGCATTCCTACTGTTACACTAGAAAAACCCTGGAGATCTACCCCCACTCCAGTATTAAAAAATAAACTGTGCGCTGGTTGAGGAATAGGTTTTGTAATCGTCACCGTTTTGGTAATTTTCTTGGGGATCTTCAATTGGTAATCCAACTCATAATCCAACAATTCTCCCTGCACCATTGACTTATAATAAAGCGTTAAGTTGTCATCTTCTATACTGTCCTGGTAAACTTGAGCCCTATCGTGCTGGCTGGGATCGACTTGAGCGGTAGGAACGATTTGCTTTGTGCTATCAATGTAAATAATGTATGGCGCTGGAGGCGCTTGTCGTGGCATTTGTACGATAATGGGGGCAGGCATTTGCGTATCCAATACAATGGTCGTATCAGGATGCTGTTCTTGGTTTGAATTAGCCTTCCCTGCTCCCCTGCATTGTTGCAACCAAATGCTATAAACCATTAATCCTATAATGAGGATAAATTGAATTTTGTTTTGCATATTAAAATGTTGATACCACAACACTCATTCTTTTGCCTTTTCTTCATCACTTTTATGATCCCCTGTTGATGACTCAAAAAAAGAATGTTGTCGATAATAGGTTAATAATCGTTGTTTTTGCTGGCGCTCATTGCGGTTTAACTTTGGAGGCAGGTACAGGGTATTTTTACTCGGTTGCAAATGATTGCGAAGGATCTGAGTCACCTTTTTGGCTCGATACAAACTACACAGCAGCAATTCAAAACTGGCTTGTTTGATTTCGTACTCCTCCAAAGGACCATCTTTATTAAAATAGCGACAACAACAATCATAAATATCCCTAGCCCAGCCCACATAAAGTACCTGGTCTTTTTCCCGAATGACAAAAACACCCACTTGCCCCCGATAACGCCCCAGCTTTGTTTTTGGCATTGGCTTTAATAATTCTATGTCAGCCCCTCCTATCATCTACTACAATTCGATATTGGCAATAAATTCCTCCCAATCCAATAGCGTTTGCTCCCCTTCTTCCATCTTGTAGGTATCCAATTCATCCTCCTCATTATACTTCAGTAATAACCAACAGTCCTCCAATAGATTTAATACAATGGTATTCACTGAATCCCCCGCCATCATTTTCTTCACCCAACCCTTTGCCATTTTAGGAACCCCTTTTAGGCTTTCTTCAAAGGTTTCTATTATTAATCCCGTCATATCAATCGTCCGCAGGGCTATATCCTCCCAATGAACGATTGCCTTTACCTCCTTGCCTGATCGTCGAATATGGATGCTCATATCAAAGGGTGGTAAGGCTTCTTGTGCAGAGGTTTCATCCATCAAGGCTTCAAAATTATTCAACACTACTTTTGCCACTTTAGGCGCTTCTTTCTTCAATTGCTTTTCTAACTGACTTTTTACTAGATTTTCTATCATGACTATTTGCTTTTATAAGCGGTGTACGTTAATCGTTTTTGGTAAACATCTAGGGTGTAATAAGAATATTGGGGGGCATCTTGTAGGACTTGCCAAGCTTCCATTAGCGCATCAAAACAGGGAATCACATCTCGTTTGCCAATGGGGGGTGGGTTGATCGTTCTAAATAGGCGAACATGGGTTAATAAGCCCCAAGCTTGACGAGGAAAATATTGAGGATCGTGGGAGGCTAATGCCAACCAAACATCGGAGTGTTTGCATCGGGAGATCACGGCTCGTTCTACCTGTGTCAGATTACTATTTAGAACTGCTGTAGCATCGTCTATCATCAAAAAAGCGTGTTTGACATTGGTATTCATCGCTGCTACTTGAACATAAAATAGCTGTAAGATCTTATTCTCAAAAACCGTTGCTATCTTCACACACTTATTTCGAAATAGCTTCATAAAATTCGTGGCAAACAACAGCTTTTTCCCTTTATAACTGAAGTAGAGTTTCCCCTTCTGCTCAGAAAGTTCTATGGCTTCATAGCCTTGCCAATCGGAGGCTCGTCCAAAATTATAGACAATTTTGGTTCGTTGTATTTCCCTAGCAAATTCTTCTAAATTATACGTTTTCCCAGCGTGCATTTGCCCGAAAGTCGCTAGGACAAATGGCTTAGGCATAGATAATATTTTTTATTTCGCTACTCTTTTTTCCTTCATCTATTAATTTCTGCACTTCTGGTGAGGGATAATCCTCTGCATATTTTACCTCTGTATATTCCCCTTCTGTATTATATAAATAGGAGCCATTGGCGTGAACCTTAAAGCGGGTTCGCCCCTTTTGATACTCTTTGGTTGAACGATAGTCGGTTTGTGCTTGAGGGACTGTGCTCGCCGCTGCCTTTTCTGGCAAAACTCGATTCTCCAAATCGGGCTGGGTGTACTTTCTAAAGGCTGCTAAACCCAAAGAAGGTCCTATCATCATTGCCAAGGCCAATAAAAACGCCTGGGTTGGTGTGGGGGCTTTCAGCTCCTTGCTCTTTAGCAGTTCTTGAGTCGCTTCAAAAAACATTTTTTTCACCTTCTTATCCGCTGCATATTCTGACTTCTGACCTCCTCCTATTGCCACACATAAATTGACCTTCATTTCATCCAAAAAGTCCAGTCCTGTTTTGCCCCATTCCTCCAACTTATTTTTATAGTCCTGGCTCAGCTCTTTTTTGGACTGAATTAGCGGCTCCTTTATTTGGTCCTGCTCTGCCATTTTGCCTAAAGGGTCTGAGTCCATTTCTTCCTTGGCAACAGCGGGTTCGGTTGCTGTTTTTTCAGCATTTTCCAGTTTTTCTATTCCTTTTTCTGGAATTTTTTCAACATTTTCCAGCGTTTTTTCCGAGGCTTCTTCTATTTCTTCCACCTCCCTTTCTAGCAGGGTTTCCAGTTTTTTTTCTGTTTTTTCTAATTCTTTTTCAGCATTTTTTTCTAGCCTTTCCTCCTTTGGTTCCAAATCGTTTTGCATTGCTTCCCCCTGCTCCTTCCCTAGTGCTTCTAGGGGATCAAAATCGCTGATTGCCTCGGTTACCATTTCCGTTTCTTTTCCAGGGGATTGGTTCTCTTGCTCCATCATAATGATTCTATGGTTTTAATGATTAATTTTAGTTCGTTGATCGTGCCATAAATATGATGCTGAACCATCAAATTGATTCGAATTTCAAGCTCATTTGTCGCCGCTTTTGCCTCTTGGATTACGCTCCTATGCTCTACTTGTTTTAAGGCCTTAATTCGCTGCTGTAATAAGTCAATTACAACAGATTTATCAATCGATTGATTCGGCTTATATTCATCGCTTCTATACTCTCCTTTTGCCATACCTTAATTGGATTTTATGATTCGTCTATTTTGTTGTTTACTCCTTCTAGCAAGCCGTCTTCTTTTCCTTCTTTTTGCTTTTTGCTTGCGGTAATAACCTTGGCATTTTGCCGTTCTTTTTGGACCTTGGGGAGGATTAGAGATTGGAATGGTGGGGCTCAGGATTGAAGGCAATTCGAGGGCTTGTCTTTCCTCCAATGGCAAAAGCCTCATTCCTAGCAAAACACTAAGAATGAGGGCAAATAGTAGATATATGGTATAGAGCATGATTCCCGACTTTTAGTGTTAAACAATCGTAATTCTGCAAAATTACGCCACCAATAAGTCATAAGAAAGTGAGGCTTTTAATTCAGGGCTATTTAGTATGGAGATATGAACGAAAGTCTACTTTTCATCGCTTGCTGCTTCCAAATAATAGATCTTTTTTCCTTGTTCTTTGGCATAGTCAATTTCTCGTCCTGTGCTAAAACCAATGTAACCGCCAACATTCACCACATAAATACTGTCGCTCATATCGATCTTATCAAAATGAAGGCGATCCAAGTTTTCCTTTACTTCAGGAGAAAACTTTGCCGCTTGTTCCTCCTCGCTCAAAAAATGCCCCCAAACTCCCATTGAGATCACTATTTTTCCCTGGAGGGTTAGGCGCTCATTTACCTGATGAAATGTGGTTTTAAATCGGCTCGATCCACATAAGGTTATTACTTCTCGTTTTTGCATGCTTGCTTCTATTATTTTTATTCGCTAATTTTACATCATATTGGACACTAAGATAGCATATACCTTCATCAGTTCTTCAGGATCAGGAACTCCTTTCTCGGTTAAGACTTCCACCATCTTCCCATTCGTGGAATAAGCTACCAATAAAAAACCATGCTTAGGAGGTAATTTCCTCTGGAGTAATTTTGCCACCTTTTTAACTTCCTCCTGATCCATTTCTTCATAGCCTTCTCCTAGCGCCTGTTCAACGTCTATTTCTTTTTGCCCAAATTTAAGCGTAATGGTTGCCATTGCCTTGATGTTCGCATTCGTTAAGGTAGGCTTTATGGCTTCAAATATCTGCTCACAATTTGCGCCATACAATGCCATTCTAACTACATCAAATTCTAAGGTAATGCTATCCCAAACCACATAACCTAACTGCTCGTTTTGAACTACTAACTCTAGTTCTTGGGCTAATTCTTTGGCGGGAGCAATATGTTTGTTTTCATAAGGAAACGATATAATTACGCCCTGTTCTTCCTTTTCCATAAGTTCTTCCTTTTTTATCCTTTGATTATGAATATTTTTATTGCTCTGCTCCTACTGAAGCAGCTCGTTCTAGTGGATTTATGGGATAGCGAAATTGAGTCCAATGCACCAATTTTAAACTCAATTCATTTTGCTTGGAATCCAAGGGTAAAAAATAGTCCAACAAAGCCTCCATCGAAGCAAAGCCATCATTTCTAGCCAATTCCTCCAATACAAAATTATTGTTGAGCGGCAGCCAATACTCCTTGTCATTGGATAGGGCTACGCTATAAGCGCCCCCTGCTTCAACGGGCTTGCTCAGCTTAACATATTGGATCGCAATCACCCTTCTAGCTGGACAAAACTCAACCGCTGTAGATTTTGTTTTCATCAACAAAAATTCTATTTCATCCCCTACTTTTATGGGACTTTTTTGGCTTCTTAAACTGTGGTACTTGGGTGGAAAGCGGCGAAAACGATCCGCTACAGAATTCATAAATGGTTGGATCTGCTGCGCTCTTACCATGTTATTGTGCCATTCTTTGATCTCCTTTTTCTCTTGAGGTCCTTTGGCATAAATGTACAGCCCTGCTAATATCTTTTCCGCAAAGCCTGTTGCTTCCCCCTTAATTGTTTTTTCAAATTTTAGTTTCATGTTTACGACTTGTTTTGATGATAAAATAATAATTGAGGGGGCTGTATCTTTTGGGGCTTATTCTGGAGCTTTAATTTTTAAATGGTGTTCTTCTGTTATTGCTTCTAGTTCCTTTTTTGCTTTTTCCAATTCATCTATTAAAGTATTGATCTTATATAAGGTATTGTATTTGCCCTCTGGGCTTCCAAACTCGCCATGCAACAACGCTCGATTGTTACAATCGCTTATTGTTATTTGACAATCGTAAGAACTTCCCTTTTTATTGACATCTCCATACATACGGATTCGGATATAAGCTCCTCCATCATTTTCTGGACAGTTTAATAAGGCGATGGAATTGTAGTTTATTTTTTTTGTTTTTCGCTTGCTCATTGCTCTTGATTTATGGTCCTTACTTGTCTAGCCTACCTCTCCTTTTCTATTATAGGGTTGATTGATCTTTAATCCTTTTCTGTAATAATCTCCTCTTTTAAATTCCCAGCGCACTCCAGCACTTTTACCCTCTGTTATTAAGAGCGAATGGATTTCATCCAACCGCCTTATTACACTTGGATCAATAAAACGACTGTCTTTTAGTTGATCTTTGAGCGTTTGCCACTCCTCCAAAAGTGCTTGTCTTTTTTCTTTGTTCATGATCTTCTACCTTTTTGTTTTTTAAATTGATTCACCTGCTGACTGGCTGCCGCCCATTCCTGCTCACTTAGGGAAATTGTTTTTGCGGGCTCTGGTTCCTCCATCAGATTTAGACCCAATTTCTCGTAATCAAAGACAAAGGCAGATGTATTTTTCTTCCCAAAACGAACCGCTTTTTTAGCCGCTATAAACGTATGATGGGATCTTAGGTAATGTAGTAAAGAGGTTCTATTTAAGCCCTGCTTACCATACTGGCTGTGGTGTTTTTCTCGGTACAAAGGATAAGCCTTACTAAAAGAGATATACAGCAATAGCTTTGAGGGATGTTCCTTTGAGCCCTGTTTGATTAGATAATCCTCTCCATGTTTGAGGTATTGAGAAACCGCCAAATATTCAACCAAAGACCAAAAGACCGACACCTCATTTTCATTGCTGATTTGTCGATTTTGCTCAAATAGATTGTCGGCGCAATTGTGAAATATGGCATCTCTACTGAAGGGAAATTCTAGGCTATCTTTTAAGGATTCATACACCGCTAATAAGATGCTGTTGTTTTCTATCATTCGAGAAGAAACCCCTTCCGACTGGCAATGATTTCTCAGCTCAGCAAAAAGCTGGTTGTAGTTATCCAAAAAACGTTCTTCTATAATTGGGCGCAAGGTGCTCAGCTCTGCCGTGATCCCCGACAAGCTCCCTCGCAACGACTTTAATTGCTCCGCTAGATTCTTCTCTGCTTGGCTGTATTTTGTCTTCGAAAAAGACAAGGTGATACAACGGGTAAACAGCGCCACATCTGCGGTTGGTAATTCTTGTCCAACCAATACTGCCGTGGAATAGATCTTTGTCTTTAAATTCTTAGTCGTTGACTTTTGACCTCGTTCTCTTCCTGTATTATCAAACGTTGATTTTAGCGTTTCACACTTTGGAACATCAATTGAATTTTTATACTCTTCAAACAACACCAATCCATCTCGTACCACCATCAGTTTATTGTTCATACTTACCTTGGTTCCACTATGGATATTTAAGCCCAGGGGTTTGCTGCCAAACATACATATCAAGTTTTCAGCCAGTAAACTCTTTCCCGTTTCTGGCATCCCAAAAAGATTTAATAAGGGTACCTTTGCATATTTTAGAATATGAGATCGAAAGAGTGCTGTGAGGTAAAAACAAAGGGCAATCTGCCCATGCGTGCCATGCACTCGGCAAAATAACGCTGCCCAATCCTTAAACGACAACACGGACTTTTTATAAATGAAGTTCTTTTCTTCGTCATAGAGCATTTCTGAATCCTTGTAGATGTCGCTAAAGGCGGGTAAAAAATATTGCTTGCCTGCATACTCTAACACCCCATATCGATCCGAGGCGATAAACCCTTTGTTGGAGGTATAAATACCATTGCCAAAGGTGTAAAAACCATCGTTATGATACCCTAAAGTGTCCACCTCATAACAGGTTTGCATCATGTCATAAACCTTCCGTTTTAGACGATTGTACTGGATAGCATTGCCCGAAAAAACAAAGTTGCCCTGTGACTCCACCACATTCTTAAACTTCTCTAAACTCACTAGATTGGCTGTTTCGGTGTCTAATATTCTGCGCTGCCCTTGACGGTTGATGATTTCAAACAAGCGCTTGGGATTTTCTTTGGACGACAGGTGAAACAAGGGTTTTACTATAAAATTAGACACTGCTACATGGCTTTCATCCACTCGGCTGCACATCAATTGGTTGTTCATTTCATAGATCCCGTACTTCATCAAACTTAGCCGTTGATCCTTATTCAAGCCATTTTCTAAATCCCCATCCTCCGAGCAGGATTTTAACAGCTCGTTTTTGGCATTGCTCAGTTGCATCCTAAACGTACTTACCTTTAGTTTTAACAGCTTAGGTATTTTGGTGCAATAGATGTCGATTAGATTTTCATTTTGTATGTGCTTAATCGTATCTATTATATCTTCTGCAATATTCGCACTGTCAAAAGCATCCTTACTGCTCTGCTCGTAGGCATCTTCTACGTACCACAAAACCGCATCTTTGCGATGGTGCTGAATGTACTCCTCAAACTTTTCTAAATCCACTAGGCGCATATAACTATCAGGGTCCTCCCCTGCTGGAAAAATTACCACATCAACATGCAATTGTGCCTTGATTAGAATCGGCAGACCGCTGCGAACCGCTTTTAGTCCTGCATTTTCTTTTTTATCCGAATCGTTGTCCGCTAAATAACACACCCTTGGTGCAAAGCGTTTTAAGAGCTGCGCTTGCCGCTCATTCAACGCCGTGCCACAGGTTGCACAGATCCCTTTAAAGCCTCGATCATAAGGCGTTAATACGTCCCAATAGCCCTCTGCCAAATAAGCGATCCCCTGTTTGCGGATGCTGCTCCCTTGAGGGTACAAACCATACAATACTTCTTTCTTGCGGTAAATGCTGGTTTCTTTGCTGTTTCTATACTTGGGATACTTTTTATTGCGAATCAATTGACGGCCTGCAAAACCGACAATCTGATTGTTTCGCCCGTGAATGGGAAACAACTGCTTGGCTCTAAACACATCGTAATAACCGCCCTGCTCTCTGGGAGCAATCAAGTCCAACGCCAATAAGGTCAAGGGATCAAAGGTCTTTTTTTGCAGAAAATCCCACTGCTCTGGAGTCGTGCAGACTTGAAATTTTTCAACCGTTTTTTTGCCTAAAATTCGTACCTGACCATCGTTTTTAAACGCTACCGATTCAGGAACCTTTTCGATGTAGGCTTGATCAAAATAAGCTTTTGCCACCAGCTTATTGGTGTGCAATAGGCTCAATTGTTTGTTTTGTTTTTCCTTTTGCTTTTGGCGCTGCTCTGGGCTGATTTTTTGATTGTACCGAACCTCTAGTCCATGAAGCTTCGCACATTTTATCACTGCTTCTATAAAGGAGCAATTTTCTTCCTGCTTAACAAAGCCGATGGGGTCATAAGTCCCACAACCGCCAAAACAGCTCGCTATATTTTTGGGGATGGAGATTGAAAAGCTGGGGGTCTTTTCCTCATGAAAGGGGCAAGAGAGTTTGGATCGACCATCCCAAGCTGGATAATAGGCTTTTACGACCGTTTCTATTTTAAATTCTGATTTTAACGATGCTATGTTCTGTATATACATTATCAGTGGCTTATTCTATGGAAAAACAGGAAATACAACAGGGATAAAAACTATTGGCAGCTTCTTGTACTTTAAATCACAGCCTTCTAACCACTGCCAAAGCTGCTCTTGGGGAAAAATACTTGGCTGTTCTAGTCGATAAAACCAAGCCGTTACAAAAGAATTGGTTCCCAAAATCGGCAGGCTCCCGTATCGCTTTCCCAAAAAACACATGATCACATTTAAAGCGCCTCCTACATTTTCAATCCCCACTCGATCGATTTCCAAGCTCGTACAATGGAAATAAAGTGCAGGCTGCGCTCCTTCTAATTCTGACAGAAACACTTCTATTCGTTGGGGTCCTTTCATGCGCCTTGATGGATTAAAAATTGTGCTGGAATCAAACAGAGGTCATCGGGTTTAAACTTGTGTTCTACTTTTGTGTCTAGGCATTTGCAATTGGAATAAGCTCCATTAAAGTGATTGTTTAATTTTAGATAGCGTTTTCCGCACCAGTGAAATTTCATCAAGGGGTTCAACTGATCAAATCGAATCATAGCCGTTCCCGTTTCCGCTGTCTTTTCCTGTATTTCTATCATCATATCCTGCGCCAAGGCTTGATGAAATTCTATCATCAGCTCAACTGGAATCCACTCATTGCCCAACTGTTGGTCGATCTGTTCCAAGGAGCTGACTAATAGTTGGCAAGCCGTTGGGTATTCTTCATGCCATTTCTTTAATAGCGCTCTGGTCTTTTTTCCTTCCATCTCATTCTATTTAAAGCTTAAATTCAATTGTATTGCTGGTCAATAGGTCCAAGGCTAGTTTTTGTTTTGCCTGATCGCTTGCCTTTGGTTTAGGATTCGCTACTAAGTAGGCTGTCACCGCTTCAATATAGGCTTTGGAAGCTTCCCAATTGGCTCCTTTCGGACTGCTCAAATAATCCAATAAACCTGCTTCTATCAAACCCTCCCAGTACTCTCGTGCCCTTTGCTGACCTTCTGCGATCTTGTGCTTATGGGTCGAATAATAATGTTCATTAAATCGGCTCCTACTTGCTGCATGTTGATGCGAGCTTTGGTTTAGTTTCCGTTCGATTAGCTCCACCGTTCTTCCTCGGTTGTTAAAATGTTTTAGCAAATCCTTGTAGTAGGTTGCCTCTACTTTGGTCGTACAAATCAAAGGCTCTCGTTGAAAACTTAAATTTTTTACCTGGTACATTAATTTGCGCAGGCGATCCGCTTCCTGTTGGTGCGCCAAGTGCTCTTGTTGTTCTTTGAGCCATTTGCCTTTTAGCCACCCCCAGAGCATCAACATCAAAAGAGGGGCTAGAAGCAATAAAAGGGAGGGTGTAGCATTTAAACCCAAATCACTGCATATCAAGCTATTAAAGAATACACAATGGAGTTTTTCTGTCGTTTGAGTGTCTTTTCCCTGTAGTTTGATGTCTTTTTCGCAGAGTATTTTTCGGTACTTATCAATGGTACTGCGGGCGATCCCTGTTGTCTGGTGAATTTTCATCGGACGCATTCCCTGCTCTAAGCCCCTTTTTACCTTCAATACTTTGGTCAAATCATACCTCAAGATTTTGCCTTTTCTTTCCTCCTCTTTGGTCAAGATGGTTTGGCGATACACTCGCTCCCAGCTCAACTGCTCCCCTTTTACGGGAGCATACCGTACCTCTCTTCCATCCTCCAATCTAAACCGTCCCCTTCCCAGTCGCTTTGCCTTGCTGTCCATAAGCCTTATCGATTTTGTATAAAAAGCAAGCGGGAGGTTAAACCATACAACTGACAAAACATCACCTTCCCCACTTGCTCTTAATTCTTTAGAAATAAACCCTCATCTCTGCGATCAAAGCATCAAAGAGGGGCGCTATATTTTCTAATTCCTTCTTATTCAAATAAAAAGTAGTGCTGTACTTTTGGTTATTTAAAAAGCTGTTGTGAACCCCTATTTTATCCAACTTATAACCAATGTATTGTTCGAATAAACGGGCAAAAAATTCATTCCGACGAACCCAATACCCTTCTTCGGTTCTTCTCCGTATTCGCTGATAATAAGCCGATGGTTTTCCTGGTCCCAACCAATAGGCTTTTTCCAAGATGTCCTCCATTAGATTTCGCATCTTTTGGCTCTTCGGGTAAGTGATTCTATCTCTATGCGTGGAGCGACCATTCGTCAATGCATAGCGGTATTGATCGGGCTCATAATGCGCTCCAAAGTAATAGTCCAAGAAATGACCGTATTCATGCGCCAAGGCTCCTACCCCTCCCGAATTCAAAAAGCGAATCTGCTTCGGTATCGTTGTATCGCTATTGTAGCGGGTCATATTGATAATATCCGTTGCCGCTTCATAGTGAGCAACAGCTCTACTTCGACCTCTTGCTCCAAAGGCTAAACCCAAGGACTTATCCAAGCCTAGATTGTTGTCCTTAAATTTTAGCACCTTGTTTAAATCATACAGACAAATGTATAAGGCCGCTGTATAATTGTAGCGATCTTCTTGAGTTACCCAATTCCCAAACTGGATGCCTCGCAAATGATAGCGATCCTGTACCTTTAATACATCATTCGGATTATCCTTGATGTATTTGGGTAGATCCGCTCCTTTTCGAAAACCTTTGTAAAAATCTTGAAAGCCTTGGGCATTCCAAAAGCGATCTAAGCCTGAACGGCCGCTTTTATCTTCTAGTGTACTCACTAGTTTATAATCTTTTTTTGCCATGCGCTATTGCTTTTTCTTCGACTTGAGTTTTCTTAATCGCTTTTCGTTTAGCTCACTTTCTTTCACCCCCTTGCCGATTACCTGTTCTTCCTTCGGCAAGCTGGCTTTTTTCTTTTTTGACTTTTTCATACTGTTGTTTTTTTAATGAATTAATGTTTAGTTTTTTTACGGTTTAAGCCAAATTGGCTTTGCTAATCCAAGCGTATACTACGCCTTTTTTAACAGCCTATATTGGCGAACTGTTAAGCGGTCTATTCCTGCATTCGAACGATCGACCAAGAGGGCTATCTTTATTTTACTGGGCAGTACTTCGCTGAGCTTTAGCAGTTCTTCATAGGTAAAGTATTCGGGCTTCATTAAGCGCCGTGTTAAGCGAGATTTTGGCATCTCTAGCTCTGTCGCTAAATTGTCATATTTAGCCTTGCTTAAGGTTTTTTGTAAATATTCATCAACAGTTTGCATTGTTCTTGCTTTTGTTCGCACAATGCTTCGCCACACCGCAGGGACAGCAGTGTGGGAAGCGATTCATGTTTTTTCCAAAACATCTATAATATATTTCTTGAATATCAGGCTAAACTAGCCTACTCTGGAGCGTAGGCTAGCCACTCTATCCGAGTAACCCCGATTTGCATAATCGATCATCATTGGATCTGGGAAAAAGCTAGCGTACCACCCCCGTAGTACGCTAGACAAACCCCAATGTAAATAAGACACACTTCTTATGAAATGTAAAAAAGTGGGTTGGAAATGACACCCTCCATTTCGCTACTAGATCCATTCCTCGCTATCTAGTTGCCCCACTTTTATTTTTAGAACCTTTGTTCTATTTATTAATTCACTCCTTTTTAGATCTTTTATCTAAAAAGTTTCATATTTTTACTACTTAGATGTCCTTGACTTTAACACATCGTTGTTTGCCACTTCGTCCTATCGTTCTTTACTACTTCGATGGGGCTATGTTGCCGACTTTGATAGGTCGATGTTGGTGACTTCGTTTATACAAAGTAAAGAATTTAAATCCTAAAATACAAGTATTTTAATATTTTTATTAGAATTTTAATACTAATTAAAGTTTCCAAATAGCCTCAAATGACTATACAAGAAAGGTTTAAGCTATTCTTAGAACATAAAGATAAAAATCCTACTCAGCTTGCTAAAGAGATTAATGTAAATCAAAAAACATTAGATAATCTTTCAAAAGGAAAAGCTAAGCCTAGTTCAACTGTACTCATTCCATTAGCAGAATTAGGCTTAAACATTAATTGGCTATTAATCGGAGAAGGAAAGATGCTAGATAAAAATACTTCTCCTACTAAGAATAAAGAAGATAAATTTACAAATGACATTGAATACGTCAAACGAGAAAATGAATTATTAAAATCACAATTAAAAGATAAAGAACGAATTATAGAACTAAAAGATGCTATGATCAAGCTATTAAGCAAAGAATCCTAATTACGTATACTGTCCCAATATTATATACATTAAATCCCCCATTCTAAATTACCTCATTAATTACTGTCCTTATGAAAAATTTATTCCCAATAATCCTTCTTGGATTAACATTAACTTCCTCCCTTTCTTCCTGTAAAAAAGATCCCCCTATTTCAAGTATTAGCTATGAAGGTCATTTATTTGTTGGGGAGCGAATAGAGTTTATTAGTGCCAATAAAGATGTAGATAACTATCTATGGAGTTTTGGTGATGGCAGAACAGTAAATGACAATATTGATAGAACCCCACACACCTATACTGTTCCAGGTACTTATACTGTAGAGCTGAGGATTTCTAATCAATCAGGCAGCCATACATCAACTCGAATCATTGAAGTAAAAAGCAAACCTGTCAAAGTAAAAATCAAAAAGGTAACTATAGCAGCCTTTGATTCTCAAGCAAATTGGGATCCAGTAGATATGACTGGACCAGATATTTATTGTAAGATTATTAGACCATTCTCTCTCATTCTTAATCAACCACAAATAACATATTCTACAAGTTCAATTCAATACAATACAACAATCAGCTCCCTTCCATTAGATTATATATACGGTACTCCTGTAGAAGTACCTTTTGATGAAGCGTTCTATATAGAGCTCTATGATGATGATAATGGAAACTCTGACTTCATGGCAAAAGGCTACTTCCTCGCTAAAGAAGAAATCCCTTTTACATCAACAATTGCAGATTTAGAATTTGATGCTTTATACTCAGGATACAAAATGAAAATAGAGGTAGAGTACATTTATTGATAAAATCTCAATCAAAAGATGCTATGATCAAGCTATTAAGCAAAGAATCCTAATTATGTATACTGTCCCAAATATATACGTCAAGTCCCCCATTCTAAATTACCTCATTAATTATTGTCCTTATGAAAAATTTATTCCCGATAGTCCTTTTAGGGCTAGTGTTTACTTTTAGTTCTTGTGAAAAGAAACTTCCTTTAGTCGCCAGCATCCAATATTCAGGAACCCCACAAGTTGGAGAACAAATGACTTTCTCTAATCAAGAAGACTTCTCAGCTCGTTACTATTGGAACTTTGGTGATGGCACCACTTATACTGACTATTATAAAAACACAGAGATCTACCAAACTTACACTACAGCAGGAACTTATGACGTTACGCTTACCATAACAAGAGATCAAGAAACTGCAATAGCAACACAAAGCATCACTATAGCACCGTAGCTAAATCACATTTTAGAAAAATTGCTCCTATATAGCATACCTATGCTAAAAAACTTTTCTTTTTCTAAAAACGTGACAAGACCTAAAAAAGCACTATGTTTCTTTTTTTCCCTTCCTAGTGGTAAATTTAGTGTTTTTTTGTCCAACAAGTCCAACATTCAACATAAACGACTGACTATCAACAGTAAACTATGTTGGACTTGTTTATTTTTTGTTGGAAACAGGGTATAATTTGTTGGACGAACTGCCCAAATGTTGGTCTGTTAACATTTTCATAACTTATATAGAAAAGTATAATGGACCAACATTTTCCAACATAGTCCAACATTTCGGGGGCTGTTTCCAACATGGTCCAACGGCATTTAAGCCTATTATTATTATTATTTATCTTACTCAAACTATTATATATAAAGGGATAGCCGTTTTTTCCTTTGTATTAGCTCTAACAGATGTTGGACGTGTTGGACTTGTTGGACGCACTTTTTGTGTTCGGAAGCTCAAAAAAAGAAAAACTATTAACTAGTGTTTTAGTTTGTTTGTTTATTCCGTAGCTTGTGACATAGTAAAAGCATTTTTTTTCACAAAAACACCTTTACAGGATAACTCTCCTGGTTCATAGCAATAGAAAAGCCCCAAAGAGTTATTTCCCCTTGAAGCTTTTTTTTAAAATTTGAAAGGAATTTCAGTATGTAATACTTTTTCTCCATTCACAATTTCTTTTGCTTTAATTTCCATATAAGTAGAGTTATCAATTTCAAGTTGCCCTAGGGTAAAACTATATGAAGATACATTTGCTTCTCCTAATTCTTTTAAGTCAACCTCATTACTCGTGGTATAACTCCATTTATAGCCTTTCCATTTAGTACGTAATCCATTTTTATCATTATCAACATTTATCTCAGTGAAATCATTTAATTCAAAACCGTCAAGCCAAGCTTTTTTTTCTTTAACATCAATTTTTAAAAGATTTAATAAGTCAAGTTTATTCTTTGATTTAAATGTTAATTCATCCCCTATATATATAAATTCTACATCTTCTGTTTCACTAATCTGAACTTCCATTCCAGTCCCACTTTTAGTGAATTCGTTTAGCTCGTTATACTCACTTTCTGTTAAACCTAGATTAGGATGATACTCCACTGGACTACCAGTTTCTTGCATTATTTTTTGTTGCTCAATAAACCATTCTCTATTTAGTTCAACAGCCTTCATCAATTTAGCTTGTAATTCCTGAAGTCGGGGATCTACTTTTACAGCGTCCAATACATCAACTAGAAATTCCCCTTCAGGAATTAATATTTTAACATCTTTTGCAAAGATACCTGTGATTTTTTCGTTAAGTACCTCTTCAGAAGGTTTGTTTTCAGGAGTAGAGCAACAAATGGCGAGAAAGAAAAAGGTCAAAAGAGTTAGTTGTTTTTTCATAAGAATTATAGTTCATTTAATTTTAATGTAAAAATTGTTTTGAAACTTTATTTAACGCAAAAATAGACAAAACAACAGTATGTGACCATTCCAAACGCTTTTTTTCCTACGGTCCAGGAAAAATTAAAGAATCGCACCCCAAATGAATATTTATTCCCTGGAGCGCATCATTTGTCTCCTACTGGTATGAATACTTTTGGACGGCAACATAGAGAATTGTTAAAAGAATTGAGTTTTGACACTCAAACGCTATAAAATGTATTCTTGGAAACATACGGGCGCTATGATGGCGATCAAGACTGGTGCCTAGGTGAAACAATTGTAAATTCAATTGCGCCATCATTCATTGGATCAGGTGAACGAATACTTGAGACAGTTGGACGTTTCTGATTGGGGGGGTACGGGCTAATTTTCCTGGTATTTAAAACTAACAAGCCCCAAAGAGTTATTTCCCTTTGGAGCTTCTCTAAAAATAAATTTAGTGCTTAAAAGTAAAATCATCAACCCCAGTCATACGCTTCATATTATCAATAAATGCCTGGGCAAACCCCTCATCTTTCACAAACTTCTTATACATTTCTAAATCCAACTTACGTTGCCGAGCCATAATTTCTTTGATAATTTTTTCAAAAGCTAAATCACGGTTTTGAGTATCTACATTTTCAGCTACTTTTGTTTGGAAGTCTGGATGCGCTTCAATGCTTTTCTTATAAGATTCAAACTTGATGCGCTGTTCTTCTGGTGTTGCTTCCCACCCCTGAAACCACTTCTCATTGAAATTTTGAATAATAGCCTCTAAGGTATCTTTTTCCTCCTCACCACCATGGGCACCTCTTGGATTTGGATTTTGAGGATCTAGCTCCGTTTCAGATTCATCCAATCCAATCTTTTGATTCAATTTGACACGCTCTAGACCATAAGTAGATAAATCAACAGAATTGAGCAATTCATCTAACATATCTTTGTTGGGATCTATAATAATCAACTTAGGAATCAGAAATTTTAAGAACCAGAAAAGCTGCTCCCACTTCAGAACTTCAAAAGGCATAATAGAAGCCATTTGCCCGTATATCTTGACAAATTGCTTGGCTTTGATCTTAAAATCTGCTTTTTCATCGTCTTCTAATTCCAATTCATTGTTGAACCGTTCCGCAGCCACATCAATAATAGGACTTAAAAGTTGAGCATCTACACTGTTAAAGTATCGCTCCACAAAATCCTCTACTTCTGACCATTCATAAACTCCCAAATCATCTAAAGTGCTTTTTAATTCATGCAATACATTTACATCAGTAGCTTCACTGAGAGAAGTTGACGTATAGAAGTCATCAAAGGCATTTTTTAGATCGTCTGTTGTATTGAAAAAATCAAGTACAAATAAATCCTCTGTTTTTTTATTAAGTTTGTTCGCAGAACGATTTAAACGAGAAAGCGCCTGAACTGCTAAGACACCTTGAAGTTTTTTATCCACATACATCGTACATAACTTGGGTTGGTCAAAACCTGTGAGGTACTTATTGGCAACAACAAGCACTCTAAATTCATTCATGTCAAAATATCGGGCAAGCTTGTCACTAATATAATCTGGATCAGTCGATTTTGCGTTGTCTAAATGAGCAGGAAGATCATTAATAGTATCTTCAGTATATTCGATTCCATCTACTTCTTTCTTTCCAGAAAAAGCAACAACAGTTCTAAAAGGATTCCCCTTCTGTGTCAAATATCTATTGATTGCTTTATAATATCGAATAGCCGCTTCAATACTCTGAGTAACAACCATTGCTTTTGCCTTTCCCTTTAGCTTTTTAGTCTTGACCACATTATTGATGAAGTGCTCCATCATAATCTCCGCTTTGGTATCAATGGTTTGCTGTAGATTCTCTACATACTTACGAAGTTTCTTTTGTGCTTTTTGGGTATCAAAAAGCGGGTTCTCCTGGATTGATTTCTCAATTTCGTAATAACTCTTGTAAGTGGTATAATTGGCTAACACATCCAAAATAAAGCCCTCTTCTATGGCTTGCTTCATGGAGTATAAATGAAATGGCTTAAAGCTCCCATCCTCTTGTTTTACGCCAAACTTTTCCAAAGTAGAACTTTTTGGGGTGGCCGTAAAGGCCATATAAGAAACGTTATTGCGCATCTTTCGAGCAGACATCAAAGCAAATAATTTCTCTTGAGCATCTCCTAATGTATCTGCCATTGCCTCCTTCCCTAAGACTTGATTCATTTTATCTGCTGTAGAGCCACTCTGGGAACTGTGTGCCTCATCGATGATAACAGCAAAATGTTTATCACTCATATCTGTAATAGCTTCAACAATAAAAGGGAATTTCTGAATGGTAGAAATAATGATTTTCTTTCCTTGCTGAAGCGCATCTTTGAGGTCAGAGGATTTAAAAGCAGGAGCAACAATGTTTTTTACTTCAGAAAAGCTTTTAATGTTTTCTCTAATTTGTTTGTCTAGCAGTCGTCTATCCGTAACCACGATTACAGAATCAAACAAAGGGAACTCTAGCCCTTTACTGCCTTCAATAGAAGCATTAATAGGATAGGTTTCTATCAATTGATAAGCAGCCCAGGTGATTGAATTAGATTTTCCTGATCCTGCTGAATGTTGAATCAGGTAAGTATGACCAACGCCATTATTACTCGCATGGTCAAGTATCCTTCTAACGACATCCATTTGATGAAAACGAGGAAAAAATAAGGTTCTTGTCTTTAGGGCATCCTTGGGCTTACCATCAAAGCGTACAAAATGCTGAATCAAATTGGCTAAACTTTTTCTAGTAAATACCTTCTCCCATAAATAGGCGGTCTTGTGACCGTTGTTATTGGTCGGGTTTCCTTTCCCGTTCTTATTTCCTTGGTTAAATGGCAAAAAGTAAGTGCTTTTCCCTGCCAATTTGGTGGTCATATAAACCTCGTCTGGATCTAAAGTAAAATGTACCAAACAACGACCAAAATTTAGGAGTGTTTGATTAATGTCTCTATTGTTTCTGTATTGGTGTTGTCCATGGTATCTAGCGTTCTGACCTGTCCAAATATTTTTGAGCTCCATGGTAAGGATGGGCAGACCATTGATGAAAATGACCATATCGATCTCTTGTCCTGGATTGGCTAAAGAATATCGAATTTGACGAGTGACGCTAAACTCATTGTTCTCAAAGTTTTGCTTGACTTGTGCCCCACTACTGGCTAATGGAAATTGATAGAATAAGGTAAAACAAGCATCATCCACTTCCAGACCTTTACGGAGGACATGCAATAGACCATATTTATTGACCATTCGATGTAGGCGCTCTAAAATTTTTAGCTCCCAGTTGTTTTGTTTTTGAAGTTTCTCTAGTTCTTCTTTCTGGGTGCTTTCTAAGAAGTGCCAAAACCGTTTTTTATCAATGGCATATTGAGCGTCAAAGTCATTCGGATTGCCAATATAGAAACCTTTACCTGTTCGATACGTTTCTTTTTGGTCCGCAGCAATGCTTAATTCAATGCCTTCTTCTTTTAATTCTTCTAAGCAGGTACCTGTTAGCGTTTTTTCTATGGCTGACTCTAGTGCTTGTTCATTGGTTTTGCTGGTCATTGGTTCGTTTTATTAGGAGAAACAATTTTTAATATATTCTAAGGTGTCATCTTGATTTTCAAAAACTTTATTTTCTTTTCCCTTCTGCTTAATCAAGTACTTATTTGTTCCATCATGATTGTAAACAATTTTTGTTTTTCTCCTCTTAATTTGACTTATGCCATATTGACTTAGAGATTCAATGAATTCAAGTTTTATATCTGAAGCAGCAAACCCAATTTTTTCTAAAGCATCTTTGAGCAAAACAGATTGTACATGAGGGTCTTTATATTTATTATATTTAGATGTTCTGAGTACATAAATTTGGTTTTCATTGAAAAATTTAATGTACATCCGTTTAGACTTTTGCAATAAAGAGGGGGTCTCAATAAAATCTTTACGCCAATCATCACAAATATGATTTTTAATCATTTGGGATAAGGACTTGTTTACTTCATTTATATTGACTTCATCAAACAATTCTTTCAAATACCTTACTCTAGGAATGTAAGTTTGATTAGTTCGGTTTCCACTCTCTTTTAGCAATCTTTTCCAACTAATATCACGATGTCTATTAATCAAAAACGACCAGTTTCTTGAATACAATAAATAATCACCTTTAGTTAAAAGTGCCCTTCTAAAAATTTCATCAGGAAATTCCCTTAGCCCATTATCATCGAAAAAAACATTGAATTTCTCAAAATACTCTTTTGCTTTATTGAAAAGAGCTAAATCTTCTTCATCAGTCCACTTTAATTTATTTTCAAGATATAGATCATAAATTCCAGCAAATGATAACGAGAACATTATTTGACCATTTAGATAAGGGTGAGCTTCTGCTTCGTAAATAAAATCTTTCCAATGTTGAGATTTTAAAATTAAATGAATTTTAAGCTTTTCTTCTTTTACCTGTTGGGCATCAAATCCGTTTTTAGTAATACTAAGAAATGTATCATAAATATCTTCATTATAGTTAGCTATCAATTCATCTATAAAAGCAATATTTCTTTCTAAGTCTTTTATTTTATTATAGTTATCATTATTGGATAAGTTCTTGATTAACCTGTCCCACCTTAATAACTCACTTGATGTTATACTTTCTTTATTGGCTATTAAAAATTTTGTAATAGCATAAAACATCAACCTAACTTCATATAAAGCATCCCCAATAGTAAAGCTATTGAATATGGTATTGATAATATCCTTCTTTTCAATAAATTTATTATTGGCTGTAAGGTATTTCTTTACGGTTTCATTAGAAGAAATCAATAAATCAAGTACTTCAATAAAAGTGATGATTGTCTCTTCATTTAGAAGTTTTAACGTTTTAAACCTATAAAAGGTGAGTTCAGGTTGAGCTCTAAAAACGTTTAAACAATTATCTGCTTCAACCTCATTTATTCTTATTAATTCATTAATAGAAATAAAAGCGAGTAAATTTAAAAGCTTATCATCAAATTCATTTGTCTTTCTGTTTCTTAAATCCCAAAAGTAATCAGTCCATGAGGTATCTATTTTCGTTGCAAAATAGGTCTCTACATTAACAAATTTTCTTCCTTCACTATGCTCTATTTCATAATTGTAGTTGTCATTAAATTCTGACTCTCTTAGGTACTTATTTAGTTCAGCCTTTAAGTTTTCAAAGTTAGTCAAAGGCTTTCCTCTTGCATTCATTTTTATGTATAAATCATCGGAAATACCATAGTTCTTAATATCTAAAAAATTAAAGACAATACTAGGTGATTCTTGTTTAATAAGAGTCTCAAATTTTATCTCATATTTTTTCTGAGTGTACATGTCATGGATCTCATCTAGCATTGTAATCGCAGATTGGACAGTTAAATCATACTTCCAATCAATGAAATACCAGTTCTTGTTACTTATGACAGTTCTGAATGAGACATTATTAGTGAATATATCTTCATAGTCTTCATCATTTAGACCTTTATTGATTTCTACGAAAAAATTGGTAGATGATTTTCTAGTTTGATAACTGAACTTTGTAAAAGATTCTTTATAAGAACTTACTAGCTTCTGTCTATATGCAAGATACCAATGAAGAAGGTAAAGTGTTGTTAAGCGTTGTTGACCATCTAGTGGTATGAATGCCTCGGAATCTATATAGCCATATATAAAATCAAGTTCTAAAGGAGGGGCATTATTATCTCGTACATCAATTATTCTTTCAAATAAATCAGAAACAAAGACTTTTCTAATCTCTTCTGCTTTTGTGTTATTACGTCCTTGAGCATAATCTCTTTGTATCATTGGAATTAATATACCTCTTTTTATATCAGAGTTGTCCAGTTGGTTATTTAATAAATTCCATATAGTTTTTGTGCTCATAATTTTTAATTGAGGTATTCTAATGATGATTTTATACTTTCTATATATGCTTTTCTGTCATTATATGTCCAATATGCTAGATGATTTGGAGTAGGTGTATAATATTTAAGAAAGACCTTTTTTGTTTCACTTGGGATATATAAACCTGCTTTATCTTTTTCCAAAATCAATTTTCTTTTAATGTCAAATAAAGAATTTTTTAAAGCAGAATTAATTTTACCATCCAATAGAGCCAAGTTAGCAATAGAATGGTCATCATTTATCCATTCATATTCATCTTCTTCAGCCAAGGATATATCTTCGTCATTATCATTTTGAGCTTCAAGATTATCTATCTCAGCTATTTGCTTTTGAATATAGTCTGTAATTACTTTGAAACATTCCTCAAATCCCTCACGAGGGATTTTGTTCTCTTCTAAAGACAGAAGGTTTTCTATCTTGACAATAATTACATTTACTTCATTATTGGGGGAGAGCTTTGCTTTGAAGAAACTAAGATGGTCATTCAACCAATTAACGTAATCGTCTTCTCTTAAATCATCAGAATTTTGAGCAAAAATATGTTCAAGTGTCCATGATTTATTTTTTAATTTTTCAAAAGGGAAGGATTGCTTTTTATCTTGGACTTGTAAGCTATTTATGATGTTATGAACCTTCAGGATTGTATCAATTTTTTCATTTTGACCTTTCGTTCCATATCTCAGCTTTGAAATATCCTTGATGTTGATTAATTCTCTAATCTTAGACTTAATATTAGCTAGAAACACTTTACGGTTGTTTGTAATGAATTCATCTATAATTTCAATTATTGGATAGTTTTGGTAAATCAAAAGTCCAATTAAGTGATTATAGGTCTTATCATGATACCATTCTATTAGAATGTCGAATATCTTCTTTAAATCATTCCACTCTTGTTCTATAAAAGAAGTATTGCTTTCAGCATATTTTTTCAATTCTTCTTTGTTGCTCCTAATAGCTTTCACCTTATCATAAAAGTATTTAAACGAAAAATATTTATTCTTTTCATTTGTCTGCTTATGAGAGCATAAATCCATTATGTAATCTACTCTCGTTTCATAATCTTTCTTTCCTCCATAGACAAAGCCCCAAATACTAGGGTCTTGCAATTTCTTTTCCATCAAATCCCACTCTAATGCAATGGCATTTTGTTTTAAGGTTAGAATATCTTTAAAAACATCAGATTCTTTGTTAAGAGAAGCGAACCCAATAGACAGATTATTCTTACTTAGAAATACTGCTTTTACCAATTCGGCATTTGTTAAAGGTATTTTGCCTATATTTATTCTAGTAAAAATATCTATAGCATCAACATATTGAGATGTTACAACCTCATACCAGATGAATTCTAAAGATTCTGCAATAGCATCAAAAAGTTTAGTAGTGATGTTTGGTTTTATATTTTTAGTTTTTTTTATCCAAGCATCAATCGTATTATAGGCAGTACTAATGTAATGGTAATCTGGGTTTTTATCACACAAATCTTCATCCTTCACCTTTTCATCCAAATGCCTTAAAAATTCACCACTATCAGGTCTAGTTTTGTATTCTAAGGAGAATAAGTCAATATCACTATTACTTTTCTTTAGCCTTGATAAAATAATGAAAATGGTTGTTAGTCTTTGTTGCCCATCTAATACCTCATATCGACCATCTTGCATTCTCTTGACAACGATTGGTTGTAAGCAGTATTTGTCGTCCCTTTTTTCTGATGTGTTGATGAACTCTAAAATATCCTCTAATAAATCAACTACTTGGTCATACTCCCAGCGATAGCCTCTTTGATAGTCTGGAATAAAGAATTGATATTTAGGTTTATCATCTTCTTGTGCTAACAATTTGCCAACAGGCACTACATCAAGTCTACTTTCCATAGTGTTTTCTTTTATTAGTTTGTTTTTTACTTATACCTTCACCTTACCTGTCACTACTTCATTTATTAATACTTGTTTGTATTCTTTTAATTTGTCAATTAATTTAGATTGATAGAGAATTGATTTATCAATTTTTATTTCATGATATTGTATATATTCAACTATGCTTTGTTGTTCTTCAATGTCAAAAATAGGGATATAAAAGTTATTAATATCTGATTGAAATAAATGAGGTACTCCCATTCCATCCTTCTTTTTCTCAATTAGTTTTTGGCAAGTTTGGCTTTTGATAAATAAATCAAGGTATTCTGGTAATAGCTTGTCCTCTTGAATAACTCTTAGTACAGCAATTGAAGAATTAACAGTGCATTTGAAGGGTAAACCTCTTACTATATTGCTTATTCCCAGCGTAGAACCATCTTTAACTAATAATACATCTCCTCTTTTTAACATGATTTCAGGAGATTCATAGTATCTAAATTGTGTTATGAAGTTAGCATCATTATATGCAATATCCTTATGTTTTATATTAGGTGTAGCAAGAAAACCATAATCACTTTTATCAACATATTCATCAGCCTTTAATCCTTTCCAACCTTGACGAGCTTTTGTCCTAATGATATATTTAAACTTCATACATTTCCACCCCTCAGGAATATCCCCAATCCAATCCACACCACTATCCTTCATCTTCACATCAGGATTCAAGCCACGAGTAACTGCATTCTGAATGATGATTTGTTTCCGTTCTTTGAGTAGCTCAATGAGCTTTTCTTTTTGTTGAATGGCTTGGTCTATTTTTGCACATTTGTTATCTAAGAAGTTTGCTATTCGGGTTTGTTCTTCTAAGGGAGGAATTCCAATTTTAATTGACCTCATTTCATCATATCGAGTTGTCCATAAATCAGCGACAATTCCATGTCCCATTCTGTAAAACTCTTCAATGAAATTGAAACTTTTTAGCAAGTAATTGCAGTATATAGGAGCTATTCCTTGGGGTTCCATTATAATATTAATTAAAGAAACTGAACCATCTTGGTAAGCAATACCACTTGAACCTTTTCTATCTGAACGACTATTTATTACAAAGTCTCCCTGTTTTACTAATTTTCTATTATCTCCATCATTTGTTTTTGCGGCACTTGATAATTGAGGAACTATACCATTCTTAGTTACAGAAAGTGCTGGATAATCTTTATCTGATACCTTTGTTTTTCTGTTCTTAAATTTAGTTCCTAAACGTGTTAACTCCCAATGCTCAGGAATATCCCCCAACCATTCCACCCCAGAATCCTTATAAGCAGAATACTTTTCCAATTTATGTTTATTCATTATCGTTTCCATATTACACCAAGTTTAATATTTCTCGAATCAAACCATCACTTTCTTCCTCCAAGGAAATAATATCCTGTGTTACTTCCTCCAGTGATCTCAACGGCTTATGTTGGTAGAAATACTTATTGAAACTAATTTCATAGCCAATTTTAGTAGTCTCCAGATTAACCCAAGCTTCTTCTACATGCGGTTGTACTTCTCGTAAGAAATAGGTATAAATATTTTCTTTTAGCGGTACATTTTCGGTATCTCTTAAATCGCTATCCGTTTCATATTGAAGGTATTCATTGGGCGTATCCGTAGCATAGTAGCCAAAATCTGCCAACTGCTCCTTTTTACAATCCAATCGAGCCAAGAGCTGTTTTAATTTATCACCAGCCAATTTCACCTTGCCTTTGATGACTTTAGCAGCATTCGCATCATAAGTGCTGATAACATTCAAGATTGCTTTTTTTTCTCCAGCCGAAAGCTTGGTTTTGGTCGCTTTAAGCTGTGCATCTACCTTCGTTTTTAATTCATTGAAGTCCATGTAGAGATCCGTTCCAATAGCCTCTAATAAGCGAGTACCTACTGTCCGTAAATTTTTATGTTTGTTCCAAGTTTTGGATGTAGTCAAAGCCGTTTTTTGCTTAGCAGAGAGATTGATTCCTTCTTCCTCACACCAATCCAAGATTACCTCCTTATGTTCTGCTACGTTTTCATAAATAGCCTCCCCATAAGTCTTGTAAGCCCATTGCATCGCCTCTTTGATGGACTTATCATAGCGCAAGCTTTCGATGGCTTCTTTGGTAAATTGAGCTTTGAGTCGTTTAGGGCGTTCAATACTTACTTTGTAATAACCAAAGTCCCTATTGTCAAATACCTGAGCTGCTATGCTAGCATCAGAGCTACGCTCTACGGATTCCATTTTGGTATAGACTTCCAGTATTTCATCAATATGCTCAGGAGCAAATTCACAGTTTTTGTCTCCAAGGTTCTTTCGCAATTTGCGATAGAGCTGTCCTGCATCAATCAACTGTACTTTGCCTTTGCGATGAGGAGCTTTGTTGTTACTCAATAACCATATATAAGTAGTGATTCCTGTGTTGTAGAATAGGTTATTGGGCATTTGAATAATGGCTTCCAATAAGTCATTTTCAATAAAGTAGCGTCTAATATTGCTCTCCCCACTTCCTGCATCCCCTGTAAACAAACTGGAACCATTGTGAACCGAAGCAATTCGAGAACCTGTTGGGCTTTGTTTCAAGCTTTTCATCTTGCTCACCATTTCCATCAAGAACAGTAATTGCCCATCCGAAGAACGAGGAGTAGCAGGGACCTCTTCTTCCTTGTCCCAATAATCCTTGAGCTGGATCGCAAAACGAGGATCAATAATATCCTTTCCATCTTTGATGTATTTCAGCTCGCTGTTCCAGGATTTTCCATAAGGAGGATTCGAGAGCATAAAATCAAAATTGTGTCCTGTAAATTCATCGGTAGAAAGCGTGGAGCCATTGCGGATGTTCTCAGGATTGTTGCCCTTAATCATCATATCCGATTTACAAATGGCATAGGTCTCATCATTGATCTCTTTGCCATATAAGTAAACATCACTCTTGTATTTGATCTCGCCTTCTTCATCTTTGATGAAGTTCTGTGCTTCTGTCAACATTCCACCAGATCCACAAGCAGGATCATAAATTGTCATGACAGGAGGCAAATGTTCTTTGATGGGAATAAATACAATCCGAGTCATTAAGTCAATTACCTCACGAGGCGTAAAATGCTCTCCAGCCTCTTCATTGTTTTCTTCATTAAATTTACGAATCAACTCTTCAAAGACATAGCCCATCCCCAAATTGGTCAGTGCATTCATTTTTCTGCCTTCTGGGTCATCCTTGTCTTTATCGGTCAAGTTGATATAAGGAGAGGTAAATTTCTCCAGTACTGTCAATAAAACATCCTTAGATGCCATGTGACGCACTTGAGTTTTTAGGTTAAATTTATCAATAATCTCTTTTACATTTGAACTAAATCCATTCAAATACTCTTCAAAGTTAGCTTGAAGTAGTTGTTGGCTATTAGTAGCCGTATTGTAAAGTTTTTGTAAGGTCCACTTACTTGTATTATAGAAAACATAACCTGAAGCCTCTTTCATTCCGTTCTCATCCCACTCTGTAAATTGCATCTCATCTCTCTGAAATTTGAGTTCTTCCATAACCGCCTCTTTGGTAGGCTCCAAAAGTGCATCCAATCTTCGAAGAACGATCATAGGAAGAATGACATCTCTGTACTTACCACGTACGTATACATCTCGCAAGCAATCGTCTGCAATTGACCAAATAAAAGAAATTAGTTTATTATGTGTGGAATTATCCATTTTCGCTTTATTCTGTTTAATCTATAATTTAATTTTTGCCCTCTAATAAAAGCAAAAAACTTGTCTTGAATCGTAGAAAGCTAACAAATAAAAATCATATTTTAGTAATTATAATTAAAAAATATCCAGCCTTGATCAATAAAACAAACGGCTTTTCATTATAGCTTCAGATTTGTTCTTTATCCTTAGTCGTAGATCCAATTTAGGGGAAATTCTATTTTATTTTTTTATATTTAAAATATCTTTTAACAATCGTATTAATGAATCCATCTTTTCGACTCTTAACCCCGAATGCTCTTTGCTATGGACAACCCCAACACACTAGAAATAAAAATCGATGCCTCGCTAGCAAACAAGACCTTTAAACTATTTAAAAAACTAGCAATCAACAGCTTTAACATAGTAGAAATCGTTTTAAAAAAGGATATAAAAAAAGGAATTGAAACCCTAAAAGACATTACAACGACAGACACACGTTTCGATACTCCAGAGAAAAAATTAGCTTTTGAGTTAATCACAGAAGCACTCAAAAAAGCCATTCAAAAGCTCAGAGAAGAAGTTTTTAAGGAGTATTCGATCAATACTACTCTCCTAACAGAGAATAAAGCATACCATAAGTTAATTAATCAACAAGAGGTCGTTTTTCAAGAAGGATTTGTAATTGATGGTAGCTTTTTCAAGCAGCCCAAACAATTTGCCTTATTGGCTCCCTTACAAGAGCTACTTCAAGAACTTTTTGAAGCTGTTGGACTAAAAGCTAAAAATGCCTTAAACTTAAGTTTAGAGCTGAAAGAATACTTTGTGATTGAGCTGCATAGGTATTGGCGAGAACATGCCATTGCTCTTAAGCCCTTAGATACTTATTTCAACAGCCCTTTTTCTTCTACTGTAGAAAATATTTTAGAATGGCAAGAGTATAATATAAAACTACGAAGAGCTGCTAACTCAACGGTCTTTGACGATAGTGTCACACTAGCCGATTTATATATTTCTTTACGAGGGTATTATTTAATCAAAGAAGAATCCGAAGACTACCTAGATAAAGACTCCTTTATTCAACACGTCATTATGGTTGAGGATAGTTTGGATGAATGGCTCACTCAAGATAAAAATGAAGATCATATTCGAGTGATCTCTGGAGGTCCAGGAAGAGGAAAATCTACCTTGTGCAAAATATGGGCTGCAAAGCTAACAGAACAAGTTAAAGATTGGCAGGTATTATACCTCCCCTTTCATTTGCTAAGCCTCAAGGATTCATTGGAGCAAATGATTGAAGAATATCTCAAGCTCCCTCATTTGCCTTTTACTCAAAGCCCATTAATGAGGTTAAAAGGTTCAAATAATAAATTACTACTGATCTTTGATGGGCTGGATGAGCTATCTGCTCAAAATCTCCAAACTGCTGATATTGTCAGGCAATTTATTGATGAACTTAGACATAAGTTAAACAGTTATAATTACGACCAATTACACCTAAAAGTACTTCTTACGGGTAGAGATTTAGTAATTCAGCAATGCCAAAAAATATTTAAAACAGAACCTCAGTTCATTCATTTATTGCCATACTTTATACCTTCTAAAAATAGACATGAGACTCCTTATTTTGCTAACTATCCAATTCAAGATCCTAATAAATTATTAGATATTGACCAAAGAAACTCTTGGTGGTCCCAATATGGGAGTCAAAAAAATGAGAGCTTCCGCAATATGCCTGAAGAACTTACAGCACTCCCCCATTTAGACGATATAACAGCAGAACCACTACTCAATTATTTGGTGGCTATCACATGGCGTAGCGATCCTAAGATATTTAATCAAGATACTAATTTAAATACCATCTATGAAAAGCTAATTAGTGATGTATACGAGCGTGATTATGCTCCCAAAACAACGCATCACCTTAACAAAAAGATTGGCACTAAAAAAGATTTTTTGGCCATTCTCGAAATGATTGGCTTGGCAGCTTGGCAAGGAGGTAATACAAGGGCAACAACCGCTGAAGCTATTGATCATTTCATTGACCAAATAGGTTCTCGCAAGCTCAAACAACAATTTAAACAATATAAAGACAATCCAAACACCAATACGGATCGCTTGTTTTTAGCGTTCTATTTTAAAGAATCTACTAAAAATAGTGCTGGTGTTCCTTCTTTTGAGTTTACGCATAAAAGTTTTGGAGAGTACCTAACGGCAAGAGGTATTATAAGTTTATTAAAAAAATGCAATAGACGATTCATTAAATTTCAACAAGATGAAGATGAAGATTCTCGCCCTTTTGAGTCTAAAGAGGCTATTATGGAGTTACTTCAAATTTCTAATTATCCCATAGATGGAGATCTCTCCGAGTTTATAAAAAATGAAATTGCTTTAATGAATGAAACAGATCCCAAACGATTAGATACCTTCCATGATAATCTTTGTATTTGGATCAATTATGCAAGTCAAGAGATTGAAACCATAGATCAATTGATTCCTTCTTCTCAATATCATCTTTCTTGGAATACCAAATTAAAAATTCATCGAAACTTAGAGGAAATGCTAATGATTATAAGGATTTCTTGTACTGAAATTCTAGATAAGAATTCCTACCTAAATTTTGATTTACAAAGCTGGTGTAAGCGAACCACCTTTTTTAATTCTAATTCTATTGGATTAGGATCTCTTTATCAAATATCCTTGCAAGAGGCTAACTTAGAAGAAGCTAATTTACAAAAAGTTGACTTATACAGATCCGATTTACAAAACGCTAATTTAATGTTGTCTGACTTGCGAGGGGCTGATCTAATGTTGTCTAACTTGCAGAGAGCAGATTTTCGAGGAGCAGACTTGCAAGAAACTAATTTACAAGGAGCTAATTTACAAGGAGCTAATTTGCAACAAGCTAATTTGGAACGAGCTAATTTGCAACAAGCTCAATTGATAGGAGCTAATTTACGGGAAACTCAGTTGCAAAGAACCAATTTGCTAGGAGCTAATTTACAAGGAGCTAATTTAATGTTAGCTGATTTAAGGGAAGCTGATTTACTAGAAGCTAATTTGCAGAGAGTTAATTTTCATGTGGCTAACTTGCGAGAAGCCTATTTAGAAAAAGCTAATTTACAAGGAGTTAACTTAAGAGAAGCTGATTTACAAGGAGCTAATTTAAGGGAAGCTGATTTACAAGGAGCTGATTTTAAAAACGCCTTTTTTGATATAAGTACATTATCAACTGCCAAGACGCTATACCAATCTACAGGTCTATCCAAAAAACAAAAAGAAGAACTGTTAGAACTAAGACCTGATATATTTGATAAACCAAAAGAAGATTAAATAACCGCAATATAGGATACAAAAACAGATACACATTAAATATCAACAGATACATAGATAACTAACAAGCAGGCAGATACACAACACTTAGTATTATCCGATATTCTCCACCGTATAAAAATAGGCGCAAATCATTGTACTTCAATGTTTTGCGCCTTTTCTCATTTACGAACATAGCCTAAATTTTCGGCACTTTTAGCATTTGTGATAATTTTCATTTTTTGTGACAATAAAAAAAGCTGAAATTTATTTTTGTAGAACTCTGCACACAAAAAGCAAAAGAAGTGTGTTTCTGTGACGATCTTTCGTAATCAACTGACAAACATAACACTTATAAGCGTACAGAAATAAAAAAAAGAAGTGTGTCGATTGTGAAAGTGTGTGTGATAGTTTCCCCCTTTCACCCCCTTTTCATTGTTATGACACCTGTTTTTAGGGGTGGTTTCCACCAGTCATTTTGTGACATAGTAAAAACGATTTTAATAAAAAAACCAAACATAAAGACATGAAATTAATTGAAGCATTCAAACTCGCCTTAGAGTTAAAATCAAAAGAATCCAGAAGAAGCACCATTTTAACCTATAGCAGTTTTATAGATATTTTTGAAGGTTATTTAAAGAGCTCCCAAAAAAGCAATTATAAACTAAAGAATTTTAATAAAAAAGAAGCCCTCCGCTTCTTCCACATCTGCAATTAATTCAATCTCTGCATTTCCATCAGCAGGAAGTGGCAAATAAGAAGGTTTGCCCTTAATCATTACGTGTGGTGTTGCAATACAGTTATCGGCTGAGATTGGGGTGTAAATACGGGTTACTTCTTTGTTCATCTTAAGATTTAGTTTTAAAACGTTTTTTGGTAAAAAAAAAATTGTTTGAATTGGGTTTGAATCCATCGAAAGGATTTACAAATTATTGCTTGGTTGGTCATAAAGAAAAACACCAAAGAAATAAGCATAAATAGACACTTAAAAGAGTCTAGCAAGATCATTATCCCCTGTTGGTATTCTATGGCTTCTGAGAGCAGGATAATTCTATTAGCGTGGTCTTGCAAGCCTGTGAATTTTAGGGCAATTACTAGGCTATCAATGTTATCGCTAAGATTGTACACACCAACATTAAAAAAGGTAAGTAGCCATGTCAAAGGTTTTGAAAATGCTTTCATGCTAAAGGAATTTTTTTTTGATGACCATCAATAGTAATATTGTTGTGCCAACCAATGCAATAGATAAATAATCTAACTTAATTTCAAACACAATGTTATTGGGTATGAGCATAAAAAAAGGGTTTAGTTTCTCATCATTAAAGGAGTTTAGGGTTAGTTTTTTCTTTGTTTAGCTGTGTTTATTTGTTGATACAAAGATGCCACAAAAAACACCATAAAAGCGAGTTTTCATGGCTGTTTTTGTGCGTTTTGTGGCGTGTTTCGAGTGATTACGCCCCCTAAGTGTTGCACTAAAAACTTAGGCGTATATGCTTGTTTTGAGGGGGTTACAAAGGGGGGGGGGGGTGAATTACAGGGGGTGGTTGTTTTATTATTAAAAAAAAGAATAATAAAAAGTAAATAATTTTTAAAAACAAATATAAATACTTTTATTTACTTCAAGTTATCTAATTAAAAACCAAAACATTACCTAAATGAAAAAATTATTTTTGGCTTCTATAGCCCTTCTTCTATCAATCGCAATCATTGTTTCATGTAAAAAAACAGAAGCTGAAGTCGTACAAGAAGAGATCCAAGAACAAACTAACACTTCCTTTCGCAACAATGAGGAGTATACTCCTATTCCTAAAGCGGAATATTTAAAATTATCAACATCCACCCAAAAAGGGCAATGGTTAAGTAAATTAAATTACCTATTGAACACACAAGGCTTAAATAACCAACAAAGACCCTTGGTAGAGCATTTGATTGAAAATATTGTAGCACAACCTAATGATATTTTTAAATTTAATGAAGACATACAAGAGACATCTTTATTATTGGTTCAGGTGTTTTCTAAAGTAGATTTTATAAACTCATTCGCTAGTTTAGATGCCAATACTCTAACAGGTGCAAATACTCCAATTTGTGAAGAATGTACAGCGCATTTAGTTGGTGGGAATAATAGCATTGGTGGTGGGTTATCCCCTGCTGGGCTTTCTGATTGTAATTGTGATTGGTCTTGTGGAGATGATCTTGCTAGTAGTAATTGTAGGAATCCCAATTGTTGTGAACCTACTTCAAGTGGTTGTGGTTTTCTATGGCTGTTCCCCTGTGACGGATTAGATACTTTATAACAAAAAAAACACGCTATTTAGGATTCATTCATATTCATTATGGATGATTCTTTTTAGCATCATAATACAACACATGATTCACTATTTTATATATAGCTTTTCTTTAATGGCATTTTGGGGGTTATTGCTTTTAGATGTCAATAAACCAGAATTATTAGGGGTATTTATCGGCTTAACCTACACTTTCTATTCTTCTTTTTTCATCCGTTCTTTTGTTAAGAATGAAAATCGAAAATTACTTTTTATCAAATTTATAGGTCCTGTTCTATATCTTTTAGTAGGCTTTTATGCTCAACCTATTAACTTATATAGTGTTATAGCCCCTATCAATATAGCTTTTTTAATCTTTTGTATTTCCTTATTTTCAAAAGATGCCTTGCCAAAAAAAGAAGTGCAATTTTTTGTTATAGCCTTTATGTATCTCTATAGTTTTTCATTGTATAATTTATGGGATAAAAATATTAATCAAAAAAGCAAACTGAATCAATACGATTTTGAGCGTAAAGCACAATCTATAACCTATGATATTCCAAAACTATCACAGTATAAATTTTTAGATTCTAATTTTGATACGATTAGTTTAAGTAATAATAATGATTATGTCATCATTGAAACATGGAATGAAAAATGCCCCCCATGTTTTAAAGCAATAGCAGGAATGGCAGATTTTTACAAAAACATAGAGACAAAAGCAAAGCATTACAACGTTTATGTCCAATCTCGAAAAAATATAGATTTCAGCAAGGTATTTACTTTTGATAGGATTAAGAACAAAAAAAGCATTTTAGTTGATCTCAATTTACAATCTGATGCAGCTCTTAGTCAATATCCTGTTTTTCTTGTGTTCAACAAGCATGGAAATTTAATTTTTAGTCAAATTGGCTATACTGATGATACTAAAAAGCAGCTACAAGATGGCATTTTATCTGCTATAAAGTAAATAAAACAGTTTTGGAGCTTATACACAACACTCTTTGGGGGCTTATTTGAATCTTTTTTTGACTTGAAATAATTTAACCCCAAGATTAACAGAATGCACATTCTGTAATAAATCATAATCATAACCAACCGCCCACCCCTTCACAGAAACAAATTGCAAACCTACGCTAAGGCTTGAAAATTGGTTGACATTGCCACCAACGCCACCAGTTAGTAACAGAGTACTAACTGGTCGAGGATAAGGCTTTAAAACCTCAATTTTTTTAGTGATAATTTGAGGAACTTTTAATTTATAATCCAAAGCATTTTTTAGTAATTCCCCTTTGACTGTAGATTGATAGTAAAGCGTCAAATTATCATCGGCTATACTATCCTGATACAAACGGGCTGTTTCGTGCTTAGAGGTGTCAATTTTAGCCGTTGGCACGGTTTGTCCTGAACTATCCACATAAACAATTAAAGGCGGAGGGACTTCTTGCCTTGGTAGCTGTATAATGATCGGTTTTGGTGGAGTAGTATCAATACGAACAATAGTATCTATCCGTGGTTGCTCGGTTTGCCAATGGCCAGGGGCCTGTTTACATTGCTGCAAAGAAATCATGTAACCAAACATCAATAGAATAGCGAAAAATTGAAAATTATCTTTATTAAAAAAGTGTTTTTGTACATCTTAAGAATGATATTTGATAAATTTTTCAATAATATCCACTACATAGGCAGCCGCTCTGTCTCGTCCTTCGCTTGTCAGCAAATATTTTTTACATTCTTGCTCATTGTCCATAAAAAACAATTCTAGGATAATAGCAGGGTTTCGAGTTAAGGCTAGAATGTCCCAATTCTTATATTTTATCCCTCTAAATTTACTTTCAGGAAAATGTTTATAAAAAAGGGCTTTTGTCCAACTCGCTAAAACTCTACTTTTGGAGCTTGCTCCATGACATAGCCACGTTTCGCAGCCTTTCCCCCCTCCTGCATTGGAATGTAAATCAATTAAGAAGGTTCTTCCTTTAGATTTTTTATACAAGTAGTCCGCTCTTGAAATCCTTGTACTCCTATGAATATCCTTTTGCTCTGGTACTAGATCATAAAAAGGAATTCCCTTTGCGGTCAATTGTTCTATAGCACGAGCTTTAATGGCTCGGTTATATTCTCCTTCATAGATTGTTGTACCATCTTCAAAAGTGTAGCGTTTGCCCTTGGTTTGGTACACTGCGGTCATGAGCGCTGCGCTTAGTTATTCCCTACGGTCATGAGATAGTTTTTTAGTCCGCTTTGCTTATGATCGTGCATCGCTGTTAGCGAACTTAGCCCTTGGTACACAGTACCCAAATCCCCCAAGTTCACTATGTTCATTCACCAAGCTGCTCGTTCATTATATTCATGGTCATGAGATAGTTGTTTAGTTTTTTGAAAAAAAACATAAAAAAGCATCTTGTATTTAATCCATTAAATACGATTTCTCACGAAGTAGTGGGTTTAAGAGAGTTTAAGTCTGTTTTGTGTTCCCTTTGAACATCAAATCTTGTTTGATCTAAGTAGATTCTTAAAAGCTGTTGGTAATGCTTTTTTTCATAGCGAGTCTGTTTGCCTATCGGTCGAATTCTTTTGTTAAATTCAGGCTAAGAGGAGCTTCATTTGGGACTCCTTTCTATTTACAAGAATTGTTTACTCCCCTTAATAATTAAGATAGCTTAACATTGGTATACCTATTCCCTCAGTTTTAGTCTTGAACTCTACTATTCTTACTATCAAAACTACACAAGGCAACATTTAGGCTGTTTGACCAATTGTATTCAGAGCGTTAAGTGCAACAACACGATAAAATTGGTAGGATCCCACAGCCTCACTTAATTTTTATCGCTTATTGTTACCTGTCGTATTTCTTTTTTAAGTCGTTATTTAAGTTCTCAAAAACATAGTTATGTTCTTGTATTATCCCTATTTTTTCCAATGGTTCCCAATAAAATCTTGGTTTCAATTTTGAAGTATAAGTTGTAATTCTTGTCAATTTGCATTTGCTCTCCTCAACTTCTTCAAAATAATAAATTGCTTCATTGAAACCGAGCCAATTTCTACCAGTCAACTGATAATCTATCACATCCATTTTCAATACTTTCCCAACTTCAAGTTGAGTGATTCGTTCGGTAATTGTTCCACCGCTAAAATAACAAGTCCTAATTCCACCAACTTCTTCTGTTTCTAAAACACATTTTTGTGGAATTGGTAAATCAAGTTTCATCAAAAACGGCTTCTTGGCAATTAAAGTATCAACAGATTTGATTGTATGATATACTTGTTCTGGTGAATAAGGATAGACTTTTTCTGTTTTTACCTCTATGATATCAGAACTATTGTCAATAAAATATTTTTCAATGGGTGCTCCGAACAATGTAATTAATAAAGGTAAAATCATCACGTTTAGATGGTTCTTAGATTTTATAATTCCTTTTTTTGTTAGGTATTTATTTGCCAATGTACCAAGCCATATCAATGGTACTATTATTGGGATTGCCATAATTACACATACGAACCCCTCTAACCCGCCTGCTATCAACAAGGTTAAAAAAATCAGTACGCCAATTAGAAGTCCCAAGAATCCCCATTTTTTTCTTTCCATTTTTCCAACTGCAATTCCTAAGGAAAAAGGAAGCAATACAAAAAAGACCCAACCATAATCCGCAAGTCCAAAATGAAGAAAAGCAAATCCAATTCCGAAATATATCAGGGTTAGCAAAATTGTTATTTTAAAACTTCTGTGTTTTATTATTTCAAGGATTGTATTCATTACTCTTTATTCATTTTTATGACCAGTAACGGCTCGTATAGATTGTGTGCCACGAATTATGCGAAAAGAAATATAGCTAATTCCGAAGCAAAATCATAGATTTTGCAGTTCTTTACATGCGTTAACCGTAAAAATTGTACTCTCTTTATAACATGGCTCTGTACATCTTGTGTTTCGCTCATTTTTCTAGTGTTCCTTCTACTAAAATGCTTATTTTATCTGCTTCATTTTGAAGATTAGAAGGTTTTCTAAAAATTGAAATGACAAAAGGATAGAACTGGAGACGTTGAAAAATGCAAAACATTACTAAAATTGATGTCAATATATCCTTTTGGATGACAAATAAGTCCAATACAGCCCATAAGGAAATAATAACTCCGATTACTAAAACAATACTGCAACCTGGTTTTAGTAGATTTTTATAATATTGAGCACTTTTCCTTCAATAACTTCTATATCAACAGTAGTTGGCTTTTCGCTAGTAATCTTAGTGAAATATCTAATGTTTAAATCCTCGTTATTTTGAATTTGGTAGATATGATTATACTTTGAAATAAGTTTGTAAGGATGGGATATTTTTTCAAACTTACTTTAATCTACGTTTAAAGAGGTAGTTTTTCTTTATCTTATTGTAAATTAATACTCCGTTGATTAGTTAGTGCGCTTTGCTTATGATCGCTTCACTCATTATTCCCTGCGGTCATGAGCGCTGCGCTTAGTTGTTCCCTGTGGTCATGAGATAGTTTTTTAGTTTTTTAGTTCGCTATGCTCATGAGAATAGTTAATAAAAAAGCACCTCACACCACATTGATTATCAACCTTTAACACTTTTAATTGCAAAAATATATGATCCTAATAATCAACTGCGCAGCACTCATGCAATAATGTGATGCGATTAGCTGCGCTGCTACTACATGGTTTTCAACGGAGTAATGTTAGATACAACTTGATGAAAATAAATAGATTTAATTTTAATGGAAGAAAACAAAGTTTTACCTGAAGATTTAAAGCGCTTTTCAAAAGCTATTGCTTTCATGCTTTCTTTTGTTTTAATTTTAGCTTCCACTATATGGTATTTCTTTGCATCAAGTATGGGAAAATATTTTCTTGAGGTACACTTTAGACTAGCTGTTGTTGGCGGATTATTTATTGTTTTTGGTTTCGTGATTTCAATATTGTTGAGGTTTAGAAAAAGCTTTCTTTTAGAATTTATGAATAGCATTTTACTAACTATAAATACTTTAATCATTATTGGTGCTATAGTAATAATATTAGTAGGGTGTTTTACTTCGTTTATGTCACTTTTCTCATCTCTATATTTAGGTCTTGGAGTTTTAATTTTTTCTAAAACACTTAGGTTAACTCAAGGATATTCTCTTTATAGAAGTAGAGAACCAAATTTCTTGATAGACAGTGGTATCCTTGATGACAATTTAAGAGATGAGTAATTTTTTATTCCTTGCATCTAACGGTTTGTGTAAAATATATTTTAATGCATTTTCACACTTTGTTAGCAGTAGGTTTTATTCGTTATTTAACTTGTTTAATAATTCATTAGCCATTAAACCAAAACTATCATATAATTCCTCGAATGAAACAGGTTCATTATATAATGTTTCGTGGTCAAACATAACAATTGGACAATCATTGTTTTTCATGCGATTTGTATCAAAACATACAATACCCCAATCACTATAATCAGCAAAAGGAATGAACCCTTTTTCTATTATTTCTTCAGGTGCCCAATACTCAAAATAATATTCTGTCAGATTGCTTTTCCAATCCCTTATGCAGTGTTTAAAAAAAGTTATTTCAGCAACATTTTCTAATTCATAAAAATGTTTGTATTTCAAAAAATCTATATAAAGTTTAGGGTATTTTAACTTTATACGATTTTCAAGTTCTGATATATCTTGGTCTGTTACTTTACTTGGAATTGCTTTCCAAGGAATCCAGTCACTTTTCTGTTCAACACTTCTGTCAATCATTTCAATCGGCATATTTGCATGCGGGCGAGACATTAAATCAGCTTTTTTAAGACTTGACAATGATCTATCTACATATTCAAAAATTTCTTTTTCATTCATAATTATATGACTTACTGCTAACGGCTCGCGCATATGCATGTAGCACAAGTCATGCGATACTAAATATAGCTGTTCCCCGAGCAAAATCTGCGATTTTGCCAGTAAATTTTTTACAGCTAGTGGCAAAATCGCAGATTTTGCGGTGCGAGACATGCGTTCATTCTTGTAAGACTATTCCCGAGAGGTGCCATTGCCATATGCGCTTTGTTTGTACGCAGTTTTGTTTTTTAATCCCAATTCATGTCAAAGTTTTGGATGTCTTTTTTCCACTTGATTAATTTTTTATCTTGAATTTTCCAATATGAAATTCCATTTCCTGAGGAAGCTGAAATTTGATCTAACTCAAAATAGATATTTATAGAAAAGCTATTATCAGATGATTTTTCTTTTGAGAATTTAATACTATCAATACTGTTTGAACTTTCAATTTTGTCTATTAACTGAAATCCTGATTTCGATTTTTCCCAGATAGCAATATAATATTGGCTATCCCATATGTCTTGGTCTGCACCTATAATGCCAATATATTCTTCTTTAGAAGAACCTCCAATATCCATTTTATATAATTTAGACCAAAATCCACAATTGGCTTCGTATGATACAAGAGAAAAAAAATCAAGGCTATCTTTAGGAGAAATAACTATATTTAGGTCCGTAAAAGGTCTTACTTCTTGATTTATTTTTTCGATAAAATACTCATCAAAGAATTTAAAATCGTCATTTGAAGAGTTTAGGATAATAGGGGGTAAATTAGAAGTGTCTTTTTCCAATTTAAGGTCTGAATTTTCTTCTTTAGATATAGAATTTAAAGTATTGTTTTTACATCCTAAAAGAGTAAGAAAGAATAAAATCCCTAGGCTTTTTTTTAAGACTTTCATTCGGTTTTATTTAGATAGATCTACGTTAGATTTTTTTCGAGACCAGGAATTGCGTACAACTAGTAAATATACACAATGACGTATATATCTTCTATAATATTTTGCTCCTTTAGTAATTTTTTATCCCCTATAATCAATAATGACTTTATCAGGTTGAATTAGTCCAAATATCTAGACTGAAAAACCGATGGATTTTCACCTACCTTTTTCTTGAATAGTCTGGAAAAGTATGAATAATCTTCATAACCAAGCTCGTAGGAAATTTCAGTAAAAGTAAGTTTTCCATGTATCAACAGGCGTTTTGCCTCCAGAATTACTCTTTCTGTAATTAGTTCCGTAGTAGTTTTTCCAACCATTTTTTTCGTTATTCTGTTTAAATGTTTTGGACTAATATTTGATTTCGAAGCATAAAATTGAGGAGATTTCTCTTTCAGAAAGTTCTTTTCAATTAACTCTTCAACCTCTCTAAACTTGATAGAATAGGTATTAACCTTTTTGACGTCTGATTTACTTTCATCTATACAAAGTCTAGATAGTTCGATATAAATTATATCAATTAAGTTGGCTAACTTTTGCCGTTTTAAAATAGAAAACGATTGATATTCAACAACAACTTCCTTAAATAATACTTCCATTTTTTCTTGGTCCTTTCCTTCTAAATAAACGCAAGGTGCATTTTGCGTAGAGTAGAAGAATGGAAAGCTATTGATTCTTCTTCCATTAAAGGACATTTCGTAAAAAGACTTTGAGTGAAAAAATATATACCCCTCTATATCTTCAGATAATTCCCAATGATGTGTTTGTCCTGGATTTAATAAAAATACGCTTCCTGGTTTAATGGGGTAAGAATAAAAATCAATTTCATGAACTCCTGTCCCTTGAGTAAATAATACGGTTAAATAGAAGTCATGTTTATGGGGAACCATTATTGACTTATGATGCAACTCTAAATGTATAGGAAAGTAATTTGCATAGAAAGTGGCATCAGGATTATGATCCTTAAATTCTTTGATGTTCAAAATAGGGAGTTGATTCATAGCTCAGAAAAGTTAAATGTGATTTTAGTCCAAAGTTATGTTTCTTTTGTCCAACATTAAAATTGAAAATGTCCTTTTTGTCCAATTTTTAAAGTTAAATGTTCAATAAAGCTTTATTCCCTTTACATTACTTTTGTAATAGATATTTATTCAACCTTAAACGATAGAATAGTTATGTTAAAAAAAGGATCAAAATTATATAGTATCTCTAAATTTAAATGTCCTCATTGCCACGAAGGAGATTTGTATAAATCTTCCATTGTAGAGGGAATTTACAATATGCACGAAGAATGTACCGAATGTGGTCAATCTTTTGAAATAGAACCAGGATTTTATATCGGAGCCATGTATATTGGTTATGCACTCAGCTCAGGATATATGTTGACAGGGATGGTATTAGCGATCTTTTTGTTAGAATTTACCGTTAACCAAAGTCTTGTTTTAGTGATTTTTGGAGGCATTTTTATACTGCCTTTGATTGCAAGATTGGCAAGAGCGATATGGATTAATATCTGTGTACGTTATAACAAAAATGCTGTTAAAAATTATCGTGCACATTAATTCATAAACTATAGTCCTTCCTTGTATAAATTTAAGCTTTTTTACTTATATCTAATCGACACCGTTTAATGGACAGTCTCATGCTAGACCTGCGCAATACTGTTTCTAAAAGAGGGAAATCAAGTGCTCTAATTTATTAAAATTATACAGGGACTATTTTACCAACTGTACTTGGGGCGTTCACTGCAACAATACGATAAAATTAGTGGTATTCCACAACCCCACTTAATTTTGATTGCTAATTGTTATCTAGAGTTCTTATTAATTTTTATTCCCGATTTCCATCCTCTTTTCTCTATTTCACGAACGTTTTCTATGTTTTTTAGTTTACTTAAGTACTCTAGAAGAAACAATAGTTCATTATCTTCATTTTCGCCTAAATATTCTTTTGGATAAATAGCATTTCCATAGTTATCAATACATTTTTCAGGTGAATCATCTACAAGTAAAACTCTGTTTTTATAAAACCCATGTTTTTTGAGTTTTTTTATTGGTTTTACATAAAAATATGGATTAGAATAATCTTCAGTATGTCTACCAAAATCTTCATTATATCTTTTACTTCTATAAACACATCTACTTCTTCCCCAAACAAACTCTAAAGGGTAATTTTTAGGGAAAATATGCTTTACAATTTCATCTACATAATCATCAGAACCAGAAGACCAAACAGCAACTAAGAAATTTTCTTTTACTGAATTTAGAAATTCTTTTAGAAAAGGCCTTTTATAGATGAAAAAATGAAAAACCTTAAAGTCTTCTTTTTTTTCAAGTGGTTTTTCCCTTCCATGAATTAATGTTTCGTCTAAATCAAGTATGAGTAGCGTTTTATTTTTGTTTTTGAATTTCATTTTCCCTTTTTTTAAAAGAGTAACAGTAGGTCTATCAAATAGGTTCGGTTTAGTGCTAATTCTAGACAACTAATAAATATACGCAATCATAGGAAAGAGGTTTGGGGAGGTTATTTTCTCTTTTTACCAAAAAAAATCTTTCTCATAATAGAAATGATATGTCCAATAAACAAGTGATTTTCTATATTAAATCATTTTATTATAAAATTCAATCTAAACCAAGATAAACCCTTATCTTTAGTTTCTATTTAAGAATCAAATATCAACAAAAATAGTTCTTTCTCACAACAAAGCTATCACACAAAAGCTACCACAGGAAAAGATTGCAAAAAAAATAATTTGTTTCCTCCTAAACTTACTTAGATATTTCAACTTGAATTTTTAGAGGAATAGCAATATTTATAAAAAGTGGATATTTAAGCTTCTTTTTTACAATTACCCTACTTGATAAAGAGCAGATGGTGAGCGTTTTTTGGAGCTTTTCATGCAAAAAAGAATGATTATGACTAGTCCAATACTTGATGATAATAAATCAAAAAAAATATCATTAAATGAGTTTTTTAATGACGATAATCGTCAATTTATTCAATTAGGGTTAGCAATCATCTTTAGCATGCATATACTTGTAGGATTTCATGATACTAACGAGCTTTATAAATATCTTGAGGATAGTAGAAATGTCGATTTTGGGGTATTAACAACTTTTTTGTTCATAATCCAATATATAGGGGGAGGAATGCTCTGTTTTTTAAGTCTATTTTTAGGAGCGTTAATTGTAGGAACTTTTTTTGAGGATATAGATATAAAAGGAAAGTTAGTTATTGGAGGATTATTCATTATTTCTTCGATTGGAATAATCTGTTTATTATCGTTTCTTTCATGGACTTATGTAAGCTACTTAATAACAATTAATACACATCCTCAACTTATTATTCTTTTGCATTGGACATTACCGTATTCCTTAGGATTAATAATTTGGAGTATCCTATTTTGGAGTATTGCCTTTGTTCTAATGCCTAAAGTTTTATAATTGTCCTGTAGACAACATATATTATTCTTAAAAAATCGATAGCTGATATTTTTTTCTGTTTGGAAAAACGTCTACCTCCCCCCTATTCGGTACATTCGGGGGTCAATATTTGTAATGATCCAAAATAATCGCAATCATCTCCTCTTGATGCTTTTTAATTGTTGCTACATTCCAAGTATCGCCATAGGAATTAAAGATATAATATGATTTTAAGGTATCGTAAGTTTCTCTTTTTGCCTTAAACATAGAGCGTTTAACACCAACTGGTTTATTGCTATACTCAGAGTTTTGAGAAACACTCAACAAGACTAAATTACCAAAAGCATGTAAATATTCATCTTCTAGTGTATTCTTTTGGTGATTATCATTTTGTGGATAGATATGCTCTACCGAATTTCTAGAAGTGATTTTGTAATTTTTAAACGATTCATTTTTTTCAAAAGACCAGTTTTTCCAGAGAATGTATTCTAATTTAAAAAACCAATAATGTTTAAAACGAGTGCTGTGCTGCCCATTTAGGTAGGTCTCGATATTTATATCTTGAGCAATGGGCTGATTATCCAACAATAACCAAGATATTTCTTTGTCTGTTGAGCTATTGTTCAAAGAAAAAACATTGTCAATTTTTTCCAAAAAGCTTAAATGTTCTTCGGCATTAGCCTTTAAATCGTTGTGATGATCCAATAGATACCCCAAATAGGTTGTTAACCAATATTGTCGCAAGTAATCTCCTGTAAAGTACAAAACACTTTGAAGCATTAAGCTACTAGATTTCTCATATTTCGTCCTACTATAATAACCGTCTGTATTACGATTAAAATTAACAAGTTCCAAGGTTTCTGTTTTAGTATCCGTATCTGAAATCCATTTAATAATATATTTATCAAACAAATAGCGTATTTCCCATAGTAGATAAAAAAAGCGTTTAATCTCCTCGGCATTATTTCTATCGATCATCCCCTTAAAAATTTCAATTAGGCGAGAAACATGAAAAGTACCTTCAAAATCATTCAACTGTTCTCTCTTTAGATGGATTCTGTAGGTGTGCAATAACAATTGCCCAAAATTGATGATTGATCTACAATAGATTTCTTTTGATGTCCGAGCTTCTTCTTCTTGGTTATTTTTATCAAAATTTGTATAACTTGGAATTTGTTCTATTTCTAAGTCGTCTATCAAAAACGCACTTTGATTGCTTACTGATTCCTGATTGTTTGCTTCCGATTTATATCGAAAAATATTTTTATCAAAAGGGACTAACTGCTCAAAATCAATTGCCTCCCATTGGGTTACAGAAGCAGGAAAAGAACGTCTTGCATTGCGCTCAAAAAAATTGTGCATATTTTCGCATGCTTCCCATATTTTTCCAAATTGCACTTTCTCATCAATAAGTTTAAGAAGATTGGCTTTTACGATATCGGTTTGTTCGAGTTGTACCCCTGCACTGTTGATTGTGGAAAATAACTTATTTAAATCGGTATGCTTGGGCGTTGTATTTTTTATAAGCTGTACCTTTTGAAAGATATAGTCGCCAAAGCCTTTTAGTTCATTGTTGGAAATCTTTTGTTTGATGTAGTTTTGAATAAAAACTAGTGCTTTTGCTATATTTCTTAAATAGGGATGTTCCTCTATATAGCTTTCATCTTTAAAATTATGATCGGCTGTTGCTTGACTCAATAAGTCCTCTAAAAAGGTTCGTATTTCTTCCCGAATTTCAAAGCCCAAACGAAGCTTGTCATCTTTCTTCAAAAAAGAAGAAATTTTAGATTCAGGACAAAGACGACTCAACACAAGTGAAATTAACCAAAGTGATGTAAATCGCTGCTGCCCATCAATTAATTCAGCTTGATCACCTTCTTCTCTAGTTAAAAAAGTACTGATGTAATAAATGGAATCTGGATTATTTTTAAACGAAAGGTGAAAATTATCCAGTAGTTTCTTTAATTGTTCTTCGCCCCATACATAAGGGCGTTGATAGGTAGGAATATAAAAATAATACGCTTCTACTGTTTCTAAACTAACAATCGTAGTATCAAAGGCTTTAGGATTGGTGTGCATATTCTTTTATCTTTTGGGCAATGGCAGTAATCAAATGTTTATCAAAATTTTTAGGCGTTGTTTTGTACGCTTCACTTTGGGCAATATGATCCGCAAAATAGGTCCTTAAGGTATCAATATGCCTAACCTTGGCTGTCTTTTTCTCTTGGTCTATATAGTCGGTATTAAAGGAGTAGGAAAACTTCTTGAGGAATAAGAACAATTCATCAGGGGTAAATACCTCTAAAATATTATCGACAAATTGATTTTCATAGACAAATTTAAAAACGCTATCCTCTCTAACATTACGCCCCTTTGATACTCGTAAGGAATAAATCGCTCTATACAACCACAATGTTGCTTCATATAACCGATAAAAACCAAATCGACTGATATAAGCAATAATAGCAATCTCAAAAAGCTCTTTTAAAAATAAAGTGCCATTCTGCCCATGTAGTACCTTGTCTCTAAATTCATAAAAAGCATCGTCGATTCGATGATCGGTCAATTTCCCAAACAGTATTTCATATAAATGGATATAATCGTTCACATAATCCAGGGTATTGTTTCCATCAGACAAAGGCTGTTTGAGCTGTTTATAACTACTTTCGTGCATTTGCAATAACCTCCCTCCTTCATTCTTCACTGCACTATAGTAATAAGAAATATCTTCCTTGTTTTTTAGAGTATTCAGGGTATATTCGTCAATGATGACCGTTTTTATTTCTTGTTTATGCTTATAAAAGGGAAATAAGCGCCATTTTCGATTGTCCCAGCAACGAATTTTGGTTAACAATTGCACTATTTTTTCAACATTTGCGCTATCGATAGATTCCCAACGTTTTGCTTGATAGTTGACAATTTTCTTACGATCTATGGCTCTTAAATGATGGGCTTTTAAAATGTCGCTTCCCCCTAAGCGTACCCCTCCTGTATTTTGTGTTTCAAAAAAGGTATAGGCCAAATCTTCGGTTTCTGTAATGATAAGGGTTACATTGATTTGATTAAAATCAATCGCACTCAACACATCTACATCACGGTACTCAAATATATCTTTATTGACAACCGCCTTAAGGTAGGATAAATTGTATTTGATGTTTTCAATGCTAAGTGCTGCACTATAACCAATACCGCTTTTAAAAGTTGGCTCTTTGATTTTTTGTAGTAACAAAGCGGTTGTAATGCGTTGTTGTCCATCAATTATTTTGAGTTCTTTGCCATCATGATGCAGGATAATACTGCCCAAATAATACATCGGTTTATCCTCTTTTTTATGCTGGTGATAGTCAATCAAATCATTCAACAATTGATTGATTTGTTTTTCTTTCCAAACATAAGGGCGCTGATATTCTGGAATAGATAGTTGCCCTGAAAATGCTCCTGTTTTGGTTTTTATTTCTTGATGCTTGCAATTCAGCAACTCCTTCAAGGTGCAACTAGCTACTTGCACTGCTGAAGCTTGTCTAGCTACGGTTTCTTCGCTTGTGGATTGGTCTTCTACTCCTTGCATTTCTATTGGATGGTTTAGGCTAGCTATTTATTTTGTTGATTTTATTGGACACCTCTTTTAAATATTTAGAATAGATCAAGTTGCTCCTTCTGGGGTGGAGTTATCCATTTTTTGCTTTTATTTGCTAGACTTTCATTTTAGTAAATTATTACTTGTGCTCAAATTAGAGGGAATAAATGACAAAAAGTGAGCGCTACAGCAGTTCATTTAGGCAGACTTCTCCTATCTATGGCATCCCAAAGAGCAGGTCTAAAAAAGCATTTTATTGTTTTTTTTCTTTTTTCCAAAACAGAAGCGATTGGAAAAAGGATTTATAATAGGGTTTTAATAATTTGATGGCTGCATCATTTTTCTGTAATTGCGCAACCTTTAGAGGGGTATCATTACTAAAACCAGCTTTTAGGTGTGGGTTTGCACCATTTTCGAGAAGAAATTTTGTGATTTCAACATGCTTATTTTCTATACTTTCAATAAGTGGCGTTGTCAGCAACTCAGGGTGCTGATAATTGGGATTCACCCCTCTTTGAATGTGATACTTTAGCAGTTCAAGATCTCCTGTTTGACTTGCATAAAGCATTTCTTTCCAATCTCCTGCAGCCATAGTTTTTAGATTGTAGTGTTTTGAAAAAGAGATTTTTTGTTAGGTTTTACCGTTTAGATATAAACGAAGTAAGCCCCCTCCTCAAAAACATACTTTTTGAGTTAATTCCACTGTCCGTTAGTAAGACTAAAAAGCTCACTTAACGGACAGTGTATTTTATTGTTCGCCGAAAAAATTATGCATAATCAGCATGACGAAGATTAAACGACTCAAAATTTCCATCTTTTTCTAATTCGTATTCCAAATCATAGATTAAGTCTTCTGCCTCCAATTTAGCGATTAAATGATCAACAAATTCCTTAAATTTTAATTCTTCTCCATTATAATTCATACTCAAATAAATTCCTTCAGAGACAGGAGCTTGTTCAGCAGAAAGGTCTATAAGTTCACCTTCAGAGATAAAAACCGTTCCTTGCTCTATCAGTGAAGATTCATTTTGAGGGTAGGTTTCTTTTATAACCTCTTGTATTTGTTCTAACGTTACATTTAATATCGTGCAATATATATTCATTTTTATTTAAGGGCTTACTAAAGGTCTAATCTATGCTTCCAATTTTGTCCTTTAGCATTCAATCCAAGGCAATACCAGACTTATTTTTATAAGCAAGTGAGTCTTTACATTCAGAGCTATCTAGCATTGAGATAAAGATTTTCATCTAATTTACCCTCATTATAAATCAGGATGCTGCAATTCATATTCTTCCCCTTCAACACCGCCAATTACTTCATTGTATTCAAATTCATACTTTATGTTTTCTGCCTGAAAAACAGAAGCCAATTCTTCTAAAAAAATCGTTGCATTCTTCACATTATCTTTATATTCCGAATTGATATTATAATCGTCTATTTTTGGACTTTTATGGTTATTCAAACTAAAAATATAAATCTCATGTAAATCATCTTCATAGTTAATTTCTTCACCAACAACTCTATGTTTTAGACGTATCTTTTCTTCATTCTTTAATACTTTTTTGAATATTGCTATCAATTGGTCATAATTGGTATCAAAAAAAGTCCCTGATATTAATGTCTTTACCATTTCCATTTCTACTATAATTTTATATTAGGTTCTAAATCTAAATTTCCTCCTTTGGTCATAAAAGAAATATCTTCTACATTTAAGTGAGGATAATTCTCTGCCATTTGTTTCCTTAAATCTCGTAATCCTAGTATAATTTCGGGTTTTGTTGTTTTCGAGCTGATCTTATTCTCTAATAAGGCATGTGCAAAAGTACGAGCCTTTGAATTATACCCTGAAGTATTATTTCTTATATCTCTTGCTAGTTCAAAAAGCTCATCCGCATTTATATTAGCCAAATTAATTGCTTCCCCTGACTTTGTTTTTACCTTTCCATCAAAAGCTTTTACTAAATAATCATTAAAATTCGAATTATTTATAAAGACTACCAAATCCACATCTCCTGCCTTAGGCGTTCTCAAAGAAGAACCTTGGATTCGAACATCGCCATTGGAAACCCCTATATCGCTTAAGCCTTTCTTGAGATCATTCGAGAACTGCTTAAATTCTTCTAAACTAGTAAATTTGTAAGGATAACCTCTTTTCTGCACCACATTTACCCAATTGTCCATCTGTTGGATTAATTCGCTGGAAGAAAGAGGTTTTGCGTCTCGACAACTGATAAAGAGCAAATCATCAATCTCCGTATTGGAAAGATTTAATGCTTTTCCTTGTTCGATAATGGCACTTAATTCTTCATCTGTATGTCGCAGTGTAAAGCCTTTAGCGTTGTTGATTCGTTCTGTTAATTTAGATTTGGCCGCTGACAATAAAGGTCCCACTTCTATATTATCTTCATTGAGTGTTCGTCCACCACCATCTCTATCTCCGTCCATTCTCATGTTCTGAGGACCATCATGATCCAACAAATCATTCCGTTTAATATTCAATACTTGACCATCTGGCGTAACAACTTGCTTAGGCAATACCACATCTCCTACGTCATTTAGCATACGCTGCGAAACCACTGCTAAATCATCGCCAAAACGTCCAATTGTATTATTAATTTTACTTGTAGCTGCTACAATTTTAGCTCCAACTCCCGTTGCTTTTAGGGCATTAATTGCTCCTCCTGTAAAGACCGCTAAAATAACCTCAAAAGCAATTTGTCCAATGCCATTTCCTATGGTTCTTCCTTGCTCAAAGGGAGATTTTTGTTTAAACTCTTCCCACCAATTATCAGCGGTTTGAGGTAAGTTTTTAATAAATTCCCAAATGGAAGATAAGATTTCACCTAACTTGCTAAACAATTCGCCTTGAAAAGCAGCTTTCACAAGATCCCAAACCATTTTTAACAAATCGGGAACCGCTTTTAAGGTATTAACTAAGCCATCCCATAAGCCCTCTAATAAGCCTACATTATAACCTCCATACATTTTTAGGAAGTCTATGGCTCCTTCAAACTTATCTCGAATCGATCCTGAGCTCACAACACCCGCCTCTTTCATTTGCAAAATTAAGGCTTCATTAGGCAGTATAATATTCATTCCTGAACGAATCCCTATGTTTTGATAGATGCTTCGAGCTTCCTCTTCGGTAGAATTAAGCAACAACCTTTCCCACCAAGATAAGTTATGTTCTTCCTCTTCGTAATAAATCGCTGCTCGTCCATCATTCATAAAAGCAACGGCCTGAATAATCAAACGGGCATCTTGTTCCTGAACAAAACTGCTGCCATATCGATCTTGTACCAAATCACCTAAATTAGCATGCTCTTTACCAATCATTGTCAGATCCGATTGGGCTAAATTAGCCGCAGTTCTATCTGATATTCCTTGGGTAACATAATCTGAATTGATCCATCCTTCCTTACCATCTGCCGTTTGGATTAGTGACCAACTCGATTCATAAGCATATTCTCCAACAAGTGTTACATCAGTATCATAGTTTAAGGTAAACTTCAACTTAGAGTTCTTAGTAGGTCCTGAATAAATACGCACCCCGCTGACATCTTGATTATGATGAATTCCTTTATCTTCACTCCTATCCTGATGTTCTAGTGTTTGCCTACCTTCTGCAATTGCCAAATCATTGGCTGTAGCTGATATTTTTGCAGGTCTATTGATTTCTTCTTTTACATCAAAGCCTTCTACCCGCTCTATACTACTCCCTTCTTCTGTCACTGCAATTCTAGGAAAACTATATTGATCTAAAGCCAATAACGTTTGTTGTCCAAAATCTCCATCTGTCCCAAGTCCTTCTTCTCCTTGAAATTTCTTTACCAATGCAATTGTTTCTTTTCCATAAACTCCATACTGCCCAATATCTTCCCTAGGATATAGTTTTTTCAACGCCTGCTGTATCGCAAAAACACCTGCGCCACTAGATCCCTTAACAAAGCGATCATTGGGCAACATAGCCAACGTTCTTAAGCGCATATGCTGCTTAAACAAAGGCGACTTTAAGCTAGTTTGAGCAGTAAGCTCATTAGACTGCATAGCGGTCATATTTGCTTCTTCACTTGTATTGACTCCTGCGATCCATTCTGTCATAGCAAGTGCATCAGGGCTATTATCTGCTGCATTTTGCATTTCGATTGCTTCTGCTGTTTCTAGACTAATATCCGTCAATTCTTGCTCTTGATTGGTGCTATTTTGTTCTACTGTTTGCTGATTTACATGCCCTTGCCCCTGCTCTTGTTCTTCATAATCATTTTCTAAACCCATTATTTTATGCCTTTATACATCTTAGTAATTCTATTTAGAATTTAAATTAGTAAAAATAATGAATTGCAAATCATCAAATAGCTTTTTTTTTTATGTTCTTACTCAAAAAAATGATTCCTTCATTTGAACCAACAAATGCTTATAAATAGTAGCTTGTTTTTCTTTATTTTTTGCCTATTCCGATTTTGATTTTCATTCCCAAGGTCCGTCTTTTGTCACAGGTCTAAAAGAGCCTTCATCATAACGAAATAACCCTCCCCATCCTCCAAACCAAAATCGGTTTTCCTTGTCTCTATAAATACTCAAAATTAAGGCATCCAATCCTTCTTTTTTATAATAATGGCTAAAAGAATTTCCATCATATCTATAAACGCCATTATTTTCTACACCGAACCAAACATCACCATTATTATCCTCAAAAAAGCCACTCACTTCAACACCATTTACTATTTTGTCCTTGGTGTAATTGGTAAATTTTTTGCCGTCATATTTTGATACGCCCCCAAAAAAAGTACCGATCCATATATTTCCTTTACGGTCTAGCATTAATTCATAAATCGTATTATCACAAAGCCCCTTTTCTGTTGTAAAGTGTGTAAAGGTTTTGCCATTGTATCGGCAAATACCAAACCCATCCGTCCCCAACCATAGATTTCCTTCCTTATCTTCAATGATTCCCGTTATTCGGTCAGGAGAATAGATGACATTGGCTTCTTTTACTGCTGGTTTAGGGACAGCAATGTTTTTAAACTCATTTCCATCAAAACGACTTAGCCCTTCATTATGCCCTATCCAAATCATTCCATCTGAGTCTATCCATAAGCTCCAAATCTCGCTATTGGGCAATCCATGTTCTTCTGTAAAAACAGTAAATGATTTTCCATCATATTTATTTAATCCGCCCCCTGTTGCAAACCAAAGATTACCTGCCTTATCCTCCATAATTCCAGTTACTCTTCCACCACTAAATCCTTCCTTTTTTGTAATGTATTTTAAGGTCTCTCCATTATAGCGCATTAAATCGTATACATTGGTTCCAAACCAAAGATTACCTTTACTGTCTTGAAAGATTTTACGCAAATGTTGGCATAATTGTCCTTCCATAAAAAAAAGTGGATCTTTGATTTCGGTTGTTATACTTGGGTTTAAGGTTGTAGGTGTATTGTTTTCGATTTTGGATGGCTGCGCTACTTGCCCATTAGACGGGGGTATTCCAATCGTTGAGATTATTAAAATCAATGCTGTTACTCTATGAAATGCTATTTTCTTTTTTTTCATTGGATACTTTTTTAGGATGGAGAACGCCCCTTTTATATACTTATACCACAGAATCATACCCATCTAAGATAAATAATCTTGAGCAAAAAATCTAAGCTTTAGTGCGGTCTTACATCTCCCTTGAATAACTCCTTATTCCGCAGGATCAATGCTATTGATAATAAAGATAAACATAGTTCCTTTATTCATTAACTTTCAATCCAAAACAGTCTAATTTATTTCAGGAGAGCTGCTTCAAGTTATTCGCAACTCAAAAGATAAACGTATATCCCTATTGTTTCACTAATTATATTTGTTATTTTTTGATCTTTCATTTAAAAGTTTCCTATTTTTATTCCTTATAATATCCTGTATTGTAAGGCATTTGTATAAAATTTAAATCTTAAATATTGAAAGGAACAGCTTACCTATTACAAGCCAGTTTGATCATGCTTTGGTGGATCGGTTTATCATTGGATTCCACCTTTTACAACGCATTTCAGTTTCCTGGAATTGGTTCCAATGCCTTTAATTCATTCTTTGCCCCTGATATACTTGTTGTGACCTTTCTTTCGATTGTTCGAGCTTATAAGCATGTAAGAGAATTAGAGTTTGTAATTCTTGGAGGGTTTGCATTTGGCACATTCTATTGCATTAATGCTACTATACTCACTCATGGAGGATACTTGCCAACAACGCTAATGATTTTGGGACTATTTTATAATCTGTTTCTAATTTTTCAAGAAAACATTTTTCGAGAATCTCAGTCAAAAAGTTTTGTTATGAATGGTTTAAAAACACTTGTTCAAATCATTTGTATCTGGTTTATTACGCTCTTTTTCTTTCCATGGCTTCTGCTCCAAGCTTTTGCCCCCAACACCCCTTTCCTACTAGAACCTTATTTTGCTATAGGCTCCCTACTTTTTGCTCTATTTAGTATTTTGGGGCTTACAAGTGCCTACATCATGGTAAAAAATGGCAAAGGCACTCCACTCCCAATTGATCAGACAACAAAATTGGTTTTAACGGGCCCTTATCGATACGTTCGAAACCCCATGGCAATTGCTGGAGTAGGTCAAGGAATTGCTGTAGGTATTATCTTCACTTCCATGCCAATTTGTATCTATGCTTTAGTTGGAGCCCTTCTTTGGCAATTGGTTGTTCGACCAATAGAAGAGAAAGATTTACTAAAACGATTTGGGGAAGAATATGAGCATTATCAACAAAATATCCCTTGTTGGATTCCCCGATTTAAGAATAATACAACAACATAATTAGCGCAAAAAATCTCTTGATTATGTTTATATCTGTTTCAATATTAAAAAGTAGTTAACCCATCATCTCAACCCATGGAAACCTTATTTACATTCTTAGCATTCACCGTTTCCTTCCTATTATTTTGGAGGATTTATCACTATCAAAAACAAAATAAAATCTTTAATAAATTAACGAAGGAATGGCTTTCCCTTTCTCAACAGTTAAACTTAAAAACTAACTTTAATGAACTTCCTAAACCTTCCCTATTAAAGCAGATGCCTAAGCCCAAAATGTGGGGAAAATTAGATGCGTCTAATATAAAAATAGAACTCCATTACTTCAACAGCCTCACCATAAAAATAGCATTAGAAAATCCAACCGATATTGAGTTTTCGCTTGGAAGAAAAAGAAGCAATTTATTTGGATCGATTTTCTCAAAACTGAGCAAGGAAAAAAAGTCCGTTTTTGATCAAAATTTTCACCTTTTTATCCACCCCAACTATAAATCTTCAATCCTTTTCTCCCCTGCTATCAAAGCCGAAGTAATGGAGGTTTTTGGTTCATCTATGGACGGAATACTCCTACTGGAACGTCAAGAAAAACATTCGTTGCCAATGACTGATCATATACTGGACTCAAGAGCTGATCATCTCCTTAGTTACTCTAGAGATAACTTTAGAATGCAAGATCAAGCAGAACAAAAACAGGTTCAGAAAATCATCCTTCTTATGTCTAAAATCATGTCTGAAATCGAATGCTAAATAATGCTTTTTTAGTTGAATGGTAATTAGTGTAGTAAAAAAAGAACTCTTGGTTGTAACCTTTTCTTTAAGTTGCATTGTATAAGGGTACTTTTTAAAAACATCAATCTAATACGAATGTTAATTATTATTCTTCTTATCCTTTCTATGTCCTTTTGTTGGGGGCAGCAAGATAACTTGGTTCCCAATCCCAGTTTTGAGCAAACCCGCTCTAATCCATCAGGATACACCTCTACCAATAAGTCGTTTGCTGTCGCTGTTCCTTATTGGGTTTCGCCAAGCCACGCATCACCCGACCTCATTACACCAAAATTCCAAATTTCAATTTTTGACCAAAGAGTTCCTTATGGAAAGTCCAGTAATAATATGGCCGCATTAAAAATCAGCAAAGATAAAATAATCTATGCGGAATATGTCATGGCTAAACTTAAGGAACCCATTAAGAAAGGACGAAGTTACAAAGCTGAATTTTGGTATATGCACTTGGCTTATAGGCTGAGCGCAAATACCGTAACCCCTTCTTATGTTAACGCTAACTTTGGGATGGCTTTTTGTCAAGGGCAACATTTCTTAACCACTAAATTTTTGGCAGCAAAACCGCAGATAAACGATTCAGATACCGCCCGTACAGAACCCTTTGTTTGGAAAAAAATAACAGGGACATTTCAGGCTGATAAAGATTATACCCACATTTGTATTGGTCAATTTGAACCCGCATCAGAACATGTTTTACATGGTTATATAGCTATTGATGAAGTTTATGTATCAGAAATTAAGCCCCTAAAATTGGAAGCAGGCAAAGCCTTAATCTTAGAAAATATTACCTTCAAAAGTGGAACAGCTATTCTTGAAAAAGGAGCTTTTGGCGCTTTACTAGAATTGTCTAGCCTTTTGATAAAAGATACAAATATAAAACTCTCTATCAATGGTCATACAGATGATGTAGGAGCAGCAGATGCCAATCAAGTTCTTTCTTTAAATAGAGCCAAGGCGGTTTATGATTTTCTTATTGAGCAAGGTATTTCAAAAAAGCGGCTTAAATTCAAGGGACTTGGCGAAACTGAACCAATTGCTACCAACAAAAGTAAGGAAGGGCAACAAAAAAATCGTCGGGTGGAGTTTTTGGTTGAGTAAATCAAGTTTATTCTGTCGGTTATAATTTCCAAAGTAGATCACTTCTGTAATCCTTAAATGGGATTTTATGGTTACTATAATTTTTGTGCGCACTTCTGCCCGCCCCCTCTTCGTTTAAACTGCTGCTCGATTTAGAAATTGTTGCTAAGAACCAATTTTTACCTTTTTTGTTATATTCAAAGCTTACATCGGTATAATCTCTATCACTAGAACCATAGGCACTGCTAAATTGAACCGTGCCTTTATCAATGGATATACTTTCATTTTCATCATAAGAATCTCCAACTGGACCACTACAGTCCTTGCATTGAAATAGAAATTTATTGGTTGCTTGAACCCTATAAACCAAGGGGGATTCTTGTATCAACAAAGCCGTAAGCCTACAAAAGCTGTTATCATCCATATAGTCCCCAAAACTTGGATCACATATTTTTTCTAAAACAACTACCGCATCTTCTTTGTCATCTAGGTTCAAATCTCCTGTTACAACATCAAGTATGCTGTAATCTGCTAACTGTTTTTGAATTGCTTTTTCTATAGACAAAAGGGGAAATGGTTTAGTTTTTACTTCCTGTTTATAATAATCAAAATGGTAATTGATTGTTTTAATTAGTCCTGTTTCATTCTTTAAATAGCTGTTGTATTTAGATGAAAAATCATACCACTTTGTAGTCACTAAAACACCATCTTTGTAAATATCCTTTTGGGTAATCCAAGGGGTCTTTTTTTCTTTGATCCAAAGGAGGTTGTTTTTATATAAATAAGAGATGGTGCTATCCCTATTCTCTACTTTTACGAGTCTATTTTTGCTGTCGTAATGATAGATAAACGTATTCCGTAAAAGTGGTTGATTTAAGGACTTCGTTTTTGTTAGAGCATAGCTTTTTTTTGATAAAAGCAACTTAGTTTCCGAATCATAAGTATAAATGGTCTTAGAAATATCTTCTGTTGCCGATTTTTTATACCGTTCTCCAAGGAGTAATCCCGCTTGGTTATAATTCTTCAAAACCCATTTTGCAATTTTATAGTCAGATGCATAGGCAGACTGATCCTCGTCAAGATAATTTCTAACTTCTTTTATTTCCTTAACTTCTGAAATTCGCTTGTGGGAATCTTTGTAATAATACGTTTTGGTTTCTGCTAAATTTAGCCCAAATGTTCTTTTAAGGGTATAATTCTTATTGTGCTGATAAATTGTCGTATAACTAGGGTTATCGTCAAAATCATGCACTGTATCTTCATAGTATTCTACCAATTGTACTCTTCCTATAATGTCATAAAACAGCTTCGCTCTTAGAAACTCTTCTCCTTCCTGCTCGCCTATATCTAACTTATAGTACGTTTCAATTTTTAGCCCTTGCCTATTATAACGATGCGTAGTTTTTGAATATTCTATTATCCCATCTTTGCGAATTGTTTGTCCCCAATCGATCCTTTGTTGAATTGTTTGGGCGGATGTAAGAAAAAATGAATGTATAAACAAGGTTATAAAAACGAATCGATTCATAAATTAAAATTTAGCAAACATAGATCAACTGGCTTATTTTTACGTTTTTCACTCCTTTCCACAAAATTTAAATGCCAGAAAAAATTGAGGAACAAAATAATATATTTTTGATAAATAAATTGTATCTTTTGAAAAGAATAGATAGATAAAACCCTAATCTAAAGAGGCAAAACACCTCTTATACTATTGATTTTTAAGCCAATAAAACACTTTTAAATAACTAAAAATATCATATAAGTTTTATTCAGCAAACACAATCAAATTGATATTATGACAAGTTTTAGAATTCGACCTCGTTTTAGGTTTACCACTCAATCTACGCCCGAAGATATTAAGAAAGAAATGATTCAAAAAATCAATTCTCATCACCAAAGGTTCACCTCTAAAGCTGTCCAAAATCATTTTATTGTTAGTATAGAAGGAAAGGAAAAACACTATTGGTCACCAGAGTTGCATGTTGTTTTTGAAAAACTTCCAAAAGGGAATACATTAATAAGGGGACTCTATGGTCCCAACCCCAATGTCTGGACTTTCTTTGCTTTTATGTATGGTTTTGTTGTGCTGTCTATTTTATTTTTAGGGATATACGAAGGCTGCCAATATAGCCTAGGCATTCTTGATTCTTTTTCTTGGGGAATTCCTATCTTGACAGTAGTAGGCATTTTATTCTATCTTGTTAGCCAAATAGGGCAAAAACTTGCCGCTGAGCAAACATTTGCCATACACCATTTTTTGGAAGATACTTTACATGCTCATATAGAAATAGAATAAATGACAGCCCTTACAAATGCTCTTGATTAACAAATATCCAACTTTTGTCGCTTTCTAGATTCTTTTCTAAAGCAGACAGCTTTATACTTTTTCAAAATTAAATACTAAGTATAAAAATAAGCCTCCAAAAAGAAGTAAACCAATAAGTCCAATAATCAACAATGCCCCTCCTACCCAAACAAAAAGACTATATCGTTTATTGCCATCTTTATCTGTATTTGGGTTATTGGTGTCCATATTATTTAAATTAACAAAAAATAGTTTACTTTTATACTCTATTTTGCTTCCCTAATAAGACATACTGATGTTGTTTTGTATGCTTTATTTTTTTTGCTCAACAATCAATATTTGATCTGCAATAGTGTTGTACACAGGCTTAAACAATCTTCCAAATTCAACCTCTCTTCGTCTTTTAAGTTTTTTAACATTGGGTGCATAGCCAGTCTGATAAGGTGCTGTTGTTGTCAAAATTGGATGCGCTGAACAAAACTCTAATTCCTTTGTTCTCAATTTTTTCAATTTGCGATTCGACCTTAAATACATCCTATATCGTTCTCCCTTTATAGGTACTGTAAGTGTTTTTTTTAGTCTTAGTAAGCTTGCTCCAAATTGTCTACTTTTTATACGATAAAGAAATTCTCCAAGACAAAATGGTGTTAGATGGGCCGTAATTAGATACCCACCCTTTTTTAAATAGTTTGATAATATTTGATTGACTTTTAAGAATGAATCATCGTCAATATAAGAATAGCCACCAGTAATTGAATAAATTAAATCAAATTGATTTTCTTTAAAAGTTGCTTTTCCTAAATCTTCCATCATTGATTGATAAAGCCTAATATTTCCTTTTTTATATGCTTTTTGATAACTTTCACAAGCTTTGTTTAACATGCCTCCCGATCCATCTGTGCCCACTATTTTATAGCCCTCTGACAAAAAAAAGGGAAAATCATTCCCCGTTCCACAATTGAGGTCTAGAACTTTTTTGTTTTTGCCTTCTGGTATATAATGTTTCACAATATCATGTGCTAAATCTTTAGTAAGCGAATAAATCGTATCAGGTCTTAACAATTTAGAATAACTTAGGGCGTATTTATCCCATCCTGAATCGTAAGCAAACTGTTTGTTGTATTCATAAGGTTTAAGCATAAATTTTAACGTTTCTCTTTCCAGTTTTCCATTGCTTTATTAAAAAACACCCAAGTTCGAGCACTATCAGCATCTATATAAATCTTGAAATTATTTTGATTAGAACCATAGACTTGAAGATAAGATGCATCCCTTGATACCTTCGTTTTATCCACTGCCCTTAAGGAATCTATTTGGTCGTATTCTATAGCATTAATTTCATCGTTTCTGCCATCAATCCAGTAATGAACGAGTCGTTGATTGGTAATAAAATTTCCAGCCGTTTTAAATCCCTTAAGACCACCATTGGTTTCGAACAGCTCTATTCTTTCTCCTTTTTCTAATGGAACGATACGATGAATAAATTGCTGGTCTTCTTTCGATAAATTGTCTTCATTACGACCTCCGCATGCGCTCAAAACAAGCATACTTACCAATAACATAACTAGTTGTTGCTTTAAGGCTAATTTTTTTTCCATTGCGACACAAATTAACTATTTATGGTTTTATTTCTCACTCTTTGACAACCCATAGGATCACGTAGTAACCACTCAGAACCCAGCTTGCTAGCTCACGAGTGATAACGAACCGATCTCAGGGAGCTCATAAGCGCTAGCGCACTAGCTAACCTAGCAGCGAACTAAAGCGCAGCGCTCATGAACGTAGTGAATAACAAAGCTAATCGTGTGAAAATTTTAATTAACGTCTTTAATTATGCCGTTTTGGTATTAGATTTTAGAAATTAGGTGCTGTGTTAAAAACAACGTGATCTAGGCTCTAATATCCCAAAATAGAAGCATTTTATCTTACGTTTTACGATTAGCACACAAGTTACTGCGTGATAGAGTTGTCAAAGAACCTTATTTCTTTTAGTACTAAATATTTGAAACCTGATTTATCAAAAAATAAAAGATACGCAAAAAAGACATAAAAAAAGTAGTTCCTACAAATTTGCACAAAATTTTGCTTATTTTATATAATTGGTGCTCAGGCTACCCTTAAAATAATCGTCCTCTATTAGGACCATCACCATACAAATATTTATAGTTTTCTAAAACCACAAAATGAAATTCACAACAAAACTCATCCTATTTTTATAGGGATCACATATACGAATTCATCCCCTTTTGTTCAAGAGTTTATTATGTATCCAATTATCCCCAAGGGGGGTATTTCCACAAAGACGTTAATCGTTGAATAAATTCCCCTTTCTAGTATAACTTAAGACACTGTTTAGTAAATCATTTTGCTTTTTAGAGAAGATTCCATGCTTAGTCAATCGCCTTATTTTTTTCGCTTAGTTCCTGTTTTGGATTATATTCAAGACCATTACAACAGAGCTATTTTACCTCAAGAGTTAGAGAAAATTTCTTTTTATTCTTATCGCAACTTGCAGCGAATTTTTAAAGCTATTTGGGGCGAAACGATTGGAGCATATCAAAAAAGGCTGCGCTTAGAAAATGCTGCTAAATTGATGCATTATTCAAGCAAGAGCCTCACAGATATCGCTATTGAAGTAGGATATGCTGATTTGCAAGCTTTCCGAAAAGCATTCAAAAATCAATATGGTATTGCCCCTAGTCAACAGCGCCCAAAATTGATGGCAACGCTTACCCAACTGAAGCAAACCATTGAATTCCCAAGCGCCGCTATTCAACAACTCAATACACTTAAAGTTACACTGCCTGCTATTCATGTAGTTTTTCGGAGCTACCAAGGTGCTTATAACAATGCTCAATTGGAAAAAGAATGGGAAATGCTTTGGGAGCAGAACAAAAACTTGAATACAACCGATGAATATGGTTTAGTCTTTGACGATATTGACATTACCTCCCCCAATATCTGTCGATATGATGCTTGCTTGGCCTACAACTCCCAACAAGACAGCGCCAATAGTCCTACAAAAACAATAGGAGGCAAAAACTACTTGCGCTTCCTACATCTAGGAAGTTATGACACAATAGAACAGACCTATGCCGTCATTTTTGGAGGTTGGTTGTTGCAAAACGACTACAATTTTTCGACAGGTCCAATTATTGAACATTATTATTACAACCAACATCATACGGATCAAGAAGAAGCCTTTAAAACGCATATTTATATTCCTTTTTAAATTCAATGAATTCTTATAAGGGCATAACTTGTCAATTTTGGACTACCTCTCAGCTCTAAGGATACGATATCTTTGAAGCCTAATCAATTATTTACCGATTCCAATCTTATTTGTATGCAAATCATGAGCCTATCCTTAGTCCTATTATTGAGTTTAATTTCAATTGCCAGTTGTCAAAAGCCAACAACGCCCTACACCAATACCATTGATGACTCCAAAATGTTATTAGTCATCGCAGTTCCTTCTATTCATAATTCGTATTATGCCGATGTTTATGATGCAATTATTGCCTTTGATATCCAATATGCCAAAAGTGTTATGGGGAAAGATAATATTGTGGTTTTAGGAGATGCCCCAAGTATCAACTACCTAAAACAACATCTTCCTAAAGACATCTTATTGGAACAAACGCTTGAAGATATCTGGTTGCGAGATTGTTCAACTGTAATGCCCTATCAACCTACGCAATTTAGGTATGCTGCTGCTGCTCAAGGTAGTCAAGTAGATGCCGATTTTGTACAAGCAAAATTTAATACCTTTGCTCATCGTTATGGGCTCCAATTTTCAACGGTTCCCTATATTTTAGATGGAGGCAACTTTGTTGATAACTATAATGGAAAAGCAATTGTTTCGGATCGTTTTTTAACAGACAATAACCTAACTTATACCGCTGCTAAAACTGTACTAAAAAATAGTTTAGGGCTAGATCAAATCGCAATTATCCCTAATGACGATCCCAATGGTTTAGCGCATGCTGATGGTCAAGTTATGTTTATAGACAACAATACGATTGCGCTAACAGCCTATAATGACCCACATTTTGAAGGTGACATTCGTGCAGAACTACTCCAATCTTTTCCTGGGATTAAGCTTATAACGATCCCAACAAAAGTTGATACGACCATTTGGGATCCCAATTTTAGTTCTTCTTGCGGTATCCATATTAATAGTACGGTAACTCAACAGTATCTTTATTTGCCCACCTTCGGAACGGATACGGATCAACAAGCCTTGCAGCTAGTTCAGGATAATACTACTAAAATCGTTGTTCCTGTTGATGCGAGTGCCGTTTGCCAAATGGGTGGTAGCTTGCGCTGTTTATCTTGGCAAGTAGTTGGTGATAATGCAAAAAAAATCATTGAAGCAGCTCGCAAATAATCCTATTAGAAGTACCATCACTTCTAATTTTATACAATATTTATTCATTTATTAACATTAAATTTACATTGAATTAACAAAAACAACATATCTTTAATGATTATTTTACAATACATGAAATATTACTTATTCCCAGAGAAACACATTAAACACTGTAACAAAAGTTATTGATGGTTTTTACAGAACGTTTTAGATGAGATTCGATGAAAATTACAGCCTGATAGCAGCGCTATCAAGGCAAAAATTTGAAAAAGAAGATCGCTAAAAGACTCGATTAAAAAATAGTTAGAAAGTTTTGCTACAGTATATTTAATCATCTGTCCTAAGTAATAGATTAACTTAATCTCATTAAATTATAGATATAATATGGCTAAGGCAAATAAGAAATCAGCTAAAAAAGCAGACAAAAAAGATAACAAAAAGAAAGACAGCAAAAAGAAAGAAATGAAGAAAAAAGTCGCTAAAAAAGTGGCTAAGAAAAAAGACAGTAAAAAGAAAGATAAAAAAAAGGATAAAAAGAAAAAGAAGTAGACTTTAGCTTAATCCAAATTAATCGCAGCTAACAACTAGTTTGTTAGCTGCGATTTGTTATTACTGCTGCCCTCCTTCCCTATTTATCTTTGGTGCCCAATATATCGATTAGAAATTTAAAATTGAGCTGCCAATTTGATCAAAACCAACAGCCGATATATTGCGCCATAAAATGACCAACATATATCTAGGCATTTAGCCTTATTGATGCTTAGCAAACTCAGCAGTCCTCCCACCATTATAATCCAACAAATAAATTTTTTAATGTGCGGATAAGTATAATTAGCGTATTTTTATTAATTTACTACTGTCATTCTCCCAAAATCAAAGCCTAATATTAAATATGAATACGATTAAAGAAGCGTTCCTAATTCCTTTAATCCATAACTTTTTTAGCATCAAACTTAATCTTCACTAAAATTTGACCGATGAAAAGACTAATACTAAGTACCCTTTTATCAATGTTTGCCTTCTCAATATCTGCTCAATCTTTGAATGATGTAGCCCTTGACAAAATCGAATCCAACTATATTCGAGTCGTTTCTAATCAAGATGAAAGTGATATTTATATTGATTTTGGTACACATTACAATGCTCCCCGCTTTAGCAATCGTTTAGCAGACCCTAAACTGAGAAATGTCATTAAAAATAAAGAAGGGCACGAAGTCATTTTTGCTTCCGTCATTGATGCGCTAAACTTTATGGACAACAATGGCTATATTTTGATCGAAACGCATACGATTATAGATAATGAAATTACAATGTTCCATTATCTGATGAAGAAAAAAAAATAACTTAAATTTTCTTGAAAGGGCTACTACCAATAGTCCTTTCAAGCGCAAAACTTGCAGATAAAACAAATATGTTAAGAAAATCAAATTTATCCTTTAACTCAATAGCATGGTTCAACTTTTGATTTTAGAAGAATTATTCTTAAATCATTCTTCATCAACGTTTCTTATATAATGTTCAAAAAGGTGCTGCTTTTTTTATATCAAAATTTCACCATTACTTCTTTTCAAAAGGCCTATAAAAATGCCCAAAAGAAAGAATACGAAAAAGCAATACGCCATTATACCCAAGCACTAAAATATACCCCTGCTTCTGCCTATAATAACCGAGGAGTTTGCAAAGCAGCCTTAGGGCGCTATCAAGAAGCCATTGAAGATTATACCCAAGCCATCGAACGGAATTTAAGTTATGCCGATGCGTATAACAATCGTGGAGCTGCCAAAATGAAGTTAAAACAGTTTGATGAAGCAATAGAGGATTATAAAAAGGTACTAACACTTAACCCCAAACATGCCACCGCTCATTTTAATATTGGAGTCCATAAGGCAAAAGAAAGTGCCCATCAAGAAGCCATTTCTCATTTTAATCAAGCAATTCTACTTAACAAAAAATATGCAAATGCTTATCATTATAGAGCATTAACTAAGGCTGCTTTGGGCAATAAGGATGCAGCTTTATTAGATTACAAGAAAGCGATCAAATTGGATAAGACCAATCCCGATGTTTATAATAATCGTGGTGTATTGTGGCTTCAATTGGGCAATAGAAAAAAAGCAAAAAAAGATTTTTCTAAAGCCATTTATTACGATTCCAATCACCCGCAGGCTACTTCTAATAAACAGCTGCTCCACACTTCGGCATCCTCTCCCATAAATGTCCCCAACCTAAATATTATTCCTAAACAGGAATAAAAACAAAACCAACACATCACGATTGGCTTATCTTACACCTTAATTCAAAAATAGTTGGACAGGTTCTTAGTTTTTATTGAGTAGGCGTTTGTATAAAAGATAGTTTTCATTATCATAACAAACAAAAATGACTCGTTTTATGTATTGAAAATCATAGGCTTGAATCGTTTCTACTGCAATTTGGGCAGCTCTAGCCTTGGGAAAACGATAAATCCCCGTACTTATATTAGGAAAGGCAATGCTAGATAGTTGCTTACTTTCTGCTAAAAAAAGCGCACTGTTATAACATTTTGCTAAGAATAGAGGCTCATCAGACTGATTATTGTTCCATCTAGGACCTACGGTATGAATGACGTATTTTGCGTTTAAATTTCCTCCTGTTGTTATAACAGCTTCGCCAACCTTACAACCACCTTGGCGGTTCCTAATTTTTATACAGTCATCTAAAATAGCTTTTCCCCCAGCTCTATGTATTGCCCCATCTACACCTCCTCCTCCTAATAAAGAAGTATTAGCAGCATTAACAATAACATCAACATCTAAGCTTGTAATATCGCCTCTTATGATTTCTATTTTCATCCTTGGTATTTGTTATCCTCCTTATGAAAAGAAAAACTGACCTCTATCAAGAAGTCAGTTTTTGATAAAATTTAGCTTCGGGGGAGAGCTTTTACTTGGAGTTTTATACAATTTATAAAAAAAATATAATAATCCAAAAATACTAACTAAATGATTTTCAAGCCTCCTATAATTAAGCCCCTTATAAAAATAAGCTTTCAAGAACTAATCCTGAAAGCTTATTAATAAATACGCTATTTTGGCAATTTCTTATAATTTACTTTTAATAATTTTTGAAGTATGCACCTGCGCAGTTCGCTTGTTGTGTACACGAACCATATAAGTACCACTAGGGTAAGTCGATAAATCAACAGGAATACTATTGATTCCTAGTTCACTCGTTACATTTATGGTAGCAACCTGCTTACCTAAAACGTCCAATACCTCTACTTCAAGATTTTCTTTTTCTAATGCTTCATATTGATAATAAACAATATCATTGGTTGGATTAGGATAAAAACTATACCCCAAATCATCCGATGCAATAACTAGCAAAATAGTATTTGACAAGCTCGTTTTACCATCCATTTCAACCAGCTCCAATCGATAATAATTATCTCCTTCAAATGGATTAACATCATCAAAAGTATAATGGGTCGTTGTTGTTGAACTTCCCTGTGCAGCTGTCATTCCAATGGTTTCAAAATTAACTCCATCTCTACTACGTTGGATATTAAAATGCTGTGTATTTTCTTCTGACTCCGTTGCCCAACGCAAGTGGTTTACTTTATTGTCCGTTTCTCCATCAAAGTACAACCATTTTACTGCCAATAAATTATTCGGCACTAAGGTTACCCCTAATGATCCACCAGAGAAACTTGCAATACCTCCAAGTTCACTATAGTTGATCCCATTTGCAGTCGTACCATTGGTAGCACTTAGATGTAAACCATCATAATCTGGTGCGGTATAATTAGAACCTACATTCTTAAAGAAATAACAACCTAATGGTGTTGCATACTTATAAGAATAGCCACAAGCTGAATAATTCGCCATGTGATTGATGGCTGCATTTTCTACTGCTGTACGCTCAGCAGGCTCATAGTAAAAACGAACCTCATAAGGAGGATTTAAGCCCGTTGTTCCAAAGTTGACATTCCAACTACGCTCCATTTCAAATTGTTCTTCGCCAGGGGTAAGACCACTAGCTGCACAAGAAGCAGGCGTAAAAGGTCCAAGACTACGTTGGAAATGGCCAGGGTTGTCTGATATTTGGATTATAGGGTGATTGGGTTGTGCTCCTGTCAAATCTCCCCTCACAGATAAAATAATCTCATTGCCATTAAAAAAGTGATGCCAACCAGCATTATCCGTGCAATAATCATTTGTTGTAGCGCCATTCAAAGCATAAACATAATCTTTTAAATTGACGGTTACTTGATCATCTGCGGTCGTATTACACGTTCCTTCTCTACGAACATAATAGGTAGTTGAGTTAGCCGTAGGTACTATATTCAAATTTGTTCCTGATCCCAACCAAGTTCCAGAACCATTGGGTCCAGTATACCAGTGCAACGCTGCACCTGCTCCACTAGTTCCTCCTGATGCGGTCAAGGTCAAGGTCGTGTTGGGACAATATGTACCTGCCATTGGGCTTAAGGTTGGTGCTGTTGAGGTCGTGCTTATGGTAGTATTTGTATTCGCAACACTAGTACAACCCAAATTATCGGTTACCGTTACCTGATAGGTCGTTGGAGTAGTTGGAGAAACCGTAATTGAAGGTGTTGTTACGCCAGTACTCCAAGCGTAAGTTCCTCCTCCTGTTCCTGTTAAGGTAGTACTAGAACCTAAGCAAACACTTGTGGTTCCTGTTATTCCTGCGGTTGGAGCAGGTTGTACAACAACATCAAAGCTACAATCTGTTGATAAACCAGAAATACTGCTAGTAGCACGGAAAGTTACCGTATTGGTTCCAACAGGGAACGTTGAACCACTTGGCAATCCCGCTATTTGAGTAACAGTAAGAGCACCTGCTGCGCCAGAAGCAGCATTTACCTGTGTCAAAAAGTTAACCACAGCAGATTGAATTTCTGCATTGGTATAAGCATATCCGCCTGTACCTGCTAATAACAAGTAATATAGACGGTCAAAATTATCTAAATTGGATAAGGTATGTAAATCGTCGTTGGTGTTGGTTGCAAAAGTATGCGTTGGAGCTGGTGAAGTTCCGTTGTCTGGTATAATATAAACATGATTGATCGATGGATCGGATGCGCCATTAATTCGTTTTACAAACACATAATAATTCATACAACCTACTGTAACCGTGTACGTAAATCCATTGGCAGTTCCACTACCATCTGCTCCGTTATTTCCCGTTGTAAAGAAACTAGATACTCCATTTAAATCGGCTACTGTTACCCAAAGATTATTTATTTTATGAGTAAAATAGCTTCCACCACCAAAGCCAGTATGGGTACTGATTGATCCGCCTGTGTAAGGTATCAAGGTCGCCAAATTAGTATTCAACTGGTTGCCACAATCGTACATATCACTCCCTCCATCACTAACACAAGTTCCTGTTATCCCATCTGTCATATTAAAACCATTTGGGACACTATTGGCAACGGCTGCTCCATTGCTATTAAAACCTGACAATATATCTGCAAGAGGTGCAGAAGTACAAGCAGGATTACAAGGATCTGAAGCAATAGGATTTACAAAAGATACAACTGGATTACATACAGACACTGTAGTATCAGGGCGACAATTAATAACAGGTCCAGTCCCTGGTTGTACAATAATATCAAAACTACAAGTTGATGTTCCGCCAGTACCTGTTGCTTCAAAAGTAATCGTATTTGTTCCTACAGGAAAAGTCGAGCCGCTTGGCAAACCTGCTATTTGAGTAACAGGCGCTTGAGCTGTCCCCCCTCCTGTTGGATTGGCTTGTGTCAAAAAGTCAACTACTGCTGCTTGAATTTCAGCATTGGTATAAGCATATCCACCTGCACCAGCTAACAACAAATAATATAAGCGGTCAAAATTATCTAAATTGGATAAGGTATGTAAATCGTCGTTGGTGTTGGTTGCAAAAGTATGCGTTGGAGCTGGTGAAGTTCCGTTGTCTGGAATGATATAAATATGGTTAATCGATGGATCAGATGCTCCGTTGATTCGTTTTACAAATACATAATAGTCCATACAACCTACTGTAACCGTGTACGTAAATCCATTGGCGGTTCCACTACCATCGGCTCCGTTATTTCCTGTGGTAAAGAAACTAGATACCCCATTTAAATCGGCTACTGTTATCCAAAGATTGTTTGCTTTATGGGTAAAATAACTTCCACCACCAAATCCAGCATGGGTACTGATAGATCCACCTGTATAAGGTATTAAGGTCGCCAAATTAGTATTTAACTGGTTGCCACAATCGTACATATCACTTCCTCCATCACTAACACAAGTTCCTGTTATCCCATCTGTCATATTAAAACCATTTGGGATATTACCAGCAATTGTTACTCCATTGGTATTAAAAGCAGATAAAACGTCTGCAATTGGGCTAGATACACAAGGAGATGCGGCACAATAATCTAAGGCAATTGGAGTATTAAATGTTACAACAGAATTACAAATAGACACGGTTGTATCCGCTCGGCAATTCATTACAGGTCCCGAAGTTGGGGTTACTGTAACTACTGCTGTATCAATAGCAGAACAAGTTCCTAAGGTTACCGTCACATAATAAGTCGTTGTAACCAATGGGCTTACAGTAATATCTGATGTAGTTGCCCCTGTACTCCAAGCATACGTTCCGCCTCCATTTGCGCTTAAGGTTGTAGAAGAACCATTGCAAATTGTAATGTCTGATAAATTAGGTGTGACCGCTGTACCAACAACAACCGTTGCCGTATCGTATGCTTCGCAGCCACCTGAAAAATTAGTTACAATTACACTATAGTCCATTGTACTTGTAGGCGAAACGGTGATAGAAGCCGTGGTTTCTCCTGTACTCCACAAAAACATAGATCCTCCAGTAGCGGTAAGTGTATTAGATCCTGAACCACAAATTCCTACATTTCCTGAAATCGTCGCTGTTGGCGGTACATTTTCTACCGTAACTGTTACTTGATCAGTATTGCTACATCCCCCTCCTAGGGCTCCTGTTACGGTATAAGTTGTGGTAACAGGAGGATTAGCAACGGGATTAGGGCAATTCGTACAACTCAACCCTACTGCTGGTGTCCAATTAAAGACAGAACCTCCTGTTGCATTCAATTGTACAGGTACTCCGTTACAAACGCTAACATCGGGTCCAGCATAAACTCCTTGAATAACATCTATGGTTACTCCAAAACTATTTGTCCCTCTTACTGGACAGCCATTATCTTCTGCATTAAATGTTACAATTGTTCCTGTATTACCAGGCACAGCAGTCCAACAAAAAGTCCCTGTTACGGGATTTACACCAGTTTGTGTAAAGGTAGCTCCTGGAAATAGAGTTAGCCCATCCGTTGAAATGGTTACAGTATCATTAATATCTATTAAATCTTCAAAGGTGACATCAAAACAGAACGACTCCCCCAAACAAGCAGCCATTCCGTTTGGTCCTGTTTGTGATCCACTTCCCGAAACATTGGTAATGCTACCTATAGGGTTACTTGGTGGTGTATTCGTACAGTTAATTACTTGTATTTGGAAATCGTGAATTATTTCTGAAACTAAGTTGCCTGCTGCATCATATTCTTCTATTGCAATTGCTACTACATAGTTTCCAACATTAGGTTCATTCAAGGTAAAACAACCTGTTAATGGATCCAAAACAAAATTAGTTAATGGAGAATTAACAGAAAAGCCCGCCAAATGAGAAATTGGTGTTCCTCCTGCATTGCCAGGGGCCACCATTCTAAAATACACGCTATCGCCTTCTAAATCTGCTGTTGTTAAACAGTAGCTAAAAGGAGTATTCGTACAAGCATAAGGAATAGGCGCTGATGTAACAGTTGGAGAATTATTACAAGGAGCAGTGCTTGTATTTAAGGTTGTAGAGGTATACATGGTATTCCCCGACCCTCCTGACATATTGCTAGAAGCGTCTCTACAACACAAGCTATATGCCATATGCCAACCATCACAGTTAGCAGGTAGAGTAATTGTTGCCTCATAGGTGTACAACCAAACTCCTGGTTGAGTTCCTCCCGAACAATTACTGGTTACAGAAGCGCACAATTGGTTTACATCTTGTGCTACCCCCACCTGATTAAATGTTGGTATAGTAGGGTTGGTCAATCCGCAATCATTCGTTAGGCTAAATCCTGACATTGTTGCTGGATGTGTTCCAGGGCATCTACGAAAAACGGTTAAAGTAAAGGTATATTCCAGCGGATTAGCTGGGTTGCAAGTGTAGGTGATGTTTGCTCCAGGAATATGGGATGCTTCTACAGCAGTGGACAAAGAGCAAAGCAGGATAACGACAAAAATCATTATTCCTTTAAAGGGGTAAAAGTGTTTCATAAAAATTTGAGATATGATGTTACAAAAAAGAATTACTTAATATATGGCGCATAGGAATATCCTTAATGAAGAAGCAGGCTTCTCATTTGAAGGAGTATATTTAGTAAAATTTAGTTTCGTACGTTTTTCCTCTTTTGTCCAAAATAGACAACCAGCTCCTCTAGAATTTTAAATTTAAATGATATATAGACTATAAACTATCTCTAATGCTCAAAATAGGCATGCAGATAGCTAATGTATTGTAGGTATGGTTGTTACATCCAGCTACATTACATTTTTTTAGTTCACTTCCAAAAGCAATTCAAGTATGTGTGTGTTTTCTATCTCAAACAAAAATCATTTATACTGTTATAAGAGTATCTTCTCCTCTTTCCTTTAATAAATAGAAGAAAAATAAAAGCTTAAATCTTATTGTTAAATAATTTAGTTAGAGGCTTAGCATAAAAGCCTACTTCGCTCCTTGACAAGAGTGAAGTAAAAGTTTAGATTTGATTATTAGATAATTTAGTTAAACTCTTAGCATAAAAAAAAAGTTCAATTCAAACTTATTAAAAATATTTTAATACTAAAAATATTTTTTCACAATCATGGATTAAAACACTATAAAATTTTGTGTTTTGAAGGGAAAAGCATCAAAAAATAGCAGTCCTTATTTTTTGATGGCTATAAAATTAGAAAAAAAACAACTAAGATCAAAGCTTTTTTATAACTTAAACAAGAAGAGGGATTTTTTGAATCTTAAAACAAAAGTAACAAACAATAGTTAACTCATTCATTTTCTGAACCTTAAACAAAGTGACAACTTAGTAAATATTTTTATTTCATTTTTCACAAAAGGTTGCATATAATATTGTTTTGTTTACTAAAAAATCAATTTCATATACTAACAATACTTCTCAATTTAAAATTTAACATAAGTGTATTATTCCTTTGTTCATTCATTTAACAATCATAAATACATGCTATCACAAGCTAATTTTCAAGCTACTAAAAAAGTCACCCTCGAAAAATTCGGGATGACTTATCGTTAAAATTACTAGCTTATTTAGCCTATAACAAGCTTTATTTTTCCATTAAGTATAGGATTAACTGATTTTTAATTTAGGTATAAATCTGCCGCCGTATACCTCGTTGAGGTATGGTTAATAATTTCGGTAACAGCATTGTCAAAATCATTGGCTCCTTTCAAATAAGTATAACCACTAACCTCCTTATTAACAGATGCTTGAATTATTGTTTTTAAACCATTATACTGTGTCTGCATTTTGTTAGGTTCAAATGTCGTATTAATAAAATCCTGTATATAAGCATTGTATTGAGCCCGATAACTAGGTATATTAGCAATATAAGCGATTAATGGCCAATCTTTTTCAACTACGTCGTCTAGCTCAAAAGATAGTGATCCTCCCATCTTTCCATCTTGAAAAGCTTCATTGTTATCCCATGGTATCCAACTTATTAAGTTGGTAGAAGGGTTGTTGTAGAGATAATAATTGTGCGTCATTCGTCCATAAGTATCCCAATTTTGAATCGTTGTATTCACTGCCAAATATTTTAAAAACAAGTCTACATCAAAAACTGCTTCTAAATTTGCTTTATACAAACTAGTATCTGCTGTCCTAGAGGGGGCATGCAAAGCATCATAAACAGCTTGAATATCAGACCAATCACTATTCGTCTCGTTGGTTTTCTTTTCAAAATCGGCTAGACTAAAATTAGAAGTAGACCATGCTGCTCCATTGCCATCAGGTTTGTAACAATTTCCTGTATTATTCCCAAATTGCTTTTCAAGCATGGTATCAAATACCACTTCTACAAAGGTATACAAACCAAAATAAACAGGTCCTTCTCCATAATCAATATAAAGTTGATAATAAGCCGTTTGAGGGGCTGGAACGCCAAATTCTCGAAATAAATCTGTAGCCACTTTCTCCCTCATAAAAGAGGGATCATCATAATTACTGCTCAAAGACAAATCCGTAAATCCATAAAAGGTTTGCCCTGTTATTTCAGGAAATTCATCTTCGTAATAATCAAACTTAACTCGAAAAGGAAGTTTTCCGTTTCCTGACTGATAACCAGAGCTCAAGCTAGAGTTTCCTTTATAACGAATCCCTACATTGTACCATTCCTTTCCGTTAAAAAACCAACTACAAGGAACATAAATAGGTGTCTCTTCCGAAAAACCGCCCCCTCCTCCTGGTCCACCAGCAGGTCTGCCGCCTCCTGATGTTCCACTGCCATAAATATCATTTATATTAGAAGATAAAATTGCCCAATATCTAGCATCAATAACAAGATCTACCCGATTGACTTTTGTTTGGTCAAATACAACGTCATAATCGGGTATTGCTAAAGCCGAATGAGAAGCTGAAGACCAATCGCTTAAACCTGTTCCTGCTGCAACAAAAGTTTCCTTATAACAAGAAGAAAAAACAATGCTTAAACCTACGATAATAACAAACGCTTGAAATTTATTTTTCATACTTGTCCTTTTTTTTGATTTTGATGGTATAAATATAACCTAGTCCTAGAACTCCTGTTGTTTTAGGGTAATTCACAAAAAGCTCTTGTTCAACCCTATAAAACAGCTTCACCTTTCCAAACTTCTTAAAATCATAGGCTAAAGAAGCGGTAAATCTCAATTTATCAAATACAGGCAACTGATACTTTTCCAATTGATTAAATAATTCTACAGAGAGTTGGGGTTCCAATGGAATCTTTTTGATATTATAACCAACTCCTGCTCGCAAACGAAAACGGTGCTTAAGGTAATCCCCCTCTGTTGTTGTTTTTCCTATTTCATCTCTAAATTGATATCGCAATCGATATTTAAATGATAGTCTGCTGATTTTGTGTCGATAAGCAACATCAAAATGAAGACGATAATGAGGGGAATATGTTCCTTCGCCTTCTTCCATTTGAGTAAATCTAAATCCAGCTCCCAACTGCAAAAATTTAATAGGAGCATACTTTACATCTAAATTTGTAAAATACTGATCTAGCTCAGAAATATTCTTTTTAAATCGAAACTCTTCCTTTAACTCAATTGTCCACTTTTTGTGTATTTTAAGACGTATTCCTGCAAAAAACCACCCTTCAAGATCAGATGTTACTACACTCGTTCCCAATGTTTGAGCCTTGCTTTCTGGATAACCAAATACCATAAACAATAATAGGAACAGAAAAGTACTGGGGCGCACTTGGTTCTCTAATTTTTTCATGCAATTACTTTTTTCGTTCTTTGACATATCGTGTAGAATATTAAACAACTCGGCTCTCTTATTACTACTTTTGTTATAAGTTATAGGTCGTAAGTCGTAAGTCCTGTATTAACAGAGACTAAACATACGACTTACTACCTATAAACTTTCTTCTAAACCACGTAGTAGCAGAAAGCTTACCCTTTGTTAGTGCTTGTCACACAATTTGTCAAAGAACCACTTTTTTAATTTATTGATCCATTTAAATTATTGTCGCCCTAAAAAAACAAAACCCCTACAAATTTAGAATTTGTAAGGGGGGCTTTAATAAGTCTTGGGAATGGACTATATCAAAGTATATAAAAGCATAATTAGTTTAAAAGTTGCCAAAACGGACAAAAACAACGCTTGGCTATGTGTCGCTATTTTGTAATAAAAATAAAATGTTTACTTACATTTCACCCCCTTGACAAGAAAAACTATAAATGGTTGGAAAAAAATTTACATTTTTTTCACATAAAAAAAAATCAACTAATTGGATTCTTTTTTAAGGGCACAAAAAAATCTCTAAAATAAGCTGAATAGAGTATCAACAAATCCTAGAGATTTTTATTAAACGGGTACTAGTACTATCGTATTAGTCCTGTATAAAGTCAACCACACCACTTCCCAAATTATAAAAAGCAGGGATTATCTTAATGTCTTTCTTTTTGGTAGCCTCTTCAATAATTGCAGAACGAGACAAAATTTGCTTGCAGGTCAAATGTGCATTTACTTTCACTACTGCATTGACATCTTTGTCTTCTGATGCATTCATTGCTGGTGTCACATGCCCCAACAAATGATTAAGGTTATACCCATTATCTCCCCCATCCAAAGCAGCAGTGATCGCACCACAACTTTCATGTCCCATTACGACAATTAAGTTAACTCCTAAATGAGCAACTGCATATTCTATACTAGCAATGGTAGAAGTATTGGCTACGTTACCCGCCACACGAATAACAAACAACTCTCCCAAACCAGTATCAAAAGCCAATTCAGGAACAACACGACTATCTGCGCAACTTAAAACAATAGCAAAGGGAGCTTGTCCAGAAACTAGCTCACCTCGACGAGAAGAATTTTGAAGTTTGCCATCCAAATGATCGGCTACAAAATTAGCATTTCCTTTCTTTAATCGACTTAAGGCATCTTGCCATGATATATTATCAACCATTATAATAAGTTTTATATTGAAGTTGTTAAAAAATTAGATTTTCTATAAAATCATTCAATGAACGTAGCTAAGGTAATAATTTATTTTTCTATACAAAAAACTGCACTTTGGTAAGTCTGATATTTTCTATAAAATATTCGATTATCTGTCTTCAAAATAAAAGCCATCCTATTTTATTGCTCCGTTTTATAACCAAGAATAATTAATTCAATGTTGGTAAGTATGATTATGCGTTAAATTTACAATCATTAGTTTCCTTCATTACTTATAATTACAAATTAAAGACTAAGTGCTTGTCTAAAGTTTGTAATACCAAGATAAAGCCCTATTTTTGCAAACTGTTAAGAATTAAAAAGAAATTAAAAATAAATGAAGAATATTAGAAACTTTTGCATCATCGCTCATATTGATCATGGCAAGTCTACTTTAGCCGATCGTATGTTAGAAATGACACAAACCATTTCTGAGCGAAAAATGCAAGATCAGGCATTGGACAACATGGATTTAGAGCGAGAACGTGGTATTACGATCAAGTCGCATGCAATCCAACTCAATTATCAACACAAAGGAGAAGAATACATCTTTAATTTGATTGATACTCCTGGTCATGTTGATTTTTCATATGAAGTTTCTCGTTCTATTGCTGCTTGTGAGGGAGCATTGCTATTAGTAGATGCGGCACAAGGGGTACAAGCCCAAACCATTTCTAATTTATACCTAGCGTTAGAAAACGATTTAGAAATTATTCCAGTACTCAACAAAGTTGACATGCCTTCGGCTATGGTTGATGAAATGTCTGAAGAAGTTGTTGATTTATTGGGCTGCGAATTAGAAGATATTATCTTGGCCAGTGGAAAAACGGGCTTAGGGTTAGAAAATATTTTTGAAGCTATTATTGAGCGTATCCCTGCCCCTGAAGGAGATCCTGAAGCACCGCTTCAAGCCATGATTTTTGATTCTATGTTTGACAAATATCGTGGGGTAATCGCTTATTTCCGTGTATTTAATGGCCGCCTAAAAAAGAATGATGCCATTCAATTTTTTAATACCCAAAGCGATTTCTTTGCCAATGAGATTGGTATTTTAAAGATGGATCAGGTGCCTCAAGAAATGGTAGAAGCAGGAAATGTAGGCTATGTCATCACAGGAACAAAGGATTCTAAGGAAGTAAAAGTTGGGGATACAATCACACTGCAAGAGAACAAATGCGAAGAAGCTATTCAGGGTTTTGAAGATGTTAAGCCCATGGTTTTTGCAGGTATTTTCCCTATTGAAAATGATGATTTTGAAGATTTGCGAGATGCCTTGGAAAAATTGCAATTGAATGATGCTTCTTTAATTTTCCAACCAGAAACTTCTGTTGCCTTGGGTTTTGGGTTCCGTTGTGGTTTCTTAGGCATGTTGCATTTAGAAATTATCCAAGAGCGTTTGGAGCGTGAGTATGACCAAAATGTACTGACTACTGTGCCCAACGTTAGTTACTTTGCTTATACCAAAAAAGGCGAAAAACTAACCATCAATACGCCTAATGATCTGCCTGGTCCTACGATTCTTGATTATGTAGAGGAGCCTTATATTCGAGCACAAATCATTTCAAAACCTGAATATATTGGTGGCATTATCAAGTTGTGCATGGAAAAACGTGGTATTCTAAAAAATCAACAATACTTAACTACTTCTCGTTTAGAGTTGACCTTTGAGTTACCTTTGGCTGAAATTGTCTTTGATTTTTATGATAAATTAAAAACAATTTCTAGAGGTTATGCCTCCTTTGACTACACGCCATTGGATTATCGCCAATCGGACTTGGTTAAATTAGATGTCTTGCTTAATAGCGAAAACGTAGATGCTTTTTCTAGTTTAATTCACCGCACCAAGGCGGTTGCTTTTGGCAAGCGTATGTGTGCTAAATTAAAAGATATTTTGCCCAAACAGCAGTTCAAAATTGCTATTCAAGCTGCTATTGGTGCCAAAATTGTCGCTCGTGAAAACATCTCTGCACTTCGTAAAGATGTTACGGCCAAGTGTTATGGTGGTGATATTTCTCGTAAGCGTAAATTACTTGAAAAACAGAAAAAAGGTAAGAAGAAAATGCGTGAGGTAGGTAATGTTCAAGTACCTCAAAAAGCATTCTTGGATGTCTTAAAATTGGATTAGAAAAGCATCCAGTCCAAGATTTTAGATTTGAAGATTTGAAAACTTAGTAGTTAGACCACTTTCTACTTTTCAAATCTTCAAATCTTTTATAAAGTTAGTCCACCCTAGCCCACCATCAAAGCAATTTACCATTCTTTAATACTTCCTTGGTTCTAGCCAAAATATCGTTTTCATAATACAAGTGCCGCTCATCGTATTTTTTATCCGCCCGATAAGAACCTTCCACTTTTAGATAACGTTCCTTCTCTCCTCTTAGCTCCTTTAGCTCCCAAAAGGAACCCTCTAATTTGCCCTGTTGAAACTGATAAACACTAATGCAAATTCCTTGTTCATTAAAGCGTTTTTCGATGCCGTGACGCAAGCCATTTTCATAGCCAATGTTCTTCTGTTTTAGCTGATTGTTGTAATAAAAATATTCTACTAAAGTATCTGCTCCTACAATATACTTGATTTGATTTTTGAACAAGCCAGTGAGACTACTGTCCATTGCTAATAACTGGTACGTTCCTGTTTTTTGATGATAAGCCCCTGTTATAATTTGATCTAGAATGCAATAACTCTTATCATTGGTATGATAAAAATATTCCCATTCACCTATCTCTTCTCCTGCTTTATAGTGCCCTTTTATTTGCAATTCACCACTCTTAGAATAATATTTCCACTCTCCTACAGGTAAGCCATCTTTTAGCATCCCCTCTGCCCATTTTCGACCAAAAATAGAATATTCCACCAGATAGCCCGTATGATGAACAGGAATTTGAAAAAGAAAACGATGAACATCGATTGCTTCTTGATCTGCGGTATTAAAGCCTTTCTCACATATCAAAAAATCATAGCCTACTTTTTCATTGGCATAAATTAAGTAGCGTTCTCCAGCCTTAAAATCGGCATATAAACCAGGTTGTACCCCTATTATTAACTCTTCCTTTACCAATGTATTTTTGTAGTTTTTAATTACTTCAAATTTTACAAAAATACTTCTAAGTCCTGTCTCCTTATCTTCAAAAGAAAGTTTCTTTTGGTGCAGTTTTCCCACCCGTATAGCCTTGCCTTCAAATATTTTTTTAGCATGATTATAGTGGTTCAATACAGAATGATGTTCACTGGTATTACAAGCCAATATTTGGGTGTTTCCAAGTAGCAATAGTAAACATAAATAACAATAATAGTTTTTGATTTGCATAGGGTTAAAGATACAACAGTTTGACTGAATAAAAAATTTGATAAAATTCAGTGCAATTATTAAAGGTTATGTAAATAGAATAACAAAGGAATAGTCAAATTATTTTTTGATTTTTTTACAAAAAGGATTATTTAAATCTTTTGTTGTTCTTTTCTTGATAAAAGAACCAAAATCAAGACCAGACACTTCGATTGGATGATTTTAGCTGCTTGTTTGCTGAATTTGTTTGAATGCTACGCCAAACAAATTCGGACGCAAAGCTTCGCAGAAATCATTTCCCAATCTTCGTTAACGGTCATTTTTTATGCCCTTAATAAATTTACTTACATAATGCTTATTGTACAAATAATAAATTGGGTCATTTATTTCCATTACTCCGCAAAAAAATGAAGGAGGCATCCCGTTACCAAATGCTTTTTTATATTTTTGGTTCTTTGATAACGCTCGCATAAATGTAATAAACTATACGTGAAATTAACAAGCAACATTGTATTCCACACAAACGGGCTGTACAATCATAAGTTAAATATAACCAAATTTGATGATGAACAATTACTTTTTTTATAGCTTAATCTGTATTATACTAACGACCCACCTAATAAGTTGCACCGAAAAAACCAAAAAGTTTAACGATTGGCAACGAATGAATTTAAAAGACAAAGTTCAGCAAATTGACGAACTAAACTATCCTAGTTATCAAGATTTAATGCAAAAGAGCAATGCTAAAAAAAGTTTTACTCGTTTTAATGAGGAGGGGCTCATTATTAATAGTGCCATCTACAACAACAACAATACTATGCTCTGGATGAAATACCTATATCAAGGAGACTCTATCTGGATCAATGAAACAATAGAAGTTGCTAACAAAGTAGAACATCCCCAAGCTTATTGGTTGTATCAACTTGATAAAAATGGCGCCCAGAAATCAATCACTTCTATTCTTATTGATAGCTCGGTCAACTTCCACATTGATTTGGAAGTTAATTCGGATGGGAATGCAACTAACATTGCCTATAGCCAACAAAAGCATCCTGCCCATGTCCCTTGCCAAATCACAAAAACTTATGATGCACAGGGGCAAATAAAAGAAGAATTGAGTTATCATTATGATGATATACGGAAGCGTTGTAGAGAACAAGCTACTCAATCCTTATTTAAAGTCAACGAACAAGGCGATATTATACGAGAAATCATTACAACTTATGATGGTAGAAAACGCAACCATTCTTATACTTACACCTACGATAAAAAAGGAAATTGGACTCAGCGTCTTCATTATTTAGGCGATGATGTTCAAGAAGTAATTATCCGAGAATTTACTTATTATGACTAGTCTGATTGGTTCGTTATACGTCCTTCCCCAAATCATAACCCATTTTTTTTAGTAATAGTCCAACCTGCTTAAAGGATATAGAATCCACAATTCCTAGCTCAACAATTCTACTCGCTAAGAGGCGTAAACTCCATCTCGTATGACCTTCTGGTGGTTTACTATCAACTAGAATTGCAATTTTTGCTAATTCTCTATCTCCTAACTCACTTGGGCGACCAGATCTAGGTTTGTCATCCAAAAAAAATAAGCCACCTGACTTGTATTTGGTTGCCCAACTAGAGATTGTTACATAACTTATATTTATCCGTTTAGAAACATCTTGATAGCTCTTTCCTTTATCCAATTCTAACAAGGCATAAGCTCGTTTTTGTTTCCGTATTTCTAATCTACTTTTCGACAATAAGGTCTTTAGGTAATCTCTATCCGAATGTGCTAGATTAATGTGCTGTTTCTTCATGCTTTTTTCTTTTAAAACTAAAACAAACAATATCTAATTACTTATTACACAGCACTTTATGTCTTAAAAAATTTAATTTTGTGTATTTTTCCTTTACCTTAGTAAAACTTCTTTTCATCCTATATAATAGGCTTATTTATTCTTCAATTTACCCAATTATAAAAATAATAATTATGAAGTTTTTAAAGAAAGGTTTTCCTATATTTTTAGCACTTACTCTAGCTAGTATCTTTGCAATGAGTTTTGCAACAAAGAATAACGAAGTTTCACCAACTGTAACCAATTCTGAATTAACAGCGAACAGTAATAATACCTGTTGCCCTGACAAATGGACTCGATTGAGTATTAGTAGTAGTGATCCAGCTATAAAATGGGATATAAATGGAGATAACTACGTTTGCTTTAAAGGAACATGGATAGGTGGAGGTACTACCCCACAAGGAAATGGAAATGACCCATTATTCGATGAAAGTAATGTAAAGGATAACAACAATCCTTGTGACGAATAATTTTAGTTTAGATAAAAAGGAGTCGAATAACGAAGGCTAAATAAGCTCAATGCATTATTAGAGTTGCTCTAATAATGCATTGATACTTTAAGGGAAACGATTTTGTGTGCAATAAACATTGTTACAACTTCACAGATAGTTTTTTTCCGACCCAATCTATATCTTTTTTGAGCAGCGCCAACGTTTCAGCTTCTGGTGAATCTTCCTTAGCTTCATAACAATAAGCCCAATCTGCCTGAGGAGGCAAACTCATTAAAATAGATTCTGTACGTCCATTGGTTTCTAACCCAAACTTAGTTCCTCTATCCCAAACCAGATTAAACTCCACGTAACGTCCTCTACGCAAACGTTGCCAATTTACTTCATTTTGTTCATACTCCAATGCTCTCGTTTGGTTCACTTGATGACGATACAAATCAACAAAAGCATCTCCAACATCCTGTACAAATGCCCAACGTTGCTCTTTGGTATGATTAGCATCTGCTTTCAGGCGATCGAAAAAGATTCCTCCAATGCCACGTGTCTCATTTCTATGCTGAATAAAGAAGTAATTATCGGCCCACGTTTTAAATTCTGGATAATAATTTTTGTCATGTTGGTCACAGACCTCTTTTAGTTGTTGATGAAAATCGCTGGCCAATTGTTCATCAATATAATGTGGGGTTAAATCAATTCCTCCGCCAAACCACCAAAGCCCATTGCTCATTTCAAAATAACGAACATTCATATGGATAATAGGTGTCATTGGAGAGCGAGGGTGCAACACAATAGAAACACCTGTCGCATAAAAAGTAATTGGCTCATCATGCGCTGTTTCTACTTTTAATACTTCGAGCAATTTGGCAGGCATATCGCCTTCTACTGCTGAAAAATTTACGCCTCCTTTTTCGATAACATTGCCATTTTGAATCAGGCGAGTACGTCCTCCTCCCCCTTCTGGGCGTTCCCATAAATCTTGATGAAATTTGCCCAAACCGTCTAACTTTTCCAAGCCTTCACAAATACGATCTTGTAATGCTTGAAATCTTGCTGTAATTTTTTCTTTATTTAACATATCTACTTAATTATAGTTCTTGTGCTTTGATAGAATACCTCTCGTTTTTTTGGGGCATGATTCTTAGAGCAGTTGATACAATAAATACTCACAAAGGACATTTTGTTAAGGTGCTCCATAAGTTCGTCACCACAACTCAAGTCATTCAGCAAAATTGATTGCTTAACTAAAATTCGCTCGAATCAGATTGCAAATTTACAAAAGCCTCAACAATGCTTTATCAAAAGTCCGTAAAAAATAGACAATTTGCATTAATTCTAGTAATTTAAAGGAAGAAGCATGAGTTGGTTGCTAAGAACGCCTCCCAATAACGAATTACTATTAACTTACAGTGTACTTCGATTAATTTTACATTATGGATTTAGATCATTTATTACCATCATCTACCCAAGCCCCCCAAGGAACAATTTATAGCTATATAGATGGTAGTGCGAATACTTATTATATAACCACTTCCCTTATTCAATATGATCCCATGACTAGAAAATGGAGTTCTAGTGGTTTTTATAGTGGAGGAGAACCCGCAACCGTAAGGATCAACAGTGAACAATTTGAACGCATAAAAGTTATTCTTGAACAAGCCATACAAAACACGCAAGATCATATTGCAAATCGTGTCAAAATGTCGGGATTGCTTTATTCAAAAAAAAATAATAACCGTTATATTTTAGGTGCTAACACTACTTCTTTACAAGCTATTGAAGCTATTTTAGCCCATTCACTAAAACAATAATTATGGGATTTGGTCAGCTATTATACGATAGTGTTTTCCCGCCTTCTTTTGCTCTCAAACTGAAAGAACGTCAATTATTAGAACAAATGTATCCTAATATTGATTGGGAGTACGTACGATGCAATTATAGGATGCCTTGGTTTATGCAACATACTTTTGCTATTGGCACAGCACTCCCCCATTCTTACAGTAGTCAATACCTAAACATTTACATTAGAACCCCAAATACCATGACCACTGACCAACGCCTTTCTATTTTAGTTCATGAAGCCTTGCATATTCAACAATATCACGAACTAAATAGTATGGGGGAAAAAGCCAAGGGCTGGGGTTTTAATCGAAAATTTATGCATTATTATTTGGGTTGGTACTTGCAAGGGCTTTATCAGGCACTAATTAAAGATAGAAAACGGTGGAAAGCTGCGCTACAATATGCTTATTGGCAACATCCCATGGAAATCACGGCTTATCGACAAGAAAAACAATTTAGGCAACACATCAATTTATACCTTGAAACCCCTGTTCCAATATTTTTCAAACAAATCCCAACGTTAGTTTGCCACCAAACAGCAATACCACCAACGCCGTCTATATTTTTTTATAGTTTAGCAGCTCTATTGTCTATCCTAATTACCATTGCAAGACCTCTTATTGAGTTGTTACTCCTACCCATTGCATTTTTATTGGGAGGACGAAAAGCAACTAATCTATCAAGGTAAATTGATTCAATTTATCTAGTTCTAAAACTGTATCGCCATATTCATTAAAATAAAACGCAGGATCAAATTTAGCGTTCCAAATAATCTCGTTGTATTTATAAGAGCTGTGAGCACGGATAATGTTTGCAAAAGTATCGTCATATCCTTCCAAAATAACAATAAGCTCTAAATCGACTTTATCACAACCATTTTTGGCGCAAATAGTTATTGGACTATCTTCTTCTAATGGATGCACAACTGTCCAACTTAATGGCAACATCGTTAATTTATCCCGTTCTAATTCTAAAGGGCGATAGATTCGTTTTTCTCGACCACTTTTATCACGTCCCACCCAAGCAGCTATGACTTCAATATGTAAATTAGTCAACATATTTCTACGCTTATTTGCCAATCGAAACATCAATGCTTTCCCTTCATTGTAAGGAGCAATAATAGCATTTTCACTAAATAAAATACTAGCGCTTGGCATAGAAAAACGTGCAAATAACAAACCTGTAGCCAAGGCAAAGACCATTAATCCTGTCAAAGCTCCCATCGCTGCAATCAAGTTGGCCACAAACCCCATTGGGCTAACGCTACCATACCCTACTGTTGTCAAGGTTTGCACACTAAAAAAGAACGCCGTCCAAAAAGCATTGACTCCATCTTCTTCTGCCCCTCCAAGGTATTCTATTCCATTAAGTAAATACAACAAGGCAAAAAAACAGTTGATCATAAAATAAAACAACAAAGTTACCCCCATAAAACTAGACCACTTCATAGAGACCAAAGAATGATACACATGAAGGTCCCGAACAATTCCAACACTTCTCAGCACATTAAAACTACCATCTTTATTCACAAATCGTTTGCGATTTTTTATAGTAGAAGTGCTAAATCCTAAGTCGTGAAACTCAACGTCCCCATCTTTAGGTGCTGCATGACCTTTGGGTTGACGAGGAATGTAATTTCGCTTTGCCATTTTATTGTATAGTTCTATGAACCGACCTCTGCTTTGATGTACAAACGAGTATTTGCAGGATCTGTATTCGCTGTTAATGTTATTGATTTATGCTGCTTTCCCTTCTTTCCTCTAGAGTTAAAAATCACTTGAATCTCTCCTTCTTCTCCTGGAGCAATCGCCTCTTTTGGCCACTTGGGAACTGTACAACCACAACTCCCTCTGGCATTGCTTATGATCAATGGATGCTCTCCTGTATTTTTAAATTTAAACGTATAGGTTACCGATTCGCCTTCCTTTATTTTCCCAAAGTCATGGATTGTTTTTTCAAACACTAATGCAGTTGCATTGGCTGCCACCTGACTAGAGCCCCCTTGATGATTCAAAGGGCGAGCCCCTCCTTGATGAGCACCAGCACCTTTAGCTGGCTGGGGAAGTGTCTCTACTAATCTTTCAATTTGAAATTTTATAAATTCCAATTCATGTCTCATTTGTCTATTTTCTTGCTCCAAAGTAGAGATGCGAGCTTCCATTTGTTTTTTGCTCAATTTTTGAGCTGTTCCACAACTACTGCAAGTCATTACAATTAATAGAATTACTAAACTAAGCACTGATTGATGCATAATGGTTTTATTTTTAATTTTTCCCGTTGTTACTCCTGCAACAAACTACAATATAAAATGTTTTATTTGCCAAAATTCTTTTGTGTTTTAGATTAAGTAATCTCCTTCTCCTTAATCTAAGTGAATTTTTTTTGATTTTATTAGTTTCCCTTTACTATTTCTCAACTTTAAAAAGTATACCCCTGATGCTTTTCCTTGAGTCGGGATATTGATGTACTTAGCTTTTTTTGAAAGCGTTACCAGTTTTTCATAACAACGCTCCCCTTTTAGATTGTACAGTTCTACGCAAGTTTTTTGAATTCCTGTTACTCCAATATTCAAACGAAGTGCATGCTTTGTTTGAGACCAATCAAATTGAAGAAAATTGATTTTCTTTTGCGCTTCAAAGTATTGAGGCTTAACGGGACCATTAGCCAAAGCATAATCCCCTTTTAGCAAAGTAAAGGCAAAAATTGTCTTCCCCAAAAAAAAGCTTCGAATAAAATTAGGGTGCACCTGCCAAGCAGCATTAACATTGGGGCGATATAACAACACCAAACTATCCACTCCTACCTTTTGGGTTAGATCAGCATCTAACTTTCCATGTTCTGCGATAATTGCTTCAGCATCAAAATCATGAGGCAAGACTCCATCAATCGTCCAATAATGCTGTTTAGAAAGGGTATAGCCCTTAGGCAGTTTATTAGTAGATGGTGCAACAACATGATGTTCGAGATGCAACCACGCAGAATCGCTCTGTTCTTTGATCCATAAATTATCAATTCCCACTTCTCGATATTGCAATTTTGCTTTTATACTATCAGCAGCTCTTACGATTAATTGTTCATCATAACGTGCTTGATTAAGCCGATGCTCCTCGTTAACAATAATAGAAGTTGGCAAAAAAGGTACTAAAACAGTAGCCGTATCTAAGGCATCAGAAACTTGAATAATAGCGCTATGTTTGTTCCAGTTATCATCCAAAAAAGTGAGTTGTAAGGGCACCGCTTTGCAATAAATGGTACGCCCTACTAATTTTTGTCGAACAGCAAGTGTTACCTTATAATCGTTGCCTTCAGGTACGGTAGTAAATTCCTCCACTTCAAAATGAGGAAAACCTCCCCTAAATACCCAATCGTCAAAAAATGCCCCCATGTCAATTCCTGTAGCAGTTGTTAAAGCATCTCGAAAACCAGCGCTGGTCAAGTTCTTAAAGGCATAATTTTTAGTGATATAATGCAAGCCCTTACGAAAAGCGGTATCTCCCATATACCAACGCATGTTATGTACAACAGAAGCCCCCTTATTATAAACGTGCATTCCATAAGTATACTCATGTGGGACCCCAGCAATTGGGCGGTAGCCCTTCTCTTGTTGGTGCGCAATGCCCAATACTCTATAATGATTCTTTTTTACATCGTTGATATAACGGTTCCAACCATAGGTATATTCCCAAAATAAATCTTCACTATAAGAAGCCATTCCCTCATTAATCCACATATCTTTTGCCGTAGCACAGGTCACTAAATTCCCCCACCAGCTATGCCCCAATTCATGAACCATCAAATGTTCCCGCTTTAGCGTCCCATTCGCTGCCGAAATAGGGTAAGCTATATTGGTTGCATGTTCCATTGCGCCTGAACGAAAAGGAACCAAAGAATAGCCTACTTTTGACCAACGATGCGGACCATACCAATATTCATAGGCAGCAATTGCTTGATTAAGATGTTGAAAGGACTGTTTTAAATTAGCCGTATCGGCTGCATTGGCCACCAATTCAATTGGCACAAGCCCATTGGGGCTGTCATAACTCTGTTTAATTGTGGTATAATTTCCTACTGCAATGCAAGCCAAATAGGTTGGAATAGGATCTTTTTGTTGCCAAGTTCGAGTAGTGAACCCATTTAGTGTATTTTCGGCTTGTAAATAACCATTGCAATGCGCCCGCTGGTCGCTTTTGGTCTTAATGTGAAACGTATAAGTGGCTCGTTCTCGAAAATTATCAAAACAAGGGTGCCAAACTCTTCCATAATTATGAGGATCAGCAGCAAATCCTACTCCCATATTATAAGCATAGTCTCCTTTATAATAAAAACCACCCCACGTTTCGTCTTCCTGTGGATTCCCTTTATAATAAATCGTTACCCGTTTCTCCTCTCCATTTGTCAAAGGATGCGCCAACTGAAGGGTCAATAAAGTATCATTATAATGATAAGATAACGGTTGTGTATCCATCAAAACAGAATCCACTTCCATTCGTAATAGATCGAGTGGCAACTCATCAACACCATCTTTTTTTGCTCTAAAATGAATCTCACAACTTCCCATTACAAATGCCCCTTCGTGATTGGTCATATCCAATGCAACCGTATAATGCAAAATATCCAAGCTATCACATCGCTTGTTTGTATTTATTCCACTAGATTGGTTGCCCCATTGACGATTTGCCTCCAGCAGCATAGATTTGGTATGTTGGCAAGAAGGGTCGTTCAAACAATCTTCCTGCGCCCATAAAGGATTAGCAATTAGTAGTACTCCAATCCATAGTATTAAGGTTCCTCGCATGCTCTGGTAGTTATTGATCAACTAGATGAATGAATATTATGGCTTAATCTAAAAATTTCAGATTCGTTCTTTTGTAAAAATAAGAATTCGTCTTAATTTAATCAAAATTATTTATTTGCTGATAATAAGTAAGAAAAGGGCAATAGATGTTCTTGCAAAACTAAGTTCCTACAATGATAGAATTGTTTCGCAATGTTCCATCTTGTCCATCCTTTTAATAAGTTTATAACAATTAATAGATAACAATGATACTAGCATTAGACCAAGGTACGACCAGTTCTAGAGCCATAGTTTTTGATAAAGATGGCAATATCTTAGCCGTTGAACAACAAGAATTCAAACAGATTTATCCCCAATCAGGATGGGTGGAGCATGATGCCAATGAAATTTGGCAAACACAACTAGCAGTAGCACAAGCGGTACTCAAAAAAAATCAACTATCAGCTTCGGATATTAAAGCAATTGGCATTACCAATCAGCGTGAAACTACGGTTGTGTGGAACAAACATACAGGCAAACCAATTTACAATGCTATTGTATGGCAAGACAGACGCACGGCTAACTTCTGCGATCAACTAAAAGAGCAAGGATTAACCGATTATGTCTATCAAAACATGGGTTTAGTGCTCGATGCCTATTTTTCAGGGACTAAGCTGCATTGGATTCTAGAAAACGTAGCAGGGGCTAGAGCTGCTGCCGAAAAGGGGGATTTGCTGTTTGGTACAATTGATACATGGTTGCTTTGGAATTTGACGGGGGGAGCAGTTCATGCTAGTGATTATAGCAATGCTTCTCGAACAATGCTCTATAATATTCAGACCTTGGAGTGGGATCAATTTATGCTCGACACGCTAAATATACCTGCTAATTTATTGCCACAAGTTCGCCCTTCTAGTGAAATATACGGCGCTTCTACGGCACAGCTTTTGGGGGCAGCTATTCCCATTAGTGGAATGGCTGGTGATCAACAAGCTGCTTTATTTGGGCAAGGCTGCCATCAAGCAGGAATGGCAAAAAACACCTATGGAACAGGTTGTTTTATGCTCATGAATACAGGAGAAAAAATCATTCATTCTAAAGCAGGATTATTAACTACTATTGCTTGGGGAATTGATGGTAAAGTAGAATATGCGCTAGAAGGTTCGGTTTTTATTGCTGGTGCAGCTATTCAATGGCTACGTGATGAAATGAAAGTTCTTGATTCTGCCCCCGATTCAGAATATTTTACAAGCAAAGTTAGTGACAATGGAGGGGTTTATGTCGTGCCCGCTTTTGCTGGTCTAGGGGCTCCTTATTGGGATATGTATGCAAGAGGGGCCATTTTTGGCTTAACTAGGGGCAGTAATAAGTATCATATCATTAGAGCCACGTTGGAATCTTTGGCTTACCAAACTCGTGATGTCTTAGAAGCCATGGAAAAAGATTCTGGTATTGACCTCCAAACACTTCGAGTAGATGGTGGTGCCTCTGCCAATAATTTCTTGATGCAGTTTCAAGCAGATATTCTAGATACTCCTGTTCAACGCCCTCAAATTATAGAAACAACTGCTTTAGGGGCAGCTTATTTAGCAGGGCTAGCAGTGGGCTATTGGACAAAAGAAGAAATCAAAGATAGGTGGCAACTCAATCGAGCTTTTGACGTACAAATGCCAAAAGAACAACGAAATAAGCTTTACGCCAATTGGCAAAAAGCAGTAGAAAGAACAAAGGGTTGGGTAGAGGAATAACAAGTCTTTATAAGAACTTCACAAACTCTATTGTTTGTTCTTTTTTTGATTTATTAGTACCTAGTAAAATACTTTAGCAACGCTCTTTGAATTGGTTATTTCATCCATCAAAAGAGCGTTGTTACAAAAAACAAATAACAATGTTGTTGTACATAATGTTAGGTTTTATCGGAATTTTAATCCTTGTTGCCATTGCAGGAAACAAAGATGCTAAAAATAAAGCATTAGATGCAGCTGCTCGTATAAAAACAATGGAACTTAAATATGAAGATTATATAGAAAAAAATATCCACGATCATCTCTTAGAAAAAAATGGGCTTCAAGTAGATCCTGAAAGACTCGCCCAAGACACCCTAAAACTCATTGCTCCAGATTTGAATGGTCTTATTACCCTAATTAATTCAACGACTTATTCTAATGTAGAAATAAATTATACCGCTACTTATTTCCCCAATATTGTCAGCTTGACAGAAGATTATTTTCGCCAAAGCCAGAAAAATAAATCCAAACGACTTACAGAAATAGAAGAAGAGACATTTAGAACGAATGCCTTAGATGCTATTCTAGCGGATATCCGCCGCCGATTGTTAAACATTGACGATTTGTAATCTCTCCGCTCCTTTTAGCAAACATTCTCTCTCTAACGATTAGTTATGTTGCTAGTTAGCCTTGTATCTATTGCTTTTAGTTCGTGCACTAGCGTTTATGTGCTCACAAAGCAAACGGTTTTATATTGTTGCCTCACACTTTGTACGACTATATTTCCATTATAAAATTCTTGTTTTTCTTTCCATTTTAGATATTCTATTCCATTTTGGAACAAAATACAAAAAACAATAATATATAAACAACTGGAAAACAATATTTATTTTATTGGCACCAGTTTAGCTTATACTTAAGCGTATCAACAAGTGATAATAATTATTAAAGATAAATTTGGGTTTTAATTGGGGTGATTTAGGATTCACATGAATGGGAATACATGTGAATCCTTATCTTTCTCTCTTGCTAAAATGGATGCTTTAATATAACGATAAATTTGGGTTTTAATTGGGGTGATTTAGGGTTCACATGAATGGGAATACATGTGAATCCTTATCTTTTCTCTCCGCAAAACACCATAACGATAAATTTGGGTTTTAATTGGGGTGATTTAGGGTTCACATGAATGGGAATACATGTGAATCCTTATCTTTTCTCTCCGCAAAACACCATAACGATAAATTTGGGTTTTAATTGGGGTGATTTAGGGTTCACATGAATGGGAATACATGTGAATCCTTATCTTTTCTCTCCACAAAACACCATAACGATAAATTTGGGTTTTAATTGGGGTGATTTAGGGTTCACATGAATGGGAATACATGTGAATCCTTATCTTTTCTCTCCGCAAAACACCATAACGATAAATTTGGGTTTTAATTGGGGTGATTTAGGGTTCACATGAATGGGAATACATGTGAATCCTTATCTTTTCTCTCCGCAAAACACCATAATGATAAATTTGGGTTTTAATTGGGGTGATTTAGGGTTCACATGAATGGGAATACATGTGAATCCTTATCTTTCTAGCAATTTTCAAAAAAAAAACATCTTTTACTGTGGGAGTAAAAGATGTTTTTTTAATTATAGCCACTCGGAAATAATTAGCCTTTTTTAAGCTTCATTTTTAGGATCACATCCTTAATAGGTCTGCTATTTCTAACTTGCACTACAGCTATTTTATCTATAACGTCTAAGCCCTTTATTACACGTCCAAACACGGTATAACTACCATCTAAATGAGGAGTTCCCCCTATTTCTGCATAGGCCTTTTGCTGTTCTTCGGTATATTTTATGTTATTACGAGCCTGCATTTGTTTTAAAATAGCAGGTTTTACCTTTTGTCCTTGAACAATATAAAATTGTGAACCTGAAGATTCCTTATTAGGATTGACAGCATCCCCCATTCGAGCAGCCGCTAAGGCACCTTTGAGATGAATGAGAGAATCAACAAATTCGGCAGGAATGGTGTAACCTGGTCCTCCATTTCCTAACATTACATTGGGTGCAGCCCCCTTAGATTCAGGATCGCCTCCTTGAATCATAAAATTGTTAATGACTCTATGAAATAACAAACTATCATAAAATCCTTGTTTTACCAACTTCACAAAATTATCTCTATGCTTAGGAGTACTAGCATACAATTGCATTTCTACGACACCATAGGTTGTGGTCATTTCTACAATTGGAGCATATTCAGGTGATTTGGGATTGTAAATACTTTTAGAGCAGGCTGTCCATAGACAAGCAAAGGCAAGAAATAAAAATAAAGTTTGTTTGTTCATTTTTCTAATAAGTAGTATTAATGATTAATACCACGAAGATAACGAATTGTATAGAAAAAAGTCTAAAAATAACCTTTCTCAACCTTAAACGCTACAAAAGTTGCTTGTTTACAATTGCGCCAATTGCTCATCCAAACTAGGAGCAATATACAATAAAGTATCATTCGCTAAGCTACTGTCTAAACTAACATTTGATGGGCGTGGGGGAATTAATTCTAATTCTTTTTGTTGAGTAGCTATAATAAGCGCTTCGTTTAATCCGAGTTTGGCGGCTAATTTTAAGGTAAAATCATATCTAGAACAAGACTCCTTTCCTCCTACATGTAACAAGCGTTCTTTCTTATTTTCTGGTATTGTGTCATCCAAGCTATAATTAATTAGCTTTTGAAGCCATTCACTTGCAATTTCTGTGCTAATCATACTACGGTATTCATCCGTAAAAACATAAATTTCCTCCCCTTCTTTTAATTTATCAATCGTTAGGGTATAAAAATTAGTAGCATACTCAGGAGATGGCCCAAACAACAAGGGGAATCTTGCTACAAAAACATGCTCAAAATCATTAAGAAGAAGCTCTTCTGCTGTCTGTTTTTGCATTCCATATTGAGATAGAGGATAACAAAAATCGTCCTCTTGATAAGGAGCTGAGTTTCCATTAAACACTAAGTCTGTCGAAGAAAAAATCATTGGTATGCCAGCCCCTTTGGTAGCTTCTGCTAAGGCAACAGAGGTGTACACATTAATATGATGACTAAGTGCAGGATGTTGTTCACAAAACTTAGCATTAGCAATCGCTGCCAAATGCACGACAACATCTGGTTTGGTTTCCTCGATCAAGGCAGGAATTTGGGTCGTCTCCAAAAGATTAATTCGCTTCCATTCTATATTGACATCAGTAGGTTGATTTCTAAAAAAAGTCCCCACTAATTCATAGTCGTTTAGCATTTTTTTGCAAAAATTCCATCCTAAAACGCCAGATGCCCCTGTTAATAAAACCTTTTTGGTCATTAGTGATTTGTGTTATTGGTAGTTGGTGATGCCATGTTTTTGTGTCCTGTCTGATAAGCCTTCTGAAAGTCAGCCCAAGGAGTTTTGAGATAATGTTCCTCTGCCAAATAATGCATAATCATATCAAATGTAGGTATGTTTAGATAGCCTGGTATTCGTTGCAACAATTGGAAATCTTCATTCAAGAAAATAACGGTTGGATAACTCATTTTGCCAGCCAATAAAGCTGCCGCTAATTCGTGATAGCCTCTACGTCCATTTGAAATGTATTTAAAAACCTTTCCATCGAACGTAATCGGTTCCTTTTGCTCGGCATTAAATTTTACAGGATAAAAATACTTATTAAGGTAAGCTGATATTCTAGGCTGTTCAAATGTTTCACTATCCATTTTTTTGCACCATCCACACCAATCTGTATAAATATCTACAAATACTTTTTTAGGTTCTTTTCCTGCTGCTTTAGCAGCAGCAGCAGCCTGTACTGCTTCATCCCATGTCATCCACTTCACATTTTTTCCTTCTACATGACTAAGACTGTCTGAGGGAACAATAGTAAAGGCATAAGCTGCCATAAAGAAAGAAAAGGTAAAAATGCTAAGTAAAATCTTTTTCATATTTTGCTCGTTTTATAAAACTTTATTTTGCTTTAAATAAGAAATAAGCATGAGAGAACTACCTATCATGATTAAATTCATCATGCAAATAAAACTCTATTTTATAGTAGAAGTTGCACTTCTTTCAAAATTTAAGATTTCTTTATTAATCCTTAAACAATGTCTTAAGTAAATCTTCCCAAATTGTTCTATCTGTATCTATCTTGAAGTACTGTTATTGGTATAACAATATTGAACGCTTTGTTCTAAGCATCATTCTAAATTCGCAATCTGCCAATACAACTAATTTTTCAGTTTAATTTATTCAATTAAAAAATCGAATTATATTACCGATAAAAGTTAGCTTTAGAAATCCTTAAAACTATTCATCCATTCTTAATAGAAGTCAAAAACAATTCCAAAAATAACAAAAAAAATGAAGAAACTAATAATTGCTGTTGGAGGTTCTAGTGGTGCCATTTATACGAAAGTCCTATTAGACAAATTAGTAGACCTTCAACCCCAGCTTGAACGGGTCGGAATTGTGCTTAGTGATAATGCTAAATTAAATTGGCAATTGGAGCTAGATAACAACAACTATGAGCAATATCCCTTTGATTTTTATGATAAAAACGATTTTTTTGCTCCTTTTGCATCTGGGTCAGCCCAATACGATACCATGATTATTTGCCCCTGTTCTATGGGTTTATTGGCTAGGGTTGCCATGGGTATCTCAAATGATTTAATTACTCGTGCAGCGGATGTTGTTCTAAAAGAGCGCCGCCGACTAATTGTCGTTCCTAGAGAAACGCCCTATAATCTTATTCATATCAATAATATGAAAACCATCACTGAGGCGGGTGGAATTATTTGTCCTGCGGTTCCTTCTTTTTATAGCAAACCCCAAACTATTGAGGAAGTTGTTGCCACTGTTGTTGATCGGATATTAGATTTGGCAGGTTTTAATTTAGAAAGCTATCGCTGGTCAGAGTAAACCAATCATACAGCTATAAAAGGCTAGTCCAAAAGGGATTAAGAAATCATGCTAAAAAATAGATTCTCGAAAATTTATTTTTTAGCATGACAACATAAGCTAGCCCATGGCAACAACTTCTTCGATGATCGACATCCCCTCAGAATGGTCCCCACAAGTCCACCTCCATTTCTCAAACAATCGAATGCGCCCATTGGAACGGATTTCTGGTGTAGATTCGCAAAACCCTGTCATTAACTCCCCTGCTTCTGTTACATGCTGATAATTAAAGTTTAATTTGCCATTCTCTAAGACCTTACCCGTTATCGTACCAATCTCAATTCCTCCTCCCTCGTAAGTCCCCCAAACCACATTTCCACGTTGTCTATAATAAAAAGTAGTTCCACTTGTAACAGCTCCATTATCGTGGTTAACAATTACTTTAAATATTTTATTATTATAATTAATCTCTGTCATAAACTATTCAAATCTAATAAATGGATATCCCCTAATTGGTTCCTCAATAAAAAACTCAACGATGCTAGTCAACTTATACAGTAGAAAAGAATCCTTTAAAACAAATGAGAAATTTAATGGAACATGCATTTAGATAAAAATGCATCAAATTGGATAGACCAATATACCATTTTTTTAACATTTCCTTAATGTTTTACTTTTCTTAATGGTATTGATTGGGCGTTTTTTTTTTCTTTTTAAGAAGTAAAATGCACAAACAATTGACTATCAAACCAAAATTAAATTTCTTCTGATTTAATAAATTTTCCGCAACAAAAAGAAAGCGGTCATCCAGAGTTATTGATACTCAAGATGACCGCTTAAAAATTATATTTATCGCAAAAAAATGCGCCGTAATTAATCTACATTATCGTGTAAAAAAGAGTTATTGTCCTTTACTTCGGGTTCATCATCATCCGAAATTGTCCATTGAGAAACCTTAGAATCTGAAGAATGTTCAACATTATCCAAAGAAATACCCTTGCGGAGGTAAGCTGGTTTGTTTTCCAATTCGTTCAAAACCTCTGGATTATTCAGTTTTACGCTCAAATTTTTCAACCGTTGTCTGCGTTCTTCCAGTGTTTCTGTTTTTTCTACAATTTTAGGCTCTTCTTTCTGAATATTAGGCTTTACAAAGGGTTCTTTTTCAATTGAATACTTCGGCTTGTTACCACTTTGTTTTTTTTTACTAAAATTGAACTCAATTGTCTCAGAGTTATCTTCTAAATCCTTGTCAAAAAAGGAAGTTGACGAAGGCTTAGTAGTCGTTCTTTCGTCCTCTTCATCCAAAGAAACACGAACCTTCTTTTCAACAGGACGTTCTTCTTTAGCAGCTACTTTCTTTACCGTCTGCCCAGTTTCAAAACCAGTTGCGATAACAGTAACAGAAATTTGCTCTCCTAAAGATTCATCAAAACAATTCCCCCAGATAAGGTCTGTACCATAACCTGCTTCTTCTTGAACATATTCGGTAATTTCAAATACCTCATCCATGGTTACTTCTTTGGTACCAGAAGTAATGTTAAGCAAGATATGTTGAGCTCCTCTAATGTCATTGTCTTCCAACAAAGGAGATTGCAAGGCAGCTTCAACAGCACGAAGTGCTCGATCATCGCCCTCCATCGTAGCCGTTCCCATAACCGCAACTCCAGAATCACGCATAACCGTGTTAACATCTTCAAAATCGACGTTTACATAACCAGGAACGGTAATAATTTCAGCAATACCTTTGGCAGCAGTCATCAAGATATCATCAGCCTTAGAAAAAGCTTCACTAAGGTTTAGATTTCCGTGAATCTTACGCAATTTATCATTAGAAATCACAATCAAGGTATCCACATTCTTTTTCAACTCTGCTAGACCCTCCATTGCTTGTTTCATACGTCTACGCCCTTCAAAAGTAAAGGGAACCGTAACGATTCCTACCGTTAGAATGTCCAATTCTTGAGCAGCCTTAGCAATAACAGGAGCAGCACCAGTTCCAGTTCCACCACCCATTCCTGCTGTAACAAACAGCATTTTGGTTCCATCATTGAAGTATTGCTTCACATCGTCCAAAGACTCTATGCAAGATTCTCTACCAATGACAGGTTTAGATCCTGCACCACGCCCCTCTGTCAGGGTTGGTCCCAATTGAATTTTGTTGTGAACCGCACTAAGGTTCATGGCCTGATTATCTGTATTGCAAATAGCAAAGTCAACACCTTCAATACCTTTGTGGTACATGTAGTTAACCGCATTGCTACCACCACCACCAACTCCAATTACTTTGATTATTGGCTTTGAATCATCTGGCATATCGAATTTCATAATAATTACCTTTATGTTACAAGTTCGAGGGCTTGCGCCAATACGGATTATAGGGACAACCCTTCTCCGCTTTAAAATTTCATTTAAACTACAAATATAAAAATTCTCTGAGAGAATCCTTAATTAAGAATTAAGAATGTTTTTAATTCTTAATTCTTAATCGGCTAAAGGTCACCATCTGGCTCAGCTTCAAACCACTCTTTGGTGCGTTTAAATATTTTTTCATACCATTTGTTCCCTTCCTCTACTTCTACTGTTTGTTTGCTTTGAGTAGCAGGAACCGCATTGGAACTATAGTCTGAAGAACTTTCGTAGTTATAACCACGTTGCAATTCTTTAAATCCATTTAGGATTAGCCCTATGCTAGTAGCATAGATCGGGCTCGTAATTTCTTGGTCATAACCATGAGCTAGGCGTTCTGTTGGGATTCCCATACGAGCAGACATTCCTGTGTGCAATTCTACCAAATCGGTAATATTGCGCAACAAGGCACCACCACCCGTTAGAACAATTCCACCAATTAGCTTACGCTCATAACCTGAACGGCGGATTTCCCAATAAATTAAATCCAAAATTTCTTCTACTCGTGCTTGAATGATGCGTGCCAAATTAATTTCAGAAATTTCTTTGTGTGAACGCCCTCTCAAACCAGGAATTGTAATGATTCTATTTTCAGAAACAGCATTTGCCATAGCACCGCCAAACTTTACTTTTAATTTTTCAGCTTGGTGTCCCATCACATTGCAGCCTTCTTTGATGTCCTTCGTGATAATATTTCCCCCCAAAGGCACCACTGCCGTATGACGGATAATACCCTCGTGAAAAATCGCCAAATCGGTAGTTCCTCCTCCAATATCAACCAAAGCAACCCCAGCCTCCATTTCTTCTTCGCTCAAAACAGAAGAAGAAGAAGCAATCGGTTCTAAGGCCAAAGAGGCCATTTCTAAGCCTGCCTTTTGTACACACTTAGCTATATTTTTGGTAGCTGTTGTTTGTCCTGTAATAATGTGGAAATTTGCTTCCAAACGAATTCCAGACATTCCAATAGGATCAACAATGCCTTGCTCATTATCCACAATATATTCTTGAGGAATTACATGGATAATTTTGTCACCAGGAGGCAAAACCAACTTATACATATCTGAGATCAAATCATCAATATCCTCTTGAGAGATTTCATCGTGCAAGCTATCACGAGTCAAAATACCACGGTGTTGCAAACTCTTGATGTGTTGTCCTGCAATCCCTACATTAACAACGCCAATTTCTACTCCCGAACGACGTTCTGCCTCAGCAATGGCATCAGAAATAGCCTTCACCGTTTTTTCAATGTTAGACACCACACCTCTTAAAACACCCACTGATTCTACTTTACCAGTTCCAAGTATTTCTAATTTGCCATGCTTGTCCTTGCGCCCTACCATAGCGCAAATTTTGGTAGTTCCTATGTCTAAAGCGACAACAATTTGATTTTCCATAATAATCCGCAATTTATTTGGTTTCTTTATCTTTTTTGTTTTGAGTAGTCATCAAGGCAAAACCTTAAGACAACATTTCTTTTGTATCATCTTTTTTTGGCCACTACCTGACCTTTGAAAGCCAAGTTAATGGTCTTAAATTTACTCCATCCCTCTACAGGCAATCCATCGTGGTAAAACACCTCCAAACGATGAAACTTGTCTTCTATATCTTCATCAGGAGCCCCAAACTTAATTTTATGATCTCCCAACTTCGGAATCAAAGTAGCTTCGCCACTATGATCAATATGTATTTGTTCGAATTGAGCCTTCCAAAATGGGTGTTGCTCAATAAATTGAATCAACTTAAAGGTTCTATTTAGACGATGATGAGGAATATTTAAATAATTATCATCAAAATGTCCAATTTTGCCAGTTACCACCATAACTCTTGCTGTGAACTTAGGAGAAGTTCTAACCCTTGCCCCATCCTCGTCCAGATAATAACTAGGGTCCTCCTCGTCCATAATTCGTGCAATTGGGACACGCTGCTCGATCGTAATGTGAACATTATTTAAAGCATCAATATAAACATCTGCATTTTTAATAAAGATGTCCGACTCTAGCACTTCTTCAACTTCCTCAATATCGATCAACTCCAAAGGCTGTCCTACAATAGCATGCCTAAATTCACGAAATAAAATTTCTGTCACATCTCGCTCTCTTACAAATTTATTTTGCACCTCATTTTCAACAATTGTAATGGTCAATCCATCTTCTCCAACAACGCTCTTTTTGCGATATTGAACCGCTGCTATCACCAATAATAAAACAGCAAGCCCCCCTACTATCAATGATAGTCGCTTAATAATCCATGACATTCTTTTGGGGTGCACGTTCATCATTTGCTTTTCTTATTTTGTATTTTTTATATTATAATTAATCTAAAAATTTGAACTCTATATATTATGTTACAAATCTTTAAATAGTTCCTTTAAATTTTAATTTTTTAGTTTTTAGCCAATATTTTTACAATATCAGGCACTAAAACCCCAATATCACCTGCTCCTAAGGTCATTAAAACCTCTATTTCTTTTGCTGCTAACGTCTCTAAAAGTGTTTCTTTTTTCTGCAACACTTTATTCTTATTTTGCATTTTATCAAAAATAATTGCCGAAGTAACCCCTTCTATAGGCAGCTCTCTAGCAGGATAAATATCCAACAAAATAACCTCATCCAAAGCGTCTAAAGCAGCCGCAAACTCTTGAGCAAAATCCTTTGTTCTAGAATACAAATGAGGCTGAAAAACTGCTGTTATTTGCCGATCTGGATACAAATTTCTAGCTGCGCCAATGGCTGCTTTTAGTTCTTCAGGGTGATGGGCATAATCATCGATATAAACTTGATTGGCACTAGTATATTTGAACTCAAATCTGCGCTTAATTCCCTTAAAAGAAAGCAAGGCTTCACGAATTTTATCTTCTTCACAATTTAATTGTTTAGCCACTGCAATTGCAGCCGTTGCATTCAACACATTGTGATGTCCTGGCAAGCTAAATTTTAAGTTTTTTAACACGGTTCCCATCCCCTCCCAATCAAAAATAAAATAAGGCGCTTCTGCTCGAATATTCGTTGCACGAATACCTCCCTCCTCTATGCCATAATTTTCCAATTGAAGGTGATCTTTTTTTCGATCTTTTAATGGCAAATCATATTTGTAATAAACCGTATGATTAACCTGATTGACATAATCAAAAAAAGTTTGGTGCATGGCTTCCTTATTGCCATAAATATCCAAATGATCTGCATCCATGGATGTAACAATTGCCAACTCTGGATTTAACTGCAAAAAAGAACGATCAAACTCATCTGCTTCCATGACCACCCAATCTGACTTTCCTGCAACAAAATTAGAATTAAAATTCTCAGCAATTCCTCCCAAAAAAGCAGTACAATCAATCCCACAAGTACGCAACAGATGAGTTAAAATAGCACTAGTTGTTGTTTTGCCATGTGTTCCTGCCACTCCAATTGTTTTCCGATTTCTGGAAACAATTCCCAATACTTCTGCTCGTTTTTTGACTGGATAGCCTTGCTCCAAGAAATACGTCAATTCTTGATGCGTTTTTGGAATAGCTGGCGTATAAACCACCAAATCAATCCCATTTGGAATTAGAGATACATTATCTTCATAATGAATCTTCATTCCTTCTTGTTCCAATGTTTTTGTAAGAACTGTTTCTACTTTATCGTACCCAAAGATCTCTATTCCCAAGCTATTAAAATAGCGTGCCAAAGCACTCATTCCAATTCCTCCAATCCCTACAAAATAGATTTTTTTAAGTCCGTCTAATTTCATTTTTTATCATTAAAAGATTGTGCCTATAATTCGTCTTCTTTAACTGTCCAAAGCGACTTGATTTGCATCATTTGTTTTGGAGCCTTCTCCCACACTTGTTTCTATATATTTGCTAACACTAAGAATAATTCCTAAGGAAATTCCTGTAAATAAAAGCGAAGTTCCCCCCATGCTTACAAATGGCAACGTTAGCCCTGTTACTGGCAACAAATTCACATTAACCGCCATGTGTACAAAGGCCTGAATGACCAAACTAAAACACAAACCTAAAGCTAACATCGCTCCAAATGCTTTGGGGCTACGGGTTACCAAACGAATGCAACGCAATAATAAAGTAATATAAAGTCCAATGATTACCATTGCTCCAACCGTTCCATATTCTTCTACGATAACACAAAAGATATAATCAGAATAAGAGTGTGGCAAAAAATGCGCTTGCTGTGCATTTCCTGGCCCTACGCCCAAAAAGCCTCCTTGTGCAATGGCCATTTGCGCCTGTTCTACCTGAAACTGATCTCCTGTTGTTCCCAACCAAAAATCCCTCAAACGACTAATCCATGTTCCAACTCGTATAGAATCGGGGAAAAACTCAGAAAGCATAATCAAAATAGCAAAAGCTCCTACTCCTAACATCATTAAGGAAAATACATTCCTCATTTCTACTCGACCAATAAACATTAATAGGACACAAGTAAAAAATAAAATTAAGGCAGAAGACAAATCAGAAGGTGCTATTAAGCCACAAACTAACAACACAGGAATGATTAATTCTCCTAACGCTACCTTTTTGCTCTGCATCAACGACAAGGTTCTAGCCGTGTACATAATTAACGCAATCTTGGCAAAATCTGAGGTTTGAAACGTCACCCCAATAAAAGGAATTTTAATCCAACGAGTTGCCTGATTTAAGGTTTCCCCCAATAATTGGGTATAAACCAGCAAAGGAACTGCTATGACCAGAAAAATAACCGATAATCGCCCATATTTCACATAATTTACCATGTGGCAAATATAAATCAATAGCATAGCTGCACAGAGCAAAACAATATGCTTTACCAAAAATGATTCTGTATCCACTCCTGTACGTAATGCCAAAGCCTCTGCTGAACTATAAACAGTTAGCACGGAAAATATAGCTAGTAAACCAATGACCAACCATATTACTTTGTCGCCTTGTAAAAGTGCGCCGACTTTGGTTTGTATAAATTTTACGTCCATTATTTATTTTTAATCCTCTGCCAATTTTTAGCTGAGTAATGTTATTTTGTATCAATTGTCCGATTGATGGTCAACTGGATTCATGTTAATATTGAGGGTTAAATTCACCTGTATGCCCTCTGTCATAATTTTGTGCTGTTCGAACAATAAATCTTTAAATTGATTGCCTCTTGCTTTGTAATTTTCGAATAGATCAAAACTAGAACAAGCAGGTGCCAATAAAACAGCATCCCCTGGCTCTGCATACAAACTAGCGATCTTTAAGGCCTCTCCCATACTTCTGGATTCTACAATAATCTCATGAATGGGCTCAAAAGCTTTTTGTATCAAACTATTGTCCTTTCCTAAACAAACAATAGCACGAACTTTTTCTTTGACCAAAGCAAATAAAGAAGTATAGTCATTGCCTTTATCTATACCGCCAACAATCCATACAATAGGTTTATCCATCGCTTCCAAAGCGTAATAAACAGCATCTACATTGGTTGCTTTACTATCGTTAATGTATTCCACTTCGTTAAGGACAATAACCGATTCTAAACGATGGGGCTCATTTTCAAAGGTGCGAAGTCCTTCCATGATAGTCTCATTAGAAATTCCCATTTTGTTAGCCGCTCGAATGGCACAATGAATGTTAAAATAATTGTGTCGCCCCTTAATTGTCAAGGCAGATATTGGCATTTTAAAAGCGATTTCTGGCACGGTCAACCATTCTGTTTCTTGCTCCTCTTTTCCTATAGACACAGGAATTAGAGCTCGTTCTTCTCCCTTATAATAATGTTCAAACCCATATTGAATGTTATGATCTGCTTTGTTGTATATAAAAACTTGTTCTGCATGATCATTTTGTACAATTCTAAATTTAGAAGCAATGTATTGTTCTAATTTATAATCGTATCGATCCAAATGATCAGGAGTTATATTTAACAATACTGCTATTGCTGGATTAAAAGTAGTCATGTTGTCCAATTGAAAACTACTTACTTCTACCACATAAAAAGCACAATCTTTTTGAGCGATTTGTTTTGCCAAACTAAAACCTATGTTTCCTGCAATTCCTACGTCTAAACCAGCTACCGCCAAAATATGATGAATTAATCTTGTCGTTGTGGTTTTTCCATTGCTTCCTGTTATTGCTATAATTTTAGCCTTGGTATAACGGCTTGCAAATTCCAACTCATCGATTAACTCGATGCCCTTTTCTTTTAATTCCTGAATAAAATCGATATGATCTGGAATACCAGGGCTTTTAATAATTAGATCCGCTGTCTCTAAAATGCGCTGTTTGCTATGTCCTCCCTCTTCATAAGCAATCCCTTCCTCGTTCAATCTTTTTTTATATACCTCGGCAATTTGCCCTGCATCAGAAACAAACACAGCAAATCCTTCCTTTTGAGCAAGCATAGCTGCCCCTACCCCACTCTCGCCAGCACCTAATATTACTATGTTTTTTACCTTGCTCATGCTTTTTATATTATCTAACCTTCAATGTTATAATTGTTAATACCGCCAAGAACACCCCAACAATCCAAAATCTAGCAACAATTTTAGATTCGTGCATTCCCTTCTTCTGAAAATGGTGGTGCAAAGGAGACATCAAGAAAATGCGCTTCCCTGTTCCAGTTTTCTTTTTGGTATATTTAAAATAACTTACTTGCAGCATCACAGACAGGTTTTCTGCCACAAAAATGCCACACAACAATGGAATTAATAATTCCTTGCGAATCATAATGGCTAAGGCCGCTATAATTCCCCCCAATGCCAAACTCCCCGTATCCCCCATAAATACTTCTGCTGGATAGGCATTGTACCACAAAAAGCCAATACAAGCCCCCAAAAAACAAGCAGAAAAAACAACCAACTCCCCCACATGAGGTACATAAAGTACTCCCAAGTATTCTGCTAAAACATTATTTCCTGACACATAAGCAAACAAGCCTAATACTGCACCAATAATAGCCGAAGTTCCTGCTGCCAAGCCATCAATCCCATCGGTTAAGTTCGCAGCATTTGATACCGCAGTCATAATAACGATAACAAAAGGTACAAAAATTAACCAAACCCAATATTTAGCATTCTCTCCTAGAAACCACAAGAAGTACTGATAGTCAAACTCATTCCCTTTAAAAAAAGGCACATTTGTCATGGTTGTTTTGACATAATACATATCTTCCTTGTAGGTTATTTTATCCCCATTGCTATTTCTAGCAAATCGCTCTACAGGTACAGTTTTTACAATTTCATAACCATATTCCTTTGCTGTTGCCTGATCTACTCGAACAACTACATCATCATGAAACAACATCACAGAACCAATAATAGCCCCTAAGACTACTTGCCCCAAGATCTTGTAACGCCCCGCCAAGCCATCTTTCCCCTTGGTCAGTTTCATATAATCATCTACAAAACCAACCGTCCCCATAAATAGGGTGGTTAGCAACATCATTTGAATGTAAACATTCGTCAAATCTGCCAATAATAAACAAGGCACTAAAATAGCCATGTGAATCATTAGCCCCCCCATCGTAGGAGTTTTGGCTTTCGTTTCCTCCCCTGGTAAACCCAATGCTCGCTGCTTTTCAATAATTTGCATTCGCTGAATCAATCCAATAATTTTTTTGCCAAAAACCAAGGTAATTAACAGCGAAATTAAAACAGCTATACCCGCTCGAAAAGTCAAGTATTGAAAAAGTCTAACATCCAGTATTTCAGCTAACCAGTATAACATTATTCTATTAATTTGAAGATTTCCTTATTTAAAATTACGAGCCGATTACAGCAAGTCTTTATTATCTAATTCCATCATTCATTTAAAGCATTCCTTAATTCTTCCTTGTCATCAAAAGGATATTTCACCCCATTGATTTCTTGATATTTTTCGTGTCCCTTTCCTGCAATAAGCACAATATCGCCACGATTTGCCAAGCGACAAGCCGTACGAATTGCCTGTCGTCTATCTGCAATTATTAATGTCTTCCTAACCGCATAGGGCGGAACCCCTTGCTCCATATCTAGCAAGATTGCCTCTGGTTCCTCCGTACGCGGATTATCGGAAGTTAATAGAGTCTGTTGACTATAGTCACAGGCAACCTTCGCCATAAGAGGACGTTTGTTTTTGTCCCGATCTCCCCCACAACCTACTACAGTTATAATCTGTTCATTGCCTGTTCTCAATTTATCAATCGTCTGCAATACCTTTTCTAAGGCATCAGGAGTATGTGCGTAGTCTACAATTCCCACAATCCCCTCTTTTTCATTTTGTATATAATCAAAGCGCCCTTCTGGAGCTCTTAAATTACTCATTACCGCCAAGACCTCTAATTTATCAGCCCCTAACAATCTAGCTGTTCCATAAACTGCCAATAAATTATACGCATTAAAACCACCCACCAAGCGAGCAAAAAATGCCTCGCCATCCAAATCTAAAACCAATCCCGTCAGGTTATTCTCAATTACTTTTGCTTTATAATCTGCCATCTGGCGCAGGGCATACGTAACCTTTTTAGCGGCTGTATTCTGCAACATCACCTCTCCTCTTTTGTCGTCCAAGTTCGTTAGTGCAAAAGCCGTTTTTGGCAAGGCGTCAAAAAAGCCCTTCTTGGCATAAATATAATTTTTAAACGTCTTGTGATAATCCAAATGATCGTGTGTTATATTTGAAAACACCGCTCCTTCAAAATGAATACCAGCAATTCGTTTTTGGTCTACCGCATGTGAACTAACCTCCATAAAAGCGTATTCACAGCCTGCATCATTCATTTTCACCAACAACTGATTTAAGGTAATCACATCTGGTGTCGTATGCGTACTCGGAATCACTTCCGTACCAATTTTATTTTCTACCGTAGAAATTAAACCAACAGTATATCCCAACTGAGTAAATAAATCATACAACAAAGAAACTGTTGTAGTTTTTCCGTTGGTTCCAGTAATTCCTACCAGCTTAAGTTTTTGGGATGGAGCACCATAAAATCGGCTTGCCAACTCCCCTAATACTTGAGCACTATCATTGACCTGTATATAAAGAACATTTTCTTTGGGCTTATCCACCTTTTCGCACAACACAACACAAGCTCCCCTTTCAATGGCTTTATCAATAAACAAATGCCCATCTGTTTCCACCCCATTGATCGCTACAAATAAAGCCCCATCTTCCACCTTTCTAGAATCAAACTGAAGACTTTTGATGGTTGGATTATCAAAAGGTCCTATTGATCGGTATTGGATTCCTTCTAGTAATTTATTTAATTTCATACGCATGATCTACTCCACATTTAACATTATCCCAATACCAATTCTATGGTATGGGCTTCATTGACCGAACGCCCAGGTTTAATCGATTGCGATTTTACTTTTCCTGAACCTCTAACCTTTACTCGTATATTTCTATTTTCCAACAAATACAAAGCATCTCTTAAGCCCATGCCCACTACATTCGGTACTATTTTGTCCTGTACGTTTCGAGTCATTAATGCCAAAGTATCATTCTTGACACGGCTAACCGCCCAACGAGTGGTCGATTGATCTTTATAAGGCATCTTTAACGATTCCATTAATATTGTAAAATCATTCTTAAACCCAACCTGTAAATCAGGCATTCTAGCACTTACATAAGCCGTTGCAGTATCATTAATTGCATTGTGGACATCTATAATTTTAGAATAACACTTATCAGCAATTTCCTTAAATACAGGTGCAGCTACTCGACCACCGTAAAAGCCAACCCTAGGATTGGTTACCACAACAATACAAGAATAAATAGGCTTATCCGCAGGAAAATATCCCGCAAAAGAAGAACGGTACTTTTTAGCGACGCCCTTATTTCGATAAGCTTTATAATTAATAATTGCCGTACCTGTTTTGCCTGCAATGGAATAATGTTCTGGTTTAATATTTTTTGCCGTTCCATTCTTTCCTGCCACTACACTCTCTAACAATCCTCTTACATAGCCAATTGTCTTTTCACTTACCAAACTACGATTAACAATGTCAGGTCTAAATTGCTGTTCTACCTTTCCAAACGATCGAATTTCTTTCACAATATGTGGCTTCATCATCTGACCATTATTCGCAATTGTATTGTATAAATTTAGGGTTTGAAGAGGTGTTAAGTACGACTCGTACCCTATCGACATCCATGGAACTGTAATACCACTCCAATCTCTGTATTCAGGGTCTTTAATAAAAGAGGAACCTTCGCCAGAAAAACCTAATTTTGACATTTCAAATTTCAGCCCTCTCAAATACTCAATAAACTTTTTTTGAGATGCTTTATCTTTGTTGTAATATTGATTGGCCAATCGAGCAACCCCTACATTAGAGGACAACTCAAACGCCTTTTGAACAGAAGTATTTGTCAATCCATGATAAGAAGCATCTTCCATTGTTTCTTCATAGAATTCAATACGTCCCTTATTCAAATTAACGGTATCGGTAGGTTTTACATAACCATGTTCAAACAAAGCCATCATTGTAGCCAATTTGAAGGTAGAACCAGGTTCAGCGGCCTCTGCAATGGCATAGTTTTTAGTTTCCCAATAGGTCGTACGTTCTTTGTTAAAACCAATGTTAGCAATGGCCTTAATTTCTCCTGTAGCTACCTCCATTACAATAGCACAACCATGATCTGCCTGATTGTCTTGAAGTGTCTTCAACAAAGCCTCCTCTGTAATATCCTGAATATTAACATCCAAGGTAGTAACAATATCTTTTCCTGCCTTGGGCTCTATCTGAGACATATCAGTAAGTGGCACCCAAATATTACTGCCAATACACTTCATTGGTTTCAAGGTTTCTTCTCCTGACAAAACATGGTCAAAAGCTTCTTCCAAGCCCACTCGCATAGTATCAACTACCGCCATTCCATTGGCATCCTTAATCGTATCTCCTCTTTCTGTTACTTTTACATACGATCGAATATACCCTACAGTACGATGTGCCAACATCTTAAAAGGATATTGGCGCTTGCTCATTTTATCAATAATTAGCCCACTTTTGTACTGCCCTCCTTTATTGAATAATGGAAATTTTTTAATTTCTTCCAGTTCCAAATATCCTACGTTTTTACGAATAGGAAAATAACGATGCCCCGCATCCCTAGCAGCTTTTAATCGATTTCGATAAGCACCAACGGTATACTCATTGTCTACATATTTTGCCAAACAAGCAGCCAAGGTATCGACATACTTCATAAAGGTATCCTTGGGCACTACTTTGGTGTCAAAATGTAGTTTAAAATAAGGCAAAGATGTAGCTAATAAGCTTCCACTTTCCGCCAAAATATTTCCTCTAGGTGCTTCAACAGGACGCAATGCAATATAGATACTATCTGCTCTAGCTCTTAGTTCGTCCCCATCCATATACTGCACCTTTCCGATCTTTAGTATAATCACTAAAGCGGCTATAATAGTCATTAACATGACTACATAGATGCGCCATAAAATAGCGTTTTTGACATCTACAGTTTTAGCTATATTTTTGGTTTGGTCTTGTCCTGACATTGAGTGTTGTATCCTTGTGTAAATAGAGTAATAAACCTATTTTGTGCGCTTTATTACCTATTTCTTTTGTCTTTGTTTATAATTTTTTTGGGATTGGTCTCTAACTCCTCTAATCCCATCTTTTTTACTTTCTTTGCTACAATTGATTCCATACTCTGATACATAAGATCTGATTTTTTGGAATTGCTTTCCCAGCTAATTGATCTCAAGTCTTTTTGTATGGCTTTAATCTCTTTGATTGTCTGTACTGCATAATGAGAATTAGCAATATAAATAACTCCTAAAAAGGCTAGATAGAAGATAAAATGAATGTTATTAAATAAATAAAAGGCACTCATATTTAAACCATTCATAAAAGCAGGCTGCTTTCTAGGCTTGGATTGGCGCTTGGGCGCTGCAGTTGTGGATTGTTTTAATTTATTTTCAGCCATTTCATTCCTTCACTTTATGCTCTTTTGGGTTTCGTTTTTTAGTTGTATATTCTTTGCTTGTTTTCTCTTTGTTCTTGTTTTATTCTTTCTGCTATTTTTATTCTTTTATTTGCCGTGGGCGAATCTTCTTATTTGCCGTGGGCGAATCTTCTTATTTGCCGTGGGCGAATCTTCTTATTTGCCGTGGGCGAACACTTTGGTTCGCCCGTACGTCAAATAAATAATAGCGGTTTCTTGTCTGTCCGTTCTGCTATTCGCATTTTAGCGGATCTAGCTCTTGGATTTTCTTTTATTTCTTGTTCCGTCGGAAGAATAATTTTTTTATTTATTGCTTTTAAAGGTTGGTAAAAATTGCCATAATCATCTTTTTCAGGTTCTTTTTCAAAAGTCCCTTTCTTAATCAAATTTTTAGCCAGTCGATCTTCTAAGGAATGATAAGAAATGACCACCAATCGTCCTCCAGTATGCAATACCTCTGTTGATTGCCAAAGCATTTCTTTTAATACCTCTATTTCCTCATTCACCTCCATTCTCAAAGCTTGAAATACCTGAGATAAATAACGATTTTTTTTCCCTTTTATACACTTATCAATCGCAGCAACAAAATCACCTATTGTCTTTAGCACCACCCCTGATTCTCTAGTTTTGACAATTAGCTGAGCCAAAGTTTTTGCGTTTCTGACCTCACCATACATTCCAAAAATATGCTGCAATTGTTGGGCATTATAACTATTAATCACCTTTTCGGCTGTCAATTCGGCTCCTTGATTCATACGCATATCCAACCGTGCATCAAATCGAAATGAAAAGCCTCTATCTGCCGTATCAAACTGATGAGAAGAAACGCCTAAATCAGCCAAAAGCCCATCAATTTTTCGCACTCCTTCTAATCTCAAAAAACGTTTTAAGAATCTAAAGTTATGCGGCAACAATCGAAACCTAGAGTCATCGATAATGTTCTCAGCAGCATCTGCATCCTGATCAAAAGCATAAAGGCGACCATTTTCGCCCAACCGTTTTAATATTTCAGTAGAATGCCCTCCACCACCAAATGTAACATCTACATAAACTCCATCAGGCTTAATATTTAAGCCTTCAATACTCTCTTGTAATAAAACAGGATTATGATAATTCAATTTCTCCATCTTGACTTCCTCCATTCAAATTACCCATGACTTCTTCTGCCAAAACATCAAAATCCATTGGTTCATCATTTAATAAAGCTTCATAATTTTCTTTAGACCAAACCTCGATTTTGTCAAAATAAGCAAAAAGCACCAGCTCTTTGTTTACTTGTCCATAATCCAATAAGGTTCTAGGGAAAAGCAATCTAGAATTACTATCTAACTCTAACTCAGTTGCTCCTCTAAAAAAATAACGAACAAAATCTCTATTCTTTTTTACGTATTGATTTAGCTTTTGAATATCTTTGGAGATTGTGTCCCAAGCTTGTCGAGGGTACAACACCAAACATTTTTCAAAACCTCGGTTTAATACAAAGCCATCCTGTGCCAAATCACCTAGCTGTTTGAGCAAGGGAGCTGGCAATCTTAGACGACCTTTTGCGTCAATTTTGCAATTGTATTCACCAAGAAATTGTATCATTTAGAGTTTTTTGTTAGTTATAACAAATCAAAAATACCATTTTTCCCCACTTTTTACCACTTTCTACCACTTTTTGTAGAAAATAATTCCCCCTATTTACAATTTTCTTTTTTTTATTTGCCAAATTGTGTACTATTCTCACAGAAATCAGTGCCTTAGACACCTTTATTTATAGGCTTTTCTAGACTTCTTATAATTTTTTTGCTTACAAACCTAGAATTTGTGGGATTTTTTGGCTTTTTTTTATAGAAAGTGGAAAAATCAACCTTTTTTTCTGGAGAAAAAGAAGTAAGTGGTAAAAATCAACCAACGAAGTGGGAAAGTGTGGGAACTGATTCAGCTTAACTATTGAGCAATAGCTAATCACAAAATTTTGACCTTCATTTAACATAAAACACAGTAGCTACAAACTACTGCTATAGAAGCTTTTAATAAAACGCAAACGATTTTTAATTAATTCCCGTCCCAATACAGCTAGATCGTTAAAAATTTCACCTTTATTAATAGAAAAATATAGACTTCTATAAACGCAACATCTCACTAGCTTTCAAAGCCTTAGCACTTTAGCAGCAAAAAACATATAATACCAATAACCTAGCTTTGCTAGCTCATGCAATAATGTGCTGCTATCAGCTACGTCACTGTCACTTGATTTTCAACGAAGTAATAAAAATAAACAAGGAAGCAAAAGTAATTATAACAAGCCTTTGATTTGGTACATTTCTAACCACAATGCACGACCTGACACATCCCCTTCCGACCATTTCTCTAACCATTCCAACATCGTCGAATGATGCTTCCAAACACAAGATTGCCAAGTACTATTTTCTTTTTTTAGGTTTTTGTCCAACACATAAATCGCCCCATCAGGGCTTGCACAGTCTACTAGAGAATAAATATCTGCCCCCCAATACAAAAAAGGAACTAACAATTTAGACAGCTCCCAATCCCAATCTTTAATTTTAGCCGTATGAATATCCTGATAAGCCTGAGCAATAGTAAGCTTATCTATTTTAGGGTCTTCTGCCAAGAGAAAAAAGCCATAATCGGGACCAAAATCGCCATTCCCTAAAGACAGATACAATTGCTTTACAATAGAAGGTAAAATCAACCCAATTTTGTTTTCTAAATTTTTAAATTGATACTTTATTGTACTCTTTTCTAAGCCCGTAGTCGTTTTATTAAATTTATTAGACAACTGTTTTACAACAGCAGCTTCCTTGGTCAAACTATAAGACAATTTGACCATTCGGATATGCCCATTTATTTCAAACAATTGATAGACTCGTGTCTCTGAATACCAGCCCTGTTGCAAGGCAAAATCAATCCATACCTTAATCTGTTGAGGAGTACAAGTAGCAGAGTCTGTACCTTTTTGAATAATAACCAAACACTCTGTCGGGTCTATGATATTATAAATTGTACATTCCACAACATTCAGCCAATTAAACACCTTCAATTCCCAACGATAATGTTGTTGTCCTATCGTAATTGTATTCATTTTTTTATGCGTATTCCTTGATACAAAACTCTTATTCTCTCAAAATTAATCCAAAGAATGGGGCTAATAAATATACTTTCCTATAATAAATTTCACTTCAATCGAATTAAATCAAGCCCTCGAATAAAATCTAAGCTTTTTTTTTTACTTTAGACCCCAATAGCCAAAGTTTTTCTACAAAAAAAATCAATCACTATGCCTGTTATTAATTTATCTGCTCAGAACTCCCTTATTCATCAATTTATTACAGAACTTAGAGATATTGACATTCAAGCTGACCGCATGCGGTTCCGAAAAAACTTAGAACGCTTGGGAGAAATTTTTGCTTACGAAATTAGCAAAACACTAAGCTATGGAGAATTGGAAGTAGAAACCCCAATGGGAATCGCCAATTCCAAAATTATAGCGGTTCAACCTGTATTGGCCACTATATTACGAGCGGGTATTCCTATGCACCAAGGGCTACTTAATTTTTACGATCAATCAGACAATGCTTTTGTCACAACTTATCGCCGTCAACACAAAGATGGGACATTTGAAATCCATATGGATTATGTTTCTTGCCCAATTCTTGATGATCGTCCTTTGATTATTTGCGATCCTATGGTTGCTACAGGTATGTCTATGACGACAGCTATTGAAGGCATTCTCCAACATGGCACACCTTCTCATATTCATATTGTTACTGCAATTGCATCTACTGATGGAATAGAACACCTAGAACGCACACTCCCTAAGGCTACCATTTGGGCAGCAGCGATAGATGAAGAACTAACCGCTCGATCTTATATCGTTCCTGGATTAGGAGATGCAGGAGATTTAGCCTATGGAGATAAAAATATAGACAGCTAATAATTCGATCCATAAAAAATAGATTGGAGGTGCATAAGGGCGCTTCCAATTTCTTTTTTAGCTATTTCTTTTTTAGTTCAAACAGTGTTATTTCAGGAAACATACCTACCCTACCCGCAAAACCTAAGAAACCAAAGCCTCTGTTGACATACAAAAGCTTGCCTGCCTCTTTGTATAAACCTGCCCAATGTTTGTAAACATATTTAATTGGGCTCCACTTAAACATTGGCAAATCAATCCCCATTTGCAAACCATGTGTATGACCACTAAGTGTTAAATGAATATGTTTGTCATACGCTTTCACTTTGTCTTCCCAATGGGTAGGATCGTGTGACATTAAAATCTTAAACTCATTTTCAGCACAACCTGCTGTTGCTAAATCTAAATCTCCTTTCTTAGGAAAATGTCTACTACGCCCCCAATTCTCAACGCCTATCAAACGAATGTATTCACCATTTTTTTCTAGCTTTGTATTCTCATTAAGCAACAAATTAAATTCCATCTTTTTATGATGTGCTTTTATCTGCTCTAAGTTTTTCTGACCATGTTCGTCACTATCAAACATTCTTTTATACATGGGATAATCGTGGTTTCCCAAAACAGAAAACTTGCCATAAGGGGCTGTCAAATACCTAAAGTCCTCCAAATAAGGTTCTATTTCATGAGCATAACTATTCACCAAATCACCTGTAAAAAGAATTAGATCTGCCTTTTGATTTTGTAGCAACTGAATACCTCTACGAACAGCAGTTGCATCGTCAAAACTTCCAGAATGTATATCCGAAATTTGAGCAATCTTAAAACCATCAAACGCTGCTGGCAGATCGTCAAAATCAAGCACTTGGTGGTGTACTGTAAAATTGTACTTTCCCCAAGTAATTCCATATAAAAAAGAAGCAAAAGGAATTCCCCCGATTAAGGTTCCTGCTTTTTTCAAAAATCCACGTCTATTTCCTCCCCCAGTTTCTCGCTCTCTCTTCCTCACAGAATGATAAACCCAAGCCAATATATTACCCAGATCATCTAAGACAAAAAAAGCGCCTACAAATAATTCGCAAACTAAAAAAGAAATCATTAACGCTAAGGAGTAATTAGAAAACACACTAACTTGGCTAATTCCCCCTGAAAAATTGTTAAATAAGGTATACAGCCCTCCTATCATTGATAAGATGGAAATCAGCCCTAGACCGACCGCCAACCAGCGAAATAGCGGGCGCTTAAATAAACGAACTAGATTATAGTAGAGATAAAATTTAAGCACTAGTACTAATCCCCAAAAAGCAATTCCTCTCATCCTAATGTAAATTGTAGTTTTTAGTCTTTGTTAATAATATTGATTTTTTTGTTCCTGATCCTTCGTATTCACAAAAGTTATAACACGGAATTGCATTAAGAGTTTAAGTTATCAGGTCTTTATCTTTTAAGAAAATCGTATATTTTTTGACTTCCTTAACAGTTCTCTTTTCGACAAAATAAAATATAAATCAGATAAACCTATCCCTCGATCTGTTTAACCCATCTATTCCTTCGAAGAATGCTCCTTTTATAGTTGATTTTTTTGGTTTACAACCTTAACATTTATTTAAATACCAGGGTTTACATTTTTACAATTTCAGTAAGCATCCTTGCTTTATTTTTGTTCTATCATTTTGTCAGCGTTAAAAAAATAAGCATTATCATTTTAATAGAATAATTATATTTATAGAAAAAATGTTTTAAACCTATTTTTTCTACAAACTAGGATAAAATGATCGATTATTTTCAACAAAAACACTATAAAACTTACTTTATAAGTACTTTTTTATCAAAACCAGCAGTTGTCGTATTTTAACGATCATTAGTCGCAAAAAGTTGTTTGAACATATCTTACAGATTAATTTTGAATTATGACGAATAAACAAAGGGAAATAATATAAAATTTAGAAACCTTATTTATACAGCCATATTCAAGCAAGTAATCTTATTTTTTAAATGATACATTTTCTAGTAATTTATTGTTTTTTAAACTTAAATTTCTAGACTTATCTGTAAGAAAAACAGCACCTATGAAATTACTATTAACACATCTATTATTAGTAGGTATAATTAGCTCTAGTTTAGGGCAAGGTCAAGCTCCTCCTAGTGGTACTATGGAAGGAACTGTTCAAGATGCCCAAAGTAAAGAAGTCATAGAATTTGCGACTATTTCTATTCATCAATTGCCTGATTCTACCCTCATAACAGGAGGGATTACGAATGAAAAAGGTGTCTTTGAAATTAAAAAAATTCCCTTTGGGAACCATTATGTCAAAATTGACTTTATAGGGTATAAATCTAGTATTCAAAACATCAGTATATCCGCTCAAAAACCTAATATTAAATTGGCACCAACATTATTAATCATAAACTCGACCAGCTTGCAAACAGCAGAAGTTACTGCCGAGACCAACATGATGCGTTTAGGCATTGATCGAAAGGTTTTTGATGTAGAAAAAAGCCAGCTTAATGATGGAGGTAATGCAATTGATGTATTAAAAAATACTCCTACCCTAGATGTTGATATGAATGATAATATTAGCCTTAGGGGAAGTCAAGGGGTGAGTGTACTCATTAATGGCAAGCCTTCTGGTTTAAATGGAGCAAATCGTGCTGCTATTTTGAGACAAATTCCTGCTAGCATGATTAAAAATGTTGAAATTATTACCAATCCCTCTGCAAAGTACGATCCTGAAGGGATGACAGGGATTATTAATATTGTACTTAAAAAAAATAAAATGCAGGGCATCAGTGGAAATATTGCTTATACCATTGGTACCATGGCGAACAAACATAATGTAACAGCAGGGATCAATTTTAGAAATGAAAAAATAAATGTATTTGCCAATTATAATTTTAATTATAGGGGGTCTTATAACTCGGCGATTGCCAACCGCAAAAATATATTTAACGACGGTAGTTATAACTTTTTAGAGGAACATGCCATGGGTAACCATGTTAACTATGGGCATTTTGCCAAGGTGGGCTTTGATTATTTCATCAATCCCAAAAACACCATCTCGCTCAATGCTTCTATTAACCCAGGAAAGGGAGTAGCAGCGGATAGTATTTATTATACCTTTTTGGATCAAACTAAGGAAATTACTTCCAAGAGTTTACGATCTATCCCTAAAAAAGATGCCCCACTAGGCATGAATTATAACCTTAATTATACTACTGTATTTAAAGACCCTAAACAAAAACTAGAGTTTGATGCAAACTATTCTTATTTCAACGATCAGATAATTAATCGTTATAAACAAGAAGATTTATTGGTGCCTAGCAATAGTCCTGCATTGCAATACAATTCGGATATTAGAAACAACCACATTCTAAATATACAATTGGACTATACCCATCCTTTTAAGAACAAAGGAAAAATGGAGCTTGGTGCTAAAGGTGGTTATCGGTTGATCAACAATGATTTTGAGTTCCAAAATTATAATTATGCCAACCAAGATTATGAAACGGACTTGGGCATTAGCAATAATTTTCAATATTCTGAACAGGTATATGCCGTTTATGGTACCTACGGGCAAAAAATTAAGAAGTTTAGTTTTCAAGCAGGGCTTCGTTTAGAACAGGCCTTAACAAGCTCTTATTTGATTACAACGAATGAGCGATATACCAACAATTATTTTAGCTTTTTCCCTAGTGCTCATATTGGCTACGAATTGCCTAAAACACAACAAATACAATTATCATATAGTCGACGAATTAATCGACCAAGAATACATTCTTTAAATCCATTCGGAGATCAGACCGATCCACAAAACATACGAATCGGAAATCCATATCTGAAACCTGAATACATCAACTCAATCGAATTAACATATGCAAAATACTGGAAAAAAGGCTCTTTCACAACAAGTTTATACTATAGACATACAACCGATGTTATTCGCAGACTGTATAATGTGGATGCCCAAGGAGCTGGTTATATCCAGTTCACCAACTTTGACGAAGTCCACTCCTATGGAGTAGAACTAGCAAGTAGTATTCAGTTATTAAAATGGTGGAGAATGAACGTGAGTATGAATGCTTATCGGATGCAAGAAGATGGAAGCAACCTAAGCGATCAATATAGAAATAGTTCTTTTGGAGGGCATGCTAACATAGGTTCATCCTTCCGTTTACCGCTAGATTTTGGTGCGCAATTTAATTTATCTTATCGAGCACCTATGGTGCTAGTTATTGGCAATATCACAGGGATGTTTCGCAGTTCTTTTGCGATTAGCAAAAGCTTCTTGAAAAGATCGCTAAAAATCACCTTGAGTATACAAGATCCTTTTAATGTCATGCAATTTGGGTATGACTTAGCAGATACTAACTATAGTGTACAAGGAACACATCGTTGGGAATCCAGAGTAGCCCGTCTTAGCATCAGTTATGATTTTGGTAAGATGGACATGGGTACACGAAGACGAATGAATCAAAGAGGCTCCAACGCTGGAGGCGGCGGAGGAGGCGTGGGTTTTTAATAACATAAAGTAGTTATAACAGAATAGATAAGTAAGAGAATAGCAAGTTTTATAGATTGATCTTTTTGTACTTTTTATCGATTTGCACATGTATTATTTGTTATTCCCTTTAGACTAGGCTTATCCAATTCATTTTACAGCACAATGTAGCTACTTTTATTCTTGCTCATACATTACTGAGGGGTAACATAGGCAAGCAAGTAATTTGTCCCCACAACCTCCCAGAGCAATCTGGGAGGCTCTTTTTAACGTTTAAAACAACATAGATTAACCATCATAAAGACGTACTTTAATTGCTACTTTAATACTAAATTAAATAATGAATTCGCAAAATAGTTATGATTAGTATCAGTAGTATTAAGCCTTCCTCCAGGAAAAGCTTGGAGGGGGCTTTTTTTAACGATCCCCCCCTTTTATAGGGTAAAAAATGCATTAGGTCGCCTTGCAACTATCCTAATGCTGTATAAACTACTATAGATTGCTAACATTATGCGTTGTACAATCTGAAAAAACAGTACAGTAGTAGCTTTTCCCTTTGGGCTTTCTTAAGCCTGAGGGGATTTTTTATTTTCCTACTTGTGCCTCCAAAATTGCAGCAAAACTTTCGTAGGCTTGTGGTGCTACTTCAATTCCATGCCCTATCTTAGACCAAAAGAAAGCCTTTTTAAAATTTGGAAGGATCTTTTTGGCACGTGCTACTGTTTTTTTAGCATCTACCAAATGATCGTCTTCACAAAGGATCAGATAAACAGGTGTTTTTACATCACTTAATTCTTTATCCGAAAACTTATAGGGGTAATCACAACCAAATTTAAAATTTTGAATGACGTAATATTGATACTCTGATAAGAACTCACGACAACCTTCTTTTAGTTTTAAGGCAGGATCTAACACCATCTTTTCTAGGTACAAATCTATATTTTTATTGGACGGAAAAAGCATGTGTAATGCATTATACCACATTGCCCTAGGTCCTAAAGATATATATTGAATTCCAACAGGATTAAAACCAATGAGACAGCTTACCCGTTCTGGTGCCGCTTTTGCCAATTTTAGCATCAATTGTCCACCAAAAGAAGCCCCTGCAACAATCACCTTTTCTAACTTTAGTCCATCGATTACCTCTTTTAGCCAATTGCCATAACCATCTCCTTTTACGGCAGGTGTCTTTCCCGAACTCAAACTAGGCTGACCGATCACATCAACCAAATAAATTCTATAATCCTTATAAAAAGGGGCTAAAGTTTGATTTAAGTCCCAAAACAGTCCACAGGTTCTAAAACCAGGTAAAAACAATAGAGCAGGTTTACTGCTGTCCTCATGAGATTTTGTCCAAACATGTGTTTTGCCATAGACAGTTTCTATAACTTGGGCTTGATAATCCAATTGATTGTGCTTCATAAGTCGCTGGTTCCAATCGGCTAGCCAATCCTGCCCTTCTTTGGTTTTAAATTTAGATGCTTTCATTTCCTAAGTTTTAGATTGAAGTCAATAATAACCATTATTCCTCATTCAGCCAAGTAGCCATGTATAACTTTGCACAAATGAATAAAAATGAATATCTTAAATTCAATAATAAGGTGTTCTACTATTAATGCCAATATTAATCTTATGTTTTATTAAACTTTATTTGCAGATAGTGAAGTTATTATATGCCCTCTAATATTTTCCAAGCACACAATTTTTCTAGCATGCCAATCAATAGCAACAAAGCAGTAACAACAAAAACTACTTTTAGCAGAACTACTTCCATCGAAATTAATATCCAAGCCAACAAAACAATTGTTTGGAACCTACTCACCAATGTTGAGGATTTTTCTCGATGGAATTCTACAATTATATCGCTAGAAGGAGAGATTCAAGAAGGCAAAAAAATTCAATTAAAATCTACGACTGATCCATCTAGAACATTTAACTTAAAGGTGCATACGGTACAAGCCGAAAAATCCATGATTTGGTCAGATGGCATGGCTCCTTTTTTTAAGGGGGTGCGCAAGTATCAATTAATGGACAATCCCGATGGCAGTGTTACGTTTTCTATGCAAGAACGATTAGCAGGGATCTTTTTTGCTTTAGCAGCCAAACACATTCCTAGCTTTGATGCTCCTTTTGAACAATTTGCTGCCGATTTAAAACAAGAAGCAGAACTACTTCAACAGACTAAAAAATAAACGTATATCTTCTACTTATCTACTAAAATACAACAATGAAATCAACCGCAATTTTTCTAGTACTTTGCTTGCTTATATCTTGTACTCGTAAAGAAGAATCTGGCGCTCAAGAAGCAAATTTAGACCCTACTCCAAAAGACAGCATTGCACAAAATGTAACTACCCCAAATCTACAACTTGATTTACAAGAAGCCAACCGCCTTGCCCAACTCCCATTGGCTTGTATTCTTACCGAGTTTCCAAACAAACTCAATCAAGTACTGGCAAGTGAGTTCGATCTTCAAACACCTAGCGAATTGCATCCTGCTTTTTATGGTTGTTTTGATTGGCATTCGGCGGTACATGGTCACTGGTCATTGGTCAGTTTACTAAAGCAGTTCCCCGCTCTAGATAGTGCGACTTTTATCCGAGAACAACTAGCAGACCGACTTTCAAAAGAAAACATTCTTGCAGAAGTTCGTTATTTTGAACAAACACACAACAAGAATTTCGAGCGGACATACGGCTGGGCATGGCTGCTCAAATTAGCCGAAGAGCTGCACAATTGGGACGATTCTCTTGCAAGAGAATTAGAGAATAACCTCTACCCCTTAAGCAACCTCATTGCCAATAAATATATTGAATTTTTACCTCAATTGGTTTACCCTATCCGAGTAGGCACACATACCAACACTGGTTTTGGTTTAGCTTTTGCTTATGATTATGCGTTGACGGTTAACAATAAAGCGTTAAAAGAAAGCATTGAAAAACGAGCAAAAGCGTTTTTCTTAAACGACAAAAACGGTCCCTTGGCTTGGGAACCCAACGGCTATGATTTTCTTTCTCCCTGCTTTGAAGAAATCGATATTATGCGCCGTGTATTATCCCCAGAAGAATTTTCTACTTGGCTCAAAAACTTTTTGCCAGAACTGTCTAAACCGAATTTTAAATTAGAACCTGGTATTGTTTCCAATCGAGAAGATGGTCATTTGGTTCATTTAGATGGGCTAAATTTTAGTCGTGCTTGGTGCCTCTACGGCATTGCGAAAAGCTTGCCCAAAGAATATCGACACCTTGAAAAAATTGCTCAACAACACATCCAACATTCTCTGCTTGCCATTACAGATGGTAATTATGAGGGCGGGCATTGGCTGGCGAGTTTTGCTATTTATGCCCTAACTAGCAATTAACATTAAACCGTTGAAGATTTGAATTGGTGAAAATGCCAATTCAAATCTTCAACAACCTTACCCCAGTTGCACTTCTTCCCAAAGCGGATATTGTTTCGCCAATGCTTTTAATGCAGCTTTATTTTTGGTAATTCTATAAATCTGAAAATCGCAGATCAAAGCCAACTCTTCTGCTGAATCTAATTGCTCCCCATAATGTTCATTCAAACTATCAAAGTCTATAAACGCTGTGGATTTAACCACTGTACTTAATTCCTTCAGCCATTCCCAAATTTCTTTGCTATTATAAATAGAAAACGGCATATAAAACCAATCCGCATAACTCAAATTCATACTTCCTTCAGCCGTTCTAATTTTTTGCCAAGTTTCTAAGAACAACGCCTTTTCTCCTTGTGCACCATAAGCTTGCGCCAAACATTGGAGCATCGTTCTATCTGGGTTTTCCAATAATTGAATAGCAGCAATCACTGCTTCTATTTCTCCTGCGGCTAACTGCTCTGCATATTGCCAAGCCTTATTCTCTGCTGTTAAATAGGGTTCTGTTGTATAGGTTATGCTATCTTGAATGACTGCTTTATCCTCCATCAGCTCTTCATTGTCAGGCATTCGCTCTAACGCAAGATCAATATATTTTAAGGCCTCTGTATAACGTCCTACCTGCTCATACATATTTGCAATTTCTCGATAAGCGCCATCCACTTCATCATCATATTCCAGAGCCTTTTTATAACTTTCTACCGCTTTTAGAGGAGCTCCATTAAAATCATAGATGTCCCCCACCAAATACCAACAATCTGCTATTAATTCAACCGCATCAGGCAAAAGAGTATCTGCTAAGTTTAAGTAAGGCAAAAACTCACTCTTAAACCAAAGATAGCCTCTGCTGTGCAACATTGCTACTCCGTCTTGCTCTACTTTTACTAAAAAATCTTGTAATTGTTCCTTATCCATTATTATTTATAGTTTAATCTACTCTACCACAACAAAAACTCATAAATCACCAATTATCAAGCAACTAGCTCAACAATTGAATCGTTTTATTTTATCACAATTTCATTTTTTCATCTTGTAATTATTAATCCATTCATAGATCTTTGAATGTATTACCTCATTAAATACAAATGACAATGGCAGAGATATTAAGTTATGACTTGCTCAAAGAAATGAAATTCGCTGAATTTAAAAAAGCTTTTAAAGAAAAAACGCAGTGGAAAAAAGCCAAGGCAGCCATTTTTTTGATTGATTACAAAATGGGCACTAAAAAGCTTCCTATTGCTATTCCCCTAAGAAAAACAACGGCACTAAAAGGCTTAATCAAACAAATTAAAGCTGATAAACACCCTAATCAAAAGCTTGCTGCTGGTTTTATAAAAATGGTCAAAACTAAAGACGGTCCACAACTTAATTTTAGCCTAACCAGTGGTGGTTATGCTGCTGAAGCATTAGAAGCTAAGGTCGCAACTTTGTTCAAGCAACTCTTAAAATTTAATTTTATAGTAGAAACGACTGCTACAGTAACAGAAGAAGAAGAAGATACCGCCCCGAATTCTGCAACCAGTGATTCCGCTACTCTCCCAAAAGAAAAAAATGCTGCCCCCCATTCCCCCTCTAGTGATTCCACTAATGATTTAAAAGCTATCCTTAGCCTATTTAATCAAGTTAAAGGCGACCTTAAACAAGAAGTAAAGGGCATTATAAAACGATTTAAGTCAAAAAATAATCACTTAAAAGATGCTTATGTATTGGATGATGTTACCAATAACATCCAACGCTTTATGAACCAATACGCTCAACTCCCTCCTATTGCTCAAAAAAAATTAGCCGCTGCTAAACAAAAAATTGAGCAGCAAGATCTTGTCCTTAAAAAATTATCCCATCAATTATCTCAAATTGATATTGTTCCTCAATCTGAAGAAGAAGTAGATTGGGCTATAACCAATATTGAGAAAAAAATCCAAGATCTCCTCCAAAAAGTTCAATAATCAATCACCAACAAACCAAAGAACAAATGTTTGAAGAAATAGAAAAACTCGAAAAAAAGCTGGAAACACTTGGTCAATACGCCAATGATAAAGCGCAAAAAAAAATAGCTGCTGCCAAACAGGACTTAGCTAAATTAAAAGCTAAAGGCAAAAATGTAGCCGCAGATTTAAAAGAAACCATTTCGGGTAAAGAGGCGGCTACGCTTGTCTCCACCATTGCAAAAGCCAACAAAACTTCCAAACAGCTCGTTGGAGTTATCCAGTCTTTGGTAAAAATCAAAAAGAACATTGATACCTTTGCCGAACAGCTTGTTGTCGAAGGACTGGATACAGAGGATAATAAAACCAAATACAATCGATACCTAAAAATGTCGAAACTCATTGCTAGTTTTCTCACTGAATTGGGCAAATTAAAAACCAATTTGGATAAATTAGCTCAACTAAAAGACAGTCAATTAACTGCGGGAATCTCAAAAACTGCTGATTACTTAACCAAACTCAATAAATTACTTCGTGCCGTTTTGTATTTAGCAGATGATTCTACGGTTAAGAATTTTGCCAATAATCCAGAAAGTTATGCTGCGGCTAAAGCCTGGGCTAAACATAGTGCTGATGGATTTAATATGATTGGTGATATTATTGAATCTATTCCTGTTCCTAATGGTCCAATGAAAGATATTATAAAATATTTTAGTGGGGTTGCCAAAACAGGTCCTAAATTAATTGATGCCTTTATTGGTGCGGTAGATATTAAAATTAAAAAAATTGAAGAGTCCAGTGGCATTAAGTTATTCCATTCTACCAAACATTATTTTCACGAAGAGATTATTGACCCCAAAGATGGCAAAAAGAAAAGGTTATTTGAAGGGGCTTTTATTGGCTTATTTGCTCAAAGAACAACCATTAGTTCAGAGAATGAATCACTCAAAGATTTGATGCAAAAACATCGAGATGTGCTTACTGATTTTTCGAAGACGGCAGCATTTAGAATTGATTTTCTAAAAAAATTAATCCTCAAGAAAAAGGCTAACCCCAACCATCCTGAGGATGTTGAGATATATGACGAATGGTTAAATACCATAAACGAGGAAAAAGATAACATCTTAAAATTAGAACAAGGAGAGTCAGAATTTAGATTGTTATAACAATCAGCCCATTCAGCTCCTCAATCATCCTCTAAAATTATAGGATGATTGAGGGGGTGAATTAATCTTCCATTAGCAAACATTTCTCTTGATTTATAAGTGCCTTAATTTGGGCTACCTCTCCCAAAATAGCCTGCAACTTTATGTTCTCAGCTTGTCGAATGGATGCTCGATAGTTCCGATACGTTTGATGTCGGTAAGCTTCCAAAGTCAAATCATAGGTTAAATATTGTTTTGCTTGCCGCATGCATTTGATTTCTTTGGATAACAAGCGTCTCCACTTTTGCTGAAAACCAAGATGTTTTTGCAAGGATAGTTGATAAAACTTTAATTCCTTACTTAAATTTTCCACAATCCTTCTACATCGTTGTTTCCATTCTTTTCTGTTCCCAAACGGTTTATGTTGCGCTTCTTTTAGTAGCTTTAATTCCTGCTTAACCAAGCAGCAGTATACCTTAATATTCTGATGAGAAGCCAGTTGTTTTTTTCTCAGAGCCAATAAAGCAGTATAAACAACAGCTTGATTAAGACTGTCTGCCTGTTGGCATTTTTCCACAAGTTGCCGTCTATCTTCAAAGACCTTATTTTCATAAACAAGAGGCAGCCTTAATTTTTTTTGGCGAATCAATCGTTTTATTGTCTCTGAATTTTTTTCATAAACGTTGAGGATTTCTATTTCTTTTAGTTCACTCATGCGAAGTTTTTTAGCCTGCAATTGCGCTATAAGAACATCTTTTTGATGATCTACTTCTTTTGCAATCGCCTCTAGAGAATCTATTGGTTCCAATAATCCCCCCATTTCCGTTACCTGTTTTACAATTGTAGCATTAGAATCACAGGGCAACGATCGCCTCTTTATCCATTGGGCAGCAGAATGCTGATGCCATAAATTTTCTTTTTTAATTTGCTGAACCAATTGCTGTGCGCTAAGATTTTTTTGAATTTGTTTTTGCAGCAAATCGATGTGCACTTTATTTTGCTTATTCAGCCGTTTTTCCCATTGTAAACTCTGTAATTGCTTTGATTCAAACTCTCTATTATTGTTGGTAATCCCTTCCCTCAAAAAAGAATCTACCACCACAATATATTCCTCCAATTGTTCCAATTCTTTGAAAGAAACATTTAGACAATTGTTCTTTGAATCAAAAAAAGCCCGAAATAAGCTATCTAATGCTAAGTAATAATTCATTCCCTTCACACGGCAATTATCAGGATTGATCTGGTGCCCCTCTTCTCCTTCTTTTAGCCATTTTTGAATTTGAGAACGAGCTCCATAAGCCTCTATCTCTGGGCTTTCTTTTAGTGTTTTGTAATACCAAGATAAATGCCCATGAATGACCCATCCACCTTGCTTAAATAATTTTAAGGACAGGGGCATTTTAAGCAATTGGTACATTTCGAGATTGGGGAAATGTGTAAAAATCATTTCATCAGGGGGAACAAAAAACCATTGGGGATTAAATTGATGCACATACTTAAATTTAGGTCGATACTTTATCCCAAATGCTCTTGCCATTAATTTAGGCAAACCTTGCTTTTTGTGTGCAACATGCCCACTCCCATAGGTCAAATCCATTAAATACCACCTATTATCTATTTCGACAATTGACCAAGTATGTTCCGCTCGGTACAAGGTATCTGTTTCAACAAAGTCAAAACCTTTGGTATAACCATTTACGATTTCAGCTTGAATTCCTACACTAGTGCACATATCCTTAAACAACTGAGCGTATTCCTTACACAGCGCCTTGCGTTTTCGAAGTACTTCTACAGAGGTTTTGTGGCCTACTATTTTATTTTTAAATGCCTTGTAATTGTATTTAATATTCTGCGTAATCCAATAACTAATTGCCAAAACTTTGTGATAATCGTTCGGGCATTCCTTGGTTAGATAATAGGCTAGAATACTAGGTTCCTGTGTTTTTAGGCGAGGCACATGAGCTACTTTTTGAACAATAGCAGTCGTATCAAAGTCCCTTCCTTTTTGAGCCATCACATCAACAGTCCCCACTAACAATCCTCCAAAAAGGAACAGCCAGCCCCAAAAATACCAATATGCTATAAAATGATACATGGTTTAGTGGTTTATTGCTCATTGCATTAGCCTCAATCGTACATAAGCTAATACTTGCTATGGGTAGGTCAAAAATCGGATCAGATTACATAAAAAAGCTACATAAGCATCTATAAGTTCTACTACCAATAGAATTAGTCAAAAACGAGTTCAAACGCCTTCCTTCCATAACTTTGACCATTGATTTGCAATTCTACAGCATGCTCTCCTTCATACAATATGCGGGTACTAAAATGTTTAAAAAGTTGCTTCTTTTGTATTTTAATAGACTTATTCCCAGCTAAGTCCAAGATTTTTAATTTAAATACTTTAGGGGATTGCATCCCATTGGCTTTTTTAAAATAGATGATGTAATCAACTATTAACGGTTGCAATTCTGAAGTTTTAGAATTAATTTCAAAAGAAAACTCTAATTTTTCTCCTAGCTTCAACTCATTTTGGTGTACCTTAAAATTGCCTATTTCAACTTGTGGCGAATCTGAGAACCCCAAGAGCTTTAGCGCATTCGAATTACCTGCTTTTACCAAGGTTCTAAGTGCATGTTTGGTGATCCATTCAATCTGTGCTGTTGTCTTTTTATTCCATTTTTCTAAGGTTTGAATCACGAGTTCTTTCCTATCTTTGGTTAGATCATTCAGGTGATTTGCAACAGAGCGACGTACATATAATTCAGGGTCATTTCTGAGTGTAGCCAACAAAGCAATAATAACAGAATAATTATCATCATAAACGGTTACCCTAGGCGCCCAAGGCAAACGAGGGCGGGTTCCTTCTGACACCAATCTTCGTACGTGTTGGTTATCATCTTTTACCCACTGTTCCATTTTTTTAAGCATCCGACTAGGGTATTTTTCTAGGAAAGGGCGAATGGCAAATTCTGCACTAAACCGCTTGGTCATTTCGTATAAAAATTGAGTTGCCAACTCAAAATCTTTCTCTTCTAAACCATACCAACTCACATAAACACCATAAGGCATGTATAAAAATACATTATCTTTTGCCGTTTCAGAACTTCCTAATTCATCGCCAAAAGCATCCAACAATATTTGCCCTCCTTCTGCAAAATCGGTTGGTAAAAATTCATGTAATTCTTGAGCAATCAAATTTGCCCGCTCCTTGAATGCCAAAGAAGCCAACTTAGGGCTAACCTTGGATTCAAAACGCTCTCGCTCAAATGGCTTCCAAACCTTTTTTATCGATTGTCCTATTTGTGCAACTACTTCGGGATTAAGGACGGCACTAAATTCAAATTTCTTTTCTGGTTTCATTTGGTGTATATTGTGTCATAATAATAAGGTCTTAGAACAACTTTAGTACACTGTCACAAAGATTATGGATGGTTTTCGCAGAGAATTTCAGATGAGATTCGATGAAAATTACAGCCTGATAGCAGCGTTATCTAGGTAAAAATTTGAAAAAGAAGGTTGGCAAAACCCAGTAGAAAAAGGCTACAGCTATCCATACAACTTTATTCGTGACAATCGTTATTTAGTTAAAAATAACTATTTCGTCTCAGAATTGAACTATTTTTGCGTTAGATGTTTTTAGAATGTGGGGCAGTTCTAAAATTAACAAGTTTAGTACAGTGATAAGCCCCTTAACAACAAGATTATAAATTTAACAAGTGATCTTCGAAAAAGAAAAGGGTTAATGCAACAAGATCGCTTCATAATTAGTAATAAAAATAAGACAACAAGCCCTAAGGGCTGTATGATAAAGAAGTAAAGAGAAATGAAACTTGCACCGAAAGATTTGTATCAAACGTTAGAGTTTGATAAAATACTAGAAATTACTGAAAGTTACTGCTATGGAACCTTGGGAAAAGATTATTTTCGCAACCTCATTCCAAGTACCGAAGCCTCTCAAATTGAGCGTTGGCTCCTAGAGGTATTTGAATACACTCAAACCTATGAAAACAACCATAATTTTCCGATGAGCAACTATGCTAGTATTGGAGAAGATCTAAAAATGTTGAGCATAGAAGGTTATGTACTCTCTGTTGAAAGCCTCCGAAACGTAGCCAAAACACTTTTAGTTTGTTATGATATTTATGGTTTTTTCAGCAAACGAAAAAGCACCAAAACGCTTTATCCCACGCTCTATGACATTATTAGAATAGCAGATTTTGATAAAGAGCTCTTGAGTGAAATACAACGGGTTATTGATGAAGAAGGCAATATTCGCCCCAATGCATCCCCCGAATTGTTGCGTATTGCTAGAATGCAAAATAGCAAACGCCAAGAGTTGGATAAAAAATTCCGCCAAATCATTGTCCATTATCAAAGCAAAGGTTGGCTAAAAGACAACAAAGAAAGTTTTAGAAATAGTCGCCGAGTATTGTCTGTTCCTTCGGAACGCAAACGCCAAGTGCGAGGAATTATTCACGATGAATCGGCTTCGGGAAAAACGGTTTTTATTGAGCCTGAAGGAGTCATTGATCTAAACAATGATATTTTTGATTTAGAACGAGATTATCAACGAGAAATTTACCGAATTTTGCGGGATTTGAGCAATTTATTGCGTCCTTATATCGATCAGTTGCAGCAATATGAAAACATTATTGTTCGCTTTGATACCATACAAGCCAAAACGCAATTGGCGACCCAACTGGATGCAACTAAGCCTAAAGTGATGCTCACGCCTCATTACAAAATACGCAATGTTATCCACCCTTTATTGGCCCTAAAAAACAAAACGGCTGGTGTAAAAACGGTTCCTTTTCATTTGCACTTCAAAAAGGATACTCGAATTTTGGTCTTAAGTGGTCCTAATGCTGGGGGTAAGTCGGTTTGTATGAAAGCCATTGGACTGGTTCAATTGATGCTACAATCAGGGATGCTTATTCCTGCCAACGAAGGGGCTGAAATGGGAATCTTTGAACAGATTTTTGCAGATATTGGTGATCAACAATCCTTAGAAGATGAGTTGAGTACTTATAGCTCTCGATTGCAGAATGCTCGCTTTTTTATGGAAAACGCCAACGACAAAACATTGATCTTAATTGATGAGTTTGGTTCGGGAACGGATCCTAAAATGGGCGGTGCCATCGCAGAGGCCATTTTGCGAGATCTCAATAGAAAAAAAGCCTTTGGGGTAATTACCACCCATTATTCTAATCTCAAAGTTTTTGCTTTTGAAAACAAAGGTTTGATTAATGGTTCTATGATTTTTGATAAAGATAGCCTCTCTCCTACTTATCAGATGAAGATGGGAAAACCAGGTAGTTCTTATGCCTTTGAAATTGCCACCAAAAGTGGGCTGCCCAATCAGGTGATTGGTTATGCTAGACGGAAGGTTGGAAAACAAAACCATAACTTGGATGAAATTCTAGTGGATTTGCAACGAGAACGCCAAAAAGCGGTTGAAGCGCATGAACAGGTATTAGAACATCAGAAACGCTTGGATCAATTGATCAAAAATTATGAGTCGGCGTTTAGGGAGTTAGAATTTGCTCGAAAAAAGCTAAAACTTCAAATCAAAGAGCAAGAATTAGTTGAAACGGAAAAAACCAACAAGGAGCTTCAAAAGGTATTGCGAGAGCTAAAAACATCTAGTAATAAGGAAAAAGCAGCCCAAAAGGCTAAAACATTGTTGGAACAATCGCAAATAGAGCGCAAAAAAATAACCGATGATGTCAACGCCGTAAAAGAAGGCATTTATGAGGTCTATGAGCAAGCCGATGATGGGGTCATTGAAGTAGGTTCTTATGTTAAGTTGCGTTCTGGCGGTGGTATGGGAATTGTCAAGGAAATCAAACGCAAAGAAGCTAAGGTAGAAATGGGCAATTTAAATCTGATGGTTAAGTTACGAGATTTACAATTGATCAAAAACCCTATTCTTTCTCAACAAACCGCTATTGTCAAAACGGATACCCTCAGCAAAAAGGCACACTTTGAGCCTAAAATTGACATTCGTGGAATGCGTTATGAGGATGCTTTAGAACGCATTCAGGAGTTTATGGACAATGCCTTGATGGCTAGTGCCAATGAGGTCCGAATTATCCATGGCAAAGGCTCTGGTGCTTTGCGTAAGGTGGTCACTAAAAAACTAAGAGAATACAAAAACATTGTTCGTTCTTATCATCCTGAACCGCATCAAGGTGGCAATGGAATGACGATTGTTGAGTTGGGGTAAATTCGTAATCTCTACATCCTAAAAGGATTAATTGGAAGCGTTGAAGATATGATATTCGTATTTTTATAGCTTTCAATTCATCCTTATTGTAACCTCAAAAAGAATACACATAACCAAAATGCACCTTGCTATTGTTAAATAAAATAGGATTCCCCTGTTGTGTTCCTAAGGCATAGCTTAAGGCAAAAATTCCCACCTTGGTCTCCAAGGCTACTCCCACCCCAAAACCAATTGGAAAATCACTGTAAGCAGCACTACTAATCGTTTGTTTTTGAATATAAGCAAAGTCGCCAAATAAATAAGCGTATGAGTTCCGCCCAAATAAAAATCGCCATTCGAGACTCAGTACATTATACCAAGTTGCCAATAAAGCTTCTTCGTCAAAACCTCTAAGTAATTTGTTCCCTCCGATACGAAAAGTCTCATTGTCATAAATTGGATCTTTAGAGATAATAACCCCTCCCTTAAATCGAGCCATTAATGTACTCCATTTCAACAGTTGAAAGAAATGACTATGTTCTACTAAAAACCGATACTGAAAGGTATTGGGTACAATGGTATCGTATAAGGAAGCAAAGTTAAAAGTGCTGTCTAGAGGATCTGAAATTTCCTCTATGGTGTTGTTTTTTCGAACTCTCTTAAGAGAAAAGCTTGCTACTAATTTTGTTTCAAAGCCCTTGCGAGGATTGTATTTATAATCCAAATTATCATAATAAAAGGCTAACCCAAATGAAGTGTTGTCTATATCCAACATTGCAGGAAGTCGGCGAGTACTTTTAATCGTATTGGTGTCTATATTGATAAGATTGGTATTGGTATTGACCCAAAATGCCTTGATATAACTATTCCCATTAAATAAATACTGCAATCCAACATCTGTTATAATATCAATATAGGCAGAGTCTCGTTTGTACAATTTAAAGGCTAAATCTACTCCTAAGGGCGTTTTTAATAAATAAGGCCACCCAAAACGCACCAACAAATCAGAAGTTCCTAAACTCAATTGTTGCCATTTAAACTGCAAGCGTTTTCCTGTTCCCAAAGGATTTATCAAATCAATATCAATATTCCCTGTAAAATCGAATTTCTGTTGTCCTGTAACAGCATCTTTGGTTGGTAAAAAACCCAGCAAGACATCAATTTTACTAGAAGGACGATCCATCAAAAAAAGATTAAGTTCGGCCTTTCTATCTCGAAAAATAACATAGGGGGTCTGATAATTATTTAGATAGCGCAAGGCATTGATTCTGTTCTGAACTTTTTTGACCAACTTTTCGCTGTATAATTTATCCTTTCGAATGCCCAAATAACTCGCCATAAATCCAGGAGTAATTCGCACCTTTTTTTTCTTATTTTGCCGCTTGGGGTTTCGGCTCCTACCTTTAATTTTAAGAGCATCAAAAAAAATCAACGGTCCTTTTTCAAAATAGATTTTTGCAGCGATTTCTGAAGCTTCAATTCGGACACTATCAATGTATACCTGTGCAAAAGGATAACCATGGTTTTCTAAATAGGTCAATAGCTTCTCTTGCAATTGCACGACCTCTTTATAATAAAAGGGCTGATTGGTATATAGACGTTCTCTAAAGCCAATTGCCGACAAAAATGCAGGAGCTACATTGCCATTGGTCAAACTAGCCCATTCATAGCGTTCTCCAACAAAAAAATAAGCCGTATAATTGTTCTCATCTTGAAATAAGGTATCAACAGACGCCGTTAAATAAGCGCTACCATGAAGTTGTTTCAGAATATCATAGAGTTGCTTTTGTACTTGACTAGAATCTTGTACACGATATTCAAACTTAATGCGTTGCTGCTTAAAAAATTTCTTTTCCTTATCTAAAGGTTGGATGGTTAACAGACCAGGTGCTGTAGTAAGCGTACTGTCTCCTTTTTGTGCTGACAACAAAAAAGGGAGATAAAAGATGAAGAGGAAAAATGCGACCTTTTTTATCAATTGATAGGATTATTTTGCTTGCGCTAATGGATAGATATTTCTGAGACTAATTTTAGTTCTTACACCATAAAACGACGCTAAGGTAAAAATACGTTGGAATAAAATGTTAAAATGCTAGTGTAATAAAAAAAGTCATCCTCGAAACTTCGGGGATGACCTTCTATTTTTTCTGTTGACCAAAAGGGCAAAGCTATTATTGTTTGTTCAATTTCCAGTCGTACGTTTTAAATTTTACTTTAGCATTCCCATTGATTTCTATTTCTGAATATTTTTGGAAATAAGCCACAACCTTGTCACTTCCTCCAAAGTCACCAGCATACCAATTAAATATCTGCGAAATTTCAAGTGATTTAGCGCTGATGGAGTTGTATTTGGCATTGTTAATAAAAGCCTTTGTTTGTTTGGCTAAATAACGTTGTACATTATCTTCCGTCCAAGCCTTATTCAACAATGGAGGACAAGAGGCAGCCGCACAATTAACAGCAAAATGTACTCTAGGCTCCTTGAAGCGCTTTAATAATTTTTCTTTTTCTATATCATTTAAGGTTAAGCTTTTGCCACCAATAACAATTTTCTTTTTATCCCAAACTTTTCCCCCTTCCAAGTCCATTATGCTACTTACAGGGTATTTTTCTACGATCGCATAAATTGTAAACGCATTGTACAAGTTTATCCAATAAGCTATTTCTTTATTTTTAGACCAACTGCTTTGAGGAGCGTTCTTTTTTAGCAAGTCTAAGTAGGCAGCCAATGTTGCTTTTTCTTTTTGAAAACCACTGTAATTTACACCTCCACTACTGTTGACATATTTGCGTAGCAATTGATCAAATCCATCATGGCTCAATTCAATCTTTTTCTCAACTGGTTTTGTAGCAGTTGTAACGTTTGCATTAGCGACTGGATTCGTGGTTGGAGTTACTGTTGTTTTAGGTGCTTCACTAGTCGTAGAGGTAGGCGCTGGAGTTGGCTCAGAGCTTACCATTGATTCTTTAGGCAAGTCAGGCTTAACTTCGGGCGTTGGAGTCGAGCTAGCAGGAACCGCTTTTGCCTCCGCAGAAGGGGTAGACTCCTTAGGTGCTTCTTTTTTTTCTGTTGCCTTATTAATAGAAGCAGGACTTGTTACTTCGGTCAATGCAACAGATTCTACAGTGTTTTTTTCCAATACAGGATCATCCATAGATGCCATAGTAGAATTGGTATTTTCGGTGTTCTCGGTTACGGTTTCTTGTGAAGTTCTTCCGTTAGAGCAAGCAAGGATTAATGTTGCCACAATAAGCGAGCTAAAGCATAGATGTCTCATAAAATAGATATTGATTTTTAACCACCCCTAACCTATCTAATAAAAATAGGTTATAAGATTTTGATAATAAAATAAGTGAATCTGGGGAAAATCTTATTAGAACGTGTCCTTCGTTCCTTAACTAGGTAAAAGATAATACTTTATTTCTAGTCTAACCATAAACTATCCTATATTGTTCTTAAACAAGAAGAATAATTCAACTTTTTCTTAGCGAATTCTATTCCAAATCTTGGTTTATAAAAAAGGATTGCTGTATTAGTGCTGCCATTGCATGCATTTTGGGTTTAAAGAAAAATAGAGATTGCCCCAACTGAGACAATCTCTATTAACATACGTCTTACAATGAAACACTAAGCACGAGTTAACTCTTGCAATGAAAATTCTTTTTTGTAATCTGAAGCACTTACTATTTAATCCAACAATTTCTTCAATTCATCCAACTTCAACATACACTCAATAGGCGTTAAACGATTGAGATCAACCTCTTCAAGCTGTTCTTTAAGTTCAGTCAAAACAGGATCGGGCGCTGCATCAAAAAAGCTCAACTGCATAGCAGGAGCCGCAATTTTTTTGACTTTTTCATCTAAATTACCAGCATCAATGCTCTTTTGCTCCAATTGACCTAAAATTTCATTGGCACGTTCTACTACATAGCGTGGCATCCCTGCCATTTTGGCCACGTGAATTCCAAAACTATGTTTAGAGCCACCTTCCTGCAATTTACGCAAGAAAATAACCTTATGATTAAGCTCTTTGGTTGCAACATTAAAATTTTTAATCCTTGGAAAACGATCGGCCAACTCATTCAACTCGTGATAATGCGTTGCAAAAAGCGTTTTAGGCGTTGCAATGGTATTGTTATGCAAAAATTCTGCAATAGACCAAGCAATAGAAATGCCATCATAAGTACTTGTTCCACGTCCAATTTCATCCAATAAAATCAAACTGCGCTCCGAGATATTGTTGAGAATAGAAGCTGTTTCGTTCATTTCTACCATAAAAGTAGATTCTCCAGAAGAAATATTATCGGAAGCCCCCACTCTAGTAAATACCTTATCAATCATGCCTAATTTTGCTTCCCTTGCTGGTACAAATGATCCCATCTGAGCCATCAAACAAATCAAAGCAGTCTGGCGCAACAAAGCCGATTTACCAGACATATTAGGTCCCGTTATCATAATGATTTGTTGCCCATTATTGTCCAAATAAATATCATTAGGCACGTACTCTTCTCCCAATTTAAGTTGCTTCTCAATAACAGGGTGGCGCCCTTCTTTTACGTCTATTTCCAAACTATCATTCATCTGTGGACGACAATAATTATTCATAATAGCCACTTTAGCAAAAGAAGCCAGACAGTCCAACTGAGCAATCAAAGCAGCATTCATTTGAACAGGGCTAATGTATTCAGTTAGCGCAAAAACCAAGTCTTGAAACAAGCGATTTTCTAAGGCTAAGATTTTTTCCTCTGCGCCCAATATCTTTACTTCTAATTTTTTTAAATCATCTGTGATATAACGCTCTGCATTGGTTAGGGTTTGTTTGCGCACCCAATGGTCGGGAACTAGCCCCTTATTTTTATATTTATTGGTTACTTCCAAATAATATCCAAATACATTATTAAAACCTATTTTTAGGTTGTCAATGCCTGTAGAAGAAGCCTCTTGTTGTTGAATATTCAGCAAATGTTGCTTGCTATTTTTGATAATATCTCGCAACTCGTCCAATTCTTCAGAAATACCATCTGCCATAACGCCCCCTTTATCCATTTTTACGGGAGGCTCTGCGACTAGTTCTCGCCCTATTCGCTCTCTGATAATACCACACAACTGAAGACGTTCACCGATAGATTGCAACTGTTTATTGTCAGCCGTTTCAAGAGCAGCTTTGATCGGTTCCAACGCAATCAAAGCACGTTCCAACTGTTTTACCTCTCTAGGGTTAATTTTTCCCAAGGGCACTTTAGAAATCAACCGTTCTAAATCTCCAATTTGGCGAATTTGTGTTTCTACCAACTCTGCGATTTCACTATTATCAATAAAATGACGCACCACCTGATGACGAGCCGTTACGGCATTTTTGTCCTTTAATGGTAGAATAATCCATCGTTTGAGCAGTCGTGTTCCCATTGGAGAAACCGTTTGATCCAAAATATTGACCAAAGGCACCCCTGAAGCATGAGGAGAATGCACCAACTCCAAATTCCGAACCGTAAATTTGTCCAACCAAACATAGCGATCTGGCTGAATGCGAGCAATGGTAGTAATGTGTTTGAGGTTGGTATTTTCAGTCGTTGCCACATAATGCAAAATTGAACCTGCGGCGATTTGTGCCAACTCTAATGCTTCTATTCCAAAACCTTTCATAGAAGCTACTTCAAATTGCTGCAATAATTTCTCTTGGCTATAATCGGCGCTATAGACCCAATCGTCTATGCCATATTGATAGAACTTATCTCCAAAATGCTTGAGAATATCTTTTTGGCGAGTTTTTGCAAAAATAATTTCTGAGGGCTGAAAGCTCTGCAACAATTTATCAATATAAGTGCTTGTTCCTTCGCTGACCACAAACTCCCCTGTAGAAATATCTAAGAGTGCCAAACCAAATTGTCCCTTTTTGCCGAAATGAATAGCAGCGAGATAATTATTGCTTTTATGGTCTAAAATTTTATCATTAATGGTAACTCCAGGCGTAACCACTTCTGTCACTCCTCGCTTGACCAATTTTTTCAGTTTGCTTGGTTTTTCCAATTGGTCACAAACAGCAACTCGATAGCCCGCCTGAACCAACTTTGGCAAATAAGTATCCAAAGAATGATGCGGAAAACCAGCCAACTCTACTTTAGAAGAACCATTATTTCGAGCAGTCAAAACAATTCCCAACACATTAGATGCGGTAATGGCATCGGTAGAAAAGGTTTCGTAAAAATCACCTACTCGAAACAATAAAATAGCATCTGAATATTTTGATTTCAACTCTTCATATTGTGCCATTAATGGCGTTTGTTTTCTTGCCTTCGTAACTTTCTTTTTTGCCAAAACTTGGGTATTTTATATGTTCAAACAATTTTAATAGGCACACCATCCAATTCAACAAGTCTAACTTCATGATTTTAACACCATTGAGACTTGCTAAAGTTTTAGATTTTAACATTAAATAGGTGGGCATAAATAGTAATTTGCAAAAATAAAAAAAATCCACCTGTATGGTGGATTTATAAGTTTTTATTTTAGATCAAAATGAGTGCTATTTTAGCAGCGAATGTATTAAGAGCTTGTCCGATGCCCCACCAAGCCATAAAACAAGATATAGGCATAGCAGATGATCGGCGTTAAAAAAGACATTTGTACCCCAACAAGATCAATCATTGCTCCCTGCAACAGTGGCATAAATGCTCCTCCAACAATTGCCATTACCAACAAAGAAGAACCTTGACTGGTATATACCCCTAAATCTTTAATCGCTAGCGTAAATATATTAGACCACATAATAGAATTAAATAATCCGATACTGAGTAAGGCCCACAAAGCAACTGTTCCAGTCCCTCCAAAAACTCCCAGTAATAACAACGTAATTACGACGATACAAAAAATACTTAACGTTCGTGCAGCATTGGATTTTCCTAAGAAAAATCCAATATAGTTAAACGCTAAAAACAACAGGTAAAAAGCAACTTCCGTCAGCTCTAAACCAATAAAGCTGATTGTTCCATCATCCAATAATTTTAAGCCTGTTACCAAGTAAATAAATCCAAATACGCCAATAGAAATAATTGCCATTAAAGGGTATTTTTTATTGCTTGGGATTTCATCATTAAACGATACTGCGCCCAACAAACGCCCAATCATAGCTCCCCCCCAATAAAAAGCCAAATAAGCTCCTGCTTTGGTGGGTTCAAAACCAAATACATCTTCCATAAAAGGCATTAACCAGCTTCCTATGGCCACTTCTCCTCCTACATAAAAAAAGATGGCTCCAATCCCCCATTTGAGTTGAGAGAATTTTAATACTCCCAAACCTCCTTCTACCTTTTCGGCATTGGTATACGCTGGCATATCTGCCATCCAAACAATAATGGCCAAAATTAAAAACAAGGAGCCTGTAATTAAGTAAGTAGATGAAATTGCGCTCAAAGTAGGTTCTGAACCGTTTGTAAAAACCTTAAAGATTAACAAAGAAGCTGCCAAAGGAGCAATAGTTGTTCCCAAAGAATTAAATCCCTGCGCTAAATTCAAGCGACTAGACGCTGTCTCACTGCTCCCCATAATAGCTGCATAAGGGTTGGCACAAATCTGTAGTAAGGTAATGCCCGATGCCAGAATAAATAAAGACATTAAAAACATAGGGTAAGATTCTGCCAAGGCAGAAGGATAAAAAGCAAAACAACCTAAACTACAAACGCCCAAACTAAAAGACATTCCTTTTTTGTAGCCTATTTTATTAATAGGATCTTCGCCACTCGTTGAAGAAATCAAAAAATAAACGAGAGAGACTACAAAAAAAGCAATAAAAAAAGCAGACTGCACCAAACTAGCATGAAAGGCTTTGAGCTCAAATATTTTTTTAAATGCAGAAATCAAAGGATCATTAACAACGGTAATAAATCCCCACATAAAAAACAGGGACGTTAATAGAGCAAAGGCACTTTTATAATTTTTTGAATCACCTTGTACACCTGATTGATCATCTAAAATTGGATTACTGGGAACTTGACCTGCCATAGTTTTTTTATTTAAAAGAAATTAAACATTAAACAAATTCGCATCTAAAATTTATCCTTTTTGTTCACTTCCTATCCTTAATTAATTCCGTACATTGAGCAAAATAGCAAAAGCCCTTAAATTATAATTAAAATAATGGATAATAATTTTAAAATAGCGCATAGAGGTTTCCTTTTTATCGACCTTCAAGCCTCAATGGAACAAGTTGACCGCCTAGGGCTGATTCCCTATAGTCAATTTATTACTTATTGTTTTGAACTGCTAGAAGAACTTCGAGTAGATTTTCCGCTAATAGAAACGCATCAATATGCTGGCGATGGTGTTATTTTTACATGGGAAGCGCCCAATACCACAGGTCAGGCAATTCGTTTTTTTCAGGAATACCTTAACATGTTGGAACAGCATCGGGGATTTTTAGAAAAGACGTTTAACATCTTTCCCTACTTTTCGGCAGCCATTAATTTAGGCGACGTTGTGATCAATCATCTCAATGGCTTTCGTGTATTTTATGGCAACGTTATCAATAGTACTGCTAGATTGCAAGGGCTATGCAAGCATTATGATCAACAGTTGATTCTTAGCGAAGCGGTGCATTTAGCTTGCCCTGAATTAAAATTAGATTACCTCAACCGAGTTTATCTAAAAGGCTTAAGTACAGCCATGGAGATTTATGGTTTGCCTAATGCAAATTAATTTGAAGATTTGAACAAGTGTCATCTGTTCAAATCTTCAAATTAAAACAATACTGCCCCTTATTACTCAACAGTCAATTCATCTGTAATGGCAGCTACGCCAGGTAATACGCCTCCCTCTAATAATTTGAGCATAGCACCACCACCTGTAGAAACAAAACTCACCTGATCTGCTTTCCCAGCTTTATTAATTGCTGCTACCGAATCACCACCACCAATCAATGAAAAGGCTCCTTTTTGTGTTGCTTCAACTACAGCTTCTGCAATTTGGGCTGTTCCATTAGCAAAACTAGACATTTCAAACACTCCCATTGGACCATTCCAAACCAAACTTTTAGAATTGGTTACCACTGCTGCAAATTTCTCGATTGCTTGGTTCCCAATATCTAAGCCCATCCATCCTTCAGGAATAGCCTTGCTAGCTATGATTTGAGTCTTGGCATTATTATCAAAGGCATCGGCTACGACAGAATCTTCAGGGAGCAAAATTTCCACTCCTTTTTCAGCAGCTTTTGCCAACAAAGCACGAGCTACCTCCAGTTTATCTTCCTCCAACAAAGAACTACCAACCGTTCCGCCTTGTGCCTTAATCAAGGTATACGCCATTCCGCCACCTATAATAATGTGGTCAACAGAATCGACTAATTTTTCCAACAGTAGAATTTTGTCCGATACTTTAGCGCCACCAACAATTGCCGTAAAAGGACGAGCAGGGTTATTGGTCAATTTTTGTGCGCTCTCCAATTCTTTTTTGATTAAAAAACCAAAACCTCTATGTGCCTTATCAAAAAATTGGGCAACAGTACAGGTTGAAGCATGTGCTCTATGAGCTGTTCCAAAAGCATCATTGATATAAACATCTGCCAAATCGGCCAATTGTCTAGCAAATTCTTGATCGCCTTTCTTTTCTTCTTGGTAAAAACGAGTATTTTCTAAGATTAAAACCTCTCCCATATTGAGTGCTTCAACAGCATCTTTGGCAACTTTACCAATTGTATCGCCTGCAAAAGCAACGGGCTGCCCTAGCAATTTTGACAAACAAGCTACTGTATGGTTTAAAGTAAAACGCTCTTTATCCACCGTGCCATCTTCTTTGGTTTTCTTTTGAGGGCGTCCTAAATGTGACATTAAAACAACAGCCGCTCCTTGTTTCAGAATATACTCAATCGTTGGCAATGCACTACGAATTCGAGTATCATCTGTTACTTTATACTCTTTGTTTAATGGTACATTAAAATCTACTCGTACCAATACTTTTTTACCTTTCAACTCAATATTTTCTAAATACATTTTTTTTGAATTATTGGCAGCAAGGGACAACAAAAACAACTGCTTAAAAATCAGTAATTTACACTAAAATCATCCCTAAATCTTTATGTTAAAAATAAATTCCCAAAACAATAGCAGTTTTGATCTTCTCAATAATAATCCTACGAAAATAGGAAATTTTCGTAGATTCTATTACCTATGTTTCATGATTTTTGGTAACTTACAAGAAACGCAAATCAAAGTAAGATAATATGACTTTTAAAGAGTATACCCAAAATTCTCTTGGCTATGCCACCCCTACTATTCTAGTCGATTTATTAACTTTTGAAAATAACAATGCGATCAGAGATGATTATTCTGAAAGTTTTGCACTGATTATAGATGATAAGTATGGGTTGAGCACTTGGTCCCAAGAGCCTGATTTTCTAAACCAACTGATTCCTTTTGCACAAGCAGACCACGTTGGTTCTTTTTACGCTATTTGGTTAAACAAAAACCATGATATTAATAATGCACCAATTGTTGTCTTTGGCAGTGAAGGTGATTACCATGTCGTAACCCGTAATTTATTAGAACTTTTACAACTGATTAGTTTAGATGTAGAACCTATGGTTGATGACGATGGCGTTTATTATTATAAAGATGAAGAAAACTACGAACCAAGTCCTAATTTGAGAAAATATAAAAAATGGTTACGTGAGTATTGTCATCTATCACCAATTTCTACTAATTTTGCAGCAGAGCGGCTAGTCGATAATGCTCAAGAGTATTATCAAGAGATTTTTTTAGACTGGATGGCTCCTTTTGTAGAAAAAAAATTCTCTTATAACTAGTCTAAACATCAGCAGATTGCACATGAACTTTGACATCAAAAAAGAAAACCAAAAACTTCGTTATCGCAAGACCAATGATGAGCCTGTTGGTAATGTAGTTTTGCGTATGTTAAAGGCTTATGGCATCCAAGACAAATATTTTGAAGCTCGTGCAAAACAATTATGGCACGAAACAATGGGTCCCACGATCAGTGGTTACACTCAAAATATTTATGTCAAAAATCGAAAGCTTTATATTACGATATCCTCTTCGTCATTGAGACAGGAAATTTCTTTTTCTAAAGAAAAAATCAAAAATTTTATCAATGAAGGAATTGGACATGATTTTATCCAAGCAGTTATGATTTGGTAAACAAACGGTCTTTCATTGAATATTATCCTCCTTTCTTTGAAAATGAAAGGCATATATCTGTTTTTTGTTTTATATTAATTATCGTTAATTAATAGAGATTTGGTATATCTAAAGAGATCCTTAATGCCTCTAGTACTCTTTCTCAAAAATTGAGAAAGAGTACTTTTGTACACTCCAATGTATTCAGTCCAATTTTATATTTTTGCTTTACGTATAACATTAAGTAAAATGCATTTATTTCTCTTATGGTGTAACCATCTAATACTTTGTGGAGCGGTTGCAATTCTTCATGAAGTAGTAATCCTTCTAAAACAAAAAACAAATGAATGTATCCAAAATTCCCGTCATCATTATTGGAGCTGGTCCCACTGGCTTGATGGCTGCCGCCCAACTACAACGATTTAATATTCCTTACCGAATTATAGAAAAAAGAAAAGGCACTACTGCTTTTTCTAAGGCACTAGGCGTACAAGCCCGAACCATGGAAATCTATGATCAAATGGGAATTGCAGAAAAGGCTATCTCATTGGGTTTAGCAGTTAAAGAAGTACAAATTATGGCAAAGGGACAATATGTACAGACGATGCCCCTATCAAAAGCTGGGATCAATTTTACTCCCTTTCCCTATTTATTCATATTAGAACAGAGCCGCAATGAAGAACTTATTCATGAATACATCCAATCTAGAGGAGGTAAGGTAGAATGGCAGACAGAAATGACTCATTTTGAGGTACAGAAAAATGGAGCTTATGTTTGCATAAAAAAACAAGATGGTAGCGAAGAGCACATTCACGCTGATTGGGTAATTGCAGCAGATGGAGGTCGTAGTCCTGTTCGGCATGCCTTAAATATCCCTTTCAAGGGAGATACCTACAAAAATGTATTTTATGTCGTGGATACAGAGGTCAACTGGGAGAAAGATCATAATAGCTTGCATATGAATTTGGCGGATAATAATTTTACCGCATTTTTTCCTATTACAGATGAAAAGGGAACTCGCTTTCGATTGGTTGGTATTTTGCCTGAGCATTTTTATGATAAAAAAGACATTAGCTTTGAAGATATTCAACAAAATATTCAAGCGTTGCAACACTTAGATTTGACCTTTGGAAAAACGCATTGGTTCTCTGTTTATCGAGTTCATCATCGCTGTATTGATAATTTTAGGATGGGTCCTGTCTTTTTTGCAGGAGATGCCGCTCATGTACACAGTCCTGCTGGCGGTCAAGGAATGAATACAGGATTACAAGATGCCTATAATTTGGCTTGGAAATTGGCTTTAGTCGTATCCAATAAAGCTCCAAAGACCTTATTAGACAGCTATCATAAAGAACGATGGCCTTTTGCCAATCAGCTTGTTAATACAACGGATCGAGCATTTACGAGTGTTGTAAAAAAAGGCACACTCATCAATTGGGTTCGTCTAAATATCATGCCCTTTTTAATCAGTCGCTTGATGGGCATTAGTAAAGTACAGCAACGTGCATTTCGCATTGTCTCACAAACTGGAATTAGTTACCCAGAGAGTCCCATTGCTGTGGGAGCTGTTTATTTGAGCAAAAAAGCTCCTCATCCTGGCGATCGCCTGCCTTTTCTTAAGGTTTATAATACAACAACCGCTCAACAAGAAAGTCTATATCATCGACTAGGCGAACAGTTTTTTCATGCGATTGTTTGGCTTAAAGCTAGCGATAAGCAATTAGACGCTGTTGTTCAAGATTTAAAACAGTACCTAGATGATCGCTATCCTAATCTATTTCAAACCCATATTATTTCAGAACGGGCAGAAAATACTGCTGTTTTCCAACAATTAGACCTAGATCAATCGCTCCTATTTATTGTTCGTCCCGATAATTACATAGGTTATATTGGAAAAATCAACGACCAACAAGCCTTGGAAAATTATTTGAATTTAATTCTACTATAAACTAAATGACTCAACAAATGCACTTGTTGTTCCGCACTTAAAAATTTAGCATTCGTAATCATTCCTTCGTAAAAATTCCATAAATTAGATTGTGAAGTTGTAAAATAGAGACGGCAGACAAAGCAGCTGTCTATTTTGCAACTTCAATCCTATTCACTAAAATTTAAATGGATTGAACAATTTAAAACTACTGCTGTATTCCTTTCTACTAAGTAAATGGGCAAAAATAATTATGAGTAAATTGAGCGTCTTTTTCCACCCTAACTGCGTTAAAAATCTTCGCTTTAGCCCGCTAAAGCTTCAGTTTTTGCCTAGTCTAAAAAAATACAGGTCAATTAATAGTATACTACTTTTGTCCATCTACTTATCCTTATTTTTTGCTGCCTGCCAAAACAGTTCTAACGAAACAGATCCAGCGCCAATAGATAGTACCCAAACTTCGAATTCTTCACCTGCTGTTATTTCGATTCAAGGTCATCCTATTTCCCTAGTTATTATAACAGAACAGGCTATTATCAGGGAAAATCCTTCAATAGAAGCAACCGAAATTGCTCGCTTAGTCAAAGGAGATAGTCTTATATTTACGAATAAAATTAGCAATTTTAATACGGCTATTAAACTAGAGGGGATTGCTTATAATGAACCTTGGTTACGAGTTATTTTAGCCAATAATAAAATGGGCTGGGTTTATGGTGGCTGTATCAATTTTGATGCAAGGCAACAGCGTCAACTAAAAGAAAAAACCTTGGATCAACGAGTCGTTACGCTATTTGGGCAATCCTTGGCAAAACAAATTTCGATCTACCAAAAAGAACTGCAATCCACCAGTACCACACCTGGTTTTCGTAGTTTGTATTCTAGAGCCCAAAGCATCAAAGATAGCCTAGAACATCAAATTGCAATCCACCTTCATGCTAGCAACAAAAGCCAGTTGCCCAATTTCTTTTGGCTCAACGAATTAATGGATGGGTTAATTGTTCATTATATTCCTGAGCAGCACCGCTATTATTTATTTAGAGATTTAAAACGTTGGCAAGCACTTAGTTTAAAAACCACTGGCACAGAAGACGATCAATTTATAGAGACTTTATTAGCAAGCTATCCTTCTGACAGTATTGTTTTTCATTTTTATGGTTGGCAATTGCCAATTGATAGCACAACCACTTGCAGTCTTTTGGGCAGCCAAATACATTCTAAGGTACTAGAAAAAATTAGTGCGGCATTAGACAGCAATAGCAATGGTTATTTTAAGCAAGAAATTATTGCGTTAAAGCAAGCAATTGTAGATGATATTTCGGTCTCTAATCATTATTGGTTATCTTTAGAATCCATTCAAAGTGAACTGGATGCCATTATTGAACGACAGTATCCTTTTTTTACCACAAGTGATAGAGTAGCGCTAAAGACACGCCGCCAAATGATTGGTAATTACACTCAAAATAACATCGTAATCAATCTCTTTGAAGGACAAGCATCAACTTAAATAGAACGTTTTTTTGACCCAAACAAACAACACAATGGCAAAAATATTACGATTAGGATTTATAATGGGGGGCGGAGTATCGCTTGGCACCTTTTCTGGAGCAGCACTTTCCGAAGCCATTAAGCAACAAATTGTGTATGGTCAATATGACACAGGAAAAAAAGACGCAAACAATCAACCTATCTATGCACCTTATGAAAAGGTAGAGATTGATGTTTTTAGTGGGGCTAGTGCAGGGGCGATTTCCTTAGCGATTATGCTGCGTTTTTTGGTCAATCCAAAAGACAAATACCGTTTTTTGGGGTATCGTTCGTATCAAGAGTTGAAAACAGCCTTGGAACAAAAACTATCAAAACAATTTGAGGGGAAGCTGATTGAACTAAAAATGCAATATCCTGAGAAATATGAGCAACTACTGGCCGCACAGACTATTCAGGAGTTCCAAGATAAGGTTTGGTCTAAAGAGGTCGATGTAGATCGTTTTTTGGGAACGGGATCTTTTGATAAAGATCTAACCGAAAATCCGAGTTTCATGGATAGAGGCATTGTAGATCAATTGGGGGTTGATTTATTTCAATTTCAAATTCCAAGTGCTGAACGATTAAAAAATCGCATCTTATTAGGAGATAGAATTTTGTTTGGCTGTACGTTGGCCAATCTAAGCCATACCCTCCAAAAATCTAAACGAACGCATTTTAGCGACGATAAAAAACCTTCATTGATACAAGCACTTAATGACAGCTCTGTAGATAGAATACATAGCGAACTGAGAGTTTTTGATCTTAATTTTACGCCCATCAAGGCCAATGAAGGCCGTTATTATCCCCTTCGTTGGGTACAATATCACGAAGGAGCGGATCTTATATTGGAACAAAAAGACAACAAAGGTACTCGCTATCAAAAAGAAGTGAAAAATTTAGCTAACAATGATGTTTGGCGAGAAATTACAGCTACAGCAATTGCTTCTGCTGCGGTTCCTTTTGCCTTTGAACCTGTTGTATTAAATCGTTATAACTACGAATTTGGTCCCGAATGGGCCGATGAACTCAAACATAAAACAAGCTATCCTTTTACCTACGTAGATGGCGGCTTATTTAATAATGAACCCGTCAAAGAAGCTATGCGCTTGGCCTCTTATATTGATACCACGAATGAAAATAAAAATTTTGAACGGCAACTCATTTTTGTTGATCCTGATGTAACAGAGCTAGAAAATCAATTTAAGATTCATGCACATGAGAAACTAAGTATTGGGCGATCTATTTTTTCTAGCAAAACAAAAGTCTCGACCAAACCAACCGTTTTGCGTTTGTTTAGTGGTATGACGCATATTTTGGGCGCAATTCTCAATGAGGCTCAAAGCATAGAAGTTGGGAAAATATCTGCCATACTCGATCAATTTGAGCATCGCAAACAAATGCGTCAATTTTATCGTGCGACGATCAAAGGCATCCCCTCCGATCAGCAAATTGTCAGCATGCGAAATTTTGCGATGGCAGAACTAAGTAAGGTTCGCTCTAAGCTTAATTTGCCAGATAATACCTTGCAGATACAACATGAATTTTTGCGTATTATTAAAGAGGAGCATGATTTTTTAGACAATTATATCCCACTGGAAGATGAGCGTTTCTTGGTAGATGAAATCAATAAATTTGTCTATTTACCAACGCCTTCGGAATTAGAACATATTGGGTATTGGGTATTTATTTTGTCTTGTTTGACCTTAGATATTGCTATGAATTTGGTAGGAAAAACATCGCATACCAAATTAATTCCAATTGCTCCGTTTAACTTTTATGAAAAAGGTGAAGGCTTTCGCCTAATGCCACTTCCAGGAAAAGGAATGGCTGGTTTTACAGGCTTTGCTTCTGTAGAAGCAAGTAGTTATGAAGTCGCTTATGGAAAATATTGCGCAAAGCGCATTTTGCAAGAATTGAATTTAATTGCCGATAAACAACAACAACTCCCCTGCCCTCCTCGCTTTGATTACAGCCAATTTGATCACCTGCTCAAAAATAATGTTCGGACTTCGATTGTTAAACGGGTAAAAGAAATGGTTCCTAGTGGTTTTTCTACGCTTATGCCCTTTCTGGGTGGCTATTTGAATGAATCTGTTCAAAACTTTGTCAATAGCAACCTACATGGCAATGCCCATACAAGTAGTTTTGAATTTAGAATTCGTATTTCGAGTGATCTTTATGTGCTCAAAGGCTTCTCTCCTAACGGAACAACAGCCAACAAAAAAAGCTTGCAAGCAACCGCTATTCACGGTGATTATTATCTAATTACTAAGTTGTTTTATGATTTTGAAGAGGAACAATGGAAAGGTACTCATACTAATTTTATGCAAAGTGTTTACATTGACCAATCTAAGTTTTTTGAGGACATTGCTGTATTGAGCATAGAATTACCTGCCATGTCACTCAATAGTGATGCTTATTTGTCTCCGAATCCTATTTTTGTAGCAGATGTTCGAGCAGGATTAAATACTCCTGGCTATAAGGAGTTGTCGGCTAAAAATTGGGAGCTTATTTCGGATATTTCACCTCTTGATCAGCATCTTTGGGGCAAAGATAAATGGCTAGACTAGGATGCTCTAATAGACGACTTATTTCCTTTTATTTTTAGCCTGAATAAAAGTTAATCCTCAAAAAAATCGTTTCCTAACAAATGTTAAGGCAGTTGCTTGCTTAGTAGCTTTTATTTGTATTTCACTAAAAATATAAAACAGATGAAAGTTATTTTTTTTGCCAAAACAACATTTACAATCCTTACATTTGGCTTTTTTGCCAACCTACTAGTGCAAGCTTGTAGCCTGAAACCACTGGCATGGACTCCGCCCAACAAACCTGCTTTTAAGGGAGCAATTGCCAAAAATGAATTATTAAGTACCACCACTTGGATTGACCTAGAAGGCTGGTATGGTCCAGAAGATATTGCTGTTGACAAAAAGGGCAATTTATATTGTGGCGTACACCCTAAACGGACCAATTTTGAAAGTGGTAGAATTTTAAAAATTGATACTCAAGGTATTATTTCTACTTTTTGCAATACAGGGGCTTGGGTTACAGGCTTACATTTTGACCAAAACGAAAATCTTATTGCCTGCGATCAAAAAAGAGGATTAATCCGTATTGATCCAGAAGGAAATATCCAAGTTCTTGCCAATAAAGACGAAAAGGGGCGCCCTATTTTGATGCCCAATGATGTAGACATTGCCTCTGATGGTATGATTTACTTTTCGAATACTTCTTCTCAACTGCGATTTAGTAGGCGCAATGCTCGAAAGATTCTATTGGAAGTAAAACCCGATGGTGGGCTTTATCGCTACAATCCTACAACCTTAAAGGTTGAAACCTTAATTGATAGTTCTTTTTTTGGCAATGGTGTTGCTGTTTCTAAAAACGATGATTTTGTACTCATGGTGGATCTAGCCAAATATCGAATTTTAAGATATTGGCTAAAAGGCGAGAAAAAAGGAAAAATTGACCAATTCATTGACAATCTACCAGGCTTACCCAATGGTATTTCGAGAAGAAAAGATGGCAGTTTTTGGCTGGGATTCACAACTCAAAGAAGCGATGTGCTAGATGATCTACAGCCCAAAATTGGAATGAAAAAATTTGTCTATGGTATCCCGCTTTGGTTACAACCCAAACAAGAAGCTTTTGGGATGATTATGCATTTAAGCGAAACAGGAGAAATACTCCAAACACTTTATGATACGACTGGTCAACGTGTTTCTGAGGCAAGTTCTATAGAAGAACACAATGGAATACTATACCTAGGTGGAGATTTGACAGATCACATTGGCAAGTATCAATTTGATTAACCGCCTTTTTGACTTGACATTAAAATGCTAGCTCCTATCAAGCTTTGACAGGGGTTAGCATCTAAAAGCATCGCCTTAATTGTTCCTTCGTAATTTCTGTGTATACGAATGCTTATTATGCAGTTATTCTAGGGCTAGTTTTAGACGCTGAATGTTGCTATCCCTCCAAATATTTTTCGAGCAGCTCAATCGTCTTTTGCTTGGTTGCACTCAGCTCTTGTTGTAAACTAATAATCAATTCATCCTTTTTCTGTAAGTCCAATAAATGTTGGTTCTGGCTGCGTTCCAATTCGTTTTTGTATTCCTTGACCCTATCCTGAATCATATCCTTAATTCTAGGATCAGCCTCAACCTCTATTACATTTTTTATCATAACACCTGTACCTGTTAGCAACCAATGATAGTTTACTTTATCAGGATAATGAGTAGCAATTTTTGCTACTAAATTTAAGTTAGGTATTGTTTTTCGTCTATAAATATTGGATATATTCTGACTATTAACTCCTAAGCCTCTGGCAAATTTACTTACGTTTTTATCACAGCCTAGATAATTTAGAACTGTAATTAGTCGACTATGTAGCTTTATATCTCCTTCCTTCATCAAACCAAAAATTGTTGTTTTCTTTTATGAATGCTTGTACTTTTTTCAAATCAATTATCTGTTCCAATTAAACTGTAAACAACTCTACATCAATATAAAATAATAGAAACAAATGTAAATATATGAAAAAAAGTAGTAGTGCAGGTATAGACGAACACAAAAAGCTAAAGGCTAAATCTGTTCTCTCTAATTTAACAGAATCATATTTGTAAAAGGGAGTTAAAAAAAGGACAAACTGAGCGCTAACCCAGTATAAAATCTAGATGGCATTAGACCTTGAATTGCTGTAAATTTGTAGTTATTGCTCTAACTGTTTTTCTAAAAGGTCGATGGTCTTTTGTTTAGTAGCACTTAGCTCTTGCTGTAAACGAATGATTTGTTCGTCCTTTTTTTGCAAGTTTAATAAATACAAATTTTGGTTGCACTCTATTTCGCTTTTGTACTTTTCGATGCGGTCATGGATAATATCTTTAGCTCTAGATTTTACATCAACCTCTACCACATCTTTTATCATCGCACCTGTACCCGTTAGCAACCAATGATAGTTTACTTTATCAGGATAATGAGTGGCAATTTTTTCCATCAACTTTAGATTAGGAATTGTTTTTCGCTTATATATATTTGATATATTCTGATTATTAACTCCTAAGCCTCTCGCAAATTTGCTTATATTTTTATCGCACTCTAGATAATTTAGTACTGCAATTAGTCGCTTATGTAGCTTTACATCTGCTTCCTTCATCAAATCAAAATTGTTGTTTTCTTGTGTTAATTCTTATGCTTTTTTCAAAAATTCAATCAATTGTTTCAATTAAACTGTAAACAACTCTACATCAATAGAGAACAATAGAAACAAATGTAAATATATGAAAAAAATGCAGTAGTGAAGCGAATAGACCAGCATAAAAAGATAAAAGCTAAATCTGTTGCGACAAATTTAGCAGTGCTAGGTTACTTGATGTTTTGTAAGGGAGTAAAGAAGTTGCCTCTAAAATAGATTACTGTTTTAGATTTTTTTCTAAGAGATCAATGGCTTTTTGTTGTGCTTTACTTAAGTCACTTTGTAGGGCTATGATGAGTTGATTTTTTTCCTTCAACTCCGTTAAGTAAGCTATTTCCAATTCATTAGTACGATTATAATCGCTGCCGTCCTTTTCTATTCCAACTGTATTATCCAACATTTTCCCCATTCCTGTTAATAACCAATGGTAATTAACTTGATTGGGATATTGAGTCGCAATTTTTGAAATTAAGTTCAATTTAGGGATCGTATTATTATTGTAAATATTAGATATATTTTGGCTATTAACCCCCAATCCCTTGGCAAATTTCCTTTTATTTTTATCACAATCTAAATAATTCAAGACCGCAATTAATCGACGATGTAATTTAATATCTGCTTCTTTCATTGAAATTTAAAATGTTAATATTTTGTTAAAATTTTTACATTAATTTCAAAACATTAATCTTTATTTGTATTTTTAAATATATAAATACGATCCTCACTTAATTGGCAATCTTTAATTTATAAATATTTCAAATATGGTTAAGTAAATGATGGCTATTGCTCTTTTGTTACAGAAAGAGCAACGACTAGGGTTATTTTGTTTTTGTAGTATTCAGAGTACCCACACTATTTACAGCATATAAACAATTGGTTTTGTTTATTTAATGCCTTTTGTTCTTATTGATAAATTGAGCATGATTGCCACTTAATGTCCTATAATAGACAGAAATGTAAATCTATGAAAAAAACAGAAGTGAAGCTAACCAAGGAGCAGAAAAAATTAAAAGCAAAGTTAGAGTATGGAGACATCGGAAACCTTTGCCGTGTATTAGAAGTGTCTAGAATGACGTTTTGGAAAACCCTTAATGGAAGGCGAAAGTCTCCATATATTTGGGATGCTATACGACGCCTAACAGAGCAACGAGATGCTAAAAGGGCTCGTAACATAACTCATTTAACTCCATAATTATCAACATACTGTATCCGTCCTATCGTCGATCCTCTTTCACGAATTTAACTATATTTATCATCTATATAGCTGCTAATTTAGTTAAATAATAGCTTGTGTTTTAGCAAAATTTCAATGTTTTGTCCCACCATTTTTAGCTGCACAATCTATTGACTAAAGCGTCTCTAAAATTATATTTTAGAGCGCTTTAGTTATTGTGTCATTAGAGGCTCTAATTATACGCTACTGAGATACGGTCTTGCTATTGTTCTAAAAGCACCTCGTATATACTAAGGTTCTAACTAAAACTACTTTCTCAAATACCAATGAGAGAACCTCCCCCACACGCCATAAAATAGGGTAAGCCAAACCAATGACCTACCCTGTACTCTATTTTTGAAAAACATCAAAAAGTACTAAATACACTATTCTTTGATAATTGTTAAGCTTGACGTTCCTACTTGAGTTTGTACAGTTATACCATAAACACCTGTTGTTAGCGTCTTCAGATTTAAAGTCAATTCTTTGGCATTGGTGTATTTCTGTACCCAAACAGTTGTTCCTGTGGCATTGGTAACCTTTATTATTACTTCCTCATATATTTTATCCAAATTAAGGTTTAAATTTTCTGTAGTTGGATTAGGAAACGCTTCCATTACTGGAGCAGCCGATGAAAGTCTATCCACACTATTAAAAACAGGGCAATTGGTACTAAAAGATGCCGTAGCATCTACAAAAGACGACCAATTGGCTGTAGCATAAGAAACATCATCCACTTCAATACAAGTTAAATTAGGATTAAAGAGTGAAATCATCCCCGCAAAAGCCGTATTGTTTCCATTCGCTACATTCAAATAAGCCAAGGCATTCCCCGCACAAAGCAAATACATCAAATTGGCATTGCCGCTTACATCTAAAGATACAATTTGGTTCATTGGGCAAATTAATAACTCTAGGGCGGTATTGGTTGTCAAGTCTAATGAAGTGAGTTGATTGTCGCTACAATTAATAGAACTAATCCAAGTATGGTTGGCTACATCCAAATTACTTAGTTGATTGCCTGCACAACTCAAAAAGGTAAGGCTATCGATTGCGCTTAAATCCAAACTTGCTAGTGAGTTGGTATCACAATTAACAGACAATAAATTGGTATTCGTACTTAGGTTTAAACTGCTTAATTGGTTATGATTACAGACTAATGCCCCCAGATCAAGATTATTGCTGATGTCTAGGCTTGCAATTTGGTTATTAGGACAAGATAGGGTTATCAATAAACTATGCGTACTCACATCTAGACTTGACAATTGATTGTTGGCACAGTATAAAGTATGCAAAACCGTATTAGCAATGTTTAAGGTAGTCAATTGATTATTTTCGCAATAAATTACCTGTAAATTTGAATTGTTGCTGGCGTCTAGGGCGGTTAGTTGGTTATTGCTACAATTAATTTCATTAAAACCTATAGTATTGTGGGGCAAATCCAATGTTGTCAATAAATTGTCGCTGCATCTTACAGCGGTCAAACCATGACAAGCACTTACATCCAAAGAAGTCAATTGGTTTTCACGGCAGGTCACATAATTAAGAGCTGTTAAGCCCGTAATATTCAGCGTAGTCAACTGATTTTTAGAACAATCTAGATTCTGCAAGAGGGTATTGTGCGTCAAATCTAGTGTTGTCAACTGATTTCTATTGCAATTTAAGGAAGTAATTGAATCAAAAGCCTCTATTCCTGTAAGGTCAGCAATATTTTTTGAATTGGTAAATGTGGACCCCACATCAATTCCTCCTTGATAATGCTTCGCTTCTGCACTATCAATTTCGGCATCTCCATTGGTATTAATGGCATTGTTGGCAATCAACTCTGCTTTGAAATTGGCATCGGGAATATGAATGTATTGCGCCTGTGTTTGGGTGTAGTAGAAGGTCGCTAATAATAGTATTAATGTTCTCATTTTCTATCTTTTAGAGTTTATAAAATCATACGCATCAATAAGTCGTATCAACTCCAAAGATAAGGGAGAAAAATGATCTTTTTAGGTAAAAAAAAATGAATCGACCAACAATCTAACGAATGAAGCCAATCAAGCTATGAAGGTATCATTTTAGCTAACGTTTGACCTATTTTTATTTAGCTAATATTAGTCATTATCAAAAAAAAAGTGCCATTCTCTGAGAGAACAGCACTTAATTATTATCGTGTTATTAGTTCTAAAACAATAGACTAATGAACTTTTTGCAAATTGGTAACAGGAACATACAATTGTCCTTTCTCATTGCATCTGCCAATAACAATGCGTTGCACCTCAGAAGTTCCTTCGTAAATTTGAGTAATCTTAGCATCTCTCATCAAACGCTCTACATGATATTCTTTTACAAAACCATATCCGCCATGTACTTGTACCGCCTCAACAGTGGTACGCATAGCAACTTCAGAAGCGTATAATTTAGCTTGAGATCCTGCCAAATCATAGTCCATGTGTTGGTCTTTTAACCAAGCAGAACGATATACCAACATCTTGGCAGCTTCAATTTCAGTAGCCATAGTAGCCAATTTAAAGCTAACCCCTTGATGCTTGATAATTGGTTTACCAAAGGCCTTACGCTCTTTAGCATAAGCAGAAGCCAATTCGTAAGCACCACCAGCAATACCCAAAGCTTGTGCAGCAATTCCAATACGACCACCTGACAAGGTTTTCATAGCAAATTTGAACCCAAAACCATCCTCTCCAATACGATTCTTCTTAGGTACTTTTACATCATTGTACATAATTGTGTGTGTATCCGATGAACGAATGCCTAATTTATCTTCTTTGGCACCAATCACAACACCTTCCCAATCGGTTTCTACAATAAATGCATTAATACCTCTATGGCCTTTCTCTACATCTGTTTGAGCAATAACCAAATGTACGCTTGACGTTCCACCATTGGTAATCCAGTTTTTGGTACCATTCAAAATATAATGGTCGCCCATATCAATTGCTGTTGTACGCTGAGAGGTAGCATCAGAGCCTGCTTCTGGTTCAGACAAACAAAAAGCACCAATCCATTCGCCAGTAGCTAATTTAGTTAGGTATTTTTGTTTTTGCTCCTCAGAACCATACTCTTCTAATCCCCAACATACCAATGAGTTATTAACAGACATACATACAGAACAAGAGTTATCTACCTTAGAAATCTCCTCCATTGCCAATACATAAGAAAGTGCGTCCATTCCTCCTCCCCCATACTTAGGGTCAACCATCATACCTAAAAACCCAAGCTCTCCCATTTTTTTGAGTTGCTCAGTAGCATGTATCATTTTAGAATCACGCTCAATAACGCCTGGTAATAATTCTTGTTGTGCAAAATCACGAGCAGCTTCTTTTACCGCTAAATGCTCTTCGGTCAGTTCAAAATTCATAAACCTTGTGTTCTATATCGTATAGCTCCTAATTGGCTATTACTGGTTAGTAAAAAGGATTTGCCCTGCAAAGATAAAATTTTAATTAAATTTTTAGTCGGAAATTCAGCAATTTTAAACGCTGAAAAGCACACATAGATAAATTTAAAGAAAACTTAAAGGGCAATGTATTTAGTTTCTTTTTCTGAGTTTTAATAAAGTATGATAGGAATCTCCAATCAATTCAAACGTATCAACCACTTCAAAACCAGTATCTACGGACATTTTTTTCATTTCTTCAGAATGATACATCTTACTATTTCCATTGGCAATGCAAGTAAAATAAAGAGAAGTTCCTACCAAGCAGAACTCACTAGCAGGGAATCGTTGATTGTCCCAAAAAGGCTCTAAAATATAGACAAAAGCCTGGTCGTCAACTGCTTCATATACTCGTTGCAAGATAGATAAAATTTCATCTGAGCCAAAGCAGTCCAAAAACTGACTCATCCAAACCGTATCTGCTCCTTTAGGAATCGCTTGTTGATCGTCTAATAAATCAATTTCAAAATAACTGACCCTATCGCTATATGTTTCTTTGGCTATATTTTCTTTGGCAACATTCAACTGCCCAGGCAAGTCGAGCATTTTAACCTTTACTTCGCTGTTGTATTCACAACACGCTTTTGCCCATTTTCCAGTATTACCACCAATATCAAACAAGGTTTTAACAGGTTCTTTAAACACCAACTCCAAAGCATGTGGGAACGCATCGTCTGAATAAAAATGATCAAATTCAAACCAAGATTTTTTTACCTGCTCAGGCAATTGAGACAACCCTTCATAAACCGTTGGCCAATCCCCAAAAACTTTTAGCCCCTCAGGTTTCCCTGTAACAATTGACTCCTTTAGATTCGTTAGCCCTTCATAACAAACATCCTTCGCAAAATTCATATTCACCTCTGTCATTCTATCCGAACGAATAAAACGCCCTACTGTAGTTACTAAGTATTTGCCTTCTTCTGTTTGTTCTACCAAATCAATACAAGACCCCGCTTCTAATAAAACCTTGACCCCATATTCTGATAATTTTGTTTGCTCAATGATTTCTTCCAAAAAAAGCCCTGTTCTTGACCTAGCAATGACATCTAGTATACCCAACTCTTTGAGTGAGACAGCAGCATGAAAGTAAATAGGTGCAAATGCAATTTTCTGTGCTTCATACTTTGCTTCCAAAGCAGACATTCGTTTAGACATATATTTATATTTTAAGTTTCTTGATTTATATCGGTGCAATAATGTCCAATAACAACCTAGTTTATTATTTATTTGAGGGTAGCGATAATCAACTGTTAACTAATATGTAGTAAGTCATTCTCTTTTTAAGTATAAACACACAACATATTACTCAAAATCACTAAAGATTTAAGCTCCTCCTCCCTCTTAAACTCCAATTATAAAAACATGACACCTTAAGTAACGCAGCAAAACTAATAATTATAAATTTAAGCCATTCTGCTTTGTTACATATCTCAAAAAACGATTTAAGAATAGCCAACAAAGGTAAATAACTATTACGGATCTTAGTTATAATGAGGCTCTTTTAAGAAAAAAAATCGTCTACTCAGAAATTTATATAGATCAAATCCTTTTATTTATCCCTGTTTAGGTATTCTATAGGAACAATTCTTTAACTATTTTCTTAAAAGATCAATTCCTTACCAATCATTTATGGCAACCTTTTTGAGCAATGTTTTGCAATAAAACATGCGATCACTATTTCTTAATACTACATAACAACTATGCTATTTCGTTTAATTGTTTTGGCAATAAGTCTGGGATTCTGTATCCCTACATTCGCCCAACCCTCCAATGATGATTGTCACAACGCTATTACGCTGCCCATAAGTAGCAATTGGTGTTCTGCTGTTGGAGCTTATACCAATGTAAATGCTACGCCATCCAATTTTCCTCCTGCTCCTTGTTTTGGTAATACGGGTGGTGATGTTTGGTTTCGTTTTACGGCAGTAGGAACCGATCTAAATATTACGATTATTGGAGATCAAGCGCCTAGTGCTGGCGGTAGTTTGCAACGCCCTCAGGTTGCCTTATATTCAGGAACTTGCACCAGCTCAGGAGGTAATCTATCCCTATGGCAATGTAGAAGTGCCACAGGCGTAAATAACATTGTAGATCTATACAAGGGAGCCTTAGTTATTGGACAAAGCTATCTCATCCGAGTGCAAGGCAATTTTAATAATACAGGAACTTTTCAAATTTGCGCACAAAATTACAATGCCCCTGCCCTTCCTGGTTCTGACTGTAATACAGCCTCTGTACTCTGTGACAAGTCGTCTTTTGTTGTACAAAGTGTTGTAGGAGCAGGAAATGATCCTGATGAGGCAGCAAGTAGTTGTCTAGGAGGCTTGGGTGGCAACTCTGAGTCCAATTCAACTTGGTTCAAATGGACTTGTGACCAAGCAGGCTCTTTAAGTTTTACCCTAACGCCGAACAACCCTTCTGATGATTTGGATTTTGTTTTGTATGAATTGCCCAATGGAATTAACAATTGTGCAGGCAAAAATATTTTGCGTTGTATGGCAGCAGGAGAATCGCTCAACAATTACCCCAGCCCTTGCCATGGTCCAACAGGTCTAAATTTTACCGCAACCGATGTCACCGAAACTTCTGGTTGTGCCTTAGGGCAAGACAATTGGCTTTCGGCAGTTAATCTGATTGCAGGAAGAAGCTATGCGTTGGTCGTCAATAATTTTTCGGCAACAGGGAATGGCTTTCAAATGGATTTTGGTGGAACGGCTACTTTTCAAGGCCCTACGGCAGACTTTACAGTGAATAATCCGCCCAACGGCTGCGCCAGTGAAACATGGACGTTTACGGATAATTCTAGTTTTGCATTTGGCAACTTAACCGCATGGTCTTGGACCTTTGGTACGGGGGCTAGCCCTGCTACTGCCAATACGCAGGGACCGCACCAAGTAACCTATAATACCCCTGGTCAAAAATCGGTGGTTTTATCGGTCGAAACCAATGAGGGCTGCTTGGTGACTCATGTTGTCCTCATCCAAGTTGATTCTTGTTGCCAAACCGTGAATGCCTTACAATATACCACCGCTGCCACGGATGTATTGTGCCGAGACAATCCAAACGGAACGGTCAATGTTACACCTAGCACAACCCATTTAACGCCCTATTCTTATCGTTGGTCCACAGGAAATACCAACAGCAGTTTAAATAACCTCTTAGTTGGAAATTATAGCGTGACCATCTCAAATGGCATTTGTAATAGCATTGATACCTTAAGCGTTGGCGGGCCTCCTCCTTGGGAACTAACGGACAGTATTACTCGTCCAACCTGTGATGGCGGTACAGACGGTGCCATTCAGGTATTAACCGCCAATGGTTCTAATGGAGCCCCATATCAATACAATTGGAACAATACAGGTTTTAACAGCAATGCTTCTTATACGAATCTCTCAAATGGTGTTTATAGTCTTGTATTGCAAGATGCACAAGGTTGCGATACTACTATTAGCTATACCGTACACGAATTAGAGCTCGAATTGGATTCTATAGGATCTGGAATTATTCACCCTAGCTGTCACGGCTATTCAGATGGCAGTATACAAGTAGCAGGGCAAAATGGTCTAGCACCTTATTCTTATATTTGGAATCACAATGCAACAGGTGCTTTTCTCTATAATTTGCCCGCAGGTACTTATTATTTAGATACGATTTGGGATGCCAATCGTTGCCGAAATTGGGCTCCCTTTTCCTTCACCTTAACGGCTCCTGATTCTATTCAAATTGTTCTGGATAGTGTTTCGGTAAGTTGTACGGGCAACCCTGACGGGCAACTCATTCCAATCGTTACAGGAGGCACCTATGCTTATCAATATCAATGGTCTAATTTTCAGCAAGACTCTATGGCTACTCATTTAGGGGCAGGGAATTATAACTTAACAGTAACCGATGCGCATAATTGCACTAAAACCATCGCTGCATCCTTGACAGAGCCTCCCTTACTAAAGGTTGATTATGAAGTTCGAGATGTCAGTTGTTATGGTTATTCCAATGGCTTAATTCGTATAAAAGGACAAGGAGGAACCCCCGACCCTAATGGGCTTTATACTTATTCTATGAGCCCTAACAATTTTAGTGCGCTCGATAGTTTTGAAGTGGCAGCAGGTACTTCCTACAGCCTATATGTTCAAGATGCCGCAGGTTGCATTGCCAATTATAGTCCCGTTGTGGTTAATGAACCTGACCTATTAATCGTTGATGCAGGTCCTGACACAACCATCCAATTAGGCGACCATTTTGATGTTGAAGCACAGCTTAGTTTCTTTGATTACTACGATTATCAATGGTCTATCAATACAGGGGATATAGCCTGTCCTACTTGTCGCAAAACAAGCATTCAACCTGTAGAAGACCAAAAATATTATTCCATCTTAGTAACAACAGCAGCAGGTTGCACAGCAACAGATTCTTTATTAGTAACGGTAGAAAAAGAACGAAATTTGTTTATTCCTAATGCCTTTTCGCCCAATGGAGATGGAAACAATGATTATCACGATGTTTATACGGGCGAAGATGTCTATCAAATTAAGAAATACTTAGTTTTTGATCGTTGGGGGAACATGGTTTGTAACAAACAAAATATTCCTAGACATTGGAAAAACTTTGGTTGGGATGGTAGATTTAGAGGGCAAGATATGCAAACAGGTGTTTACGTTTATATGATTGAGGTAGAATTTATTGATGGTGTAATTGTTCGCTATTCTGGAGACTTGTCTTTGTTTAATTGATCCCTCTAGCTGTTTGATAGAATGGGCTAATTGGAAATGCCTTTTTAATTAGCCCATTCAACACTTATTTTCGCATTGCTATAGGCGTACCTTTGATCCAATGATTAATCAAATCTTTATTTCCCAATAAATCCCCCACAACAAATAATTTAGATTTTCCCAATACAATAGATGTATTCCACAGTTCCCTACTTACTTGTTTATTCCCAGAATAACTGGCGTGTACAAAATACAACTGAGTCGCTGTTTTCCACAAATAGCCAACATGGGTATCTAAGCCCACAATATAGAGACCTTCTTCCTGCTTATCCATATAAGTTTTTAAATGTGCCAATTTGTTAAATACTTGAATGCTCTTTGAGGCACATAAACTTCTAATAATAATAGAAGCAGCCTGTTGCGCCAACTTAACACGAGGCAAAGAGAAACCACAATGTTCTAAGGTGGTTGTAACAAAATAACCACAAGCAATTTTCCCTTTTCTCGGTTGCTCGGTTATCCCGTTAAAATCCCATGTGGTACCATACCAATACCCAAAAACACTATCAGTTAAGTTTTTGTACAAATATTCTTTTGCCATTTTTTGGAGCAGGGGCAATTTTTGAGGGCTTTTTTTCCAATCTTTTTCGTAAGAGAATCTCTTTTGGTGAATTCTATTTCTCGTTTCACCATAAGCGACCAAATGGTTTGTCACATCAAACTGTTTATAAGCAACATATTCTTTGATGACGATACAAATAGCAATACTAAGTATTGTTGTCCAAATTAAGATTCTATTCATGTTTTATTACGTCTTACTTTTTGTATTGAGTCCTCTTTTTTTTGGGAGTTAATGGGAGTACAGCCCCCAAATCCTCCAACGTTACTTTTCGTTCTTTGCTCTGCCACCGCCCCAAATGTTTACGCATTCGCTGGGCAGTTGCTTTCATGGAGTGCCACTGTCGATCCATCATCAATAGATGCTTTTTGGGTGCATTTTCAAAAGCAGTAACAGGGATCACAGCATAGGTCCAATCAAAGCCTCTTTTTAATTTAAAATTATACCTTCCTTGGATGTAACGCCAAGCCAACACGTAATCGTGTTGCCCTATAATCGTTTGATTGGTTCGGCTATTTTTGATCAATTCTAACTCAAAAATCAACCCTATATCTGTATTGGTTTTGTATTGATTAGAAATAAAATTCCCTAAGGAATAAGCCACCAAAACCTCTCTAAACTGTGTTGAGTCTTCTTGCCACAAGGTATCTGTCTTGATGGGTTCTATCACATGAGGATGTGCGCCAATGACTACATCTACCCCATTTTCCCACAAAAACCGTGCGTAAGCAGCCTGTCTTTGGTTTTCTTCCAATTTGTACTCATCTCCCCAATGCATGATGGCAATAATCATGTCGGGTTGCGCTTCTTTTGCTTTTACAATGTCCTTATAAATTTGGTTTTGTTCAATCAAATTCACAACGCAAGGTTTGCGTGTACGCACCCCATTGGTCGCATAAGTATAGTTCAAAAATGCCAATTTAAAATTGGCACCATCTACTTTTTTTTCGACAATTAATGGATACAAATCATCTCGTTCTGCTTGATTTTTAAAGGTTCCTGTATGTAAGATCCCCAAAGAATCCAAAACATCAATGGTGTGTGTCACACCATAAGCAAGGTTATCATTAGAATGATTATTGCAGGTTGTCAACAAATCGAAACCTGCATCTTTTAGATAAGTTGCCAAAGCATCTGGCGAACGAAACATAGGGAACCCCGTATAACGCCCTTTATCATTAAGGGTAAGCTCTAAGTTTCCAATGGTCAAATCGGCTGCTTCTAAAATTGGTTTTACATAGCGAAAACAAGTTTCATAATTGAAGTCGCTCATATCCGTACTCTTCATATTCGAAGCCGTCCCTGCTGCCGAATGGAGCTGGCTTTTATGCCCCATTATATCCCCAACAAAAGAAAGTTTTAACCGATGAATACTATCTTTAGAACTTATAGCAATACCTTTAGGGCTTGGTTTCAAACGAATACTTGCTGAAGAATCGCTAGAATCTATGCACGAAATCCCTACCAATACTAGTAATATAGAAAATATCGTTCTCATAATTGATATTAATTAGGAATCGACAAACTTAATCATATTCTTTTTAGTTCTTGTTCAAAAAGTTAAATTTTATCCTTTAGTACAAATTTCTAAATACTTTTTAATCGAGTCTTTTAGCGATCTTCTTTTTCAAATTTTCGCCTTGATAGCGTTGCTATCAGGCTGTAATTTTCATCGAATCTCATCTAAAACGCTCTGTAAAAACCATCCATAACTTTTGTTACACTATATTTAGTAATCACTCATACCCTATTATAAAGCATCCTGAATTTTAGTTAAAATTCAGGATGCTTGTTTTTTACTTGCTTTACAGATTGCTTTTAACGATAAGTAATGGTATACCAATTGTCTTCATAGCCTTCCCCTACAGAAGATTTTTCATCATCTCTAGTCGTTCTCACACCAACTCGGAACAAACGGATAAAAGCGGTTAAAAATCCTCTTGTAAAATCACTAGCATAAGGAGTATAAGATTGTACGATAATCTTTTTTTCTTCTACATTATGGCTTACAATCTTTAAAAAACCAACGTACCCATTTCGATGATTCATATCATAAGTCATTGGCAAAGCAGCTAACAGTTTTTCGAGCGTATCCAAACCATCTGGAAGCACAGCCGTTTCAGGAACGGCTTTTCCCAAATCAAAAAGGGTATTGGGACCATATTGTTTCAGTACTTTTTGATAAAAATTAGCTAATTTTTGTGTACTGTACCAGCCCATCACTTGAGGATCTATAATCCCTTCTTCGGCAAAAATGTTTAATAGGTTTTTCTTCACAAAAGTAGGTCTTGCAAAAATAGAGGGAAAGACGGCTGCACCTACAAATTCAGCAGTAGCATCAAATGTTTTCATTATCCTAGGGTTTATTCCATCAAATATTCTTTAAAAGAATACAAAAATAAAAAAACATTCTGCATTTTAAATAAAAAGCAATATTTACATCTAACTATTTAAGCAAAATTCCATCTAAGGTTTGGCTGCTTTTTGATTTTGATGGAGCATATAAAATTCATAACTATACACATAATCAATAGCAACATCCTCAAAAAAGCAATTTATCCAATATCTCCCCCTAACCGTCATTCCTTCGCTTCAAATACCTGCTTGAATTCTTCTAGCAGTTCAGATACTTCCTTTTTTTTATATTTTCGAGAGAAGTGAACAGGAATTGCTATTTTAACCGCTGCTTCACGCATCACCTTAGCAGACATAGAAGCATAGCTATGAAAATTAAGTTTTGCCTGCTCTTGGTCTTCATTTTTATAAAAACTTTCAATAAATACTTTTTCACATTGAAAGAAATGCTGTTTTATCTTAGCGTGATTGGCAGCATTGGCAGCATGATCCATGATAATTCCTAAAGAGTCACCTTTTTGTACATATAAAAGATGAAATAAATCTTCTGCCTTATGTGCTTTTCCCTCTATTAAAATGGATTGATTTTTTAATTTTTGTTCAAAGGCGACCTTAAGTTCTTTGATCCACTGCCCCCCACCAAAATTACTCTTTGTCAAATCTATTTTTATGGTATCCCTTTCTTTAAATTGATAGGCAATCGATGGCGTTTTATGATCCAAAATAAGACAAGAAACCACAAACGAGGAGTCATCAAAGATTGTATTGCCTACCATCATGCCCACCTCTTTCAAATCCCACAAGGGAGGTACCACTTCAAAAACTTTAATTGCTTGTTCGGATTGAATTTCTCTAATCTCATACACAATCGCTCCTGCATCAACAAGATTCCAAGTATACCCCTTAAGTTTTGCCTGAACCTGCGCAGCAATGCCCTTGGGTCCACAGACAATCACTCTCCTTTGGATGCCAATCTGATGCCGAATAATCGTATCAAAATTAATAAAATGATCAATATGGGTATGACTGATAAAGATTGCCTTGGTATTCTGTACCTCTTTAACGGTTAAATCACTAGCATCTCCACATTCACAAATATAATTCCATGGATGATTGTCTTTTTTGACCAAAATGGAAATATCTTCTCCCATTTTACTCTTTATTTCTGATTTGAACATAGGGTTTATTTTTATTCGTTTTCAATTTTTCATCTCTCCATTATTAAGGGCAATCGATGGCATAAAAGTTCCTTGTCCCCTTAGTAAAACATGAAAAATCATTCGACAAGTTAAAAGCCTCACAAAGCAAGTTACTTTGTAAGGCTCTTAAATAGAAAGCGACTGAACAAACACGTTTAATCCAATTATTGTTTAATCACTTTTTGAGTAATGTATTTTTGAGCGTTTCCTATTGTTACAAAATAAACTCCAACAGGATATTCGCTTAAATCTATACCCATTTTCTTTTGAGTAGTATTGGTTGTTAATAAGGTTCGTCCCATATTATCCAATATTTTCACTTCAATTGCTTCAACAAAGGCTTTTTCAATGTATAACCATCCATTTGTTGGATTAGGATAACAAGTGAGTCCTAATTCTTCTTTTAATTGGTTAATAGCAATAACATTTACATTGGTGCAAGTTGAGGTAATAGAATTGATGCCATCGCTAATCATCACGGCATAATTTCCATTCGCTGTTGGGGTAAAACTCTGCCCTGTTGCTCCCATGATAAAGGAATTTCCATTGCCACAATCAATCCATTGGTAAATAATATTAGGACCTGCTTCCTGAGCCGTTAGGGTCGTTCCATTTTGAGTTATAACAGCGTTCAACGTATTGGTACAACAACTCAAAGCTGCAATCATATTATTTGGACAAATACCCGATCCACCTAAGGCACGCACCAGAATTTGATAACAAGTTCCTTGCAATAATCCATTTACTAACAAAGAGCTATCTTGCAAAGGAACAGTCGTCCATGTTACCCCAGAGTCCAAGCTATATTCCCAAGCCGTTGCTCCCATTACTTGCCCCCACTCAAAAAGAACAGCACTCGTTGGCGTTGTAGCCAAACCACAATTCATGATAGGAGCGCTAAGATCACTCAATACTGTAATCTCAATAGAATCTGTCCTTACACAGCCCCCTTCATCAACTACTACCTTATAATTAGTTGTTCCAAATGGATTGGCATTAGGATTGTAAATGGAGGAATTATTTAAACTATTACTAGGCATCCAATTATAGGTAATAGGTCCAAAAGAAGCTGTATTGTTAGGCGTAAAACGATAAGCGTCATTAGTCGCTGACCAAACGCTTCCATTCCTTCCTGGCACTGCCAGTCCCATGGTTCCATCTATATTTTCAATTCCTTGGGTGGTTGCTCCATCTGGCAAAACACTAATGGTGTATATGTCAATAAGATTGGTTGATTCGTGCAAGACAATTTGAGCGGTAACAGCATTGGCACCTCCAAACCTAGATACATTCGTAAAATTAATCACCAATTGGCGATTAGGGCTAGTCCCTACTGTAAAATAGTCTATTGCTCCTCCATTGCTAGGATTTAAGTCTTCCCAAGCAAGTGCAATTAGATTATTAGGTATAGAAGCATCGGGCAATACTTGTCCAGCACAACATCCAGTACTACTAGCACTCGTGCCAGCCAAATCAAAAGTAATAAAACCATTGGAGCTAATTCTGAATTGATTATAGGTATTACAATAAAAATCAAAATCAAATCCTATGGGTAAATTTGCAGAAAAAGCATCGTCCCCTAATGATACATTCGTCCCAGTTCCCACAACAGGCGCAAAGAGAATAGAGTCTACCTGATAATTATTGCACCCCATCGAGTCTATAGAGAAAAGAGTATCGGTAAGCACTGCCATTAACGGTATGGTATCTCCAGAACAAACGGTATCAGCACTAGTCGTTAATTGCAAGAAGCCTGGTCGCCAATATAAGGTTATATCCGCAGAGTCTACACACAGACCATTGGCATAATTAACCTGATAGGTAACCGAATCATTGGGGTTGCCGCTCAATATTGCCAAAGAGGTAGCACTATTAGTATTCGTCAAGCTAGTTAGATAATTAGCAGGTGTCGCCGTCCAAGTATAACTACCTCCCAATGCATTACCATTGGCAAAATCGGTAGACAATAAAACGCTATCTTGTTGTCCATTGGGACACAAAACAACACTCGATGAATTTAGAATCAAACCTAATGGTAAATTTTCAAAATAAATAACGACTTCATCTGTAACCACACAAGTCCCCGAAGTATAAGTAACCTCTAAAACAATAGAATCGCCGTTTTGAGTAGTTGTAGGGATATGAACAATAGGATTGGCAATGGTACTATCAGAAAAGGTAACCGCAACGCCACTAACTTGCCCCCAGCTATATGTTCCCATTCCATTAGAACTAACGGCTTTGCTATTAAGTGGAATACTCAGCGCTCCTCCTGGACAATAAGTATCAACAATAGCAGCTGCGGGTGCTGAACAATCTGTTATCGTGTCTATTTCTCTTTTATCAATAAAGCTTTTTATCCCCATTACATTCAAACCATAATTTAATAGTTGTGCACCTTTAAAAGGGGCTGCATTATCGGTGAGCGTTATAGTTATAACATTAGAACCTACCTGAGCTGTTGAGGTATTGATTTGTATCAAAGCTCGAACACTATCAGGGCGATATCCTCCCGCTGTATCCAGTACAATGCTCCAGTTTCCCGCACCAACCATACGGTCTAAATTGGTATTGCTAGAATCTATTAAAACAGGATTCCCTTCTGGATCGTACGCTATTATTTCAAAAGAAAGCGCCTGCCCAGCACAAACTTCAAAAGAATTATTAGCTACATTATAGGTGCCGCCAGAAACTGCATTGGGGCTTGTAGCAACAGCAACGGGAGCATTAGCTATGGCATTATTATAAACGATAAATGCGGCATCCCGTTGAACATAACCAATGGTATCCCCATTCAAAATTTGATAGACCGTTATGGCAGTTATGGCAAATTGCGATTGACTAGAATCTAAACAAAAGGTCATTTGCCCTGTGCTTTGATCAAATCCCAGAGAATTGGCAGGATTTGTATAAAAGGGCTGAGTAGGAGATAAACCAGCAATATTAGAAATACAGTTGTTAGCGCCTTGCAATGGACAAGTCAAGGCATAATGTAAGCTATCACCTTCGGGGTCCAGTACGCCATAACTATAATTGTAACATTCTCCTGCTTCCAAATAAGCAATTGGACTAATCGTAAAAACAGGAGAACTATTGCAAATGGTATTGTTAATCATTGCCTCGATATACATATTTCCTGTACTGGTTAAGTTAGAGATAGAACTATTTCGGCAGCAACTAGACCAACTCACCATCCAATCTGTGCAAGTCTGGGGTAAAGTAACAATCCCACAGTAAATATAAACTTCTGTGCCAGGGAGCATGCCGCCAGAACAAGTAGTCGCCCAGCCTGGGCAAGCACAGGTTTGAGGGGCAAATACTTCGTACATGGTATCCAAAGATAACGTAACATTGCCTAAAGAAGCTCCACAATTTGCAGAGTTAATGTTGATGGTCTCTTGAGTCGGCATCCCAACACCACTGCAATCTCTATACAATGACAACTTGATTCGATATTGGTCGTTCCCTAGACATTCATAGGAAAATTCACCACCTGAAATATGAGTCGCTTGAATGGTTCCTGTTCCTAAGAAAAAAAAACAGCTAGTAAAAAGGAAGCATAGACGAATACAGCCCCAATAACTTGGCGCTATCGTTAAGATTTTTTTGTAATTCATTTCTAACAATTTAGTGGATTAAATAATAGCGTTCCTTTTCATTCCCTAAAGAAAATGAAGGTAGAAGCTCCCACAATAATTTACAGATTGCTGAAAAATAGAATAAAGGAGAAGTACCTTGGTCATCATTTAGTTTCTAATCTGGAGGGAAAAGAGTTTGATGAGCGAGGCATTTATTCTAAGGACAATCACTAGATACCGCTATCTATTGCCTTTATTGTAGATAAATATGAAATCACAATTAGTTTATAATATATTTAAGAGACTTTCTGCTTCCTATTTCGTTAAAAATACTCGCCGTAGCTAAGGCTACGTCTGCGTTTTTTGCCTCATAGCAAACAAAAATTCTAGATAAATGTGATTTAAACTAATCATAACTCCATACTTATATAAATATATACTTTATAAGCCATAACAAAAAATTATATGATTTATAAGTTCCTATAATTTTCAAACTGAAGATTTCAAGTACGCTGATTCACTTTTTTTTTGTAAATTCGCAACATTCTATAAAAAATGAAGGACGATTCCTTTTGATCAGTCTATTGATTATAAATAATTTAAGTTTATGAAAAAGATACTTGTCGCCAATCGAGGAGAAATTGCCATGCGTGTTATGCGTACTTGCCGTGAAATGGGCATCAAAACGGTTGCAGTTTATTCTGAAGCCGATCGAAATGCACCACATGTTCGCTATGCTGATGAAGCAATTTGTTTAGGGCCTGCCCCATCCAATCAATCTTATCTTCTTGGTGACAAAATCATATCCGTAGCCAAAGAATTAGGAGTTGAAGGAATTCACCCTGGATATGGTTTCTTGAGTGAGAATGCTGTTTTTGCTCAACAAGTAACAGATGCAGGAATTGCTTTTATTGGTCCCAAGCCACATGCCATTGAAATGATGGGTAGCAAACTCGCCGCCAAGGAAGCAGCAAAAGCCAATAATATTCCCTTGGTTCCTGGTACAGAAGAAGCAATAGAAGATCCTGAGTTGGCCAAAAAGATTGCCTTAGAAATAGGTTTTCCTATTCTGATAAAAGCATCTGCTGGTGGTGGTGGAAAAGGGATGCGTGTTGTAAAAAACATTGAGGAACTAGACGAACAAATGGAACGTGCGATTTCTGAAGCCTTGTCTGCTTTTGGAGATGGTTCTGTTTTTATTGAGAAATATGTTACTTCTCCTCGCCATATTGAGATACAAGTACTAGCCGACAGCCATGGCAATGTAATTCATTTATTTGAACGAGAATGCTCGATTCAACGTCGTCACCAAAAAGTGATTGAAGAAGCACCATCTATTGTTTTGACCCCAGAACTGCGTCAAGCAATGGGCGAATGTGCCGTTCGTGTTGCTCAACTTTGCGATTATGTTGGTGCTGGTACCGTTGAGTTTTTGCTGGAAGATAACACCAACTTCTATTTCCTAGAAATGAATACTCGTTTGCAGGTAGAACATCCTGTAACTGAATTGATTTCGGGCGTAGACTTGGTTAAGCAGCAAATTTTGATTGCGAGAGGAGAAGTTTTGAGCATCCAGCAAGAAGAATTAAAAATCTTAGGGCATTCTCTTGAATTGCGTGTTTATGCAGAGGATCCTACCAATAATTTCTTGCCTAGTATTGGTAAGTTAAGCACCTACGAAATTCCTAAAGGAACAGGTGTCCGAGTTGATGATGGATTTGAGGAAGGCATGGACATTCCAATTTATTACGATCCTATGATTGCCAAATTGATTACCTATGGCAAAGATAGAGAAGAAGCCATACAACGTATGTTGCGTGCTATTGAAGAGTACCATATTGATGGCTGCGAAACTACGCTTTCTTTTGGTACTTATGTACTACAGCACGATGCCTTTGTTTCTGGTAATTTTGACACGAATTTTGTGAACAAACACTTTGATCCAGAAACACTCAAACAATCCAATGAAGGAGAAGCTCAATTAGCCGCTCAATTAGCCGCTTATTTGATGGATAATAATAAACAACAAGCTGTTGAAACAGTTGATTCTAATAATAAAAGTTCTAAATGGGCAGCTCGTAGATGGAGCTAAATGCCCAGTTGAAGGGTTGAAAAACGATAAAATTCAGGTCTATTTTCAACCCTTCAAACGAGCTTTTTTTACAAGCTAACCTTGATACATTTCCTCCTTCTAAGTCCATTAATAAGGCAACTCCTGTGACGTTCTAAAACACTTATTTATTTTACTTCTTGTAGTTTTCTAATTTGTGTCAATAAGGTCTTTTTGGGAGTAAATGGAATCATAGAAATCATTATTTTTTGAGGAAAGGTTAGCCCTGAAATTACATCTAAGGTTCCTTTTAGCATTCCTTTATACCCCTCTTCTGCTACGACTCTAGCACTTATTGCTTTTTCAAACAAAGAAGTTTTATTCATACCAGAAACCTGCCCAAACTCTGTTGCTGTTGCCCCAGGCATCAAATTAGTAACGCTAATATTGGTATCGTGCAATTCCTCTGCGATTGCATTTGAAAAGAAGGTTACATACGCTTTTGTAGCATAATAAACCGCTTGCAAAGGGCCAGGCATTAGGCTAGCTGTAGAAGAAACATTGAGTATTTTTCCGCTGTTGCGTTTAACAAAATCAGGCAAAAATAATCGAGTCAATGCCGTCAATGCAACAATATTTAAATTAATCATTGCTAGATCTTTTTCCCATTCTCGTTCATGAAATTTGCCCAATCCTCCAAAACCTGCGTTGTTGATTAAATAATCAATTTCCACTCCTACTTGTTTTAGTTCATCATAGATTTCTTGGGCGGCATTAGGAAGCGTTAAATCTTTTGCAATAACAGTAACTTTAATGTTATATGTCGCTTCTAATTTATGTTTAAGTTCCATTAATTTATCCGCTCTCCTAGCCACTAAAACCAAATTTCCTTTTTGCTCTGCATGGATACAGGCCAACTCTTTTCCGATGCCACTGCTTGCGCCAGTGATTAATGCTGTCTTTGCCATATCTTTTGATTTAATTTTTATTATTTTGACTAAATACAATCATGCTTTAATCTAGCTATTGTTTGTTTTGTACTCAATTAGTTTGATTAAAATTGATATTACAAAGATAAGGCATTGATGAACTAAGGGTTTGTCTATTACCGTCAACTTTACTTGTCAAAAACAGTCACCTAGTGAGCCATTTTTTTTATCTCGGAAGGATTTTCGCCAAAATACTTCTTAAAAGAGCGGCTAAAATGCGCTAAGTCTTCAAAGCCTACCTCTAAGTACACATCCGAGGGCATTTTATGCGTTTGAAGCAATAAGCTTCTTGCCAATTCCAAACGCTGTTGTTTAATCCACTGATGAGGCGGTTTTTGAAAAAGCGCTTTAAAATCTCTATTAAATGTAGAAAGGCTTCGACCAGACATCTTTGCCAGTTTCTCCAAGGAGATATTATACATAAAATTATGTCGTACAAAGTTTTCTAAATCGGCTCGCTCTACTCTTGTATAATCTTTTAAAATAGGCACCAAATCGGGGCGAGACTGAGTGACGGCCAACAAAGCTTCCATTGTTTTTAACTCAACCATAGAACGATCCAATTGTAAATTACCTTCTATATAAGTCCAAATAGAATCCATCAACCCTTTTAATAAGACATTATAAGGTAGGTCAACAATTTGCTCGACAGGCGCTAATTTTGTTGGCTTTACTCCTACCTTTTCTATTACCTTTTGCAAAAATTCATCTTGTAAAATAAAGGCAATCATCTTGGCACTACCTTCATTTTCTCCCCATGTTTTAAAACATTGCCCATGCGTATATTTTCGAATCAATGCAAAAGCTCCTTTTTTTATGGTGTGTAACTTCTGATTGACTTCTAAATTTAGTTGTCCTCGTTGCACATAAAATAAAACATTGCTTGGATAATAAATAGAATGCGGTTCTACAACATGTGCTTCTACAGAGGCAGCAATTTGCATATTCTGGCAATCTATGGTTGTAATTGTTGTCTTTTCCATAAATTAAAGATAATAATTTATCTGTTTACTTCGTACACTATAAAGCAATTATAGCTCAACAGTATCGTCACAACAACAACGGTCTTACTTGGATATAATTTCAGCATTGAGTTTTGAACTCAACGCTGAAATGCTTATACATTAGTTATTGATTCAAGTAATTACTTAACCTTTTCTCCAATTCATCATACTTGACATAACCACTGGACAGTAAAATTCGCTTCTCCTTAGTTACTAATACAACAGCAGGAAAACCACTAAGACCTTCTGCCTCCCAAGTTTCAAAGTCTTGCATTGCTTTTTGTTGATAAATAGGATCCAATAACTTTTGGTAAAAGTCGGCAGAGTCTAATCCTATTTGAGCCGCATAGTTAGAATAGGTTGCCCAGTCTTCTATCTCCATTCCATCTCTATAAATTGCCTTTTGTAAAAGACTTGAAAATTCCATTGTTTTTGATGGATAATGCTCTTTTACAACGCATAGAGCAGTGGCGGGATATAGAGAATTTAAGACCATCGTTCCGCTCTCTAAAGGTCCTTCTAAAAAAGCCTTGCCAAATTTAACCCCTGTTAATGCTTCTACTTGTTTATAAGCTCCTGCCTTGATATAGGGAGCAACTTGACCAATTGCCCCTACTCGATCCCCTAAAAACAAACCGCCACTCACCACATCAAAATCCATTTTTTGGTGGTATTTTCCATAAATTTCGCTCATAACAGGACTAAAACCATAACACCAACCACAAAGGGCATCGTAATAATAAATCAATTGATAATTTTTCATTTTTTTTTCTTTCGTAAAGCAAGTTGTCGTTGTAAAAACAAGGAAAATTAAGGCTACCCTTCCCAATTGATAGATGCTACCCATTCTGTTAATGTTTGCGGTCTAACGGACAATAAGGTTTGTGTTTGAGCGAAGCCTTTGGCTATAATTCGTTCGTAATTCTTCCTTAAATAACGATACAAATTTGAAATTTCCTTGGCAGGGACAGCACCAAAAGCAGGTAATAGCTGCTGCTCAAAATCATCTGCTGACAATCCAACAAATTTGATTTCCTTATTTATTTTCTTGCCAATGGCTGCTGCAATCTCTTCTCCTGTCCATAGATTTCCACCTATTGCTAAGGTTTCTCCTGCCAATTCTGGTCGTTGGAGGGCTGCCACTACATAATTTGCCAAATCAACATGACTCAACCAAGGTATCTTAGTTTGAGTAGGAATAGGATAAGGCAAAATCCCATGCTCTAAAATTACGGGAATTGACCAAGGAGCCGCTAGATTATCAATATAAACATCTGGCATCAATGTGATGACCTTGAGGTTAGAAGCATCAAAAAGAGCTTTGATTTCAAGCTTGAGGTCAAGAGCAAGCAACCCTGTTTTTTCCTTGGGCAAATCAAAACCTGTATTAAAGACCACTAAATCGACCGCATTCTTTTCGCAAGATTGAATAAAATTTTGGGTATAACTGATCGCTTTTTCTAACTCAAAGATTAGAGGAAAGGTGTATACAGCCGCCTTGACATCTTTTAATGCATTCGATAAATCATGGGCATCTGCCCAATCTCCTATGTGCACCTCAATCCCCTCTCGCTCAAAATCATTGGTTTCTTTTTTACGTGCTAAAGTACGAATAGAATAACCTTGTTCTATTAAACTTGAAGCAATAGCCCCACCTTGGAATCCTGTTGCAGCAGCAACAAATACTTTTTTGTTCATTTTTTTTAGTTTAATACTCCGCTGATTAGTTCCCTACGGTCATGAGATAGTTTTTTAGTTTTTAACAACTAAAGCATAGCGCTCACGAAGTAAAAAACATAAAAAAGCATCTTGTATCAATTTGATACGATTTTCTAGCGGAGTAATGTTAGTTTTAAATCCTTTGTTATTTTTTCAATCAAGTACAAAATTATACCTTTACTATAGATTCCACAAGTACCTACCTTTTAGTAAGTAACGTACTAAAAAGTATGAAAAACTCATTATCAAGGAGATTGAAGTAAAAAAAAATGAAAAATAAAATAGAGCCATGCCCTGTTACAGAGGCAATAAAAATAATTGGTGGTAAATGGCGGTTACAAATTATTTATCAGATTGGGTATGAAAAGAGAAGATTTGGAGAACTGAAACGTTTAATTCCTACAATTAGCGAAAAAATGCTAATCCAAGAGCTTAAGAAATTGACAGAATTTGGGATTATACATAGAAAGGCCTATCGAGAAATTCCACCTAGAGTAGAATATTCTATAACAGAATTAGGAATGGATATTTTCCCAATTATAGAACAAATAAAAACCTTTGGGCAAAAAAGAATTGAACTAAACAATCCATAATTGGATAAGACAACTACTCCCCTTTCTCCAAAGGATTTTGCAGTAAATAATCAAGTTTAAGCTCTTTCTATTGCTTTAAGTTTGACCTGTTGCCTAGTTACGGTCGCAAAATGCCCCAACAATTGAGCATTGTTCTCATCAATAGCTTCCAAAACTACTCTAGTTTTGGCATAAATATTATCTGCTTTTACGTCAACCAAGATAATTCCCGACTGGACTCGGTTGTTTCTAAACAAATCTTGGGCAAATTCTTTATCTCCTGTTAATAAGATGTATTGCTCTCCATTTGCTTTTCGGCAAAGCGCTTCTTCTGAGGTGTCCCCATCTGCTTCTGTAGCATAATAAACTTCGTGCTGGTTGTTACGCATAGCGGAAATAAGTTCTGACTCTACTGATCGATAAGCTATAAATTTATGTGACATAGGCATTTGCTGGTTAGAATGAACGAATACTTTTTAAACTGAAAAAGGCTAGTACTTGTTGCACTAGCCTTTTTATTTATTATAAATCTATGGTTCAAATTACAATACTACATACAATATAAAGGAGGAAAACGATTGGGCTGTGCTTCTTGCAGCAATCCGTAAACCTTCTCAAAAACATCCTCTATGCTTGGTTTAGTGAAATAATCTCCATCAGAACCATAAGGAGGGCGAACATCTGCTGCACAAATGGTAACAGGCTCAGAATCTAAAGAATAATAACCTTTTTGCTCTACCAAGATCTTTTGCATCATATAAGCCGTTGCACCTCCAGCAAAGTCTTCATCAAACAAAACCAAACGATTGGTCTTTTTCAAGGAATCAAGAATCACATGATTGACATCAAAAGGCATCAATGACTGAACATCGATCAACTCTACAGAGATACCTTCCTCTTCCAATTTTTGGATAGCAGCCTGTGCAATTCTAATACAAGAGCCATAAGTTACCAAAGTCACATCTGTTCCCTCTTGCAATATTTCTGGCACCCCAACAGGAACCGTAAATTCGTGTACATTATCAGGCAATTGCTCCTTCAGACGGTATCCATTCAAGCACTCTATAATCAATGCAGGGTCATCCGCTTGTAACATGGTATTATAAAAACCAGCAGCCTGTGTCATATTTCTAGGCACCAACAAACAAATCCCTTTCAAACTATTAAGCAACAAACCAATAGGTGATCCAGAATGCCAAATTCCTTCTAATCGATGCCCTCTAGTACGAATAATGGCGGGTGATTTTTGAATGGCATTAGAACGATAGCGAACGGTTGCCAAGTCGTCTGATAAGGCAGACAAACTATAAATCAAATAATCTAAATACTGAATCTCTGCGATAGGACGCAAACCACGCATTGACATACCAATCGCTTGCCCCATAATGGTCCACTCACGGATTCCAGTATCAAATACTCGTTCGACCCCATGTTTTGCTTGAAGTCCAGCAAAGCCTTGGTTAACATCTCCAATATGTCCTACATCCTCCCCAAAAGCAAACAAACTCGGATTTTGTGTTAGATGATGATCAAAGCAAGTATTTAGAATTTCAAAACCATTTTTGAGGGGCGAATTACTACTGTACTGAGCAGGAACTTCTGCGACATTCATAGCCGAATATTGAGAAGCACTATACAAATTAGAAGTATATAAATTGGTATTATGGTCAATCAATTCTTTTGCCCATTGCCCCAGTTCATTAATTGCTGTTCCTTGCTCATTTTTTACAATGTGCAACACTTGACGAACCGTGCGAACAACATCCTTGTGAGTTGGGTCCAAGCTCTTCGCTAATTTATCTTTGAGTGCAGTGATTTTATCGCTATATTGACTTTCACTCGCCGCTCTTTCTAATAATTCTTGCGCTTTAGTAAGGTTCCCTTTAATGGAATCATTAAAAGCATTCCAAGCCTTTTTAATAGCAGCCCGCACTTCTTTTTTGGCATCCTTCTGAATAGCATCTAAAGCTTCTTCTGTTGCAAAGCCTTCCTTGATCAGCCATTGCTTCATTTGTACGATGCCATCTTGCTCTTTTTCAAATTGTAGGCGTGCTTCGTCCTTGTAGCGTTCATGAGAACCAGATGTAGAATGACCTTGCGGTTGTGTCACTTCTTCTACGTGAAACAAACAAGGAACATGGTTGTTTCTTGTGTGCTCAATTCCCTTTTCGAAAACGGCACGCATATCAGCATAATTCCAACCTTTTGTTTTATAGATTTCAACACCATTTTCTCCTTCTTCCTTGGGTTGGAATCCAGCCAATGCCTCAGAAATACTCCCCTTAGTCGTTTGATATTTTTTAGGAACCGATATTCCATAGCCATCGTCCCAAACAAAAACAGCCAAAGGTACTTGCATTACTCCAGCAGCATTCAAGGTTTCCCAAAATACACCTTCTGAAGTACTCGCATCCCCTATACAACAAAAAGAAACCTCATTTCCTTGATTTGAAAAAGGGGTTCCTTCTTTTAGGTCTGGTGATTGTCTATATTTTTTAGACGCAAGCGCAAGTCCCAAAGCACGAGCCATTTGACCCGCTGTAGGAGAAATATCTGCACTAACGTTTTTTAATTCTTTATGATTTAACCACTCTCCTTTTTCATCTACCAAAGGAGTCGCAAAATGAGAGTTCATTTGACGCCCTGCTGAGAAAGGATCATGTTTGGGGTCTGCATGAGCATATAACTGAGCATATAGATTTTCAACTGTTGCCAAACCTGCTGCCAACATAAATGTTTGTCCTCTATAATATCCAGAACGAAAATCTCCATTCTTAAAAACCCTTGCCATGGCTAGCTGAGCAACTTCTTTTCCTGCCCCAAATATTCCAAATTTAGCTTTTCCAGTCAACACTTCTTTTCTCCCCATTAAACTTGCTTCTCGACTAATACATGCTGTCTTGAAATCTTCTAAAGCCTCTTCTTGAAATTTTTTCGAATACTTAGGAGAAGTTTTTTTTATTTTAGTTTGACTCATACCTTTTTCGTTTTTGTTATGACAGTTAGTAACATCGAACCCGCAGCCTCAATCAACACAAAATACTCATTACCAATAAACTAACAAACACTTTCATGTCTTTTTTTAACGATTAGTAATGGCTATAATTTTGCTGAATTATTCCCTATGTCAAACAATGTTCTGAAATCATTTGTTCTAAATCCTTGAATATGGGTGCAAAAATATAACAAAAAGTTGGTCTGAAAGAAGTGATTCCAAAAATAAATCAAAAAAAATTGACAATCTAAGTTTTTTTGGCACAGCCTTGGTTATAGTAGAATTGGAAGTTTAGGTCGAACTAATCTTTTAGTTAAAAAAGATTCATTAGCTATGAAGTTGGTTCAGAATTTTATACCTTTGCTTAGCAAAGTAGCTTAAAACATACTTTGTGTACATTTCACTCATATCTCAAACCATTAAATAAACTATTTTGACATGAGAAAGCTATTTAATCTATTTGCTATCTTACTACTATCAGTGGCGGCTGCCTCTGCTCAAGACATTAAATTTGAATTATACAAAGGTGAAAAAGCGGAAGCTAAAGATCTAAAAACGGCGGATGAACAACAAGGTGCCAAATTATCTCAATCAGGAACAGCAACAGACTGGAACTATGGAAAAATTGAAAAGGCTTCTACTGGAGTTCGCTTTTTTAAGTTTACCAACACAGGAGCTGCTCCCCTAGTTATTTCGGCAGCAAAAGGAAGTTGTGGTTGTACCGTTCCTTCTTATCCTAAAGAACCAATTATGCCTGGTGAAGCAGGTTATATCAAAGTAAAATATGATACCAAACGAGTTGGGGCGTTTACTAAATATGTAACGTTAACCACCAATGCAACTTCTTCATCTACTACTCGCCTAAAAATTAATGGTACTGTAGAAGCTGAAGCAGCACCAACTCCAGCCAAAGAAAAAACAATGTTTAACTAGAACGATCAATTAATAGTCCATTAACTAAAATTTTAGTTAATGGACTATTAAAATTCTAGGAATTCTAATTTTTTCCACTTATATTCGTAAACAAGTTAGAGTAAACATACGTTTTTGAATTACTCAACTCTATCTATATTGATTATTCTCAACATAAAATTAACATAAAATGAAAAAGATATTTTCCCTATTAGCAATCTTGCTTGTAACGATTTCCTTTGCATCTGCTCAAGAGATTCATTTTGACAATTATGAAGGAGGAGATTATACCAAAGCAGCTTCTGCTGATGAAAAAGCAGGCGCAAAAATGAGCCAACCAGGTACTACTGCAACAGAGTGGAACTATGGCTCTATCAAGAATGCCTCTACTGGATATCGTTATTTCAAGTTTACCAATACAGGAAAAGGTCCTTTGGTTATTTCTGCAGCAAAAGGAAGTTGCGGTTGTACGGTTCCTTCTTATCCTAAAGAGCCAATTATGCCTGGACAAAGTGAATTCATTAAAGTAAAATATGATACTAAGCGCCCTGGTGCTTTTACTAAATATGTAACACTAACCACAAACGCTCAAACTAATACAACTACTCGTCTAAAAATCTTTGGTACAGTAGGTGCAGCTGCTTCTGCTCCTGCCTCTAAAACACCTGTTGCTGCGCCAAAAGGATAAAATATAGACTATAACAATTAGTCACTCCCATAGCTTAATTGCTGTGGGATTTTTTTCACTCACATTAACTAAGTTTTTAGTTAAATAACTATTTACTTAGTTTAAAAACCACTTCTTATGAAAATGAAATTCATGTTAGCCACCATTCTATTTCTTTTAATGAGTAATAGCTATGCCCAAGAAATTAAATTTGAAACACAAAAAATTGATTATGGTACCGTATCTCAAAATAGCGATGGTACCCGACACTTTTCTTTTACCAATACAGGTTCAGCCCCTCTTATCATCCAAAATGCACAAAAAAGTTGTGGCTGTACGGTTCCCACTTGGCCAAAAGAACCAATTATGCCTGGTGAAAGTGCTAAAATTACGGTTAAGTACAATACCACTAAATTGGGTGCTTTTAGCAAGTATGTTACAATTACTAGTAATGATACCAAAACCCCCAGTACTAGATTACAAATAGTAGGCACTATTGTTCAAGAAGCACCAGCCGTCCCTCTAAAGGATCATACTGTTTTTAAGTAAGGGAACTGATAAAACTTTTTTTTGCACAGTTCAACTAAGTTCTTAGTTAAACTCTAGGCTACTTTCCTTTTTTGGGGAAGTAGCTTTGTATTTAATAGGTTCTAGTTCTAGGATATTAGTGTTGATAATAGAACGAATTTTTTGGTAAGGTATTTTAAAGGAAATTGCTCCTAGTGCAAAAGGCCCCAAATCATAAGGGTTATAATGAAAATGCAAGCCTGTTGATCCTATTGAAAAATTAGGTGGCAGCATAAAATCTCCTGCATTAAATTCATAATGCGTTTCAATTAAATTGGTATCTGCATCCAAATTTACTTTTTGTTTAAAAGCAGCTTCGGAGATAGCTAATAATTCTGTTTGATAGTTTTCTAAAAACAAATCGTCCAAGCTCAACACCTCCCCTGTCTTTAAATTTAAATTGAGATAACTCGTCCAAGTATTGGCATGTGCTCCACCTGTAAATTCTAGTTTATGAATTTTCAAAGACATCAGTGTAGGTGTATTTAATAGTACATCGATAGTCATTTCAAACACCCAATTGCCTGAAGGCAAATCAAACTCCTCCATTTCTTTTTTGTGCTCCTTGTACTCCTCCATAAATTGCGTCATCCGAGCTTCCAAATCTTTTGCACTCTTTTGCCCAATGCCATCTTGTAACAATAACGTTTCGATTCTATCCCTAATAGAATCTAGTACGGCGTTTTGTTGCGGCAGAGTATCTATGATGGGATATGAAAAAACAATCTTTGTAATATCTTTCTGGGTATGATCTTTTGCATTTTTTTCCAACTTATAATCTAATTGAATCGAATAATTAAACGTATCCAAATTAGAAACAAGCTGATAAGGGAGTTCTTCAGCTTCAGTCAAGGTACCCTGAATGGCTGTTTGTTCGACCTCCCTAGTGGTTTTATTGTCTATACAAGCAATAACCACTGCCAAACTAAAAACACAAATACTAATGGCTCCCCATTTATTCATTATAAAATTTTATATACTAAGAAAAGTCGTCTAAAAGAAGTCTTTGTATTTGTAAATTAATCGATTAACCTCTTTTAAAAGCTGAGACTACAATTTAATCCATTTTAAAGAGATAGTGAAGTTTCCTGCAAAAAAATATCAGTTTGCATTCAAAAGCTGAGTATAGGACAAAGCACATAAAAAATGCTGATACAAGTACCGTACAAGCTAAAACCTATATTTCGATCTTAAATGCTAGATCGAAATTCATAAAATAGCTTGACACCTCCCTTATGTAAAAAAGCGCACCGTTCTAAGACCTATAGCCAAACTTGTAATAGTTGTACTATAAATTAAACTTTCCACACGATTTACTTCGTGATAGAGTTGTCAAAGAACGCATTTTTTTACTAAATTTACAGGCAATTTTATTGTATCCTATCTTTTTGCACAATACTAACGCTTGTAAATTTAAGTAGCTACTATTCTCAATATACTATGAAAACACCTAAAGAAATACAATTGGCCACCCTAACTTTTCTTCGTGCATTCAAAGATCAAAAAGCATCAGAGTTAGAGGGTACATTTATTCCTTTTGATCCTGTTTTTCTGTACAAACAATATCAAGTTTATTTGGGAGGCACGATTTTATTTACGGTCTTATTTCTTTTCCTTCTTTATAATGCGTGGTTTATTGATGCCATCTATTATTGGCACATAGATTTTCCTGTAATTCTTGGCTTCCTTGTTATTGGCTTTTTCTTAGTGGTCTCTATCGTCTTAGCTAATAAGACCATAAAAACCAATAGAGAAATACAATTTGTGCTCAAGAATCCCAATAAAGCCCCTTATGGTGTTTTAATTACAGAGGAATACTATTTTGAAAATGCCCCTAATGCCCATCACATTATTCCTAGAGAAAATATTATCAAAATAGACTACGAAGAATTGAATCCTAATAACGAAATCTATCTTGAATTGTTATTAGATACTGGTAATCATTATGAAGTTAGGGGGATTACTTATAAAGCCGAAGAATATGATCTAAAATCATGGATAAAGGCTACCAATAGCTAAGCTGTCTTGGAGGCTAAAATAAGCATCGATATATTCCCCTATTAATACTTTAACGTATCTTTAACAGCCGCTTTATTTAGGTGTGGATTGCTATTTTGTAGCACGCTAGAAGGGCTATCATTGTCTAGTTTATTTAGGTCAATTTTGCCTGTGCTAATCCCATAAAGAGCAAGCCCACCAACCAGTATTAAACCTATAAGCGAAATAAATGAAAATTTCCAGCCCCAAATATTGCCCAAATATTCATCTTTAAAATCACCAAAAACTAGCTTTCTTGCTCTTGCCCTTCTTTCCTTTCTGCTGAGTTCAATGAATGTTTTTTTGTCATCTTCTTTTTCCATAAGTCAACTTTTCTACTATTAAATGCGTATAATTAAGGCTAAATATGTTTAAGAGAACAATTCTTATGTAGAATAGTTTTTATTTTGAATGAATATACAGATCGAGAAATTCACCTTTGGCTCTATTTTTTGTCAAAAAATCTTTTATATTCTCTTTGTGGAATTCATTGGTGATAAAATGTTTATCGCCTTATAAAAATACTATTGTACGGTGAAGTTGTTTAATTATTAAAGCCTAAAATTAATCAATTGTTCTTGAATCATGTTTATTAGTAGTCTGTTGATTTTTCAGTTTTTTATTGGATGTTGATTCTATAACGATTAAAATTGCTTGATTGACAACTTTTCCATCTGCTACCTGTTTTTTAACTTAACTAATTCATCCTGCTTAGCCTATAAATCTACCAATAGGATGAACGACCAAAATAGTCCTTGTTCAAAGAAAAATTAAAACTTATGAAGAATGTCATAATGGTACTTGCCATTTCCATATTGAGTTCTGGATTAACCCTAGGGATTTACAAATTCTGTATAGAAAAGCCAGTATCACCTGTTCGAGATGTCATCATAAAAGAAGCATCTTATGCCAAACAAGTTAACAATCCTAACTATTATCCTGACATTACTAATGTGTCCTCCTTTAAAGACGCTGCTGATTTAGTCCGTCCTACTGTGGTACACATTCACAGCAATACAGGAGGGCGCTATGAACGTTTATTTGGCGGAGAATCTTCTGGTTCAGGGGTTATTGTATCTGAGGATGGCTATATTGTCACCAATAATCATGTCATCAGTGGCGCTGAAGAGGTCACTGTAACACTCAATAACAAACGAACCTATGAAGCCAAAATCATTGGTACTGATAAAACAACAGACTTGGCCGTAATTAAAATCAAAAAACGTGACTTGAAAGAAGCAAAGCTTCCCATGCTCCAATTTGGAAATTCAGACGATGTTTTTGTTGGTGAATGGGTTCTAGCAGTTGGAAATCCTTTTAACTTAACTTCTACTGTCACAGCAGGGATTGTTAGTGCCAAAGGAAGAAATATTGATATTTTAGATGGTGCTTATGATATAGAATCATTTATCCAAACCGATGCTGTTGTTAATCCTGGTAATAGTGGTGGTGCATTGGTCGATACGGATGGTAATTTGATTGGGATCAATACTGCTATCATTACTCGTTCTGGACGTTATGAAGGCTATTCTTTTGCTGTTCCCGCCAATCTAGTAAAAAAGGTCATGCAAGATTTGATTGAATTTGGCGAGGTTCAACGTGGTTTTCTGGGGGTTACCATCAAAGACATTTCGGATGAGATTGCAGACGAAAATGATCTTGAATCAATGAATGGCGTCTATATCCAAGGTGTGGGCGAAGAAAGTGCCGCTGAAGAAGCGGGTCTTGAACAAGGCGACGTAATTGTTAGGGTCAATGGAATTGATGTCAAAAGCTCTCCTGAATTGCAAGAGCAGGTAGGTTTGTTCCGTCCTGGAGAAAAAATAGCTGTTATTTTCTTGCGTGCAGGCAAACTAAAATCTACAGAGGTAACGCTAAAAAATGGCTCAAATACTATTTCTCTAGGCGAAAAACGCAATGCCACTCAATTGGCTTCTAAAAGCACCTTGCTCAGCGAGTTAGGTATTGAAGCGAAAACACTAGCAGATAAAGAGCTAAAAAGCACCAATGGGGTTATTATTACCAAAATTGAAAAAGATGGTATTATTGAACATACCAATATGGAGCGTGAGTTCATTGTTACAGCAGTTAATAATACCAAAATAGCTAATTTAGATGAATTTATGGAGGCTATTTTGGAAGCTGAGGGCGAAGTGGTATTAGACGGTTTTTACAAAAAATACCCTGGGGAGTATAGCTATGTCTTTGACAAAGATTAGTCAAAAGACTATAAAAATATAAAACCACAGTTGATAGAATTATAAAAATATCTGGACAGTTTTTACATTTGTAATATTCTTGCCGGAAGAGCATAACATCCATTACTCCTCCTTTATTTTTAGCAGGGGTAATGGATTTTTTATTCGAAGTTGTTAAAAAGTAAAACAACTCTAAATACGTTCCTAGCCAAAACCAATACTATGAAAGTCAAATTTATTTCCAGTATACTGCTTATTGCTGCCTTTTTTGCTTGTGAAAAAAAAGACACCGTTTATACCAAAAATATTCATAACAAAAGTGCTAAAACCATCCACTTTTATCTTTATGGTAATTTTAATCCCCAAACGTATGGTGATACAATTACGGTAAATGCAGGGGAATTAAAAGAGATCCATTCTTATACCGAAGAAAACAGTGCCGTAGGAGTCCAGCAGCCTTGTCGTATTTACGATGATTCTATTCGTGTTGTAGTAGATGGAGGAGGAACACTTCAAAAAAAATTAACCCATGATAACGATTGGATTTTTTCATCCAATAATTCAACGGTTCAAACCTGTACTTTTGAGATTACAGACGCAGACATACTTTAATTAAAAATGTGGAAGATCATAGGAATCCCCCTGTTGCTTTATCTAATTTTTGTACTCTATATCTATCAACCAGCCAAGTCTGCTCCGATCCCGATCGCAGAGCTAATTAAACAAATGCCTATTGATACAGTAGAGTTGTACATTAAGACACATGCTAAATTAGCTGTTCAGGAAATGCAACGAGCAAAGATCCCTGCTAGTATTACCTTGGGACAAGCAGTTTTGGAATCTAAATATGGCACAAGTGAACTTGCTTTGCAGGCCAACAACCATTTTGGTATAAAATCAGAAGCTCAATGGGATAGTTCTGATCGTCATTGTATTTACTCTTATGAATGGAGTGAGAAAAAACAACGCATGTATCCCGTGTTGTCTTGTTTTAGGCAATATGCTTCTATCCAAGATTGTTTTCGAGGACATTCCGACTTTTTAGTTCAACGTCCTTATTATACAGAACTGTTTACCCTAGATATTGCTGATTTCGAAGCTTGGGCACATGGCTTACAAAAAGCAGGTTATGCTACAGATCCTAATTATGCCGCCAAACTGATTGCAATTATCAATCGCTATCAATTGCAGAAATACGATACGCAAGAATTTGTCCATTAGCTTAACCCTAAGATGCTTAAAATCTCCCAAGAACTTTGTTATCTTTGCAGTTTACAACTAAAAAACAAGTCGTTTTTTGACGCACAATCAATAAATTAGTATAAAATACCAACAATCCTTATGGAAAATAATAACGTGGTGAAAACAAGTGATATTACTTGTAGAATAGGTCTGGATGATCAAAACGTTCCAGTTAAAATAGAATGGCAAGCTCAAGACTCTCCTGACACCCCTGAGTTCAAAGAATCTAAGGCAATGCTTTTGGCACTTTTTGACAAAGACTATAGAGATACTTACAAAATTGACCTTTGGACAAGTGAGCTACAAGTTGCTGAGATGAATAAGTTTATGTACCAAACACTTCGTGGATTAGCAGATACTTATTTTCGTGCCACCAACAATAAAGAAATGGCAAACGATATGCGAAAGTTCGTTCAATATTTTGGCGAAAAAACAGAAGTAACCGCTCCAGAAGAATAGAAGCGTAAACCTTGCCTTATAAAATCACTCGCTTGTTTTACAATTAAGCTATTATAAGCGAGTGATTTTCTCTCAACACTATCAAAAATGGATGTACTACGCCAAGCGATACACCAACAAGTCCCTATTCAAGATACGGACTGGCAGTTGCTCACCCAACATTGGGTGATTCCTAAGTCGCTTCAACGCAATGAATACCTTTATGACCTTGGATCGATCGGAAAACACTTGTATTGGGTGCTTAAAGGAACGCTAAAAATCTGTTATATTAATAAAGGCGAAGAAATCTGTGCTGGTTTTTGTTATCCAGATACCTTAGCCTGTTCCTACCCTTCTTTTATTTCCAACAAACCTACCCAATATTGCATTCAAGCTATTACTCCTTGCCAATTGGTTGGCATCAGTCGCCAACATTTTTATGAAGCCATTGAACAGAACATTCGCCTAGAACGTGCTTGGCGAAAAATTACAGAACAGGTATTATTGGGCAAAATAGAACGAGAAATGGACTTGATTACTGCCAGTCCAGAAGAGCGTTTTACTAGATTATGGAAACGTAGCCCGCATTTGTTTCAACTGGTTCCTCAACGTTATATCGCCTCCTACTTGCGCATGACACCAGAAACATTTAGTCGGATCAAAAGTCGAGTCTGGAAACCTTGATTTCAATCAAGATTTTTTTGCTTTTTTTTATTGACCTTTGTTTTATTACATTAATACTCCGTTGATTACCTGCGGTGCTACTGCGTGGTTTTTAGTTTTTTAGTTCGCTATGCTCATGAGAATAGTTAATAAAAAACATAAAAAAGCATCTTGCATCATATTATTGCATGAGTGCTGCGATTTTTCAACGGAGTAATGATTACATCACATCAATAGACAACATAAAGCATGAAATCCGTAGATTTGTTAACGCAAGTTCAAAAACAAAGTCAGGCAATTCGGCAAATTGCTCAACAACGTTTTCTCCCTCTCTCCTCACAAGAGCTCAATCAAAAACCTAGTCCACAACAATGGAGCATTGCTGAATGCTTAGAACACCTCAACTATTACTCCTCCTATTATAACAAAGCAATCAAAGCAGCCATCCAAACTGCTGAGCACAAAGGTTGGAGTGCGGTGCCTGCTTTTTCTTCGAGCTGGCTGGGCAAAAAATCGATTGAATCGGTCGATCCTAATAATCTAAAGCCCATGAAAGCCAAAAAGAACTTGAACCCTTCCTTAAGTACAGTTCATCCAGATGTTGTTCAGCGTTTTATAAAGGGGCAAGACGAATTTTTAGCACTAGCAGAGTTGGCAAAAAAGGTTAACCTTAATAAAGCAAAAGTGCGTATTGAGGTAATGAAATTGCTCAAATTGCGTTTAGGGGATATTTTTTTATTTATGGTCACTCATCATCAACGCCATTGTAATCAAGCCTTGCGCATTTTAGAAGCATAATTTAACCTTTATAAGTCGTAAGTTAATACACCAACTTACGACTTATAATCAATGCTTCCTCCCATTACCAGCTTCGAGTATAGCTAATGGAAGGCATAATTGGCAAAATACTAATTTGGAACAACTTTAAGGAGCCATCTGCTTGCTCTCTAGGTACCACCATATAAGGATTGAGTTGATTGTAAACATTATAAACTCCTAAACTCAAAGTTTGGGCACCATGCTTTAGTTTTTTATGCCAATTAACCGTAATATCCATCCGATGATAGGCGGGCATTCTAAAGTTATTACGATCTACAATATTGGTAATATCAGAAATAATAGCACCAGTACTAAATGTTCCACTCTGCATATCCATTTGGGTTTGAATGGGCGTATAACGTTCTAAACCTAAGGTTACAGGATGCCCTGTTCCATAAACCCAAACTACACCAACATCCCAATTGTCATTAAATTTATAATTCAAGGCAATGCTTACATCATGTCTTCTATCGTAACGATAGGGAAAAGGATTTCCTCGATTGATGCGCTCAAACATTCTCCAAGACCAAGATAAGGTATACGTGACCCAGCCTGTAAATTTGCCCCTACTTCGTTGTAACATGACTTCTGCTCCATAGCTTGTGCCTCTACCTATTTCTACCAAAGATTCCCAAGAACGTTTATTTTGCAAAAAGTTTGTTGAAGGATTGTACTCTAACAAATTTTCCATGATTTTATAAAACCCTTCTAAGGTAAATTCTAAATCAAATGGAAAATCTTGGGTTAGCCCTAACGTCCATTGGTGCGAATGCTCTGGGGGGACATCTTCTGTAGTAGGGAGCCACAAATCGGTAGGAAGTCCAATTCCAGGGTTGGTCAATAGATGTACAAACTGCGTCATTCTCGAATAAGAAGCTTTGATAGAGGTATACTTCGCTGCTAGCAGATTGATTGATAACCGAGGCTGTACAGAAAAGTAGTTTTTGCCTTCCAACAGAAAGTCCGCAATATGAATACCTGGGTTAATTTTTAAAACCTTCCCAATGCGAATATCATCTTCAATAAATGCATTAAACTCATGAATCTTGCTAAAGGTATTTAATTCATTTTCGTTCCCCCCTCCCATAAAACTAAAGGTAGACTTACTAATTTCAGGTCTGAACAGGTGGTGCGTATATCCTAATCCAAAACGAATATAATGCTTATTGTGTGGAACATAATCAAAATTCACCTTTGCTCCTATGTCGTGAATGGGAGTGCGTCCTTCTGATTCAAATTCATCCTCTTGGTAAACATAATTTTGACTACTTTTTAGAAGCGCATAATTACTCGTACTTGATTCGTAAAAATAATTACTATAATTAGCCGTAAGTGTCATAAATAATTTATGGTTGAGCTCTGAATGCCAATGCAAGCTAACAATCTTATTGCCCCATTGCAACTTATCGTTGTTTTGAATGTATTTGCTCAGACTATCTGAAACCATCTTAAATTTTAGGTTATCGGTCTGTTTATAATCCAAAAAATCATCGCCAAAATAACCGCTTAACACCAAATAATTTTTATCGGAAAATTTATGTTTCAATTTGACATTAATGTCATAAAAACTATAATTAATCACATTCCCTACCCCTCCATTATTATCGACAATAGCTTGCTGAATAGGCACCCCAAAAAGATCGACCCACGAACGTCTTCCTGTTATTAAAAACGAGGTTTTACCTTTCCATATCGGTCCTTCGATAGATGCCCCAGCAGATAGTAACCCTATAGAAACTTCGCCGTGAAACTTCTGCATATCTCCCGTTCTAGTATGAATATCTAACACAGAAGACAACCTCCCACCGTAACGAGCAGGAAATCCGCCTTTTATAATCGTTGCCTTTTTAACAATTTTGCTATCAAAAATAGAGACAAAGCCAAATAGATGATTGGCATTATAAACGGGTGCTCCATCAATCAAAAAGAGGTTTTGGTCGGGTCCTCCTCCTCTTACAAACAACCCACTAGCCCCTTCACTACCAGACTGTACTCCTGGCAACAATTGCATCGCTTTGATTACATCTACTTCCCCCAACATACTTGGTAAGCTCTTAATGGTCTCAATGTCCATAGTATGACTACTGATTACATTAAGATCATGTCTTGAGTCACTGTGTTTAGAAGATTCTACCACGACTTCTTCCATCTCTTCCCCTGCATCCAAATTTAGATTAAGTTTCACATTGCCCGACAAATCCAACACTTTGCTAACCGACTGATAACCGATATAAGAACAAATAATCTGATGCTTTCCTTTAGGAAGCGTTAAGCTATAAAACCCCTCTATATTGGTCGTGGTACCTCTGGAAGTTATGGGTTCAAAAATCGTTGCCCCAATTAATGGATCTTGGGTTTTCTCATCCACCAAATAGCCACTAATTGTATACTGAGGGGGGGCTGGTTGTACTTTCTTGGGATTGTTAAACAACGTAATTTGGCTTCCAAACACCTTAAAATCAATTGGTGTCCCTGCCAATACTTGTTCTAAAACCCAACCCAATTTTTGATTTTTAAACGTTAGGTTGACTCTATGATCTAATGGAATTTTGGATTCGTCAAAGACAAAGTTAATGGATGCAACTTTTTCTTCCAGTAGTTTCAGAGCAGCATTGATGCTACGGTTTTTGAGTTGGATACTAATTTTTTCGTCTAAAAAGTTTTTTTCTTGTGCCCAAGTATTAAAACTAATCCCCAAACAAACTAAAAGCAGAATAAAGTGGTATGTGGTAAACCGATGTAAATGCATTGAATTATCATTTTTAGAATAGCAAAAATAGGGGGAAATATTTGCAGACACCAAGGTACGAAAAAGATATTAGAGCTGCTATCCCTTCTAAAAAAATGACAGAGACTTAGCACACTATAAATTAAATATTGTTCATTTATACAGAGGGATTTGAATGAAAACCAAGGCGCCCCACTGCCTGATAGCCTTAGCTATCAAGGTGAGGATGCAACATGAGCATGAGCGTAACAAACGAGCAGCTTGCTGTAGTACAGCAACAGGGCAGTGCAAACTGGGCAAGCTTGTATAAGATACAAAGGACTAGCCTGTTCGCCAAAAGGCTCACTTAGAATTTAGATAGAATTTAGTTTATAGTTTACTTAGGTAAGTAGGCAAAAAAAATTAGCAATTAGGAACGACCTAATTGCTAATCTAATAAAAGGAATAATTATACTAATTTGGTTGGATTACGCTATTCATTGCTAATTCGATAATGCAAGTTAGGTTTAATGGCTTCTAATTTTAAGCCCGAAGCTAAGGTCAATGACTCTAGCATTGGTTGTACCTCCATTACATTAAAATTTCCTGTTGTTTGTCCTTGGGTTCCTTTAGCCACCTCTATTTTTACGTCATAAAACGTTTGCATCAAAATAGCAACCTTATCAATAGGAGTTTTGTAAAATTCAAATCTACCTGTTTTCCAAGCCAAATAATTAGGAGAAAAATTATCGAATTTCTCAATATTTCCATCGATGACAAAAGCCTGTTCTCCCGCTTTCAAAGAGATTTCATTAATATCAGAAGCAATGACCTTAACCACTCCTTCTACCACTCTAATAATTGTTTTTTCTTTTTTGTGAGCAACGCTAAATTGTGTCCCAATAATCGAAACGGCAGCATTTTTGGTGTGCACCAAAAAAGGTTCTTGTTTATCCTTTTTTCTCGATTTTACATCAAAAAAAGCTTCTCCTTTATGAATTTTCACCGCATAAGCACCTTCTTGATCTCCCATGTCCTCGATTTTGGTATTTTTATTTAACCAAACTTTATCCCCATTGGTCAAGGTCATGGCTTTTACTGCTCGCTGCGTGGTCATTTCTGTTCCTCTGACTGTAGAGTCAAACTCTTTGTTTAAACCTTCAACAAATAACTGGTCATTATCAATACTGGGGTTAATAAATTGACGAATTCCCAAAACACAAACTAAAAGTATTGCAGCAGCTACCGCCATTTTTTTCCATACAGCCATTCCTACAACCTTTGTGGTTTGTGGGGAAGCATTATCGGTCAATTGAGGCTGTAATTCAGCCCAAGAAGCCTTAGCATCAAACTCAATATAATCAGTATCCTTAGACAAAGACCAGATCATTTGCTGTTCTTTAAATTCGGCAGGATGTTCTTTTTTCCAAGCTTTCACCAAAGCATTTTCTTCAGTGGTACACTGCTTGTTAAAATATTTGGGTAATATAGTATAGATATCTTCCATTTGATTTTCATTTAAAAGCGCAAAAATAAGCAAGCTTAGGGCAACATTATGGTCAATCTTGCTCCCAATTAGCGCTTATCGACTAATATAATTTTCCTATTAATAAGTAGTAAGAGAAAGTCGATTCCCCTAAAAAAGACTACAGAAAGTTAAGGAAAACTATAAAAATCATCAGATCTGATAATTTTTGGCGCAAGAGTTTGAGGGCACGAGAAATTTGATTTTCTACTGTTTTGACAGAAATATCCATTTCTTCTGCAATTTCTTTATAAGTATATCCACTTGCTCTACTCAACATAAAAACCTGTCGGCATTTAGTGGGCAATTGAGCGATAGCATAAGACAACTGTTTTTTGCGTTCGTTCATAGCAGCATCGTCTCCATCTTCTTCGGTATGCGGATGACTAGAAGGAGTCATTTTAGTCACATACTGTTGTTTGGTCTTGTCCTTACGAATAAAATCAATGGACTTAAACTTAACAGATCGAACTAAATAAGCCTCCAAAGAAGTTTTGATGGTCAATGTTTTTCGTTTATTCCACAAATCTAAAAATACATCCTGCACAACATCTTTTGCAGCATCTTTATCGTTGAGAATGGAATAAGCATAATTTGCCAATCCGTTAAAGAATTGATGATAGATCTCTTGAAACGCCTTTTGATTGTTTATATTAATCCGTGTACTCACTTTTATAATTGAATTGTGGCATAAAGGAATACAAGGTACATCTCAGAAAAAAGATGTACCTTGTATTATAAATAATTTCAAATCAAACCAATGTACGTTATTGGCTGTTGATAAAGATCCAATACATTAACAACAATAACAAGCCAATACCAACAATTGAGTATAGGGCTAAATTTTTGATTTGAACAGTATCTTCTTCTGTGGGTACTACTTCTTCTGTGGGCAATTGCGCTCTCTGCTCCTTCAATTGCTTTTGACGCTCTTTTTTAGAGACTTTTTTCTCATGCGTACTACCAGCAACTTTAAATTGTTTTCTAGACATGCTATAAAGAGTATTTTATGAATTGAAATTATTTAAGAATTGGAAATCAGCGAAGCTAATAGCCTTCCGTTGCGAACAAACTGAATAACAAAAAGCTTGCCCCCTCACCAACAAAGTAAGTATAAACATTAGCACTCATTATACTTGCCTGAGCTAGTTATAGGCTTGGTTCAACAGAACTGCGAAGCACTCACAACCTCAGCTTGCTAGCTCATAAGTAAAACGCATAACAAAGTAACTCCATTTTTTAAACAACTTCATTTTTTAGAATTAATAGAATTGTTTAGCCAAAATTAGAATTTGGTCCAATCCAATTACAAATATAATTGATTGCGCATACAATGAAGAAAATTTGTATCAATTTCTATTGGTTTAGAATTAACATAGTCTATACTTTAGCCACAAAACAAACTTCTTCTCTTCTTCTAAAAATTAAATGGCTCCTTGCTTCTAAAATTCCAGATTGACACATTTTGTCCAAGAATTACATTCTTAATAAAATTATTTTTATTTTTCATCTTTATTTATTATTGAATCCCCAGTCCTCCAATGATGTTCCTAAAGAAACACCTTTTACTAGTGGTCTACCTATCCTTCTGTTGCACGGCTATAATCGCACAAGACCAGGCCATCCAAACCCTTCACAATCGCCTTAAAAGCAAGCTTATTACAGTAGATAGTAGCGCCACTATTTATCGCCAACTCACCCGTCTATATGCCAAGAAACACAAGTATAACCAAGCATTAAATATTGCAAAAAAAGAAGCCAATATTCGGCGTAGAACTCAGCAAAAGCAAAAATTAGCAGAAGTATATTTTAACATCGCCAGTCTATATCGCACCACTGCGTTTTATCAGAAAGCACTCAATTGGGGACAAAAATCATTGTCGATTTATAAATCTATATTGGGTTCTAATCACAGTGAAAGTCTCAGTATTTATCGATTTTTAGCACAAACGCATTATCTTCTAGAAGACTATACAACCGCTATTTTATTAGCAAAAAGGGCAATAACTGGCTACAAAAAAATACAACCAAGACAACCTAAAGCCGAAATTAATTTGCAAATTTTATTGGGAAGCATACAAATTCAAAAAGCGACCTATTCCGCAGCTCAACAAACCTATGAATACGCCCAGAATCTTTATCGACAATTTGCTACAGAAGTTTCAGAAGAATTATTGGCCCGAATTTATACCAATCTAGCCTCCTTAAAAATTCAGCAAAAAGCAATACTTGAAGCCCTCGCCTATTATCAAAAAGTGGTTGATATTCGCAAAAAACTGCGCCACGAAAATCATTTTACGATACAAACTACTTATACCAATATTGGTTTATGTTATTATCAACTGGGGGAGTTTAATAAAGCACTTACGTACCATCAAAAAAGCCTTGCTATCTTACACCAAACCTATGGACAACAGCATGACCTCATCGCCTTCTCTCACAATCACATAGGAGCAACTTTCTTACAATTAACACAAAAAGATGCTGCCCATTATCATCTTAACCAAGCGATTAAAATTTACCAAAATTTATTTGGTTCCAATAGCACACAAAGTATTGCTCCCCTATGGCAACTCGCCAAATTATTTCGCCAAAACAGCGCTTACAAACAAGCGGAACAATATTTCAAAAAAATCATCCACATTCATAAAACACATCACAATCACCGTCATCCCGATTTGGCAAAAATGTATCTTGATATGGCTTATTTGCACCAAGCGCAGCAACAATATGCTCTTGCTTATCACTATACAAATCTAGCCTATCAAAGCAACCAATTGCAGCAACACCCACTCGATAAAATATTGATGCTAAAAATCATTGAACTAAAACTAAAAATCAGCTTGCACTTGCCCCCCAAAGAACAGGAAGCCACCTTTTTGCTATTGGATCAAATCCAACCAATACTTGCCTTATTACAAACCAATTTGAATTACATCACAGATCAACAAAATTTGATTCAAGAGCTTCGAAAAATTTGCGAACAGGGCTTAGAACTCTCTTACCAGTTGTACCAAAAACACCCCAAACTTACCTACCTATGCAAAGCATTTCAACTCATGGAGTACAACAAAGCGGTGCTATTGTCCACTCAAATCAAACAAAGTTATTGGAACAATAAATTAGCACATTACAATGTTCATAAGCAGGAAAAGCAATTAGCCCAGCTTCGTTTTTTAGAACAAAAATGGAAAAAAGCAGAACACCAACAAAATAATGACCAAGCCCTTAAATTACGGCAAGAAATATTCAAACAATATGAACTTTATCAAGAGCAGATGCATCGTACCAATCAACAACTACCTTATCACAGCCCCATAAAACTGACGAGTCTACAAAAACAACTCTCTGCTCAACAAATGCTCGTTAATTATTTTTATGGTCAACATACCATTTATATACTTGGCATCCAACAAGAACAATTATATTTTCAAAAAGCTAGTTTGGCAATAAAAAAAGACATGGATCAATTTTCTAATGCGCTATTGTCACTTGAACATAGCAAAATAAAACTAAGCAATTCTTGCCAACAGTTTGATCTCGTAGCAGCTAAACTCTATGACATATTGTTACCCATTAATCCTCCCCATGAAGTCCTTATTATTCCAGATGGTCGGCTTTGTTACCTCCCCTTCGAATGCCTAACCACCCAAATAAAACCCCAAGCCAAAGGGTATCATCAACTAAATTATGCCCTCCACAAACATACCATTAGCTATGCTTATTCTGCCACTTCTTATTATTACCAACAGTACAAACACCTTAACCACCAAAATATAAAAATACTAGGATTTGCTCCCAGCTATGAACAGCAAAGACAATTGCCTTCGCTCCATGCTAATCTTACAGAAGTTCAGTTTCTAGAACAACAATTTCAGGGGGCTTTTTATTACAAACACACAGCTAAAAAGAAAACATTCCAAGCCCAGAGTAGTGATTTTGGAGTTTTACACCTAGCTTCACACGCCCTTGCCGATAACCACCAACTACAACAGCCAAAGTTATTTTTTGCCAAAGATTCCCCAGATAGCCTAAATGCTATCTTGCAACCTCACGAAATCGCACAACTGCAATTACAAGCAGATTTCGTAGTTTTATCGGCCTGTCAAACCGCAATTGGTTATTGGCAAAAGGGAGAAGGCATTATGAGTTTGGCTAGAGATTTTATGTATGCAGGTGTCCCTAGTATATTAACTACTCTATGGCAAATTAATGATGAATCGAGCAGTTCTATTATTCAGGACTTTTATCAACAAGTTGACCAAGTACCTAAACACATGGCGCTCAAGCTTGCCAAACAACGCTATTTAGAAAAGGCTTCCTCTTTTAGCGCTCACCCCTATTTCTGGTCTGGATATATTTTAATTGGAAATACAAATAGGTTGGATATAGATAGAGTACCTTCCACAAAAATATGGTACCTTGCTGCTTTATTATTGTTTTTTTTGGTTATAATCATATATTGTATAAAAATTACCTAAATACAGGACAAATTAGAATGAAGTAAACAATAAATGAAATGCTCATGAGGAATGAGTAACTAAAATTATTGATCTACTCCAACCTAGAATCAGTTTAAAACGCTATTAGACATTCGATCGCTGCACCTTTGGGTAAATTTATAATTTTAGTGGTTCATTATTAGTTGCTTTGCTCGTGAGCCAACAAGCTGGGTTTGCCCTGTACTTAAAAGAAGAATAAATCATCAACTATGAATTTTAATCTAGATAGAGATCTCGTTTTTTTTGATATAGAATCTACTGGTCCTGATGTAGTCAGAGATCGAATCATGCAAATTGCAATGATTAAATACCCAAAAGACGGAGGAACTCCTATTGAGAAAAATATTTTAATGAATCCTCAATATCCAATCAAACCTGATGCGCTTAAAGTGCATGGGATTACGATTGATATGGTGCGCAACAAGCCAACATTCAAAGAATATGCTGTGGAGTTAATGGACTTTTTGGACGAAGCAGATTTGGCAGGATACAACTCCAAACGCTTTGATATTCCTATGCTAATCGAAGAGTTTGGTCGTGTTGGGATGGAATTTTCGATGAAAGGGCGTCGCTTGATTGATGCGATGCAGATTTTCTATAAAATGGAACCTAGAACCCTTAAAGCAGCACTTAAGTTTTACTGCGGAAAAGATCTTGAAGATGCCCATGATGCCATGGCTGATACCAAAGCTACAGCTGACGTTTTCTGGGGACAAATCCAACGTTACGAAGGAGTAGATCATATTGACAATGATGATAAAATAACCGTTGCTCCTATCAAAAATGATATGCAAGCCATTCACGATTTTATTTCTGATAATAATAACGTAGATTTTACAGGGCGTTTTAGTAGAAATTCCGAAGGTGTTATTACCTTTAATTTTGGAACCAACAAAGGGCAAGAAGCGTATAAAAACCCACAAACGCTTAAATGGATTATAAGCAAGGATTTCCCTGCTCAAGTAAAAAATATTGCCAAAGCCATCCTTAATGGAAAAATGAAATAATTTAAAATACTTCTGGTAATTTGATCGTTTTGTGCCATTGCCCTAGGGCAAACTAAAGGTTGTACAAAACCTAACAAACGATTAAAACCATATATTCTAGCAGACATGACAGATCAAATTCACAAATCCGTACCAGCAATGTGGTTTTCTTTTGTTGCGGAAAATATTGAACACAGCCACACTTCTATGCCCGACTCTTTTTATTTGGGAACCAACAAAGAACATGCGGATACCTGTGCCATGCTAATTAAAGCAGGTCTAAAAACAGCCTCTTCGGGCGCACTAGCTTCTTATTTACATTATCAAGCACCCGTTCCAGCAGAAGGAGACCTTGCTATTATTACCAATTGGGAAGGGGAAGCTCAATGTATTATTCAAACAACGGAAGTAGAAATTATTCCCTTTAATGAAGTAAATGAAGATTATGCTCTAAAAGAAGGCGAAGGAGACCAGACGTTAACGTATTGGAAAAAGGTGCATTGGGATTTTTTCTCTAAAGATTTGGCTTCTTTTGGTGAATTGCCTGAAGAAGATATGATGGTTATTTGCGAACAATTTGAAGTCATTTACCAACTTTAATCATAGTAGCTCCTCAGGTAGAAAGTCGTCAGTATCTATAGATGCTGACGACTTTCTATTTATAAATAGGGCACAGGAACGTTGGCTTATTTTTTGCCTCGTTTTCTAGAATTCAACTTTTCTTGTTTTCGAGCTAAACGTTTCTCTTGCGCTCGGTTTGTTTTGGTGTTTTTTAATTTTTTTTCGTGAAACGCACCTTGAGAATTTGCTAAAAGATCAAAGTCTTTCATTGCATTTTTCTGCTTGTATTTTAATTGTTCCTCCTCCATTAATTCTGTAGAGATTTCCAGCCCCTCTGGCAACGGTAAAATTGGAATTTTTTGCCCCATTAATCGTTCTATAGCCGTCAAATACTCCAATTCTTGGCTTACCGCTACTTCACTGACAAATGTAATTGCCATCCCTTCTGCTTTTCCTCGTGCTGTTCGCCCTACCCTATGGATATAATTTTCGGCCTCATCTGGTGTGTCAAAATTAATTACATGTGTAATTTCTTGGAAATCCAAACCACGGGCAATCAAGTCCGTTGCCATTAAAATTCGATGCGCACCACTGTCAAATTTTTCTACCGTACGAAGTCGATAATTTTGTGATTTATTGGAATGAATGACCCCTATTTGTTCTGGAAAATCAACATCTAATAAATCAAATAAACGATCTGCAACTTTTTTGGTTGGAGCAAAAATTAAGACCTTAGCCCAACTTTTTTCGGTAGCGAGCAACTGTTTAAGTAAGTTTATTTTGGTATTAAAATTAGGCACTCGATATAATTTTTGGACAATGCCATCTGCTGAAGTACCCGAAGCAGCAATTTCTATTTTTTTAGGATTCTGAAACGCAGCAGCTATTAGCCCTTCTACCTCCTTGGTTAAGGTAGCAGAAAATAGAATATTTTGACGACGCTCTGGCAACAACTCCAAAATATCACTTAACTGTTTTCTAAATCCTAAATTAAGCATTTCATCCACCTCATCAATCACCAATTGCTTAATGGTTTTTAGTTTAATGGCTCTACTCAAAGCTAGATCAACTAAGCGCCCAGGCGTTGCGACCAAAATATCCATGCCTACTGCCAATTCATCTTTTTGAGTATTCATATTAACGCCACCATACGCTCCCTTCGTTCGAATGGACATATAGGCGGTTAGCTTTTCGATTTCGCCAACTACTTGCACCACTAATTCCCTTGTTGGGACAACAATTAAAACTCTAGGGTGCTTTTGTTTAGAAAATTTCAACTGCCTTAAAATGGGCAATAAATAAGCAAATGTTTTTCCTGTTCCCGTCTGAGCAATTCCTACAACATCACGCCCCGACATAATAACAGGCAAAGATTCTACCTGAATAGGAGTCGGTTCGCTAAGTGCTAAATCCTCCAAAGCATTGCGCAAAGGAGTATTTATATTTAAGTCATTAAATGTCATTTTGTTTCTTTTAAACAAAGATACAGCGAAGTAATTTTTTTAACAACCTCTTGACACAAAAAATTTACAGCACACTGAGCAAAAACTTATTCTTTACCACAATTCTCAAAACCATCACATATTTATTTCAACTTATGTATTAAACAAATATTCAAAACTCTATAGGGAATTTTTTTTCTGATTCGACTATTATTGTATATAAGCACTTGTCTTATTGCACTTTACTCTATTCACACTTTATTATTATTACTATGTCCCTACGTCTACTTTTTATTGCATACTCCTCCCTTATTTTTTCCCAACAATTACTGGCAATTGATTTTCCTGACAACCTAGACAGCCTCATTTCAACCTATAGAGATGTTGGAGAGCTAGAATCGGCATTGGCATTAACAGAGGCGTTGGCTGACCATGCAAAAAAAGAATATGGTGCTCAGGATACCCTCTATGCTTTTTACTTAGAATATCATGCTGGTATAAATTCTGAATTGGGAAACTTCGAAATAGCCCAAGAACTTTTTCAAGATGCCTTGACCATTTATGAAAAAAACCATGGTAAAAAATCGCCAGAACTAAGCAGCACACTTAATGAATTAGGTAAGGTACTGCTTTATCTTGGAGACTACGAGATCGCTGAAAAACAGTTTCTTCGAGCATTAAAAATTTGCCAAGCAGCTGTAATTCCCGACCTAGAATATACGTTTTATACCTACAATAATCTTGTAATGCTTTATGAACGGATGGGCACCTATGCCAAAGGGTTGGAAATGGGCAAAAAAGCACTGGCACTTCAGCAAAATCTAGCAGAAGTCTACCCTGCTGAACTCATAGATAGTTATTCGGGAACGGCTTTGCTCTATCAACGATTGGGACAATATGAAGATGCCGAACCGCTCTTTAAAAAAGCACTGGCACTACAACAGCAACATTTTTCTCCCACTGATCCCAACTTGTCCAATACCTTGAATAATTTAGCAGCACTGTATGACAAGATGAACAGAAGGCAAGAAGCACTTCCCTTTTACGAAAAAGCATTGGAGCTCGAAAAAAAACTAAATGGTCCCAACAACCCCAATACGGCTATTTATATCAACAACTTGGCGGGCTGTCATCGAGATTTAGGAAACTTTAAGCTTGCTGAAAAATTATCTAAACAAGCCTTAAATCTCTTTCGAGAAGCCTTGGGAGAAGAACACCCCAATACGATTGTTTTTACCAATAACTTGGGGGGCTTGTATGAAGAAATGAAGGATTTTGAAAAAGCTAAAACCTACTATATTAGAGCAACTGACCTCGGAGAAAAAGTGTTGGGCAAGGAACACCCTTATGTGATTTTATTCAAAGGAAATTTAGCCTCCATTTATAGCGATTTAAAACAGTACAATCTAGCTCTAACCATCCACCAAGAAGTACTAGAGTTGCGTAAAAAGGTGTATGGAGAGGGACATCCTAAACTGGTATCTTCACTCAACAGCATTGCTCAAATCCATCTTTTTAAAGGAGCAGCATCTTATAAAACAGGTCTAGCGTTGGCTCAAAAGGCAATTATTCTCAATTGCACAAAAAAAATATCCCATCAGCAACTCGATAAGGACTTATCTATTTTGAAGCAACAAGAATTTAAATTGCAGGGGCAGTTTCAGCGATCTATCCGAATTTTGTCTCAATTACAACAAGCAATCTATGAACAAACCCATGACAAAAAATGGTTATTGGACAGCTATAACAGTCAAAAAATACAAGCCTCGTTCATCCAAAAACGACAACGTCAAGTTTATACTCAAAAAGATAAATTAGCAATTTTAAAACGCTCTGCCCAATCATCAAGTAGAGCACTCGAACTGATTTTGGAAATGGCACGCATTTCTGGTGACAAGGCAATCCTTTCCGAAACAATCTTATTTGCAGAACACAACAAATCTGCTATTCTATCCAATGCATTGCAAGGCACACAAGCCGTTGCTTTTGGCGAAATTCCTGATTCGTTAAAAATCCAAGAAAAAAGCTTAAAAAAAGAATTGGCACTCATTAAGAAAAAGGTTATACAGGCCGATCAACAAAAGGATAAAACTGCCTTAATTGCTGCTAAAGATGAACTCATTAAAGTGCAGTTAGCTCAGGACGATTTTTTATCTTTTTTAGAAGAAAAATATCCTAAATATAGTGCCTTAAAACAGAAAGAAAATACCATAAACCTTAGTTCCCTTCAAGATGATTTATTGGATGCACAAACTGCTCTATTAGAATATTGTATTTACGATACAACAGCCTATGTAATTCTCATTACTCAAAGCGATATTCAAGTCCAAAAGCTATCCATATCGCCTAAGGAGCTAAAGAAACACATCAAAAAACTTAGAAAAGGGCTAAGTGACTATCAATTTATTCTAAAAAACGCCAACCGAGCATTTATTACTTATACTGAAGCGGCACATTCTCTTTATCAGCATCTAATTGGTGTTATTGCCGCAGATTTAGAAGGCATTGATCATTTAATTATTGTTCCTGATAGCGACTTAGGACACATTCCTTTTGAGGCACTCTTAGCAAGTATAACACAACAACAGAAGGAAGATTATCGCAAACTAGATTATTTGCTGAATCATTACACCATCCGTTATTCTTATGCTGCCAGCTTATTGTTGGAAAACCAAAAACAGAACCATCGCCCCAACAATGGTAAGTTGCTTGCTTTTGCAGCACATTATGACCCCAAAACGCCAAGTAACAACGAACGCTCTCCTTCCAATCAACAAATTAGAACAACACTAGGTCCCTTGCCTGCTGCGGAAAAAGAAGTCTTAGCCCTTCAAGAGTTATTTAATACAGGAGATTTTTTCTTTAAGGAAGCTGCGAATGAACATAATTTTAAACAATTTGCTTCCAACTATGCTGTCGTTCATCTGGCGATGCATGGAGTGCTAAACCATCAACATCCCTTGCTTTCTTCGTTAGCATTTACAGAAGATCATAATAAAACAGAAAATAATTTTTTGGAAGCACATGAAATTTCCAATATGCAACTCAACAATGAACTGGTTGTTTTATCTGCCTGCGAAACGGGTTATGGTGCCTTTAAACAAGGAGAAGGCATTATCTCTTTGGCTCGCTCTTTTATGTATGCGGGGACACCTTCTTTAGTGGTTTCGCTTTGGTCGGTTAATGATTTCTCTACGGCTACCATCATGCAATATTTTTATCAAAACCTAAATAAAGGCATCCCAAAGGATGAAGCACTGCGTCAAGCCAAACTAGATTTCATCAACAATTCAACAGATATTTTGACACACCCTGCTTTTTGGTCTCCTTTTATTTTATTGGGCAACAACCAAGTCGTTTCGTTATACTCCCCAACAACACCTTGGTTTATAGCTAGTTTTGGCATTGGTTTAATTGGTATCTTTGGTATCTTGATTTATCGGCGCAAAAAGAATCTTCTTCTTGATGCTAAAAAATAGCTCTGTTGGATGAACATTTAAGGACTCAAAACTATTGTATAGGTTACAAGGAATAAAGAATTAGCGTTTTTTTATTATTAGTTCGGTAAAACCTTATTACATTGACTTATAAGCAATTACCGAACTATTATTTTTTGTTACTTATTTATTATTAATACTCCGCTAATTTTTTGCTTTTTTTAGTTCGCTATGCTCATGAGAATAGTTGTAAAAAAGCAAAAAATTAGCGGAGTAATGTACTATAATAGGGCTTTTCTATAAAAATGTTTACACAAAATTGTTTTTTGATTATCAAGTATTATCAAATTATAAAATCGGTAAATTTTCAAATTAACACCAAAAGTGAATCATTAAAACACTGATTTTGAGCAGTTGTATTTTTTATAGGAAACCTCTTTTTTACTATAATCCATCACACAATGTTGACAAAAGAATACTGGAAAGATCGTTACCAAACTCAACAAATGGGTTGGGATGCAGGTCAAATCACTAGACCTATCAAAACGTATTTTGATGCTGTTGAAGACAAAAGTGTCAAAATTTTGATCCCTGGCTGTGGTAATGCCCATGAGGCTGCTTATCTGTTTAATCAAGGATTTACCAATCTCTATTTATGCGATTGGGCACAGGAACCATTGGATAATTTTGCCCAACAACATCCCTCCTTTCCCAAAGAACAGTTAATTTGTGCTAATTTCTTTGAGCTGGAAGAAAAGGATTTTGATTATATTGTAGAACAAACTTTCTTTTGTGCACTTACGCCCAGTCTTCGCCCTCAATATGCCTTAAAAATGGCTCAAATTCTGAAAGAAGGTGGACTACTGGTTGGTTTATTATTTAGTGCAGCCTTAGATTTGGGTCGAGAAGGTCCACCATTTGGAGGCAACAAAGCGGAATATATTGGTTATTTTGAGCCCTATTTTTCAAACCTTAGCATAGAACCCTGCCTAAACTCAATTCCTCCCCGTGCAGGCGTTGAATTGTTTATAGAATTAACCAAATAACAATGGCAACGTATGAGGAAATATTAAAAGCATTTTGGCGGTCTATCCATCCATTGACGAAGGAAGAAGAAGAAGATTTTTTAGCAGCTTGGCAAGTCGTGCATTTCAAACGCAAGCAAATCATTACGCAAGCAGGTGATACAGAACGTTATGTTTATTTTGTATTAGAGGGGATTCAACATGCTTATTATATCAAAGACGGTAAAACGCATACCACAGCTTTCACCTACCCCCCTTCCTTTTCGGGCATTGTAGATTCTTTTATTTCTCAACGCCCTGCTGCGGTTTGTTTAGAATGCATTACAGCCAGTAAGCTGCTTCGTATTCCTTATTATCAATTGCAAGAACTCGTTGAAAAACATCGAGGAATAGAAACTTTTTTTAGAAAGGGAACAGAACAACTCTTAGTGGGGTTGATGCAACGCCATTATGAATTATTAACCTTAGACATAGAGGAAAGGTTCAAAGTTTTTGTCCAGCGTAGTGCGCATCTACTGAATATGGTTCCTCAAAAACATTTGGCTTCTTATCTAGGAATTCATCCCACTAATTTTAGTAAGCTGATGGGAAGGATTAAGATATAACCAGCAACGCTTCTAACGCTTCATCGGGCAAGTCGCCCAGCCATTGTTCCCCCAACGCTACGGTCATATTGGCCAAGGCTTTTTTGCTTTGAATCATGGCATCAATTTTTTCTTCTAAAGTTCCCTTAGTTATAAATCGGTAGACCTGTACGTTTTTTTTCTGTCCGATTCGATACGCTCGATCCGTAGCCTGCGCCTCCACCGCAGGGTTCCACCACAAATCATAATGAATAACGTGATTCGCAGCCGTTAGATTTAAGCCTGTTCCTGCCGCTTTGAGCGATAAAATAAAAATGCGTTGCTGCCGATCGTTCTGAAAGGCATCTACCATAGCATCTCGCTGAGTTCTGGAACAGCCCCCATGCAAATACATGGGTTCAAAACCAAATCGCTCTTTAATCCACCTTAACATCAAATTTCCCATTTTTCGATATTGCGTAAAGATGAGCGTTTTCTCTTGGTGTACCTGAATACGAGCTAATAAATCCATCAAACGTTGCCCTTTTCCAGACTGCTCAGGTCCTTGCCCTCCTGTATTTAAATACTGATAAGGATGGTTACAAACCTGCTTCAATCCCCCCATCAATTTTAGAATCAACCCTTGACGCTTTTTTTTGTCGTCCTTAAATTGGCTTAAATCTCGCAAGGTATCATGAACAATTTTTTGGTAAATTTCAGTCTGTATGGGTTGTAAATTGGCTTCATAATTTTGCTCTATTTTATCGGGTAAATCTTGAATAATAGAACGGTCAGATTTTAGACGACGCAAAATAAAAGGTGCAGTGGCTTTGCGAAACGCTTCTAGCCGCTCTTGATTGTAATCTTTTTCAATCGGATCGCTATATTTTGTTGTAAACTCAAGCATAGACCCCAAATAATTAGAATTTACATAATCCATAATCGACCAATACTCCTTTAGGCGATTTTCGACAGGGGTTCCACTCATGGCAATATTTATCGTTGCTTGAATAGATTTAACAGCATCTGTTTGAGCAGTGTTGGCATTTTTGATATGCTGCGCCTCATCAATAACCGTACAATACCAATCCAACTGATTCAATAAATTCAGATCAATCCGAGCAATGCCATAGGTAGTAATGATGACATTTGCCCGAGTAGACAATTTACGATTGGCTCCATGATAAGTCATTGCTGTTAACAGAGGAGCAAACTTTTTAATTTCGTTCATCCAGTTGGTTAATAAAGAAGTTGGAACAATTACCAAAGCTTGCTGTTGGTCAAAATAACCTTCTTCTTTAAATTTTAGCAACAAACTAATTACCTGTAAGGTTTTTCCCAAGCCCATATCGTCTGCAATTAAGGAGCCCAAATTGAGTTGAGCATTCTTATACATCCAAGAATAACCAACTTGCTGGTAAGGACGCAACGTAGCTTTTAGTGTTTGAGGAGGAGCAATAATTGGGCTGCCTCTAAGTGCTTTAAAGAGTGCTTGTATTTCTTGGTCAACTGCTACCTTATAACCATCAAAAGAAGTGGATAAAACGGCTTGTATAATTTGGTTAACGGTAGCAATGGGAGGCGTTTCCAATTGAGCCAAAATCTTATCCAAATCTGCCTTGTCTAAATGGATGTAACGCTCTTTGTGCTTTATTAAGCCCTCCTTTCCTTTTAGTAGTTTAAGAAATTCCATCGCTTCCATCATCTCATCCCCCACAACCACCTTCCATTTGACGGTCAACAAGCTCTTTATGTTCATAAAAGACTTTCCCTTTGCCGACTGGTCTTTCTTTTTCCCAATACTGACTCCCAACCTTGGTCGAGTCAACTGCTGTAAGGACTTGGGCAATACAATAGAAATATTGAGCATCCTCAAAATGGGTAGAATCTCAAAAAAAATCCGTTCAAATTCAACGGGGCTATACTGCTGGGTTGTATCCTTTTGCCCCTTCCATATAGCTTCTAAATCTGGATAATAGTCCACCAAGTGATTTAACTCTTGTAAGACCGTATAATGGTGAGCTTGGTAGGTATTATTTTTTAAGAAAGTATTTAAGTCTATTATGGTTGCATTTTGACTCCTTTTGTCTTCTACTTGTATTGTAATAAAGAAACCTCTTTTCTCTTCCTCTTCTACTTCTTTTATTTTTAGAATAGGAGCATATTGTTTTTGTCCCAAATAAAAGGGCTGCAACCAACTTTGGATTTGCTTGGCTATGCCATTACTCAAATCAGTTGGTTTTCCACTCAAAAAACAGTACTCAACGTTCTTGTCTAAGGTAGCAAATTCAGGGCTAAGCTCTGTTGCAGCTTGAATAAAATAACTAAGCCATAAATGACAGAGATTAAAAATCTGTTCCTGCGGTTCTAAACGTTTTAAGACTGGGCTTTCCAGCAGTAACAAATCAGAAGGACAGAGAAGGCTTAGTTCTTCAACTTGTTTTTTAATCAATGGATTAATAGCAGCAGCAGGAATCCATTGTATAAGATAGGCCGAAGCAGTAGCCACCAATCGAGGTAAAAAATTTTGAGTTTGCAACAGTTTAATGCAAAAACGATATACGGTATACAAAGCGATAAAAGCATCTGAATATTGTGGCAAATCTCCCGCTTCTATTGTTTCAAAAAGAATAACACAATTGGACAGTACTCGATCTGAAGCAAACAAGGGAATGTGTTTATCCTCATCTAATGCAAATAGATTGATTACTTGATTATTCGCATCAATAATTAATGCCAGATCTTTGGTTTGTTTTAACTGCTGATGCAAGGCACGAAACTGGTCTTTGTCGTAGTTTTGTTTTTGGTAAAAACGATACGCTTTTTTTGTTTTTTGTGCTAATACTCGCTTTAAATTTCCCTCATAAAATAGCGTTTGATGGGGCAACAATTGAAAATGCCTTTTCAATTGGTTCTCAAAATTAGAAAAATCAAGACCAGCAGCCCGTTTCATGTCATAGGGTTTAGCGCTAGAATGCTCCACGCCAAAACTAGCCAACGTATGTATATTTTGCCCCTCTACCGATTCTTTTTGCGGCTTATTTTCTATCCTTTGAAGAAGATTTAACCCCCGCAATTGAAATAAGCACAAAGGATCTCGATCCATGCGTTGTCCCAAGATCAGCAAAACAGCCACTAAATGTTTACAAGGTGTTTTTTTAGTAGAACAAGAGCAAGCCATCCCCCAATCTGCCCACTGATAAGACAGTATGTTCGTATCCATTTGTTCATCTACTGCTGCTAATTCTTCTTGCAATTTTTGTTGGAACAAAGCACTCATCCAATTGGGCTTATCTTTTAGAACCTTTAGCCATTTTTCTTGATCCTTGGAAGATAATGGGCGGAGTTTTAGCTGTTGTTGATACTGCTGTTTACCAAAGTCCAAAACGGTAGCTTCTACGACATACTGTTCATTAATTGTTAATTGGACGACCGCTCCGTTTTGAGCATATTTTTCCCCCTTTGCCAAACATTGTTTGTCATCCCACTCCAATAAAGGCTGCAACCATCGCCTTCCCCACCAAGTTTTCCCATAAACAGTTTCTATCATCATAGTGCAAATATAAGACATTTTTAAATCTTGGTTTAGACCAACATTTATCATTTTTAAATCGACGACCTTTGACGTATTCATTTATTCATTTTCATTAAAACATTGTTCTATGTCACTTGCTGATACACTTAAACAACAGCCTTGGTTTGATACTAAAGAATACCCTTTCAAAAGTAATTATATAACCATCAATGGGAAAATGATGCATTATATTGATGAAGGAGAAGGGGACATCATACTTATGGTACATGGTACACCTGCTTGGTCATTTTTATATCGAAATCTAGTCAAAGAACTTTCCAAAACACATCGCTGTATTGTTCCTGATCATTTAGGGTTTGGATTGTCAGAAAAATCAAAAGAGATCAACTCTAGTGCTCCTCAATTGGCTGCCAACTTAGAAGTATTCATTAACCAATTGGGCTTAAAAAATATTCAATTAATGGTACACGATTTTGGTGGTCCAATTGGATTAGCCTATGCTATTAAACAGCCTCAAAATGTCCAAAAGATTGTGCTAATGAACACTTGGTTGTGGAAAACTAAAGATCAAACCGCTGCACAAAAAATTGATAAAATATTGCACAGTAGCTTTGGTAAATTTCTCTACCTTAGGCTAAATTTTTCTCCCAAATTTCTTATTCCTAAGTCCTTTTACAACAAAAAGAAACTACCCAAAAACATTCACAAACATTATACGCAAGTATTTCGCAATAAAAGTGAACGGCATGGGTTATTACAAATTGGACAGTCTATTGTGGGGGCTTCTGACTGGTACGAAATGCAATGGAAGCAAATTGATGCCATTCAAAACAAGCCATTTTTAGTGTTGTGGGGGACAAAAGATGATTTTATCCCTCCCTCCCATCTAGAAACTTGGAAAAAAACACTAAATAATGCTCAATTTATACCTTATGATTGTGGGCATTTTATACAAGAAGAAAAAGCCCAAGAAATATTGCCTCCGATAAAAGCTTTTTTTAGTATTTTTTCATAAAAAACAAAGCCCTCTACTACGCCAACAAGTATCAAATTCAAGGTTTAATACATTAAATTCATCAGAATAGAACAAAAAGATTTTATTTGTTGGCGTTTTCCTATACAATAACCTTAACTTACTAGCAATTACAAGTTTACTGATAGAATAATTGGGCCAATACTTCTACCTAATTTTCTAGTTCTTAGTAAAGTTCTCCTCCGCTTATTATGATTACAGTTACATAAATTGCTTCAAATTAAGGAATTAAACATCATGAAACAAAAAAAACTATTACCTCTACTATTTACAGCGTTAATGCTCTGCTTATTTAGCGATGCCAATGCACAAGTACAAGAGGACACAACCATTGTTCAAACCTTAACCTTTGACTCCATTACGACCAGAAGAAGCGAATGGGTTTTTCCTTCAGCATCAGAAGAATATCGAAAAATATTGATGCTGTACACGCTCAAATGTGATCCTGCAACCACACAGGACAATTACGATTGTGGAGAATGGGATTATCTTACCTACACCTATCTTTATGATGATACAGGAATTTATGATTCTACCAAAGTAGAAACGGGGCATTATTACGTCAACAATGCTTACAAAGACACGATTGATTACTTGAACAGTATGACCTATTATCAGCAACAATGGTGGGATTATTTTATTACTTATAACACAACAGTTAGTGAAACAGCCTATACTGTAGGTACAGGAACCAATAATGCAGCTCAACCATTGGGCAACAATAAAAAAGCCAACAAAGCTCAAATTTTATGGTTGGCGAGTGAACTAACAGCGGCAGGTATGTCTGCGGGTAACATTGACAAATTGCAATTGGATGTACAACAGGTTGGAACAACGTTAAAGCACCTTAACATTCGTGCAAAACACAGCAGCAACACCGCCACTTCAAGCTTTGAAGATAGTGGCTTTAGCAACTTGTACCATCGCAATACGACCTTCCCAACAACAGGGCTAAACACCATTAATTTGACCACACCATTTAACTGGGATGGCACATCTAATATTTTGATTGAAATCAGCTTTGACAATTACGATTTAGTAGCGGCTACTACCATTTTAAAAGCGACTACAACCCCAGCTAACTCTGTTATTTATCAGACTGAAAACGATAACTATTTGGACGTTCAACAAGGAAATTATGTAGAAACAGGTCTAAATGATTATGCATTTGGAAATGAAATTACGGTTTCTTTTTGGTCTTATGGCGATCCGAATGTTTTGCCCGCTAATACGACAATTTTGGAAGGCAGTGATAGCCTTGGCAATCGAATTGTTAACCTACATCACCCTTGGTCCAATGGTCGTATTTATTGGGATCAAGGAACAGGCTCAGGGACAGATAGAATTGACAAAGCTGCAAATGCCAGTGATTACGCAGGACAATGGGTGCATTGGGCATTTACCAAAAATGCAACCTCTGGTGTTATGAATATCTATAAAGATGGGGTATTGTGGCATACTGGAGTCAACAAAACAAGAGCGCTTGGTATTATCAATGCTCTAAGAATCGGCATTTCAAGAAAAGGGGCTGGTCCTTTCGCTTGGGCTGGAAAAGTAGACGAATTGCGAATCTGGAATCAAGAGATTTCTCAGGCTAATATTCAGGGATGGATGAATAAAAACTTGGATGGAACACATCCTGACTATGCCAACTTAGTTTTGTATTATAATTTTGATGGCAGCACCAACATCATCGATCAATCTCCTAATGGTTATGATGGGATGCCTAGCAGTTCGGATATGGTTTTACCACACGAAACGATTTTTAAAAATACAGCAACTTCAACAGAACGCTTTAACCTCAACTTTATTCAAGGAAATTATACCAGTCAAATAGATTCTACATTGGTTACGGACACCATTTCTAATAACGCTATCACGATAGCAGAATATAAGGTGGCAGGTCGCAAATTTGTTATTGACAATTTCACACAGGCTTGGGCAGCAGGTTATACCTATACCTACGACCCCATGGGGAATGTGATTGACTCTTTGATGAATACGGCAAATAATCAAATTCTAAATGATTCCCTCCATTATTACGAAAAGCCATTTGAAATAGTTGATCGCTATGAGATTGGTCGCTATATTACCCCTTATGGAATTGGTCTTTCGCTAGGTCCAAACGGGTTTACGTGGGTGTTTGATGTAACAGATTATGCCCATCTATTCCACGATAGTGTAGAAATTTCAGCAGGAAATCAACAAGAATTGATTGACTTGAAGTTTATGATGATTAAAGGAACTCCTCCTAGAGATGTTATCCAAGTAGATCGAATCTGGGGACAAAGCAGGTCTTATGCTTATAAGAACCTAGACAACAACAGTTCTTTGCCCAATAAAACAATCAACTTACACCCCAATTCATCAACATACAAAGTAAAAACTCGTATTACAGGGCATGGGCACAATAGTACCAATGGTAACTACCCTCACTGTTGTGAATGGAAAGACAATACGCATTATTTTCATGTCAACAACAATCAAGTTGACAGTTGGCACATTTGGCAAACCAACGATTGTGCTTTAAATCCTGTTTATCCACAAGGAGGAACTTGGCCTGGCTCTAGAGAAGGTTGGTGCCCTGGGGATATTGTAAAAGAGCATGAAATTGAAATTACGCCTTATGTTTCTGGAAATACTGTTGATTTAGACTACTCGATTACTCCTGTTCCAGCTAATAACCTTGGTATGGGAAATGGAAATTATGTGATGGGAATGCACCTAGTACAATATGGTCCCATCAATCATAGTTTGGATGCTGAAATTTATGAGGTACTCTCTCCTACAGATTATGAATATCGTTCTAGAACAAATCCACTGTGTAGAGATTTACAAATTGTTATTCGCAACAACGGTTCTACTCCGCTAACTAGTTTGACCATTACTTATAATGTGGTTGGAGGTCAAGCGGAGACGTTTAACTGGACGGGAAATCTTGATTTTGGTGAAATGGAAACCGTTACGTTACCTGTTCCCAGCCTAAGTTTTTGGGTGGGCAATGGCTCGCAACACTTTACAGCAACGGTTAGTAATCCGAATGGTGGAACGGATGAGTATCCTGCCAATGATTACATCAAATCTCATTTTGAAGTGCCTACTAACTATTTGTCAGGCATTAAATTAGAATTTAAGACCAACAATAGAGCTTCAGAAAACTCTTATACAATTACCAATGAATCAGGAACGGTAATGCTTTCTCGTAGCAATATGACGAATAATACTACCTATAGAGATACCTTAAACTATCCTCCTGGTTGTTATACCTTAGAGGTATTGGATAGCGGTAATGATGGTTTGTCTTATTGGGCGAATACTGCTGCGGGTGGTGGCTTCTGCCGCTTCTTGGGCTCTTTCTTGCCTTTCCCTGTAAAAACTTTCGAGCCTGAGTTTGGTCGCCGCCTAACCTATAGCTTTAGTATTGATATGGGCGTTTCAACAGAGGATATTCCTCAAGAGACTGCTTATAGCAAGGTGTTCCCAAATCCTAATGATGGTACCTTTACGATAGAATTGATGGGCTATCAAACAGAAGTAAGCTTATCGCTTTATAATGTTGTTGGCAAATTGGTTGAACAACGAATTGTAAGCAATCCATTTAATACCGTAGAACAGTTTAACATCAAAAAAATGCCTGCTGGTGTTTATCTGATGAAGGTGGTTAGCGACGAAAAAGAAACAACACATAAAATTATTGTAGAATAAAGCACTGCTTTATCAACAAACCAAAACATAGAGGCTGTCCTAAAAAGGCAGTCTCTTTTTTTGAATAAAATACTGAAAAAAATAAACAATTTGAATCCATAATTGGTTATGGATGGTAATAATAACTCCTGTATACAAAAAAGCAAATCATGAAGACTTTATTGTTAACTGTATTAACTAGTCTGCTATTTATCAGTAGCGCCCCAAAACCTCAAACTGTTTACGATATAAAAGTGCAAGACATTATTGGCAACAAGGTTTCTTTATCTAAATATAAGGGTAAAGTGCTATTGATTGTAAATGTGGCTTCTAAATGTGGCTATACCAATCAATACGAAGATTTACAAGCCTTGTACGAAGAGTATCAAGATGACGATTTTGTAGTGCTAGGCTTTCCTGCCAATAACTTTAGAAACCAAGAACCTGGTACCAACGAAGAAATTAATCGCTTTTGTACGGGCAAATTTGGGGTGACCTTTCCCATGTTTTCCAAAATTTCGGTCAAAGGGGAGGATATGCATCCCTTATATCGATACTTGACTTCAAAAAAAGAAAATGGCAAACTCAATGCTCCTATTCAATGGAATTTCCAAAAGTTTTTAGTAGGAAAAAATGGCAAGGTAATCCGCTATTTTAAACCTGAAGAACGAGTAAAAGATGCGCTTATCAAAAAAGCAATCCGTAAACACGTTAAGGGAGAATAAGCCTTTTTAGGCTTTACGCTCTTGTCCAATTCCTTAATCATAAAAAGAAACTCTTCCCTAATCATTTTAGAGAAGAGTTTTTTTTATTTTAATATATAACTGAATAAAATTTCCTTACACAACCTTTTGGATTAATTTTTGTTCGAAAGAGAACGCTTAAGTGTTTTGAGGTCTAATCCCCCTAGATGTCAATTCAGCTTATTAAGCTGCTGCCCTCCTTTTGCCGTAAGTGTGTTTTTAAACAAAAACACATCTTATACTATTCTGAATATCATCTTTTTATTACTTTAGACTAAAAATATTATACCAATAAGCTAGCTTTGCTAGCTCCTGTAATAATCACCACGCAGTAGTATGGTAGGTAACATGGTGCAATTCCCTTTATCTGTGTTAACGCTATTACTGTATTCCAAACAACAAACCATGAAAATTTTATTATTAACTGTATTAACTAGTCTGCTCTTTATCAGCAGCGCTCCTAAACCTCAAACCATTTACGATATAAAAGTGCAAGATATTATTGGCAACAAGGTTTCTTTATCTCGATACAAGGGTAAAGTGCTATTGATTGTGAATGTGGCCTCTAAATGTGCCTTCACCAATCAATACAAAGATTTACAAGCCTTGTACGAAGAATATCAAGACGATGATTTTGTGGTATTGGGCTTCCCTGCCAATAATTTTCTGAATCAAGAGCCTCACAGCAATGAGGAAATCAATCGCTTTTGTACCAGCAAATTTGGAGTGACTTTTCCCATGTTTTCCAAAATTTCGGTCAAAGGAAAGAAAATACATCCGCTGTATCAATACTTGACTTCCAAAAAAGAAAATGGACGATTAAATGCTCCTGTTCAATGGAACTTTCAAAAATTCTTGGTGGGCAAAAATGGCAAGGTCATTCGCTATTTTAAACCTACAGAACGGGTAAAAAATACCCTCATCAAAAAGGCTATTCGTAGGCATATTAAGGGGGAGTAAGGGGCGTTTCTATTATAATCTTGGAAGGAAGAGCCGAGCAGTTATTATTATTGGGGAGAAAATTAATCTCCCCAATAAAGCACGCTCATTGATCTTAAAAAGCTTTATTAAGCTCCTTTTAATAGAGCTTGATAATGCTCTTCATTGCAGTTGGCTCTAAATGTAATGGAAGAGATAGGAAGTTCTTCATCCATCTTATTTGGAAATGGAAGAATTCTACTACCATCTCTTTGAATATTAAATGGACCAAAAGTATAGAAACTTCCATCCTGCGTCATCACATCAATAGTAACATTAGTATAATCGTGACTTAATGCTTGTATGTTGAAATGATTTTCGCGTTGATTAATAATCATATTTAAATCTCTTCCTCCTAAACTTAGAGGACCTGATGCCCAATTATTTAAACTAGTAATTAGCCCTCCAGAATCAAAACTATTTTCAGAACTAAATTGTCCTTGATCATCAAATATTCTCCAAGATACAGTCCCCGCTAAGTTTTTACGAAGTGGCTCCGTTAAATCTATTTCCTCAGCAGGTTTAAAAAAAACATCCTTTGCCTCTTGAGCACGTCCCACATTATTTACCGAGGTACAACTTAAAGCAACTGAAGATGCCGAAGTATTATTTCCATAGGTTTTTCCATCTTTGTATATTAGTTCTATTGGACCTATTCTATTAGAAGGTTCTGAAGTAAGATCACTATTAGTACTAAATTCACGAACAACTGCGCCTATAGCTCTTCTTCCATATTTCCAAAGACTACTCCAAAAATTTATATTCTCATTCATAATTTTCTAATTTTAATTGTGTGTGAATAATTTTAATAATTGATGCATCATTAATACAACACAAATATAGATTCAAAACATATATCAATCTTACCCCATAAATAGTAAATCGCCAACTCCCCCGAAACAGGTAGAAAACTAAAACAGTCAACAATAAAGCTCCTGAAAAAACAAAAAAAGCCCCTACAGACCAGATAAAGTCCATAGAGGCAATTCCCTTATGTAAGGGGTGTATTTTTATTCGACCAATCCTTCTTCGATGGCATAACGCACTAAAGCAGCTACCTTATTAATACCCAGTTTTGAAAAAATATTTTTGCGATGGGTATCTACTGTTAGAGGACTAACAAAAAGTCGTCTGGCTATTTCATTGGTACTCATCCCCTCCGCAATAAGTCTAGTAACTTCTTTTTCTCGGCGAGTCAATTCTACGGAATAAGTCGTTTTTTGGGGTTGATAGCTACTCATAATAATATCAGTAACCCGACGATCATAGTAAGCATTCCCATCCATAATGCTATAAATTGCTTCTAACAAGTTGTCTTTTCCTGTATCTTTTAATAGGTAACCATCTATATTTGCTTTGAGCATTTTTTTGATCTTATGCGGCTCGCTATAAGTGGTCAATACTAAGATTTTAACGGTAGGATGTAATTCTTTTATTTTAAGGGCAGCCTCTAGCCCATCCATAACAGGCATTCCCAAATCCAAAAGCACCAAATCAGGCTGTAATGTGGGAATTCGGTTAAGCAGTGTTACACCATTCAGTGCTTCTCCTACAATTTGGATTCGCTCTTCATCTGCTAATAAAAGTTTTAGACCATCGATAACTATTTGGTGGTCGTCTGCAATAATAATATTAATCATTGGTTGTATTTTTTATTGAATTGTTTATGGATTGGAAATCATAGATGGCAAGCTTATAACAACCGTAGTTCCACGGCCTTTGTGAGAGTCTACCTGTACTGCTCCCTTCAATTTTTGGACTCGTTCTGAAATGCTATTCAAGCCAAGCCCTCCTGAGGCAACATGCTGCACATCAAAGCCCTGCCCATCGTCTTCCATCATTAGTGTTATCTCGCTTTCACTTTGATTGATTTGAAGAATTGCGTGAGAAGCTTGTGCATGTTTGAGTATATTCGAAAATAATTCTTGCACAATTCTATATAATGTTAGTTCAGTCTCGTTAGGCAAACTAAAGTGTTCCCCAAAGTAATTAAAATCTACTTTAAATTGCTGTGTATTTCGGATGCGCTGTACTAGGTTTTCAATAGCTTTTTTTAAATCAAAATTAAATCGCTCCCCTGTTGCCATTTGATGCGAAATCGAACGAACTTCTGTGCAGGCCTGTCCAATTAATTGCTCCATTATTTGATATTGATTTTGCACTGCTTTTTCTTCTGTTTGGGGTCTACCTGCCTCATGCTGGTATTTTAAGGTTGCCAAAAAGCTCCCCAAAGTATCGTGAATATCTTTTGCCAAACTTTTCCGTTCCTTTTGTTGAGCAGCAAAGACCACATCAAGCGTTTCTATTTCCTGCTCCTGAATAAGCTGATTGATCTGTTTATTATGCAATTCAGTAGCATGTTTTAATACAATTTTCTGTTGCTGCTGTCTATAATACAAAAACAAACTCAGCAAGCCCATAATCACTAAGATCAAAAGACTACCTAACAGTAATAAATTAAACTGTTTGGTTTTGAGTTGATTCTCTAATTCAATGTTATCATTAACAATATTCAACTGTGCAATTTCTTGCTCTTTTTGCTTGGTGTGATACTGTTCTTGGAGGCTTACCAACTGATGATTGTTTCGATTATTTACCAAGCTGTCTTTTATAATTGTATACTGCTCAAACCATTTTAGGGAGGCTTCAAAATCTCCCATATATTGCTTGGTTTCATACAAGCCAAAAAGTGCGGTTCGTTGCTCTACCAATAGCTCTAAATCTTGCCCTATTTTTAGCCCCTCTTGATAATATTGTATGGCTTTAGGATAATTTTTTAGATAAAAATAATTTGCTCCATAAGCATTTGCAATACTAACCATCGAATGTAAATCCTCTTTTTCCTTCGCTACCTTTTCGGCGAATTGAAGATAGTCCAATGCCAATTGATACTCCCCTACTTCGCTATAAGCAAAAGCCAAATTGAGTTGTGCAATCGCAATTGCCGCCTGTTCATTTCTTTGTTCAAGAACGTTTAAAGCCTTATTTAAAAGTACAATAGCCATTTGTGGCTCTTTTTGAAGCACCTTTATAATTGCAATATTTATCCATGTTTCAGCAAGTCCTACCGAATCTTGTATATCGTTATAATGAACCCGACTTTTTTCATAATATTCGAGGCTTTCAGTATAGCGTTTTTGTTCCTTATAAATTGCTGCAATATTATTATGGATGGCTGCTGCACCAGCTCTATCCTCCAATTGTTCTTTCAAGGCAGCACTTTGCATGTAATATTCAATCGCTAGGGTCCAATGCTCTTTCAACAAATGAATATTCCCCATATTCAAATAAACCCTACTTTGCCCTTTATAATCTTGGTGTTGTTCGCACAATTCCAAACTACCTTTATAGAGCAACAAAGCCTCATCATAACGTTCCTGTCGAGCATAAAAATTTCCTAAGTCATTATACGCTTTTATTTTATCCTCCCAATTATGAGTTGTTTTAGCAACTTCTAATCCTTTTTTTAAATATTCTTCCGCTTTTTCATAAGCACCTTGTTTCTGATAAGCATAACCCAGCCCCATACAAAAAGAAAATTGCAGTTTGGGATTGTGCTCAAAACTTAAAGTATAGCCTTTTTGAAACTGCTCAATAGCCTTTTCTAAATTGCGATTGCTCAAAGCAAGATAAGCACTAAACAACCTATAACGAGTTTGTTGTTCGGGGAATGCTCCCTCTTGAAGTAATAACTGGGCTTGCTCCAAATGCTGGGCAGCTAGATCTAGTTGTTTTTTCTTTCTATAAATATTAGCCATTTGTAGCGTTGCGACAATCAATGGCTCTTGCAATTGATGTTGTTTGGAAAAGGCTAACGCTTCCTCGGCATAAAATACAACGGAATCCTTTTTTTCGAGCAGTGCCGCCCACGCTATTTCATTGTATAAAACAGCCTTCTCTGAAGGCTTAGTTTTCAGAGAAAGCTGGTGTTTTAGACTGTCTAATTGCTGTGCTACCATACCATTAGACAGCCCAATAAACAGTAATAAAATTGATAGGGATTTAGCCCTAATCCATTGGTTAAGATTCTCCATTGTCATCATAATCCATTGCATCTTCAAATCGAATAATAACTCTACCTTTTAACTCTGGAGATACACCTTCCTCATGTCTCACCTGAACTTTTTTTATTTCTGCTATATCAACTTCACCTAGTGCTATTTCTTGGTGATAATATTTGTTAGAGCTAGGCGTCAGATTTGAAAAATTAACCAAAACAGTTTTCAAATTATCATCATCTTTTATTTCATATTTAAATTCATCTTCTACAATTATATCTATATAGACTATCATCAAATAATACTCGCCGTTTTTTTTGATTAAGGAGGCACATGGATTAAAATCTTGAACTGGAATTACGCTCATAACTACTTTATTTTTTTAGGTGTTAAATCAATAATTATGCATATAAACTATAATAATATATTTTCATATTCCCTAGCCATTACCTACATGCTACTATAACTTTTCATCTTTGAACTAAAATTATAGATAATGTTGCTTTTCTTCTTACTTAGTAAATCTAAGCTACTCTCTTTCAGATCTAATAAATAATTGCATCTTCAAACCGAATAATGGTTTTACCTTTTAGATCAGGTCCATAATTTAAATTCTCCAAACGACCATTTTCAAAGTGAGTATAAATCGTAATTATTCCAAAAACCTCTGTATAAGACTTTCCTAAACAAACTACTTTATAGTTGTCAAGCCCTAAACCGCTATGAAATTCACTTATTATTACATTAATTTCAATATCACAAGGAGAAGGTAAATCATTATTTTTAGGTTCGATATCTACAATTAAATAATCCTTGCATACTACCCCTAGATAATAACCATAGATATCCTTTTCTCCGTCTTTTTCTAAACTTCTAATCAGCGATATGCAAGGGTTGAATATCTGTGTTTCAATTTTTGATGGTATAGGCACTATTTCTTTTATATCTTCCATAATAACAAAACTAGAATTAGATTAATAAATAATATTTCATATACAATAATATCTTTTACAAATATTCTTTTAAATTTCGATAAAAACAAGAAAACAAAGTGGACAAAAAGTGGACAGCTTACTATTTATACGAATATTTCTTAATTAAATTTCAAGCCATCATTCCTTGCATTTTCACTCCACTCATACAAAGACAAGCCCTGAAATCCCTATCTTTACCCCTTCTTTTAATCAACCCTTCTAAAACCACTTACCAATGATGCTATTAGAACAATTTAAAGACCTAGATCCTTTTATTCTTTCCTCCATAATGGGAGATTTTCAAGCCATTGTACAGCAAAAATCTTTTCCCAAGCATCATATTCTGCATCGAGAAGGAACCATTTGCAATCATTTGTATATCATAGAAAAAGGAATTGCCAGAGCCTATTATTATAAAGATGGAAAGGATATCACGGCTCATTTTGCGGTAGAAAATGGTAGTATTACGGCAATTGACAGTTTTATTCAACGCAAAAGAAGCCGATACAACATCGAGCTGCTTGAAGATTCGGAGGTTCATTTAGTAGCCTATCAAGATATACAACTACTCCTAGAGCAAAAACCAACTTATGAAAAGTACATCCGCTTGTTTTTGGAACAAATCTATGTGGATCTTGCCGAACGAATAGAAGATTTATTATTTCATACGGCCAAAGAGCGTTATCAACAACTGCTTCAAAAAAATCCTAGCCTTATACAACGGGTCAATCTAGGACACATCGCTTCTTTTATTGGGATTAGCCAAGAAACATTGAGTAGAATACGAACACAAGTCTAAATGGTTTGCTTTTTTGACAATTGTCAAAGGAAACCTTTGCGCTAAGCTTTTTCTTTGTAGAAAATCATTTTCTAATAGAAAAAAGCAAATTATATCCTAATGAATCAAACGATTATACAATTGTCGGCTACTGCCCTTGCCTCCAAAATAAAAAACAAAGAACTATCAGTCCTCCAAGTACTTACCGCTTTTTTAGAACAAATTGAGAAACAGAACCCAAGCATTAATGCCATCAGTGATTTAAGAAGCAAAAGTGAATTATTAGAAGAAGCACGAGCCAAAGATGCCCTTCTTCAGACAGGGCAAGCAGTTGGTCCTTTATTTGGCGTTCCAATTGCTATCAAAGAAAGTTTTTTAGTCAAGGGACTCCAATGTAGTAATGGCAACCCTTCTCTTAGAAATTACAAAGCCAAAGAAGACGCAGAATTGGTAAAAAGAATAAAAGATGCAGGTGGGATTATAGTGGGCATGACCAATGTTCCGCTGTTTTGTATTGATTGGCAAAGCACCAACTTTTGGAACGGGCAGACCAATAATCCTCACGATTTATCAAGGGTAGCAGGTGGAAGTTCAGGAGGGTCAGCCGCAGCAGTAGCTGCCAATTTTACTCCTATCTCCATTGGTTCTGATGTGGGGGGATCTATTCGGGTACCCGCCCATTTTTGTGGCATTGTTGGGCTTAAACCAACAGAAAATTTGCTCCCTGAGAGAGGACATCTCAAAAACCCTAACCGACCGCAAGGAAGGAGACACGTTGTCGCTTCTGGTCCCTTTGCCAAAACTATTGATGATTTAATCCTAATGATGAGGGTATTAGCCAATCACAAAAAATACCCTTTGGCAGAAATTCCTGCGGTAGATTTTGAGCAGAGCAAATGGGAAGGCACTAACTTAAAAATAGCCATTTCTGAGACCATTAACCAAACAGAAGTTGACGACGAATACTTGGCTATTTTCAGGCGCTTTATCACCAAGTTAAAACAACAGGGGCATACTATGGCAAACGACCATCCCGTTTACGATGAAAAGGCAGCTTATGTAGCTTGTAGTGAAATTGTTGGTTTTGAAATGAGTGTTAATGGTCCTAAAATCGCAGGAATGAGCCTATTGATGTATGCATTTATTTTCTTAAAATACAGAGACCACTGGTGGGCAAAAGGGATGGCAAATGGACAGCGTTTGTCGAGTAAAAAATATGCCAAAGCATTGGACTTTAAAGACCAGTTAACAGATCTTTATCATTCTTTTTTGACCCAATATGACATCTGGATTACTCCAGTTTGTGCCCTAGAAGCTTATCCGCACCAAAAAGCAGGAAAACCATTTGTCATCAATCGCAAAAAGATTCCCTATACCAAAGCCATTGCTTCTTTTACCTTTACGACTGCATTTTCGGGGCATCCTATTGTTGTAATTCCCATTGGAAAAAAGAAAAATGGCATGCCTGTTGGTATTCAAATTCATGCACAAAAATGGCAAGACAAAAAGTTATTAGAAATTGCCAAATACTTAGGGCAATTTGCAGATAATGTTGTTAATGCTTAATTGAATTTTGAAAGCACACCAAATGATTCTAAACCTTCTTTCTCTTTTTAGGTTGTCAATGGTAGTAATACTCCGTGAATTTTTTGTTTTTTTACAAAAATTCACGGAATAAATAATAGACAAGAAGTTTATGAACTTCATTGTGCATTCCTTTAAGTAAAACTAAATTATATGAAAATGTTATTGATTAGTTTCCTTGCTAGTCTTCTTTGGGTATCGGTTCCCCCTCCTACTTCTGTTTACGATTTTACAATGAACGACATTGATGACAGTCCTGTCCAATTGTCCAAATACAAGGGAAAAGTACTCTTAATTGTAAATACAGCGAGTAAATGTGGTCTAACGCCACAATATGAGAGTTTGCAAGCCACTTATGAAAAATATCAAGACCAAGGCTTGGTTATTTTGGGCTTTCCTGCCAATAATTTCATGGGGCAAGAACCCGCAAAAAATAGCAAAATTAAAGAGTTTTGTACTCGCAAGTTTAAGGTAACCTTCCCAATGTTTTCTAAAATTTCCGTTAAGGGAAAAAACATGCATCCTTTTTATCAATACCTGACAAGTAAAAAACAAAATGGCAAAGTAGAAGCTCCTGTTACTTGGAATTTTCAGAAATTTTTGGTCGATAAAAATGGGAAAGTAATTCAATCGTTTGCCCCCAATCAAAAGGTCACGGATGCCAATGTGATCAGAGCAATTGAGAAACAACTAAAAAAATAAGCGGTTGAATTGAATTTGGAAATTTGATCATTATGATAACATCAAATTTCCAAATTAAACGACCGATTCCTAAAAAGCATAATAAATGCCTATCCTATACTGCCATGGTGAATTATAAACGGTTGGTCGTCCTGAGCTGTATTGACCAAACCACAAGGCATTAACTAAAAACTCTGCCGTAAAAGAAAACCCTTTATCAAAAGACGTATTATATCCCAAACCAAGATTTACAGCAGGTACAAATCGTCGCACCAATTGCCCTTTTGAATATTCTGTATGGTTCAAATATTCTCCTTCTACATGAGCGTACACCCCTCGAAGGCCTCGAATTTCAGGAAATGGTCGAAGGTTCGTAAAAATTCGTCCACCATAAACATGATCTCCGACATACTGCCTTCCATTAAAGTAAGCACTATAAATATAAGTTGCCCCTACTCCTATGCCTACATATTTTCCCAATAAATATCCTGCATAAGGCGAAATATCTACAAATATAAAATTGCCAAAAGATAAGCTAAAGGTTGTCCCTACAAATAAATTATCAATCTTTACTTTGTCTTTTTTTTCCTTTATTTCTTTTCTTTTTTGGGGATCATTTTTGATTACGGTATTGTCTATCACTTCATCATCTGGAAGTTCTTCGTCAACTTGCGCCCAAGACAGTTGAGTACTCAATAAAATAAATAGCAAAAATAATAGTCGTTGTTGCATTTTAATTCTTTCTTATTTTTGTAATACGATGCTACTACATGGTTTATAGCAGAGTAATGATCCATAAAAAGGGGTTCTATTGACCACCTTTAATACTGCTTCCGTTTTAATCAAAAGCCTAGAATCATTGATGTCAAAGTAAATTTATAGCGGTTATTAAGAATTTGTTTTTGTCTTAGAAAAGAAGGACTTCTTCGATAAATCATTGAGTCCTCATTTCTAACAGGTTCTCTCTCTTCTATTTATTAATACGTTTCAAAAACTCATTGTAGTTGGTAAATTATTTTTTTTAACAAAAAAGAAAATTTACCAACGCTTTTATTTTGGCTTTCGTTCTATAGAATAGAATTGAGTTTTAATCACCACAATTCATACCAAAAGTAAGCTTATCAACGTTAAATAATTAATACAGGCAAGCTTATTTTCTAAATAGAATTGTAGAATTTAAATAAGTTATTGGCTTATAGGTTATAATTAAACAAGAATTTAGGTATAATTTTAGTGGTAAATTGAAAGACATTATTTATAAAATTATACCAATCTAAACTAACAGAATAGATACTTACTCCTTAATAATTTTATCAAGGACGCTCTATTGAGAAGATGTACAATTTGGTTGAATGAAATATTCTACAAAAAATACTGACAAAGAACTGGTTGCAGGTTGCCGAAAAGGGCATCGACTAGCCCAAAAAGTCTTATACGAAAGATATTTTGGAAAGATGCTAGGCATTGCTATGCGGTATACCAAGCAACAAGAGGAAGCCATTGAAATTCTAAATGCAGCGTTTCTAAAGGTTTTTACGGCATTGGACAAATACCAAGACAACAACAATCTAGCTGGCTGGATTGCCAAAATTGTGTTCAATTGTTCGATCGACCATGTTCGTAGGCATACGAAGTATCGCAAAGTAATGAACTTTGAGATAGAACGTGATGCTCCTGTTCTTAATGAAAGTATCAATAACCTACATGCCGAAGATTTATTCAAACTCATTCAAAAATTACCCACTGCTTCTCGTACAGTTTTTTGTATGTATGTCATTGATGGCTACAAACATAAGGAAGTTGCTGAAATGCTAAATATAACGGTAGGGACGTCTAAATGGCATTTAGCAAACGCTCGAAAAGAACTGCAACGCCTCATTCGCCAACAAGATCAAGAAGAACTCTTGGTTAGAGGCTATTAGTAGCTGTGTGACAAAAAAATAATGTTCTAACTAGAAGAAAGACCAAATGAAATGACCGATTTTTACAAAAATAATGACGACTTGCTTCGTGACAAACTTACACAACATGAGTTTGCACCGATCCCTAACGCTTGGGAGAATATGTCTGCACTATTGGATCAACAACAAGTAGTTCCTAAACGTGCCGCAGGGTATTGGTGGTCTATACCTTTTGTTACAGCAGCAGCATTAGCAGGTGTGATTGGCTTAGGAGTTTACCTTCATTCTACCCCAACAACCGCCTCTCCTGCCGCTCCTATTTTGGCAAAACAAAACGCTAAAACAACAACTACAGTTGATGCTAAACCTGTTATTGCGAGTGCTCCACAGGAGCACCAACAAGCGCTTATTATTAAAAATGTTGGCGCAATTAATAACACCAATAGTGACAATACAAATCCGTTAGGTTCTACGACTGTAAAATCAGCGAAAAAGAATCCTGTTACTCGTTCCAAAAGTGCGTCTAGCAAACAACCTGTTCAAACGGTTTCAAGAACAAAAAAATCAGCCACTAAAAAGAAGGCTGTTGTTAATGAACCTATTATTAATAAAACAACCATTAACAGCAATAGTCATAACAATAATGTAGCATTAGAAAATGCGATTAAAGAGGTTACGACAAAAGAAAACAAGCGTTCTAAACCTAGGGTAAAAACAACTCGTACAGAAGTTATTTATCAATATTCTTTAACCCCACTGCGTGCATTACAAAGCAAAAGAAAAGCAATGGAGCAACAGAATACAATCGGTAACTTTGGTATTGGTGATGAGCTTAATACTAAAAAATCTCCACTAAAAGTGGGTGTATTTGGCGGAGCAAGTGCAAAAGTTTATCGCAATAGTCAGAAACTATCTGTTATGCCTTATGCTGGTGTTAATGCCTCTTATCGAGTAGCTAAACACCACGGAGTTCAAGTTGGTTTACAGTACAAAAGTATGGGACGCTTGCCCAATCCTAAAAATAACAGTGAGAATAATGCAATAACATACACTGTTGGCACCAAAACTAGTCAATCACATGTTTTAAATAGAATTGATATGTTGGAAATGCCTTTGGTCTATCAATTTCATCCACATCCTCGCTATAATGTTCAGGCAGGGGTTAAAGCAGCTTGGTTATTCAATACAGAAAGCACAAGCCCAGAATTGAATCCTCTATCGAATAAAGAAATGGGATTGGCTGATTTTGATTTTAGTATTTTATTGGGCATGGAGTACTGTTTTAATAAGCATTGGTCTGTTGGTCTGCAATATAGCATTGGTCTGGTTAATTTGACCCAACAAGCAAAAGCAAAACACGACGAATCGATCCAAGCGGACCTTAGTAGTGGAGTAGATCCTCAAGGTAAAATACAAGCACTTTCTGATGTTGGTGAATTGTTGGTTCCTGTTGCAGAGGGTGTTGATCATCAACAAATGATTAGATTACCCAATCAGCTCCATAATAATGATGTTCAACTTCTTTTAAAATATACGTTCTAACGTAGAACGACAATCATAATGATAAAGGGCAGCTCTCCTATTTTGGTGAAGCTGCCTTTTTTTTATCTTTGTACGAATACCTAAGCATTCCAATTCTTGGGTGTTTAATTTTTAATACTTGGTTAATCCATTACTCTGCTAGAAATCTAAAGGCTCACATAGTCGCAACGCAGTTAATCGCATCGATTTGCTTTTTTATGTTTTTTGTTAACGAACAAACAATGAGCATGAACGCAGTAAACGAGCAGCTTACACTAACAAGGTTGCAAGTAATCCGTAGAGCATTATTTTATTAACCATTACTATAACCTTATTATTTATTCTGATGAGACAACAGTTTTTAGTTGCTACAATTGATGATTTAACTCCAGTCGTTACCACCTTATTGCCTACTCTTAAAGAGCGAAAAAAGGTTGCTTTTTTAGGCGAAATTGGGGCTGGGAAAACAACATTCATTAAACTACTTTGCCAAGCCTTAGGAGTGCAAGATGTCACTTCTAGCCCTACTTTTTCTATTATCAATCAATATCAATCCCAAACGGAATTAGTTCACCATATTGACTTATATCGATTAAAATCGGAAGAAGAAGCATTTTCTATTGGTTTGATGGAACTTTTGGAGGATGAAAGTTATTGTTTTATTGAATGGCCTAATATCATAGAAAGCTATTTTCCAGAAAAAGCTGTTTGGATTCAAATTACAGCAAAAGAAACAGGAGTTCGAATATTTGATATTTTTTTCGAATAAACCGCTCATTGTAACAAAATGATTTTCAACAAAAAACAGAAAAAGCTGTTTTTTTTTATCAAAAAAAACAAAAAATATTGCGCTAAAATTTTGTTTTTAGTTTAGTGTCGATTATATTTGCATTCGCTTAAGGGAAGTAATGGCCTATGGTGTAATGGTAACACAGCAGATTTTGATTCTGTCATTCTAGGTTCGAGTCCTAGTAGGCCAACTAACTTTCTTCTATAAGCGGCATCATCTTGAATGTTTTTTTTCAAATCAAGAATCATTCAAAATGGCCTATGGTGTAATGGTAACACAGCAGATTTTGATTCTGTCATTCTAGGTTCGAGTCCTAGTAGGCCAACTTAAAAGCTTTTAATGATTAGATCATTAAAAGCTTTTTTTTATTTATACGATAGATAATTTCGGACTTTCTAAGCAAAAAACACCGAAAGTACCCCAAACAAAAGGCTTATAGCGTTTTTTTAGGGTAAAAATTGTAAAATACGCTAAAAGAATATAAATTTGTAAGTACTTAATTTTTAAGCATTAGTTAAAAATACTTTAACTTTTTTGCTTGTAATAAAAACTATAAATAATTAATCATTATGAACAAAGGAGATTTGATCGACAAAATCGCAGAAAAAGCAGGTCTAAAAAAAGCAGATGCTGCCGCTGCACTAGATGCTACTCTAGAGTCCATTAAAGATGCGCTAAAAGATGGCGACAAAGTAACTTTGGTGGGTTTTTGTACGCTAAACACTTCTTACCGAGCGGCAAGAAAGGGCGTAAACCCTAGCACGAACAAGCCTGTTCAAATTCCAGAAAAAGTGACTGTTAAGTTCAAGGCAGGTAAGCTTCTTTCTGACTCAGTGAACACCTCTGCATTAAAGAAAGCATTGAAACCTAAAAAATAGGTTCATTACACCCTGATGGATAAGATATAAAAAGCACATACTATAATAAAAATTGTATGTGCTTTGTTTTTATCCTTCATGAACAGCCGCTGCTAATTCTAAAATCAAATTGGGATCTTTTTCAATGGCATTGCCAACAACAATAATATCAGCTCCTGCCTTGATATTTGCTTTTGCTTGCTCAGGTGTTCGAATCCCCCCTCCTACAATCAAAGGAATGTCTATGGCTGTGCTCACTGCCTCTATCATAGAGGTATTAATTGGTCTCTGTGCACCACTCCCTGCATCCATATAAATCAATTTTAGACCTAACATCTCTCCCGCAATGGCTGTACAAACAGCTATGCTATCTTTATCAGCAGGGATCGGTAATGTATTAGACATGTAAGACACAGATGTTGGTACTCCTCCATCGATCAACATGTACCCTGTTGAGATAATCTCTAGCGGGCTAATTTTTAGAAAGGGAGCCGTTTCTACATGTTTCCCAATCAACAACTCTGGGTTTCGCCCAGAAATCAATGATAAAAACAATAGCGCATCCGCTTTATAGCTCAGTTGTCTAGAACTTCCTGGAAATAAAACAACGGGAATGTCACAATGCTTCTTGATCGTTAAAATAATTTCGTCCAAAGCATCATTGACCACCAAACTCCCTCCTATAAAAAAACTATCTACTGCAGCCTCTTTTCCCAATTTAATGATGTAATCTACATCTTTTAAATGGAGCTTATCAGGGTCTATCAAAACAGCAAATTTTTTACGTTGCTCTTTTTTTGCGCTCAATAGATTATTATAAATACGCTTCATATTCTGTTTCCTATCAAATAATAATGTTGAATAACCAAGCCATCATAATACAGTAAATTTAGTAACATTCAAAACATAAGCTATACAAAGTATTTTTTTGAATGCGTTTGGGCATAAACATTGTGCTCTAACAACTGTTAATTTTATGATACTGAACTTGTAAAAAATAGAGTCGTATTCTTTCTGCCTTTTAAACAAAAAGAAAAACAATGTCATTTTTTTCCCAGAATGCTAGACAATTGATTTCAGGTTATTCTTAAACAACTTCTTTGTGTATATTTATGTTTAGGTAAACTAGAAAAATAACGCTATTATCTAAAATTATTTGTGCAGTAGCTAGGTAACAGTTAGACAACACAACTCGTTATTAATTTGATTCCTGAGTTAGCATTTGTTTAGTTATGCTGTTTTCACTACGCTTAGCTACACGGCTACTTACTATTTGCTCTGTTTATGAACTCGTTTAACAACACGAGTCTATCTATTCATTTTTTCATTTAAATTATTTTATTATGCGTATTATCCTCCTCCTTTTAGTCGCAGTTTCTATGTGGTCAGGCTCTTGCGAAACATCTCCTCCCAATGACCCTACGGGAACCCTAGAAATTATTTTTAAAGCTCGATATGGTTCACAACCACTGGTTTTATTCGAAAAAATAGCAACAGGTCAAACAGATCCAACGGATATTTTATTCAAAAAATTAGATTTTTTTATTGCTGACATTAAGGGTTCTACTCGACAAGGACCAACCGATTTTGCGGATGTAGGTTATATTTCTATGGCGAATAGCATTTCTCAAGCAGCAGCAGAAGAAGGAACTACTTTTACGATTAACAATGTTCCTGTGGGCGATTACACCCAATTAGATTTTGGTGTTGGTTTATCTGATGCTACCAATGGCACAACACCTAGTGATTATGAGTCTTCTTCTCCGCTAGGATTAAATGGCAATTATTGGGCAAGTTGGAATAGCTATATTCTCTGCAAGATGGAAGGCGATATTACACAATCCAATGGAACAATATCTGGTTTTTTGTACCATTCAGGGGTTGATGGAATGTATCAGCCTAAATCTTTTACTCAAAATTTTGAGATCGCAGCCGAAAAAACAACTCAGTTAGTCTTCTATCTTGATGCCAAAGATATTTTCTTCAAAGCAGGAACGGAGATTGACATGGTTGGTGAAGCTCAAACGCATTCTGGCCCAGCAGGTTCGTCAGAATATAACCTTGCAAAAAAAGCCATTGAAAATCTAGCCAATGCTATAACACTTCAGTCTTAATCGACTTAGCAACTAAACAGGATTGATTCTGCTTAGTTACTTATTTAGTCTATAAGGCTCCCTTATGATTTTTAAGATTATAAGGGAGCTGAAGAGTTATACGAATCAACTCAACTGAAAACAACCGTTAGGTATAAAATAAAAAATAACAATGCGCAGTAAATTTTTCTTTGTTTTTATTAGTCTTATTGTTGGAGTTATAGCCTGCAAAGAGACCGAATACATTGGTCCTTTAAGCCCTTGTGATTTAAGTACAATCCCTTACACCCCAACTAGCTACACTGTTGTTTCCCCTCAAGGTTTTCCACCTATGGAACATCCCGATGACAACCCTATTACTGTTCAAGGGATCGAGTTAGGGCGACATTTGTTTTATGATCCTATCTTATCTAGGGACTCTAGCACCTCTTGTAGTTCCTGTCATGAGCTCAACAAAGCATTCACAGACGGTTTGCCCAAAGCTAAAGGGATTGACAACAGGATTGGTCGCCGTGGCTCAATGTCCTTGATTAATATTGGCTATAGCTGGGTCAAAAACCGAGACTACAACTTTATGTGGGATGGTCGTTTTGCGACGTTAGAAGAGCAAATTTTAAAAGGTCCTATAGAAGATCCTTTGGAAATGGATAATACTTGGGAAAAAGTAGAAGCAGATTTGCGCCAGCATCCTACTTATCCTAAAATGTTTCGAGAAGCATTTGGTGTAGAATGCTATGACGAAATTGATCGAAATTTAGTCGCTAAGGCAATTGCTCAATTTGAACGCACCCTTAATTCTGCCAACTCAAGGTATGATGAGGACGTTTGGAAGCCTTTTGTTTATTTGAACAGTCAAGAACTCAGGGGAATGACCTTATTTATTGGAGATGCTGCGGGTGCTCCCAGCCTAAAAGATGCAGAGTGCGCACATTGTCATAGTTTTTCGAAAAACAAAGCGTTATTTGCTCGAAACGAATTTTCTAACAATGGAATCGACTCGGCTCAATCGCTACTTGATTTTGCAGATTATGGCTATGGAGAAGCAACAGGAAATGCGCCTGAAAATGGTCAATTTAGAGAGGTTACACTTCGCAATATTGCACTAACAGCGCCCTATATGCACGATGGTCGTTTTCAAACCCTAGAAGAAGTAGTTGATCATTATGCTACAGGGGGGCATTATTCTCCCAACTTAGCTTCTGAGCTGTCTACAGCTCCAACCATTAATCAATTAACAGCGGGAGACAAAGAGGATTTGGTTGCCTTTTTGCATGCTTTAACCGATAGTTCTTACTTTGACAAACCTGAATGGAGTAGCCCCTTCTAATGCCTTCCCAAAAATTTCTACAAATTTTTGTAATAGCATGCTGAGCTAATTGCATAGATTTAAGTGGATTCCTTATATTTGCCAAAGACCAAAGCAATGAGTACGAACGCTAAAACTAGTAGCTGCTATTTTAGCGTTCGCACTTGCCTTTTCATATTTAAATTATCTAGTGTGTCAAAAAACAACCTTCTTTCTCTTTCTAGCATCTTTTTCATATTGCTTTTAACAGCAGCATGTGTGACCAGTTCAAAAACAACCTCATCCAACAATTCGAACAACAACTCCAATACTTCTACTTCAGATGGTCGAGAAGTTGTCGTTCGAAAAGCAGGGAACTTACAGGTCGTAGAACCAGATACCATTCGCCTAGATCCCGATCCTTATTCTGCTTTAATCGAAATGGAAACAAAATTTGGTACGATGAAAATAGAGTTGTTCTTTGATGCCGAAGGACATCGTGCCAATTTCTTAAAATTGGCAAAACAGAACTACTACGACAGTCTTATGTTCCACCGTGTGATTAAGAACTTTATGGCACAAGGGGGCGACCCGACTTCTAGAACCGCTAAAAAAGGGCAACGCTTAGGCAGTGGGGGGCCCAATTACAAACAAGACGCAGAAATTGGACAACACTATTATCACATCAAAGGTGCATTAGCTGCGGCTCGACAACCAGATCAGTTAAACCCAGACAAACAATCTTCTGGTTCTCAATTTTATATTGTTCATGGCAGTTCTGTCTCTCCTGGGCAATTGGATAAAAATGAGCGAGAATACGATATAATTTATACCGAAGAGCAACGTAAACTCTACTATAAACTAGGGGGTGCCCCTCAGTTGGATATGGAGTACACTGTTTTTGGACGAGTTTATGAAGGTTTTGAGGTGATTGATAGCATTTGTTACAAAGAGACCGATGCCTATGCTCGCCCTAAAGAAGATATTCGAGTAAAAGTGCGGGTGATTAGAGAATAAGTAACATGGATGATAAATGGTCTACCTGCTGTTTGATCAAGCAACCACTTATCATCCATTATTTTTTTGCTAAATTTTAAGCTTCTACGTCCTTTACTACTTTTTCTGTTGCGTTAAAATCAAGCGCAGGATCTACCTGATTCCTCAACAAATCTTCAAACGTTTCTCGCTTGCGTATTAAATGCGCTTTCCCATCGTGCACCAACACTTCAGCAGGACGATAACGACTGTTGTAATTAGAAGCCATAGAGAAACAATAGGCGCCTGCATTTTTAAAACAAAGCACATCCCCTTCCTTTATCTCATTAATTTTTCGATTCCAACCAAAGGTATCTGTTTCACAAATATATCCCACCACAGTATAAATTTTAGGTTTTCCAGCAGGGTTTGACACATTCATAATTTCGTGATGAGAACCATAAAACATAGGGCGAATCAAATGATTAAATCCTGTGTCAATTCCAGCAAAAACAGTAGAAGTAGTTTGCTTTACCACATTTGTCTTGGCTAAAAAATAGCCCGACTCACTCACCAAAAACTTGCCTGGCTCAAATGCCAAGGTTAGATCTTTGCCCGTCTCTTCACAAAAGGCATTAAATCGTTTCGCCATCATTTCACCAAACTGCTCCATGTCTGTTTCGATGTCGTTAGGTTTATATTTCACCTTAAATCCTGAGCCAAAATCAATATATTCCAAATCCTTAAACTTACGAGCCACATCAAAAAGCAAGGTGGCCGCATGCGAAAATACATCTACATCCAAAATATCTGATCCCGTATGCATGTGCACTCCCTCTACTTTTATATTTAGCGTTTCAACCAAACGCTCCACCAAGGGCATTTGGTGAATAGAAATTCCAAATTTAGAATCAATATGCCCCACTGAAATTTTGGCATTCCCTCCTGCCATAATATGTGGATTTACTCGAATGCAAAAGGCCTTATTCGGATGATTCATCCCCATATATTCCAAGGTCTCAATATTATCAATATTTACCTTAACCCCTAATTTCATGGCTGCTTCCAACTCCTCTATAGAAACAGAATTGGGCGTATAGATAATATCCTGCGCTTCAAAACCTGCCTCTAAACCCAATAAAATTTCTTGGTAAGAAACCGCATCCAACCCTGCACCTAAGTTTTTTAACAGGCGCAAAATACTGATATTGGTCAACGCCTTGCAAGCATAATTAATCTTGAGTTTTTTAACTTGACGCAGAGCGTTTTTCATTTTGTTGTATTGGTTTATAATTTGTTTGGAATCATAAACAAATAAAGGCGTTTCGTAAGTTTGAGCAATTTCTAGTACTTCTACGCCACCTAATTCAAATTGATTGGTCTCTTCGTTTAAGAACATGATGTTTAAAATTTATTAAATAAATTATGCAAATGAATAAGAGAGATCTTTAGTCCCTACAATAAAAAAAGCGATTAGTGCATTTTGACTAATCGCTTTTCTAAAATATATTCTTCTATCTTTAGGCTCAATTGTCAAAAATGCACTTGGGTGGAATCTGTTTCTTTCCTTCCTTCAACTGTTTACATACCAATGCCTTTTTGCCCTTGTTTAAACAAGTCAATTCGATTGTTGATGATATATAGATTGTTGATTGCATAATGCGAAGATAGAATTTTTGTAGAGAGAAACAAATTTTTGCCTTCCTAAGCCCCTATTTTTTAATCTTTTTGTAATTTATTCTCAATCCTAAATTCGATCCATCCACCTTATTTCTAAAGCATGGATCAGTAGATTAAATCGTTTTTTTTTCATTATTAGTATTCATTTTGTTATTTTATTAATACTCCGTTGATCAGTTAGTGCGCTTTGCTTATGATCGCTTCTCTCATTATTCCCTGCGGTCATGAGATAGTTCTTTAGTTTTTTAGTTCGCTATGCTCATGAGAATAGTTAATAAAAAGCATAAAAAAGCCGTGCCTTCGCTTTTACCTACGGTACTAGGCATTCCAGTTGGTACACAGTACCAAGCTGCTCGTGCACTACATTTATGTGATTTAGCTTTGGCTGCAAGCATACCCAGTTAGTACGCTATCGCTTATGAGCCAACATAGCTGGGTTCGTTTTTTTAACGGAGTAATGTTTATAACACGGTGCAATTAACAAACCATTCTATCAATATTTAACCTTTTTTACCAAATCAATTATAACATGATCAAAACCCTATCTATTAGTTTACTAGTTTTATTTTGCTATGTATTAAATGGTCAAACCAAAATAGAACTAGCCTTGCAGAGCTTTGAGAAAGATACCGATTTAAAATTTGCCTCAATTGGTTTCTGTGCTATTGATATTAATTCGAATAAAATATACGCTCAACGATCCCCTACTAAAGCTCTGGTTCCTGCTTCGTCCATGAAAGTTATCACCACAGGATCAGCTTTAGCCCTATTGGGAAGCGATTATAAGTTTAAGACTTTTTTAGAATATAGTGGCAGCATATCCAATGGTACTCTCAATGGCAACCTCTATATACGAGGTACGGGAGATCCGAGTTTGGCCTCTCCTATTATGGAAGGTATTTTGACCAAAGAAATGCTTATGGCAGAATTTGTAGCAGCTATAAAAAAAGCAGGCATCCAAAAAATAAATGGAGCCATTGTTGGCGATGGCAGTTATTTTGATGATCAGGTAATGATTCCAACTTGGCAATGGGGAGATATTGGCAACCATTATGGAGCAGGAACTTCTGGGCTAAATTATCACGATAATCTTTATTATATCCATTTCAAGAAACATAAAGACTATGGCGCCACTCCTACCATAGACCATACGGTTCCTGACATTCCCCAACTTAAATTTGATAATCGAGTAACAAGCGCAGGGAGCAAATCAGGAGATAATGCCTATGTTTATGCAGCACCCTATGGCACAGAAGTTACCCTTAGAGGCACCATTCCCAAAGGAAGTGGATTATTTAATATAAAAGGAGCTACTCCCGATCCTGCCCTTTTGTGTGCTCATGACCTACAAAAATCCTTAGCACTTTCAGGAGTTACTGTTTCTAAAAAAGCAACAACACAACGACTCCTAAAAAAACAAGAACCAAGAACTAAAATCCATACCCATTACTCCCCTTCCTTAGCTGCTATTTGCAAACACACCAATGAAGATAGCCGAAATATGTATTGCGAGGCGCTGTTAAAAACAATTGGAGCAAAAATCAAAGGACAAGGATCAACCAACAATGGAATCGCAGCTATTGCTGATTTTTGGCGAGGTAGAGGCATCAATATGGAAGGTTTCTTTATGAAAGACGGTTGTGGTTTATCGGCAAGAAATGGGGTTTCTCCCAAAACATTCGCTGAAATCATGCGCAAAATGTACATTGATAAAAAAACATTCGGCGATTTCTACAATCAAATGGCAATTGCTGGGCGTTCGGGGACACTTCGCAATATGTGCCGTAATTCTTCCGCCGAAAATAATGTCCGTGCCAAAAGTGGTTCTATGAATAGAATCCGAAGCTATACGGGATTCGTAACCACTAAAGGGGGAAAAAAACTAGCCTTTAGCATGATTGTTAACAACTATTCTTGTTCTGGTTATATGATGAAAAAGAAACTAGAAACCTTAATGATTGCACTAGCAGAATCCCATTGAGTTATCTAAATCGTTAACACAATTCTATTCTAAAAAATGTAACAATATTCGATATAAATATTGTTACATTTTTTTATTTATAACTTCGGCTATTTGCCATTTACATAATCCGTTAAATATTCAAAGTGTGGTCCTAATTTTCCTGCTTTTGCAATGGTTGCTCGCTCTAACATTCCAGTATCTTTTAAGGCGAGTAACTCTTCGATTACATTGGTTGTAAATTGTTCTCCAAAAGACTTAGAAGCATCCTTGGGTAATTCGTTAGGCAAGTTATCAATTGTCATCATGTCAATTGTATGCGCTTGGTAGGGCTCAACAGCAGATTCACTCTGAGGATCATACCCAAAAACAGGGTCTGCTATAGTCGTTGCAAATAAGGTAGACGGAATAGATGCCACAGGTGCAATATCACAAGTTACATCAGCAATAACTTTGATTCCAAAATCAGGCTGTTTCATATCTTCCTTGGTAAAAAAAGCAGGCGCTTCATTAGCCCAATAAATGCCATTAATCATTAAATCTGCAACTTTAGTATAAGGGGCAAAAATAGATTGGTAGTTCTGAGGATTTGCAAAAAAATCAGCCGTTTCAAATTTTTCATTGGCTGCTTTAGGTTTTACATAATCTTCACACCCCAATTGTGTATAAACGGCCTCCTCATAATCTTGCGTCAAAAAATCCTGTGGGGAAACCTTGGGAATTCCCATATGATCCAGAACCTCTGCTGCTCCATTCGCAACACGCCCTGTTCCCGTAATAACAATTTTCATTTTAGGAAATGAAAGGGTCTTGTAATAAGCAATTGCCGCTGCATAATCATCGTATTTATGCATTTGCTTCAACTCAAATGTTTTTGTTTTATTTGCATAGGTCATCATGCCATTGTGCGCTCCTACTATCCCAGCAAATCGCCCAAATGCAATCACTCGTTGTTTTTTTTCATTGGTCAATACCTCATAATCCAATAACGTGATATTTTCTTTGATGATTTTCTGCAACAACGCCCTATTATAAGGCTGTGCCTTAATCGTATGCGAAAAGAAAAAGTAGGTTTTATTAGCAATCAATTGATCTTTTGGAACTTCTTTTATTCCCATTAATACAGGACATTCTGAAACATCCTCCTGTAGTTTTATTCCTGCTGCTTCATATAATTCATCGGATAAACAACGCCCCTTAGAGGGTTGCACAATAAATTCAACATTGTATTTCTCTTGAAGCGCAACACATTGTGTAGGAGTAAATAAAACCCTCGAATCTGGTGGTACTTTTCCTTCTCTAATAATTCCTATTTTCATAAGCCGTCATTTTTTAGTTAGATAGTTATATGCGATTACTCGCCCCGACAGTTTTTAAAAATTTAACACCATTGGCTTTTATACTGAATTCTATATTTTAGATCGTTTCACTCTTAGATTTTAGACTCTAACTAAGTTATAATGGGAGTCCCAAATCTAATATCTAGAAGTGAAACGGTTTAAAAGCAGCTAAAAGTTAGCCCAATTTTTATGCTTATAAAAACCATCGAGTAGAGTGATATGCTATTAAAGTGCTACGATATTAAGAATAATTTAGTACAAAATATAAGCTTCCTAAAAAGATGTTTTTTTATTTTTTGTAAAAATAATATTCAATGGAACTTTCAGAGCTGAAAATTAGTTATAACTTTGCAACCTCTATTACTAAACTCTAATCTGTTTAGAATAGTATGACAAAGGAAATAACAAGTATTTCCAATTAAAAAAAATGGGGCTGACTGGAATTGACAGCATTGAACGTTCTTTAAGTAAGCATGTCGAGACAGGTGTGATTATCTCGTTAAATATAGCACATAACAACTTTTAAATGGCAATAATAACTATGCCATGGCTGCCTAATCACAAAGTGATTTAGACACCATTGCGACCTACGCTTGACGCCTAATACACAGCGTACCTCGCATCAACCAACCTCTTAGGCTAGTTTAGAATGCGTGTCTCCGTAATTCAAAATGAATCAAGAAGAGACTGGAGTGGTAACTCGTTTGTCCTTAGACCTATTACTGCTTGAGATTCGACTAATGACTAAACATGTAGAAAGCTTATTGATGCTTTGACTGGACGAGGGTTCGACTCCCTCCAGCTCCACTAGTATATATAAAACTCTAATTTCCAGAGTTTTACATATTACATTGAGACATAATATAAATATCTTCTGTCTCATTGTTTTTTTGCTTTATATGCTATGGCGTAAAAAAGTTAAAAGAACAATGATAAAAAAAAGTACGCCTAAGATATATACAGGCAAAAATTCTCTCTCTATCCGCTGGTTTGTTTACTACTTAGATGAAAAGGGCAAACGAATCAAAAAATACGGTGACATCAACAAATATTCTACCCTAAAAGGGCGAAAAGCAGCTGCGCAGCGCCTAATTGATGAAATTCTACAAGTACACCTTAAAAAGTCTAATAAGAGCCTTTCACAAAAGATTTATGAAGAGTTAGAAAACAGGAAACCTACTTGGCGACCTAAAACCTACCAATGTAAAAAATCCAAGATTGATATTTTTCTAAAATGGATGCAGCGCAAAAAATGGACGGAAGACAATGTTTATCAATTTTTCTTTGAATACCTTACCAAAGAAAAGAGAGTAGCTCCAACGACTTATAATGATTATATCCGTTGCATTACTCAAGCACTTGGCTGGTGCGATCAACAGCAGCTCATGGAAGCCATTGAAAAACGAAAAGCTTCACCGACTCCAGCGGCATACTTTACCCAGAGCCAAAGAACATTTCTTAGCAATGCCATAAAAAATAGTAATCCTAATTTGTGGTTTTTTGTGCAGTTTGTGTATTACTGCTTTCTTCGACCTCGTGCGGAGCTGCGTTTGCTCAAGGTCGGGGACGTGATTTTGGAAGAACAAAAGATCTTAGTTCCTGCCAATATTGCCAAGAATAAAAAACAACAGTATGTGGCCATTCCAAACGCTTTCTTTCCTACAGTTGAGAAAAAGATAAGGAATCGCAACCCAAACGAATATTTGTTTCCTGGTAATCATTATTTGTCTCCTACTGGTATGAATACTTTTGGACGACAACACAGAGAGTTGTTAAAAGAATTGGGTTTTGATACTAGCCGTTATAAGTTGTACTCCTGGAAACATACGGGAGCTGTTGCTGCGGTTAAGGCTGGTATTCATATTAAGCAGCTGCAAATTCAATTGCGCCATCATTCATTGGATCAGGTGGACGAATACTTGAGGCAATTGGGCGTTTCTGATTTGGGGGATCTACGAGATAATTTTCCTTGTATTTAGAATGTAACAAGCTCCAAAGGGTAATTCCCTTTGGAGCTTGTTATATTTTAGTTTTAATAAAGTAATGATCTAGAACTTATATTGTATATTTAATTATTATAAATTATCAAACAACACTTATGGAAGACTTTATCCCTCTTTGGGAAATTAGAAAGTACTTAGCTTACTATACATATCATGTAATTATGGAGTCTAAATCAGGAAATACAGATATGAGTAAACGTGGTGAAATTTTATTAATTCCAATTGTGAATAAGATTTTTAAAAAAAAATTTATTCATCTTGAGGAAATACAAAAGAATTATCCTGCAATAGACCTAGGCTCTGAAAATAAAGAAATTGGCATTCAAGTAACTTGTGAAACTGGCTACTCCAAAATAAAAAAAACGTTAAAAACACATCTTAACAATAGAGTATTTGAAGATTACCCTATTCTATATCATATTATAATTGACCCTAAGTCAAAAATTAATAAAACTAATGATGATATTAATTTTTTCATCGAAGAAGAAGCTTCTAGATTAGGTATAGTGCCATCTCCTAATATAAGTTTCAAAAAAGAACATATATGGAATATCACTGATCTTAGTAAAAAGATTGACGAAAGATGTAATAAACAGGAAATAAAAGCAATTCGGGACTACTTAAAAGATCAATATGGTTCAGTAACAAAATTACCTACTTTTGATGATATAATAATACCATATCAAGTAGCATTTGAAGATCAACTAAAGCAATCAAAGGATTTTCCTAATCAATTTAACAGTACATTTTATGGAAGAGAACAAGAAATAGAAAGTATAAAAAAGTTTATTAACTCTAATAAAAAAGTTTTATCTATTGTTGGGGATGGAGGTTATGGAAAAACTAGGCTTTGTATCCAATTCTTCAAAGTAATAGTAGATAAAATGGAAAATCAAGAAGCATTCATTCTTAATGATGGTGCATTTGCATGTTTAGATTTTTCAGAACAAATAAAATCTAAAAATAATATTATTATCCTATTAGACGATGCACACAAAAAACTTCACATTTTAAATGATGTAATAGCTACTGTTAATAGGCTTGAAAATGTAAAAATCATCCTTACTATTAGAAAAGCTACTTATAGCAAAACAATACATTCCATATCTTCTCACTATCGAGATATAGAAAAAATACCTATAGAAAGGCTCAACTATGATAACACCCTAAATTTATTCAAATCTCAAATTCCAAATATCAGAAAAATAGATCTTTCTAGGTTAGCTGAAAAATCGAAAGGAGTACCAATTGTAATCTTAGGCTTATGTCAATTAGCACTAAAAGGTAAACATTCATTTGAATTATCTGAAGAAGATAATTTTATTGAATTCGTCAAGGAGTCAAAAAGACAAGTCATAGAAGACGTTTATGACTCTACTTACATTGATAAAATAAAAATAAATAAAACAATTCAATTATTAAGTTTGGTTTCTCCTATCAAAATTGAAGAACTAAAACTGATAGCTAAGATAAATGAAATTTCACTTGAAGATTGCGAAATTATTATTGATGAATTATCAAAATTTGACTTTATATCTAAAGATACACATATAACAATTAAGCCAGATCCTTATAGTGATATAATACTTTTAGATGCAATATCTAGGATTAAATACATCCTAAAAAGAAATGATATAGATTCCTTTAGAGAAAGAATTATTACAAATCTAATAGAAGTAGAACACTCTGAAAAGCTAGATATTAACGTAGACAGTATAGCACTTGAATTTGTCAACTCAATTAATAGTATTAATTTAAACTCTATTGATGAATTAAAATTACTCAAGAACAATTTAGATACATTATCGTTTTTTGCTTATAAAAAGACACAAATTACCACTAAGGCTTTACGTTGTATATTTGATATAAGTCATAAACAAACAACCTTTTGGAGCAAAAGTCAATCAATTTGGCAAGAATATATTTTGACAGATATTCATAACAAAATTGATTTACTTTTTTCTATTATATTTTTGAATATAGTAGACAATAGTAGCCTTAATTCTACCTTTCAGTTATTATGTGACTATTCTTTTTGTAGGAAAAACGTTGATTTAATTGAAAAAGTATTCAGATATAGAGAATATGATTTTAAAAATTGGGGATACTCTCCTTTAGTTGTTTGTCAAAGACAGCAATTTCTTGTAAAAAAATTAACCTTAATTTTAAAAAGAGAAGACACACAAAACACACATAAAGAACTCATACTAAAAGGCATAGAAACATTATTAAAATTAGATTTTTCATTAGAAGAGAGTTTTGATAAATACACAATGAAGTTTAGTTTTGGTAGAGGAAAAGTTCCTTTTACCCCAGTTACAAAAAAACTACGAGTTGATACAATTACCCTGCTAATTTCATTACACAAAACTTATAGAGAAAAAGATAGAAAATTTGGATTATTAGTCTATAAAAAAATACTTCACACTCTACGCTATTATAGAGTCCCTCATCAGGAAAATTCAGAATTTGACAGAAGTAACGAGGTAAAATTAGTAAATGCATTTTTACTTGAAACCTTAGAAAAGGCCCCTTCTCCAGAAGAAAAAAATCTATTAATTCAGCATTTAAACATGTTTACTAATAAGGATCTAAAGCCAGAGTATAGTAGTATTCATTCTCTACTCCTAACAAAAGCAAAGATTACTACTTCAATTAAAGGTGAATTAGAACTGATTCTATTAAATGATTATTCCCATAATAAAAAAAATGCTTTTCAAAAACTTACTGAACTATCAAAAAAATATAAAAACTGGTCGCTTTTTTATAAAGATATAATTTCAATAGTTTTAGACTTTGATATTAACCAATTTAAAATTAATCAAATTATTGATTTTTTAAACTCCTATCACCCTGATGTATCTCGAAAATTCTTTAGTTTCATTTTTAACAATCATCAGAATTTAATGAGCACATTTGCTCATCTTATCCAAGCTAATTATCAGGATAAAAAATACTTTTATAGCTTAATCGAATCTATTTGGAAGATAAATACAGAAGATTCAAAAACATTAGTTATTTTCTTACTAGTTTATGGTAGAAATCAAGATTATTCTTTCTATGAGTTAAGGGATTTTAAATACATAGAATACGTAATTCAAAATCAAAATACCAACTCAATTAAAAATTTAGCACACACACTACATCAATATATTTATATTGATGTCAATAAAACACTTAGCCTAATAAGCATTTTATTAAAAAATCTGCCTGACATAGATAGTGTTAGTTTTTTATTAAAGTCATTATTTAAAGACTCAAATATCATATCCCAATATGCCAATGAACTTAGAGAATTTATATTCAAAGAAACACTCCACATTTCTCTTGATACACAATATTCTAATTACATTTTAGTCTTCCTTGAAAATCAATTTAGTTTCAACTCTTTATTAAAATATTTAATTCAAAAAATTAATCTATTCCAAAAGGAAAATACAGTAATTGGTTTGAACTTTTATAGTAAATATCAAAATAGATTATTAACTGACAAGCAAAAAGAATCTAATTTTTTAACTGTATTAAATTGGTATGGGAATTTAAAAAACCCTTCTAACTTTTTACATAAACAACTAGTTGATTTTTTTAAACCTTCATCCCTATTTTCAGAATCATTAAAAAAAGAAGCAACAACTGTTATTAATTCTAAAAAAAATAATTACAATTTTTTAGTAACTTATTGCCATGGGCTAACTGTTTTTGAACATAAAAATAAAGAAATACTTTTATTTCTAATTGAAGCAGGAAACCTCCTTATACAACACCCGAACTACAAACCTCATGACATTGAAAAAATATTTGGATATTCATTTATACACAATCTAAGTGGTAAATCAAAAACTAATAGAGGAGCTTTTCCTCATGATATTACTAAGTCTAAATTATTAACAGATCTAATCAGTAATATAGAAATGGAATTTGATATTCAATCGATATTTAATCAAGCTTTAGATGCAGTTAATAAAAACATAAATGAAGATATAAATGAAGATAAAATTGATTGGTAAGTACAAAAAAGCCACCTCAAATGAGATGGCTTAAAAAAAAATACAAATCCAATAAAACTATACACTAACTATCGCTTTTATGTTCTCCTACTTTATCAAATACAGATTGTTCCTGGTACGCATTTAAAATTCGCTTACGCTGCTTTTTTTCAACCTTCGATAGTTTCCTTGGTTTGTAATTGGTATTTAGTTGAGGTTGAAAGAAATTTCTTAAATAGATGTATGTCATTGTTGACATATAGATATGAGAGCTGGTCAATATTTCAAAACTAAAATCTTTATTAGACTCCTGTACTAGCTTGCCTTGGCTCTGAAATAAGCGCATTATCGTACAATATAAGTTGATACTTCTACCAATGTACAAAACCTCCTTTTCCCCTTTTTTACGAATTAAAAAAATACCTGCTATGGCTCTAAATCTGCCGAGCTGTTCTTGTTCAATTGGTTCATGAACGGTTATTGTATTTGTCTCTATTATTCTAAGTGGCTCATTCATTTTATTACAATTTTACGGTTTTTATAAAATCTTGGAGGTTCACTAGTTCGCTATTCGTTGACGTTATTTTGTGCAACTCTAATTTTTGCTTTCGATTATAGCGAATCAACATATAATCTTTTTGAAGCATAGAAATAAACAGCGCTTCCATTTTAGACCCTCCCAACTGTGCTAAAATTTGCTTCTTTAATAAATCAGGTGCTTGCTCCAGTCGTGTTGTTAGCATCTCACTAAAAAACGCTCCAGCATCTAAGCAATAAACCTCTTTGGCTTGCGCTGTAATTACCTGACCAATTAGTTTGCCTTCTGCTACTTTAAACAATAAACTCAGTCCATAAGCAGAAATATTTTGCTCTTTTGAAACATAAGCTAACAACTCCCCTGCCTTGCTCATTAAGTCTTGTTCTATGACTGGCGCTTGTGTCTTCAGATGATTTTCTAAAATTGTTCTTACCATACTATTTTTGTGATGTGTGATTTATAAATGATTGGCGGTTCTAACTCAGTTATTCACCATATATAATTTCTCTAATTTCTGCATTACTGTACCCTTTTTCCAGTAGGGCTAATAGTTCAGCACTGGGATATTCATCTGCCAAATCAACATTGGCATACTCCCCATCACTCAAGCGGCGATAAGTACCATTTGCATGGCGACCAAATAACCGTCTGCCTGATTGATATTCTTTTGTTGTGGTATAATCTACCGCTGGGGCTGGCTGTTCTTCCTCGCTTTGCTCTCCTATTGATTCCTGGTCCATTAAGTTTTCTGCTGTATTGGGGGTGATGCTTGGTTTATTTTTTCCTTCTCGTATTAATTTGAAGCGTTGAAAACCTGCCAAACTTAAAGAAGGGAGTAACCACATACCTACTGCTATCAAAAAAGTTTGTGTGGGACTAGGCGGCTTAATTCCGATTTCTTGTATATAGTTTTTAGTCGCATTGATGAGCGCCTTTTTTGCTTTTGTATCTGAAGCATAAAACGCCGCTTCTTTGCCACCAATTGCAGCACACAATTGGGCTTTAGAATTATCTAAATAATCCATGACCGCTACCCCCAATGAAGCCAATGTATCTAAGTTTTTTTGGCTCTCGCCTGTACTCTCTTCGATCTGCTCTTCTACTGTTCTATCTTCTGGCCCTTCTATACTATTTAACAAAGGGTCTTCCTCTTCTTCTTCTTCCTCCTCCTCTGCTCTTTTGTCTTCATTCATCATATAATCCCACAAAGGGTCTTCCTCCTCTTCTATCGTTTTTTCTTCCGTTTTTTCTGAATTGTCTGAAACATTGTTTGAAGTTTTTTTTTCGATTGTTTCTGCATTGTTTGAAGCTTGTGTGGAATCCTGTTTTTCTGCTGTTTTTATTTGTTTTTGGGCTGTATTCGCTGTTTCTACCTCTGTTTGAGGTATTGTTTGAGATTCTGTTTGAGGTTCTGTTTGAAACGTTGTTTCAACTCTTGTTTCTTGTGGTTTTTCTTCCCTTATTTCTGACTGTAATTGTTTCACTAATGAATCCATTTTAAAGCGCATTTATTTGATGGTACAATGATTTTAATTCCGTTAAGCTACTGCTTAGAGAGGCATGTGTAATGATTTGCTGAACCCCTTGATCAGGATCAGCACTCAACGAATCTGTATCAACTATTAATTCTCTGCTTAATAGTTCTTGAGCCTGTTCTTGTAGCCCGTTCATTTGGGCTTTAATCAGTCTTAGTACAATACTTTTATCAATTAATGGTGGTTGGTCGCTCTTTCCTTGAGCGGTATTCTTTGAAGGCATAAAAAAAACATTGATTGGTGTATGATTTAGATTAGATCAATGTCTTTTATCGTGAAGTGGAATTGTGGATAGGTGGGCTATCTGGGTACTTAAAAAAAAGAGTAGCAAACAGGAAGTAGAAAAACCACTTTTTAGGGTGCAATTGGATTAGCTTAGATTTTCATATCCTGTTTGCCCGCTCAACTTAGTTCCCTACAACAAATATATTAGGCACTCTTCAGATATAAAAGAATTTTTGTCCTAGGGCTTGTATTTTATAGCGTAATCGTAAACAAACATTAATTATACGATCATTTCTTATTTACTTTTTGTTCTTTTTTTCTTTTCCTTTCTTCAGTAGTGCTGCTTTTTGGGGCTGAATTCCTTTATATTTTAGCGCCTTATTATAATACTCCAGCTCTTTTTTAGCATTTTCTTGCTGCTCTAAAAGCTTTTTTTGATCTAGTTTCTTTTCGTGAGTTTCTTGCTGTTCCCAAATTTCATTTTCAGTTGCATGATCTGTTGAAGCTTGCGGCTCATCATGCATACTTAGTCCTAATGCATCATAATCAAATACAAAGGCAGATGTATTTTTTTTGCCCATTCGAGTACTTTTTAGATAATCTACAAAACTAGGATGTGTTTTTATATAATGGGACAAAGATGATTTGGTCAATCCATCCTTGCTAAATTGCCGTTTGTGATGCTCTCTATATAAAGGAAAGGATTTGGAAAAAGACAAATACAATAGACGCTTAGGCTCATCAAATTGTTTATTTTTCCAACTAAAACGCTCTTCTATTTTATAATCATATTCCTCCACCAACAAGCCAGCACTTGCCAAATATTCGATAATATCCCAGAAGGTGGCCGTTTCTGTTTCGCTGTGAATTTGGTCGTTTTGGTATAGAATATTTGTGATGCAATTTTTATAAACTTCTTCCATACTGAAGGGAAAAGATACCTTTTCCTTGAGCAAATCAAATACCGTTAAAATAGAAGCATAATTTTCTATCAATCGAGTGTCTGCCTTGACCGCTTTTTTTAATTTAGAAAAGGTAAGATTGTATTGTTGCCCATAGTTATCTTGGATATGTGGTCTTAATACGCTTAATTTTGCCGTTATATTTATCAATTCCCCATTCTTGCGCATTGCCTTCAATTCATCCGCTAAATTAGATTCCTTCTGTGTATACTCTGTTTGTGAAAATGCCAAATTAATAACACGAGTAAACAAAGCATTATCTGAAGTGGGCAACTCTTGCCCCACAAACATACAAGCAGAATAAACCTCACTAACCAAACTCTTTGTTCCTGTCTTTTGTCCTTTCTCTCGCCCTATTCCATCATAAATGGATTTTAGCCCCTGGATGAATCTCGAATCTATCGAGTTAAAATATTCCTCACAAAACACCAGGGCATTTCTAGCCAATACCAAACGATTGTAAAAACCAACCTGTGTACCACTATTTAAATTAAAACCATCCTTGGCAATGCCGAACATATAAGACAGATTTTTTCCCATAAAAGACTTGCCTGTTCCTGGTTGACCAAATAAATTGAGTAAAGGAAAATTTACATAATCATGGATCACATCTCTAAACAAAGCAGCCACATAAAAACAAAGGGCTATTTGTCCTTTGCTTCCATGCACTTTGCAAAAAAGTGTTGACCAATCTTTGAATGTGATTTTTGAATCTTGATAAGCAAAGTTTTTTTCATCTTTAAACAGTTGACTGGAATCTTTGTAAATTTCGCTAAAGGCTGGCAAAAAATAACGCTTATCTTGATAGCTTAAAATACCATAGTTATTGGCAGGAATAAAGCCTTTATCTATCGTATAAATACCATTTCCAAAGGTGTAAAAATTATCTCTATGATAACCTAGCACGTCTATTTCATAACAAGTCTTCATTTCATCATAAATCTTGCCTTTGATGCGGTTGTACTGCGCTATATTGCCTGTAAAAAAATAATTACCTTCTGCCTCTACCGCTAATCTAAACTTATCTAAACTCACCAAAACAGCTGCCTCTACATCTAAAACAACCTTTTGATTGTATTTATTTAACAACTCAAATAGGCGCTTAGGATTGTCTTTTGATTTTAAATGAAATAAAGGCTTAACCACAAAGTTAGATACACAAGTATAACCACCTTTTGCATTAGAGCACCAGTATTGATTCCCATCTTCATACATGCCATATTTAAACAAGTCCGCCCGTTGTTTTGAACTTAGACTTTTTTGTTCGCTCTCAAAGTTCAAAGCCCCCATTTTATCCCGTAACTGGATGCTTAACACACTTTGTTTTATATCCAATAGTTTCGATACATCACGAATGTAACAATCTCTTACTAGTTCATTTTTTATCTTAGCAATCAATTCAATCGCTAATTCACTAATCCGCTGAATGGCAAAATTATCACGGTCTGAGTTTTGAAGCTCATGCTCCAAATACCAATTGATTGCATCTGTTTTATTTGTCTTGCAATAAATGGTGAAGCCCTCCGCTCCTATCTCTCTAATGTAACTATCAGGATCTTGTTTTTCAGGTAAAGAGATTATATCTACATGAAGCCCTAACTCAATCAATATCGGTAAATTTCTTATAGCTGCCTCTATTCCTGCTTTGTCCCCATCGTACAATAAAACAACACGCTCAGCATAGCGATTGATTAATTTAGCCTGTTGCTTGCTCAATGATGTTCCTCCAGTGGCTACTGCTCCTAAGAACCCACCATCATACAAACTTAGCACGTCCCAATAGCCCTCCACCAAATACATGTTTTTTGTTTTCTTGATCGCTGAAAGTTGTTGAGCCAAGCCATACAAAAGCTGCTCTTTGTGGTAAACTTCGCTTTCGGGGCTGTTTAAATACTTGATTTGGTCATCATTCATCGCTCGACCTGCAAAGCCTACTATTGCTTTGCTTGGGTTGTGTATCGGGAACAACACTCTATTTCTATAGGCATCAAAAAACCCTTTTTTTCCTTGCTTAATAATGCCTAGTTCCTTTAATATACTGTTGTCTAATTTCAAACTTTTTGTAAAATGCCAGGCTTCAGGCGTTTGACAAATTCCAAATGTTTTGACGGTTGATCCCTGTAAACTTCTTTTATCAAATTGAATCTCCCCTTTTAGCTCCTCAGCTCCATGATGGTGGTTATAATAAGCAGATGCCAACAAACGATTGTACAATAAATATTGCTCTTTTTTCTGTTGGCGTTTCTTCAGCTGCTCCAGCTGCTCCTCGCTTACATTCTCGGCATATTCAACCGCTAAATGATGTACTTTTGCTGCGTATTCTACTGCCTCTAAAAAATCAACTTGTTTGTATTCCATTACAAAACTAATCGGTGTATACGTTTTGCCACAGCTCCCAAAACAAGTTGCTATATTTTTTGATTTTGAGATTGAAAAAGAAGGCGTTTTTTCTTGGTGGAATGGGCAGCAAAGTTTTGCTTTGCTGCCTTCTTTCCAATCTGTAAGAGATGAAACAATGGTTTCAATCTCAAACTTTGATTTTAGTTCTTCAATATTTGTAATATACATCTTGTGTTTTTATAGGGTTGGTTTATGCTTTTTTACTCGTGCGTCCTGTGTATTTTTTTCCGTTCCGTTCTTCCCAAGCTGTAATTTTACATTGCTCGGTACAATACGTATGATTCCATGAATTATGGATAAACCCCTTTTTACATACAGGACATTTTCTTGTATATTTCACTTCCTTTTCTACTGTCGTACGGCTGCCGTTTTTTTCGGTTGTTGGCTGCTCCTGGTAATCTATAAATCCAATCTTTTTTTGGTTGAGTACGGGTGCCACTCCTCCCCCTCTAACGGCTGCCGTTACGGCTGGCGTTACTACTGCCGTTGTTGCCGTTGGTTCCTCATTTTCAACGGCTGCCGTTTCTTCCAAACCTAAGCGCTCTTTTCGGCAATTATCATAGTACCACCAACTAAAACACAAGCACAATAAGAGCAAGGTTTCAAAGCCTAAAACCGTATATTCTAACTGCTGCCGTAACGTCTGACGTTCTTTCATAACGGCTGCAATTAGCCCAGCTGTGGCGGTGTCTGCCTCCGCAGTCAATCCCTCATTGGCTGCTGCTAAATTGCGCAACTCTTCTCGTTGCTGAGCAATCAAATCATTGATGCTTTTGTTGTGTTCATCAATCGAGCGTTGGTCTTCGTGCCTAAGCTTTCCATAATAAAGCCGTGTGGCTCTCAACGTATCTCGTTCCTGTTCTATCGCTGCAATCTGCTGTTGATAATCTGCTTTAATACTCGCATCACTTTTTAAAATTGGCTCAACCTCTGTTGGCTCTGGTAGCATTAAGTCCGCTACAAAAGAAGCCCCACCATAAGAGATTCCAATACTAATGCCGACAAAAACGACCGATACCGCAAAAGAAAAGTGCTCAAATTCTCGATATTGAAAAGCAGATTTTAGCACATCATCTAAGGCAATACGTTTAATAATTTCAATAACTAGGACAACTACTAATAACAAAGGGATTCTTAACAGCATCGGAACATTGCCAAAGTAATGGTACAACATCAACCCAGCTGTTATTAAACTGGCAATTTGAACCGCAAACGCTAAAGCCATCAACGACAAATTGACCAACCAAAAGCGTTTAGAAAAGGTCGTATGCTTGAACTTTTTATCTAACGTAGCCTCCATACTTTCGGAGGCTATCAAAGAACTTATTCCTTTACGAGCTAAGGAATAAGGATTTTTTATAAAATTTTTCATAATTTTGTATTCTGTTTACTTGCCTGTCTAGGCATTTATTTTTTAGCTCCTAAGTTCCAGCTTAGGAGCTTTTTTTATTTTAATTCTTTATATTCTTCAACTGTTATTTTTGAAGCGCCTAAGCCATAGTTATCAATCAATTCCGCTGCATCCATTTCCAAGGCTTTGGCAAACTTTAACGTCAATTCATAAGTAGCATTATTGGGCGCATTGCGAATGTGTGTGAGCATCTTTTTTGTGATTCCTATTCGTTCGTGCAAATTGCGGTATACACTAACTGCTAATTCATCCAAAAACTGGCAAAAAAGTTGCTGCTTCGTTAATTGCTTTTTTTTCATATTTGTTTGGTTATGGGCAAAGCTTCGCCAAGCCACCCTATAGAAAAAGTAGCTTGTTGAAGACTTGCAATTAAATAATTATGGAATTTTTGTTGAACGTAAGGAATCGAACCTTATACTAACTATATCAACCCCTTGTTATAGTATTGTAGCTACAGCCTTGCAGCCGTTCAGCCGTTGTAATTCTTCCCACAGAATCACTTCACGATAAATAAGACATTGTATATTTTAGCCTAAAGCAAAAAGTTAGTACCTTGCTTAGCTAAAACCAAGAACTTTTTCTATCAACATTCTCAACTTATTCCATAAAGCTCCAATGTTGATACCACAAATTAAAGCATTTCAGGACTAAAAAACAACTAAAACAGTTTTAAAGTTTTGAATATCTTTTAAAGTCCTAAAGTAAAACTTAGCTAAATGTCTATATCTGAACGTTTTAAATTAATATTGTTTTTAGAAGAAAAAAATGTAAAGCAACTAGCTTCAGAAATTAATGTTACTCAATCTGCCTTAAATAAAGTAGTTAGAGGAGAAGCAATGCCTAGTTCAAAAATATTAATTCCTCTAGCTCAAAGAGGTATCAATGTTAATTGGCTATTGATAGGAAAGGGCGACACTAAACAAGAATCTAAGGAAAACAGGAATCTAAGTCTAAATAAAGATACATTAAGAAAAAGGCTAACACCTGAAGAACTTGAGCTAATAGTTAAAAAGCTTCCTAAGAATCAAGAGGTAATTTTTCACACAGAAACAAGTGCTATCGAAAAACTCGAAGCCCAAAATAAGGCTCTAGAAAAAGAACTTGAAACCAGTTATAAAATGAACAAAATACTGGCTGAAGCTAAAAAAGTTTTAGAAAACCAGATAAAAGACAAAGATAGGATCATATCCTTGCTCGAAAAAAAATAAAAACTATTACAATTAAATAATTTTGTGACTTTTTACTTTTTGAAACTTTTACCTTTTTATTTCTTTTCTAATCCTTATATTTTTTATTTGCGCCTTTTTTTTCCAACAAGCACCATTTTTACACATAAAACCCTACAAACCAATTAATTAATTTTTCCAACAAGAAAAAAATGGTTGGAAAAGAGGCTATTTTGTTGGAAAAAGGGGCTTTTTTGTTGGAAAACCGCTCACTTTGTAGGAATCTGCAAAAAATTTCTCAAGTATAATCTGTTGGAAAAATATTTGAGTTTCCAACAAAATACATGTTTTTCCAACAAGCTCCAACAGCTTTCAATAGGTATTTTATATTTATTATTATCTATTATACACTATATATAAACAACTTAATTAAATTTTACCTGTATTAGTAAGTTTGCTTTTTGTCATTTGTTGGAAGTTGGAAACTGAAAGTAGTATTTTTGGTAAATGTTTTTTTTGAAGACACTTTCTTATTTTTTTGTTTATTTATTCATCATTTGTGACAAGGTTTATATTCTATTTTAAATTCTTAACAAATAACAATTACAAGTTCCTCCCTTGTTTTGGTTTTATAGAGATAGAACCATGGCAGTATAATTGTGTAACTTATAAATCTATTATTATGATGTCATAGTCATGCTGAAACGCTGAGACAAAAAGTGAGACAAATTATGTCTCAATCGTATATATATTATACTCTTAATCAAAAAATTGAGTTGCTGTTCGACTATTCCCTCCAGCTCCACTGCATTTTTTAAAGCGCAAATTACTGATTATCAGTAATTTGCGCTTTTGTTTTTTCAGATGGCGTGCTTTTTGTTTGGCGTTTTTTTTATCTTAAAAATGCCATTTTTCATTTCGTGATTTTTGGATAAAAAAAAGTAAAAAATATTTTTTTTCAAAAACCAAACTGAATACGTGTGTTTCTGTGACGATTCAACACAACTCACTAATATACAAAGCTTTGACACGACACATTTGATTTAAAAAAAAACTGTGATTTGTGTGTTTTTATTCGCTTCCTGTGATGATTCAAGCAAATCAACCAAATTCTATGACCAAAACTAAATTCCAAGCAATATGAAATTATTAGAAGCCTTATATTTTGCCTATGAGATCAAAAGCAGAGAATGTCGAGAGAAAACAGTACTTGACTATGGAAGCTATCTTAATCGTTTTGCTAAGTACTGGGTCGGATTGGGTAAGGATAATAGCCTACTCAAAGACTTCAGCAAACAAGATGCGATTACTTACCTAGATTATGTCTTCACGGTCAAGAAAATATCGGCAGTAACAAGAAACAACCACTTTAGGAAGCTAAGAGCCTTGTTCTATGTCTTGGTAGAGCGTGACTTTATCACAAAAAATCCATTTACAGGGGTCAAAAAATTGCGAACAGAAAAGAAAAAACGCCGTACCTTTTCTCCTGTTGAGCGCTCTATTATCTGCAACTATCTAAAAGAAGCTAATGAGGGGCTGTTATTAGCTGTTTCTTTGTGTTATTACTGCGCCTTGAGGAATGCAGAGCTAAGACGACTAAAGATTGAAGATATTAGCTTAGAAAAAGGAATTATTACCTTGGATGGGGCTAGGACTAAAAATAAGAATCTAGCCAATATTACCATTCCTAATCACTTGATTGAGTTTTTGCGCAAAATACGCATCAATCGCTATCCAGCAAACTATTTTGTCTTTGGGCCTAAATTAACACCTAGCATCAAACAGACGGGCAAAAATTGCATCACTAGTACGCATAGAAAGGTAATGGACACTTTAACTCAATGCAATATTTTGACAGACTCCGAAAATAAGACGTTCTATAGTTGGAAGGACACGGCTGCTCGTGATATGATTGAAGAGGGCATCTCTGCTCCTGCTCTAATGAAACATTTTAGACATTCTAGCTTGGAAACTACTCAACGTTATTTGGAGAGCTTCGGAGTAAAAAATGAGCGTATCAAAGAGATTCGGACTAATTTGTTTTAATAATCTTAGTATTTAGATTTAGTGATTTACGCCACTAGATTTGTTTTTTTCGTTTTTATGATCTATAATTGTAAACATATCCGCCACGATAACAATACATACATGCTATCCAATAATAGAAATATATTAGATAGAATATAAAAATAACGAAGGAGACTCCCTTCCTACCTTGCTTGCATGTGTGGGTTATCTTGGCGGATAATTGGGAGTTTCCTTTTGATCTTTTATGTAAAATTATCCGCCAATATGAAAAACGACAAAAACACGAGCGATCCTGCTCTTGAGATAAGCAGCACTCCTGAAGCTTTTTTTTCTAAAGATTTTCTTTCCCAAGCTACAGAAATACACAATGATAAATTAGAGTTCTTAGCCTTGTTTGCTGATATGCAACGTATCTTTTTATGTGATATAGCTAAACATCATAACTATCCCGATATTTACTTGAATCAGTTGGAAAACAATATAAGCAAGTTGCAGCAGATGATTGTTTTGGCTTAAGAGAATGCCCCAATGATGTTTTATTGTTGGGGCTTTTTTTTACTAAAAAAGAACGAAAATTTTCTATTTCCTTTAAAACAAATGTATATTTGCATTACAGGAATAGCAAAACTATCCTAAAAGAAAGTTTTACTATCAAAATAACCACTATTACTACTCTCAACCTAGTTACGTAGTAATTAAATTATCAAATCATGTTTATATCAGAAAGTAATAGAATTTTGACATTAAATAAATGGGCTTTAAAATTGTTAGATTCAGAGTTGAGTGAGGTAATGAAAAGAAGACTGAACGCTAGCTCACCTACGATCCCTATCTCTTGTGTGGAAGAAGCTTTAATTCGTGCTTATTCAGGAATGGTAGCGTATACTTTAAATGATTTTTTGCGTGGCAAAGTCCCCGAATATATTGAGTACAAAGCAAGCTGTCTTTATAATCACAGTAACTTCCTTAGAACAATTCAAAAATTACCTCTATATAGTTCTGAAAAACCTCTATACAGAGGAACTAAAATACGCAAGGAAACCTTAACGAGAATGCAAAAAAATGGTTTTTATACTGACTTCGCATTTATTTCAACGTCTACAGATAAAATTACTCCTAGCGGTCAAGGTGGAGCAATGTGGCATCTAAGAGCTGACTTAAATAATTATCCTGAAGAAGATTATGACTTAGTTCTATTGACTATATTAAAGCATACTTCAGGTCGGGATATAAGCTTATACAGTGCAGATTCAGATACTGATGGAACAGAAATTCTTTTTATGCCAAATACAAAATTTAGTATTAAGAATACTAAAATAAATAAACAACACGCTAGAGATATTCTTGAAATAGACGTTGAGGAAGTATCAAATATAGTGTAGTCGTAATTAATTAAGGAGGATTTCAGAAATGTTCATTTTTAAAACATTTCAATTACATTGTTTTTTAAATTTTTCTGATAGCCTCCTCTTTCTAGAAATTTTAAATAAATAAAAAATATTCCAAATGGATTATATATGTACTTTTCTAAATAGTATACATGGACTAGAACTTAATTTTAATATTGATGATTTTTTATTCGAGGATTTAAATTTAAAAATTAAAAACGAATCTAAAATAATAGATCAATTTTATAAGTCTCCAATACTTAAAATTACTGGTTCAGCGCAATATCAAAAATCTATCCAACTTAAATCTTATTTGTGGTCTGAGTTCCCTGCACCTAAAAAAGATTTTAATGAAAAAATCATACTTGCTCATTTACTAAAACTCAGCACAATTTTTAGTAATGCAGCATGGATCGTAAAAGATAATTCAGTAAGGTTTGAACTTGGTCATTTTCAATATACTGATGGAAAATTCGTTACAATTCATTCTAATATTAGGCACTCATTGTATACCAATTGCCTTGGAGATAAGGAGGTTACTAATTTTTCAGAACCAGAAATAACTGAGGCAATTAAGTATTTTAATTTTTTCTTCAATTTAAAGTCAAGCATTGACGACTCTGAGCCTGAAATGACTCATGCACAAGCTAATAGAATTAAAAGAGCTTATTATTTCATTGATTCAGCAAGAACAAGCTTTGACATAGGTACCAAGGTATCATTATATTGCTCTGCTTTTGAGTGTTTATTTTCAATATCAAACAGTGAATTAACTCATAGGTTATCAGAGACTGTTGCTAATTTTCTAGAAAATTCTTTTACAGAAAAAAAAGATATTTATAATAAAATGAAGAAAATATACAGCCTTAGATCATCCATTACGCATGGTTCAGGTATAAAAAGAGCATTACTTACAAATAATAGCTTAAAGTTAAAAAAAATAGGACGTGATTGTGATAATATTTTAAGAAGATGTTTAGAGAAAATTATTGCTGACGATACTTTAACAAGTATGTATTCAGATAATAATAACGATATAATAACTACCTACTTAACAGACTTAAACTTTAAATAAACAAAAGTATCTTTTAACAAGATTATCATAGTTACAACAGATGATTTTTATGGTTTAAAGTAAGGCCTCAATAACAATAATTTATTGAGGCTTTTTTTTTAAAAACTTGTTTTTCTATAAAAACACATTAAATTTATATATAAATTAACTAAAAAATTAAATTATAAAACATATGATTCAATCAAAACTACAACTACTAGTTGAAGAATTGCGAGATACACTTAAACGCAAAGAAGAAGAAGTAGTAAACATTAACAACTCTTACATAAGTAGCTCAATTTCAAACATAAAACAAGAAATTGACACATTTGAAGCATTTACAAAAAAACAATCAAATGATCCGTTCTTAATGGATCAAATTTTAAAAAACTTTCAAAAAGAGGCTAACGTAATCATAGAAAGAATTAATGAGCTAAAAAACACGTAAAGATAATTTAATAAAACATCTTCTTATGAAAAAACTATTCTTCATACTATCAATAGTATATTACAATTTTTCATTTTGCCAATGTAACCAGTATATAATCAAGAATTATGACAAATTTGAAAAAAAAACTACTTACGAAACTATTAAATCACTTGATTTAGTGGGGAATGGGTATGGTTTTAGTGCAAAATTGACTCAAAATATTAATGGCTATAATGAAGTCCGTATAAAAGTAACAAATCTATCTACTAGAAAAGCCGCTGTAATTGGTAATAAATCGAAAATCATACTCTTATTCGACAATAATGAAACTTTAGAAAGATATAATATTTGGGATGGTAGCTTCAATGGGGATAGCAATGAATTAGGGCTTATTGTCTTCATGTTTGGACATCAAAGTTTTCAATACAAAAAAGACTTAGCGGATCTAATAGATGACCACAAAAAACTTTTTAAGGAAAATGAACTTACTTCCATTAGGTTTACTAATATTGGTAGTATTAATGCCTATAATAATATTGATATAGACTTAACGACAGAACAAAAAAAATACTTCATGAAAGTTTTTGAATGTTTCAATTAAGGGAAAAATACAAAATATCTATTATTGTTTCCTTATAAAAACAACAGCTGAGCCAGTAACACACTAGACAATTCTCCTAACTTAAAAATCAGTAACAGTATAAATAGTAGTTTCACCAACTACAATTTATCATTAACACTATTCGCATACCCAGCCACCCTACCAGCCCGATCCAAGCCATTAACGGTCTTACGAGCCTGATAAAAATCAACGATGGAGCCATTGATATACTGGCTCAATCGTTGACGAGTAAACAAGCCGTTTAGCATTCCATATACTAGAATTTTAGCAGCATTATTCGGATCAAGCGCCAACGATGGATTTTTGACCAAATCAACGCCTAAAAAGTCCGACATTTTACGATAATTCTTTTGGTGGGTGAGTTGGACAAAACCCCGTCCCCAGTACCCCGTACCCCAATATCTATTTTGGCGGTTGTATACCTCTGTTTGGCTAGGAGCTGCCCTCCTTTCTTCTATCGGGCGAAAGTTGCTTTCATACCGAGCTGTTGCCAAGATATACGCTAATTTATTCAAGTCTTTATCTCCATACTTATCAAACGCTCGCACAATTAATCGAATTGAATCTTTCTGCACTTCGTCTAGTGGACCAAACGCCAAAGAGCAAGATTTAATAATCCCATTTACCCGATAAGAGCGCATAAATACATCTATTAAGACGATGCAACCAAAAAGCAGCACTGTTCCCAGCAACAACCTTTTATGCTCGCTTAATCCATCGTAGAATTTCAATTTCATGCTAACTTAAATTTATAGAGGTGTTTGGCTAATTGATGGCCTGGGCATGAAGTCTGCCCAAAGTCTCTATGCCCGTATACTTCTAAGCTTTGGGGCAATTGCTTTCTTAAGTATTTGATTAATTGTGCTAGGCTTTTTAATTGCTGCGAGCTGGGCTGCTCTTTCGTAAAGTCACCACTTAAACAGATTCCTATACTTCGCCTATTCTCTCCTGCCACATTATTACTCACATTTCTTAGCGGATTTCCTTGAATAATGTCACCGTTTTTCTCAATGACAAAATGGTACCCAATGCCTGCCCATCCTTTCGATTGTACGTGATAACGGGCGTAATCGGCTGCATACTGTCCTATACTAGCAGAGTGATGCACTACAATTTTATTGATAATAGCAAGCGTCCTAGTAGGGTATTTTTTGCTACTAGAACGCATTAAGGTGCTATACTGGTCTATTATCCTTATGTTTCTGCTTTTTAAGGCTATCAACAGCACAATAAACAGCAGGATCAATGCTCCGATACAAGCCTTTTTATGTTGCTTGATCTGCTTTATGTAACGATCCATGCTTATAAATTTCGCTCAATGACTTCCAAGGCATCAGAGGGCGCTGGCTTTTGTTCGGGTTCATCTTCTCCCAAAGCATAGCCAATTCGATAGCCTGCTCCTGCAATAAATATCATTGAGAATACCCAATATTTCCAACCTCGATTGGCTTTTAAACCATAGGCAAAAATGAATAAGGTAACGATACCGCCACCTAGTAGGCTGCTTTCTGTTTTTTTCATGTTGTTTCAGAGATTTGTTGCTTGTTTCTGAGATAGAGCCAACGAAAGAAAAGAATTGCTAATCCAATTAATAAAAGAGGTTTTGCAATCTTAAAGAATTCCTCCTGGAACGTTGGCACCGCTTTTTGCTCCTTGGCTGAGTTATACCACAAAAAACCTGTTGTACTTGCTCCGACTAGAAAGGGAATCAATAAAGGCATTATTTCAGGGCTTTAATCAGTTCTTGAATCGAGATTGAGGTTCTGCCTGTCCACTTCTTCAGCATGGCTTCTGTTTTTGCCCCAAACTTGCCATCTTCTACCAAAAAGGGCAGCAGTTGGGGCTTATTGTTGCCGTGTTTGACATTCAATAAACGTTGCAGCTCTTTTACCTTCTCTCCTTCGCTTCCTTTGCTCAGAAGGGTATCATTGCTTGCTGTTGAGGAAAGCTGCGCCGTTGTGCTATTCGATCCCTTAGAAGGGCTTACAGGCGGTTGTTTCGCTTGCTCAAAGAACTGGATCAATTTATCTCGATTAAAATAGGTCAGGACTAAGGCAATCAATAGAAACCCCATTATTAGGGGTTTCTTATGGGTTTCTAGCGTCTTTTTCATAAGCTATGAATTTGCTTTGGGTTTTGTTTTGGTACTTTGGGCTACTACTAATTCTTTGCTGGCTACCACTTCTTTTTTAACGGGTGCCACCTTTTTTACAGGCGTTTCGACTTCTACTGGTTCTACTGCTACGGCTGGTTCTTGGGGCTGCTCTGTGCTGCTCGCTACTCCTTTTTTAGTGGCTGATTTTTTCTTCAGGTAATAAGCCGTGCCACCTCCTACTAGAATTAAAATGATAATGAGCGCTAGAAATTTATACTTGTGTTTCTTGAACATGGTTTAAGTTGATTAGTTGGTTGTTTATTAAATGTTATTAAGGTTGTTGTTAAGGCTTAGTCGCCATCCCAAGGCTCCGTATGGATCACTGTTCCTACTTCTGCTCCTGTGGCTAGGTTGATGCTGATTTGCTTTAAGAGCGTTCCTTTCGCATCTTTGATCGACAAATCCACATAATCACTAGGGCGCATCAATGGGACATCAATCAATTCCATTCCTGAGCTTTTAGGATTGGCACCACTCATTTTAGTGCTTTTTCCTCTTAGCTTTTGTGCAGCAGCATTCAAACGCTCTTTTGATACTTTTACATTGATGATCTTTTCGGCTCGCTGCTTAATCGTAAATGAGCCAAAGGCTTTGGGGATCACCACAGGTTTTAAAGCGCCTTCTTCAAAGCTGCCTTTGTGCCGAATGCCGCCATAATGCATATTGTAATCAAACGTTCTTTTTATCGTGTTCACATTACTGATCTCAATTCCCGTTTCTACAGGAATTTTTGTCACTACTTTGGCTACTCTAGGAATTGATGGCGCTGGCTTCTCTACGGGCGCTGGTTCTTGCTCTGTTTCTACTTCCTCAACTTCTATCGAGGGTCTGAGCTTCGCTGCCTTTGCTGCTTTTTGGGCCTCTTTTCTTTTTTTGAGGAAGTACGCCAAACCGCACCCACTCCCCAAAAGAACGACCACCAATACAATTAGATAGATTTTTTTCACGGTTTTAGGTTTATTAGTCAACAATACCCCCTAGGGCTTTTCTTTTTGCATAGATCAAATCAAAGTAGCTTTCGCCCCGATATTCTCCTATTGTTTTGCAAGTCGTGTAACAGGCTTGCATGTGCGTTGCGATGTCTTCTTGATACTTCTTTTTATACGCTTTGATCGTTGCCATAAATCGGACAGCATCTAGGTTGTATAGTTCTTTGATTGGTTGGCAGCGTTCCGAAAAATCAAAGTAATAGCGAGTCGTCAAGCCTTTATTTAGGCGTTTTAGCAGCTCATTCGGGTCATAGCTTACCGTTTGCCCCTGCTCATCTTTTATGTTCACTAGTACATCAATTTCTTCGCTGTCGTTTTCTGCTCTGCCTTGCATCTTACCAAAGACAAATACTACGATCAGGATCACTACCAAGGCGCTGCCCCATGCTAAATAGCTTGTATTCATTTCTTTTATTTTCATTGTAGATTCTAGTAGGTTTAAATTCGTTTGAGTAATCCTTCTTGCTCTAAGGCGGTGATGGCTTCTTCTCTCGTTACTTTATCAAAAAAATCCATTTCATCTCGCCACCGTTTTACTAAGGTATACATGCCCCATGCTGCAAAAACGCCTTGACCATTTCGCTTTTCATCAACCATTCTTCGATCGGGTACATTATGACCGTTAATCAGTTTAAAAAAGTCTAAGCCTGCTCGATCTGCTTTATACCACCATATCTTATCTGCACTATGCAAGTGAGAACTGCTGTTTCCATACATTAGGTTTAAACCCACTGAACTAAACCACCACGCATTTCCTCCGTGTCGTAATGAGGTTAGATTATAACCTTGTCCATCTTTTGATAAAAAGTTTTCGATGTCATTTCTCAACGGTGCTGCTTCGGTTTCATACTTCCCATAAACAGGATAAGTCAGATAGTTTCCTCCTGTTGTCCCAGCTACTAAACCAAACATTTTATCTATCGCTTTATTAGCGCTGGGGCTAAAGGCATTGTTGTCAACTAAAGTACGCCCGACCTTGTGTTTGGCTCTCAGTTTATCGGAATCCGCTTTGTTCAATTGTATCTTTTGCATTCGATCCAAGATCAAGCGTTTGCCTTCTTTGCTCGTCATCAATACGGCGGTATAATCGGGTCTATTTTCGGGGGTCTGCTCTCCTGCCAGGGCGCTGTGTTGTAAATCTTCTTCAGAATAAAGACTGCTTACATCTTGGCGACCTGTTACGGGTGGTGGCAGCGCTGTTCCTTCTTGGTTTTGAATGGGGGCGCTTGGCTCTTCTTTCTTCCGAGTTACCATCCAGACGGCCATACCTCCTCCAAATAGAATCACCAATACGCCTAGTATCAACAAGGGCATTTTTAGTTTATTTGATTGCTTCGCTTGCTTTTCCATTTTTTGAACTAATTAAGACTACGATTAATAAAACCACGCCTCCTATAATTCCTCCGATTGCCAATGGACTTAATTGCTTTTTGGGCGGTGGTGGTGGCGGTGGGGTGGTCGTTGTGCTGTTTGAGCCATCCTTGCCCATAAACAAAGAAATTACCCCTCCTATGCTATTTAAACCATTAGCACTCGCATTGATGATCGCAGCAGGATCACCGCTTGATTTTTGGGTCGAGGGGCTGGCTTCTTCTGTATTCTTGGGCTGCTCTCGGATTCTCCCTGTTCCATATTGACTAAAATCAGGGCGACTGTAATCCAGCTTTATTTTATCCCTTAAGCTCATTTTTTGCGGTTTTAATCAGTTTGTAACAAAATGCCAATAAAACCAAAACCACACTAAAACGGATCGCTAGAATGGATATGGAATCGACTTTACAATAGGTACAGCTCGTGTCTTGAATATGTTCGGGTGATCCTTCCTTGCTGGGCACTTTGGTCGTGTCTAAGGTGATCTTTACCTCTTTTAATGGGGGCTGCTCTTTTACTACTTCTACAACTGGCGTAGCTACTTTTGAAGGGGTTTCCTTTGTTGGTAGTACGGTTGTTGTGCTTGGTGTGGCAATCGTTGTTGCCGTGCTTGCTTTGAGTTCCGCTCGCTTTTCTGAAATCGTGCCTAGGCTCATGGTTTTAGTTGGATTTTGTTGTGAAATAATACAGTATAAATAAGAGGAATAAAGAGCTGATGATCGTGCCACTAATTGCTAATACTTTATTGCGCTGGCGGCGTTCTTCTCGTTCCCGTGCTGATTGAATTGCTTCAGCTCTTGCCTGCGCTCCAAAGATCGCTGCCATATCTTTGCCACTTACGCCATGATTCCCGATCCCTCCGCCTAATATGTCTATGCTGATGTCGCCTGTCGCTATATCGCCGACTACACCTGTTTTTGCTAGTGCCATGGTCTTTTATTGTTGAATACTTCATTGATTTTTTAGTTTTAACAACAACTAAAAAGCATCTTGCATTAAATTGATATTCAGCTATTCAACAATTGGACAAACAAAAAAAAGTTCATAAAGCTGCTAATCAATTTAATACGATTTCTACTGAAGTAATGAGATTTTAAAAGAAAAGCCAATTGCCACCGTTTGACAATTGGCTTACTTATTTAGGGGTTAGTTTTCTGCTGTTTGAGGCTTATTTTACATAAACCGTTTCTAAGGTCATGTTTACTCCTACTCCTTGATATACTGGAATCTCTAGGTAAACAAAACCATCCAAAAACGTATTCATCTTCTCAATCGTGCGAATGGTTGTTTGTTCATCACTTGCCAACGCTTTAGGGTACAAGTGGTTTTTGTCTCCTGCACTTGTGCCATCGTGAGAGAAACGGCGCTCTACCATTTTTGCCGTGAAATGCTTGTCATCATCTGCATCAATGTGCATTCCATCAATTTTTAAATACGATCCATTGCGGGCTAATTTGGCAATCACTTCCAAAGTGTCTTTTCCATAGGTGCCATCAATCACCAATGAATTAGAAATTGCTGTGCTAGAAGGGAAAATTTGCAAGCTGTCGCCATCCAAACCTACTTTCACCATAATCTTTGCTGGGTGGGTTTCTGCTTCTGTATAGCCATCCTCGCCTACTTTGCCAACCTGCGCAATATTGGGCTTTACCCCTAAGATCAACTCCAAGCGTCCTTCTTCTTCATGCCCTTTTTCGCTTGAATTGGAGATCAATGAATATTTTTTGTCTACAATACCCCCCAGCTCTTCTACATCTGTAATCAATTCATATTCTGCTGGAACATCGTCAGGCAATGGCATGTAAGATAATTTCCCTCTAATCATTACGTGAGGAGTTGGAACGCACAAATCTGCGCTAATTGGTGTGTAAATACGGATTACTTCGTTTTTTGTACTCATCTTAAGATTTAGTTTTTTAACAATGGATTAATGAAAAAAATGGATAGTAATTAGGCGTTTCGCTTTTTGAAATACTGGCGAAAAGTGGCTTGGTTGGCTAAAAAGAAAAACACTAAAGAAAGCAGCATAAACAAGCATTTTACGCTATCCAATAGAATAATCACTCCCTGCTGGTATTCGATTACTTCTGATAGCGTCATTATGCGATTGGCTTGCTGTTTTAAGCCGATGAATTTTAGTTTTAATACCAAACTATCTATTCCATCACTCAATTGATACAAGCTTACATTAAAGAAAGGAACGATTAATCGTGCAATAACTTTAAACAATGCTTTCATCCTATAGGAATTTTTGCTTTATGATTAGTAACAATAAGATTGTTGTGCCTACCAAGCCTATCGTCAAGTAATCCAGTTTGATTTCTATCACTATAGTTTCAGGTATTAGCATAAAAATAGGGTTTAGTTTTTCATCCTTGGTTTGATTTAGGGTTGCTCTTTTATTCCTCTTTTGATACCACAAAGATGCAGCAAAAAACAGCAAAAAAACGAGTTTTAAACAGGCTTTCAATGCCGTTTTAGGCGTATTTCAGCCAATTACGCCACCCTTCTACAGCCGCTTTTATCCTAGTCTATATGCCGTTTTTGCGGGGGTTCCTAAGGGGGCGCTTTTTTGAATTACGCCTGCTCGGCGTTGCCTTGTTACTTTTTAGGAGTGAGGATAAGGTTTTGAACCTTGTTCAAAGGCTTTGTTTACACCTAAAAGGTGTAAGGTTTAAGTTTTTTGAAGTGTTGTTGTTGATACTCACTAAAAAACAAGTCTATTTTTTATCCATTTATTTGGTCGTTTTTGATTTTATGCCTATTATTAAGTAACTGAAAGTAAAACATATATATTTTTTTATCAGTGCCTGTTTTTTAACAAGCCATTTTTTTTAGAGAAAAAAAGCTTGTTATACTGATAATTGTTCTTTGAACCCGAAGGCTCAGCGAAGCTAAATTTTGCGACATCTTGGAGAGAATAAGGCTCAAACGCACTTTTTGTTGTTTCAAAATGAAAAAACAGAGCTAAAAATGCCCGTTTTTTGCGACATAGTTTTACACCTCTAACACCGATGAATACTGAGTTTTTCAAGTTTCGACCTCTTAAAGTGGTTTTGCAGTTAAAGTAGCATTGAAACTTTTGAGTTTTAACGTTTTCCTCTTATACCATACTTAAAGTGGTTTTGCAGTTAAAGTAGCATTGAAACGGATTATACGAATTATAGATGTTAAACTGTCCCTGGCAGCTTAAAGTGGTTTTGCAGTTAAAGTAGCATTGAAACTTTTTGTGCTCGTTCTATGATGCGTTCTGCATTTGTACAAACCTTAAAGTGGTTTTGCAGTTAAAGTAGCATTGAAACTGGATCAAAGCGAAGTTTTAAGAACTTTGTTCCGCTTAAAGTGGTTTTGCAGTTAAAGTAGCATTGAAACTAAAATCAGTCAACAAAAAGTGACCATTGGTTTCATTTACTTCTTAAAGTGGTTTTGCAGTTAAAGTAGCATTGAAACCTCTTAATCGTGATGATATCTGTATTGTCATCAATGTGGACTTAAAGTGGTTTTGCAGTTAAAGTAGCATTGAAACTTTTTTTTTATTTTTTCTAATGTCTCACTGCTTTCTTAAAGTGGTTTTGCAGTTAAAGTAGCATTGAAACTTTTGGGGAATCGCAAATGATCCCTTCTAAAAAACTTAAAGTGGTTTTGCAGTTAAAGTAGTATTAATCCAATTTATCGCAATCAAGATCATAGAAAAACCGCTATAGCAATGAGCTGTAGCGGTTTTTCTTATTTTAAGCACCATAGTTTTAAAAAATTGCTTTGTATTTTTTCAACTTGAATCGTACGCAATTCAAAGCACTTTTTTGGAGAAATTTAGATTTTCATTTTTCAAACCTTGTATTCATCGGCATTGTAGAATTTTATTTTTCCTGGTAAACTGGAGCTGTTATTCAAATTTGAATTGAACATAAAGAAGCCTTCAATAATTAGTTATTGAAGGCTTCTTTTATGTTTAAACAATACGCTTTATTATCTTATTTTTCTGCTAATAGATGAGCGTTGATTGCTTGTTCCAATTTTTGAAACACATCAAGGCTAACCGAAGCTTTATACTTCAGTAATTCTTCCCCATAATCGTCTATTTCAAAACAGGTCAGCTCTAGCGAATCCTCTTTTAAAGACACTTCTATTTTTTCAAGATAAGAACTCAGCGAAACACTTTTTGTTATTTCCCCCTCTTCCTCTACTATTGTTTTGGTGATCGTTTTCATTTGCCTGTAGTTTTAGCAGCAGCATACTTTTCTTCAGTAGCCTTTAATGTTTTTAATAATTTCTCTCTTGTTTCCTCTAAAGACTTTCTTTCCCGTTCTCGCTCAGATATTTCATACTTAAGTTTAGAGAGTTGAGAGCTACACACACTCAAAAGCCCTTTTTGCCATTTTATAGAATTCCTCCATTTCTCTAATTCACTAGACATCTATCGTTTATTTTTAAATTGAAATAATTTAATCCCTAGCTTGACATGATGCGCCTTTTGCAGTACATCGTAATCATAACCCAGCGCCCAGCCTTTAGCCGAAACAAACTGCAATCCTACCGTAATACTCGAAAATTGGTTGATATTCCCACCGATCCCACCTGTTAGCAACATCGTACTAACAGGCATAGGATAAGGCTTTGAAATCTCAATTGTTTTGGTAATTCGTTTTGGTACTTTTAGCTTATAATCCAAAACATTATTCAAGAGCTGCCCTTTGATCGTAGATTCATAATAGAGCGTCAAATTTTCATCCGCTATACTATCTTGATAGAGCTGTGCTTTTTCATGCACTTGCGTATCTATTTTAGCTGTTGGCAGCCGTTGCCCTGAACTGTCCACATAAATTACAATCGGTTTTGGTACTGCCTGTCTTGGCATACGAATTACGATGGGCGCTGCTGCTGTTGTATCTATCCGAACAATCGTATCTATTCGGGATGGGTACTGCTCCGAGCTGCTCCCCTGTTGCTCGCATTGCTTCAACGTGAGGATATAAGCAAACAAACCTAGGATCACTATAAATTGAAAATTATCTTTATTAAAAAACCCTTTTCCGTACATCTTAAGAATGATATTTGATAAAGTTCTCAATAATATCCACGACATAGGCTGCTATTCGATCTCTGCCCTCTTTGGTCAATAGATATTTTTTACATTCCTGCTCATTGTCCATGAAAAACATTTCCAATAAGATAGCAGGGCAATAGGTCAACGCTACTACGTCCCAATCTTTTCGCTTTACCCCTCGAAAAATGCTCTCTGGAAAATGCTTGTTATAGAGTGTTGCTGTCCAATTTGCCAACGCTTTGCTTTTCGTGCTTGCCCCTCTTGATACAAATACTTCAGAACCTTCGCCCCCTCCTGCATTGGAATGGATTTCGATTAAGAACACCTTACGGCGCTCTCGTCTATAGATGTGATTTGCCCGTGCTACTCGTGTTTTGCGGTTGATGTCCTTTTGCTCTGGCACTAAATCGTAAAATGGTATTCCTTTTTCGGTCAATCGCTCCTGAACTCGATTCTTGATGGCTCGGTTAAATTCTCCTTCATAGATGGTCGTCCCATCTGAAAAAGTGAATCGTTTACCCCTTGTTTGGTATTTCCCACCAATCAAGCCACCATGACCATTCGATATTATAACGATCATCGTTCTTTTGGGTTTAAGTGGTTTAAGTCTGTTCTTTGTTCGCCTTGTACTTCAAATCGGCTTTGATCCAAATAAGCGCTTAATACTCGCTTCGTTTGGCTTTTTTCGTGCTTCGTTAAGATTGTATCTTGGTCGATTCGATCGTTGTATTTTGGCTGATAATGACGTTTTAAAATGCTATTTATCGTTGATAACATTAGGCTCGTTTCTATGATCTCAAATTGCAGCCGATTGCGGTCTAAATGCGACAGCTTGCCATTTTTTTGAAATAAGCGCATTGCTGCCTTATAGATGTTTTGGGATGACCCGATATATAATATCGTTTCTCCTTGGCGCACTAAGTACACGCCTTTTTGATCTCTGTGTCTGCCTAATTTTTTCTGAGGGATGGGAGGTTGAACGGTCAAAGAGGTATCTTTTACGTTCGGCATTCTGTGTGTTTATTAAATTATTAAAATTCCAATGTATCAAAAAATTCGTCTAAATCAATTCTTTTTTTCTTGTTTTTCGTGACCTCTATCACGATCAATTCATCATCACTACCATAATGAATCAATAAACGCCTTCCTTTTAAAGCCTTTGCTACGATAGCAGCCACGTCCCGACCTTCTAATTTTGATTCTACCAGCCCTTTTATTCCTTCTGGAACTACTTGAAGCTGTCTTAAAAACAAGTCCTTTAGCAGCGCTCCTGCGTCCATTTCAATTAGACAGCTTTTCTCTCGATTAAAAATGCTCCCGACTGCCTGTTCTTGCCGTTTAGACAGGATTAAGACCAACTCAAACGGATTCGCTTCACAAGCATCTGCAATCTCCAAAAACAGGTCGTCTATCATGCTGATTAAATCTGCTTTAAGTTCGGGTAGTTTTCTTTTGAATAGTTTTTTTAGTTGTTCTTCTGGTTTTAGTAGTTCGATTAACATTTGTTGTTGTTTTTCTTGGTTTACGATATGGTGTATAGGTTAATTTGCCTGTATTCATCACTAAAGTACAGTAACTATAATTCGGGGCTGTCTGCAACTTTGCATAGGCTTGCTGCATCTGCCTAAAATGCGGTATTTTGTCGCTTTTCTGCTTCGGGGGCGCTACATTATTCTTAAAGAATTTTGCCATCGTTAGAGCGTTCCATGCCCCATTTGGAAACATATTGGGGTCATGAAAAATTAAGCAGAACCATACATCTACATGCTTGGCTCTATAAAAACAAGATTTTTGTGCCTTCGTTAATTTCGAGGTTAGAATATTCGTGGCATCGTCTATGATAAAAAACAGCCCCTTAAAGCGTCCTTTTACTTTTAATTGCTTATAGAGTAAGGTTTCTGTCAATACTTCATCCGCTTCCATTGCTTTTACCTTCTTGCCCCTAAATTTTTTCATGTAGTGCGTTGCAAATTCATAATCTTTGCCTTTGTAGGTAAAAAACAGCTTTTCGCTTTTTTTATCGCTCCATAGCTCTATTTCTTCATAGCCTTGCCAGTCTTCGTCCCGTCCTGAATTGTAGACAAAAACGCTACTTCTTCCACAGTTTTGCACAAACCGTTGTAGATCGTAGGTCTTCCCTGAATGCTGACGACCGAAATACACCAAAAAAAAAGGTTCGTTATTTCCCATAGCCTAATCTTTCTCTAATTTCTTTGTTCGATAATCCTTCATCTATCCACTTCATAACAATCGGGCTAGGCTGCTCATTGGCATGCTCCGTTTTTATAAAGGTGCCCTTTGGTGTGCGATTATACGTGCCTTTGGTCTTGTTTAAGGAGAATATTTTTCGCCCTTCCTGATACTCTTTTAACGCTGAATAATCGCTTTGGGCCTCTCCTGCTACTTCCTCTTGTTCCTCTACATTTTCTCCTTCGGCTGCACTTGGGTTCAAGTCGGTTGAAGTCTCTTTCTTTTCCTCTGTTTTCCCTTTCTTTGAGCTTAATTGATACTTATCCCAAACCGCAAGCCCCAACGGTGGCAGCGCCCACATGCCCAGGGCCATCATTAAGGTGCCAAAAGGCGTTGGTGCCTTGATTTCTTGCGTAGCTAAATATTCCTTTATTGCTGCTATTAGCGTTGCCTTCAAGTCTTCATCTGCCAAATACTCCGCTACATGTTCTCCACTTACTCGACTGCATAATTTTGCCTTCAGTACATCTGCTCCATTTAAAAGGATATGTGCCAGCTTTTCGACATTCTCCATATTCTTAGGACTACTAATCGGCTCTTGTAGCTCTCCTACTGTTGTACTCGATGCTTCAGCACTTTCATCATCTTTGATCTTGTCCAGTGGGTCTTCTCCCTCGTCTATGTTTTCTCCAAAATCAATTTCATCCTCTTCCTCTAGTTCGTCCTCAAAATCTATATCATCAAAATCATCTACATTAAAATCGCTGGTTGGCTCACCTTCTAAATCGTCCTCTAATTCCTCCTTGTCTTCCTCTTCAGATTCTGCTCCTGGACTAAAATTAAAACCTTGCGATTCTAAGTGCTGTTCAAAGTCCGTTTTTTCCTCCGTTTTTTCTTCCTCCTCTAAAGTTGAAAAAACGCTCTTTTCTGCGTTTTCTGCGCCTAGAATCATTTTTTCTTCATTTTCCTCCGATTTTTCTATCATTTTTTTTAGGTTTTTTTTCAGGTTTTTTTCCATTTTTTTTAGAGTACTGTTATCTTTTTTAGCACCTCTTTTAACACCATAATTTGATTGGTTAACCCTACATGATCTGTAAAAGAAGTGCCTTCCATTTCTTCCTCGTCTATGGAGCAAAGGATTCTATTTTCTGCAATTTCTAACTGATCTATTTCCTGTTGGACTACGGCACAAACGGTTGCTCTATCTATTGGGTAGGCGCTATCTGTTTTATGCCTTGCCCCCACGGGCGCTGCCTGAAGGGCTGCATTGCCTTGGATTACTTGTAGCGTGCTTGGCGCTACTAATTTTAAGCTTGTGCCTTTTACTTCGATTAGGTCACCTCTTTTTAACTTAAGTTGTTGAACATTCATCTGAATTGATTTTAGTATGTGTTGGTTTTAAAATTAATGGCGGTTCTTTTTTCTGCTTTGTTTAGCTTGTTTGCTCCGCTTTCTATTCCGTTTGAGCTTATTCATTTGATGGCGCTTTTTTTGAGCTGCTGCCGTATTGATAGAAAGCTGGGGCGCTGGGGCTAAACATTCTGCTACAAATTCATCGTAGTCGTCTATTTCTATGCTTTTGGAGGTTTTGGCGTATGCTGCTTTTTTTGCTGCTATTGATGCTATTCCTGCTTTTTTCGCCTGATCTTGGGCTGCCTGTTCTCGCAATCGTTTTAAGAATTTATAGCTTAAATAAGCAATCAATATTACTATGAACAGCAATAAGATGCTGATCGCAAAAAAAGGAATGCTTACGGCTAGTTTTAAGATGGTCATGCGCTTAATATTTTAGTTATTAATTAATGATGTATACAAAATTATAGCATGACTCTAGCATTTAAAAGCTTTCCTCTTTCACCCCCTCTATTTAATGGCGTAATTGAGCATTCTCCTGCCACCAACTAAAAAAGCACCCCGTTTTTGAGGTGCTTCTTTAGTTTTTAGTAAAATTTTTGTGTGGAAGTTGTTTTAGTCTTGTTTTTTTATCATAAAAAACTGCCTTTAGCCTTAATAGCTGCCATAGATATATAAATTTATTCGAGTATCTTTAAGCTATCAAATTCATCAATACTAATGTCTAAGTCCTCGTCTTCATCCAAGTCTTCTATTTTTATTACTAAAGTCTTTTTTAATTCCATTTCGACAACATCTTCAATTTGGTAATAATGTTTATTTAATTCATTAGCGATGTTTAGTGGTGGTATACTTCCATGTTCCGCCCAATAATCGCCTTTAAAAACTGCATAATCAATAGATGCTGTAGCTTTAACAGTTATTGGAACAAAAAACTTATCATCAATAAACTGAATTTCAGTAGTTTCAACTTTAGTTTTAGGATCATCAATAGCCCAAATTGCACCTTCATTATTATCTGACATAAGAGATGGATCGGTAAATTCCAAATATGTTACTTGATTTGTATACTTGAATACAGCATCTTTAATTGAATCAATATTATTGATGATAATTTCTTTGGCGGTTAATATTTTAGAAACCTTATCTTGCGTTTCTAATTTTTCTTTATACTTTTTTAGAGCTTCCTTATATATTTCAGAAGCTATAAATTCTCTTAATGATTCATACAGTATAATATTAGGATTAGCATTACATTTTTCTCCTAGATTTTTATCTCCAGATACAAAATGTACTTTATTATCTTTTGCAAGTTGTGTAATTGTCATATAAATAAAGGCATCTGGAATATCTTCTCTTTTCTTTAAACTTTTAAAGGGTTTTTCTCCAGAAAAATATGCTTCAAAAACTTTTATACTGTCAGCCGAAGAGTATTGATGAAGAGTTGCTTTCGATTCTTTAATAAATTCATACCAAAGAGTTTCATTTGACTTCTCTAATTCATTAAACAATTTTTTTGTTGCTTCTGCTAGCCCCATAGCTGCATTAAATCCGTTTGTATCTACTCCTTTTCTATCAAACGATTTTAATTTTCTTTGAAAAGTATTAAGTTCTTTTTTCAAATCATCAATACATGCCGTTGAGGTTTCCTTATATACGAACCAAGGAATGTGAAGAAAAATAAGCCCCTCTCTTCCTAATGCCTTAATAGAACTTATATTCTCTTTGTTTAGTCCTCTATCTTGTTTGTATTCTGTGCTATCTATTATGAGAATCATTTCAATAAATTTTGTAAAAAAGTTGTAAGTTATTTAGTTCATTTGGTGGTTATTTACCATCACCATAACAAGTATATTGTTAAACACATTTTTCGTATTTAAAAAACAACAATATATATAAAAAGCAAAGTGTAGAAAAATAAATTTCACAATACTTTCGATTTAATAACCTAATTAAGCACTCTCTAACCTGTCAACTAAAAAAGCACCCCATTTTTGAGGTGCTTCTTTAATTTTTTACTGAAATAAATTCCTTAGAAATGTTTGCGCATTTGGATCAGTAGTTTATCAAACAGTGGTACTACTGCCTTTAGTTCTGTTGGGGTCATGTATTGTACCGAGTGATACTTGGTTTTTGTTAAAAACACATTTTGTATCTTCAGCTCCTTTAGCTTATAGGAGATATACTGCTCAAATAGTCGAGCAAAGATTTCATTTCTTCTTAGAAAATAATCCAAGTAACGTTCTGGTATAGCCTCTCTAATTCGCTTTACATAAGCTGAATCTAATTGCTTCTTGCTATTCCAATAAGCTTTTTCTAAGATGGATTCCATCAAATAGCGCATCGGGTATTTTTTAGAATCGTACTGAATGCGCCTAGGATCTGTTGAGCGCCCATTAGACAAAGCATAGATTTTATTCGTTTCTATCCTTGCTCCAAAGAAATAATCCAAGAAATGACCGTATTCATGCGCAAAGGAACCTACCCCACCTGAATGAACAAAACGAGTTGGTTTGCTCATTGGTTTAATGAATCGGTGCGCTTCTTTGTAACGAGTCATGTTGATAATGTTCGTTGATGGCTCATAATGTGCCAACGCTCCTTTTTGTCCTCTTGCTCCAAAGGCTACCCCTAAATGCTTGTCTAAGCCTAAATTATGCCCTTTAAAGCGCAATACACGGTTTAAGTCGTAGAGACAAACTGCTAGGGCTGCTAAATAGTTGAAACGGTCTTCATGCGTCACCCAGTTGCCAAATTGATAGCCTTTCAGGCGGAATACTTCAGAAACATCTCGAACGTCTTTGATCTTTTTTAGATCATCGCTTATCGCTCCTTGTCTGAACTCTTTGTAAATCGCTGCAAATCCTTGACACTTCCACCATTGCTCTGCTTTTGATCCTCCCTCTGGGCGTAAGGTATCTATAATTTTCATTTGCGCTTTGATTTTGATTTAGTTTTTAATTTTCCTAGTTTTTTCAACTTGCTTTGATTCAGCAGAGAATCAGGAATACCTTTGCCCAAAATTTGTTCGTCTTTGCCAAGTTTTGCCCTCGTCTTTTTTAAGTTTTTCATGTGGTTTTGGTTTTTTGAATTAATGATTTTCCCAAAATGTAAGCCTTCTTTTTTTGCCTTGCAAGCTTTGTTACCCCTCCTCCTTTTTTTAATGGCGTAATTCGGCAGTTTATTGGAAAGAGCGATAAGAAATGGATGTTTTGAAATTACATTCCTTTTTTTTGATTTGAAGCAAACATAGTTTATATCTTGTCCATTCCTTAAATTGTACATACAACAACAATGTTAACTATTCACTAAAAAGAAAAAATGAAACAATACGAAATACTTGATGAAGATTTAGAATTTAATAATTATAAAATAGCTGGTAAAGGAGCAAGATTAGGGAATTTCATAATTGATACAATTGGATACTTCTTTATCGTTTTTCTTCACGCAATGGTTTTAGATGGTTGGTTAGGTCTAATTCCTGAGGATGGTTCTCCATTTCTTGGATTTTATTCTTTCTTTTTATATGTCATGTATCATGCAATACCTGAACATTTCTTAAAAAAAACACCAGGAAAGTATGTTACCAATACTATCGTTGTAAAAGAGGATGAGAATCAACTCAGTTTCAAAGATATTTTAATTCGTAATATCTGTAGATTAATACCTTTTGATACTATCTCGTTTTTAATATCAAAAAATGGTTGGCATGACAAAATATCAAAAACGAAAGTAGTTTATGGACAATAAAAGCAACCCTTTTTTTGAGCTGCTTTTATTCTTCTTTTTTGTTATTAAAAAACCAGTTCTTTACTTCTTGAATAATTGCCATATTCTGCCTTGGGATTGGTCAACAAAAATTCTATTGTTTGATAAATAAATTCCTTTGATTTTTCTGTCCCAAATGGACTATTTAAATATGCCAATAAGCCTTCTTTTTGTACTTGATTAAAATAACTTGAATATGCCTTTTGTCCATGCTCAATTTCTTCCTTTTCGCTCCGACAATAATTCACAATATAAGCTCGTTTCCGACTCTCATAAGCCGTCGCATTTTCGCCCAAATTATAAGGCAATAGCTCTATTTTTCGGGTCGAATTTTTGTAATGAACTTTCATTTTATTGTAATAGGACAGCTCCTTTTTTGTCTGGACAACAATCGGAACTCGAATAAATTTCATGCGGATGGCTTCATAAAATTTTGTTTTAATCCTTGCTACTTCCTCTTGATGCCTTAATAAAATCTTTTGGCGATTGCTTGACCATCGGCTCAGCTTCGCTACCCCTACCGATAGGGGGAGGAGTATCAATATAAAATAAATCATAGTGGTAGTTTGTTTCTAACTTTTTAAGAATCAACACTAGCCAAACTACCACTTAAGGTTTTTTGGTAGTTTCAAAAGCTTTTTTGGTAGTTTTAAGCCTTCCCTTTTTTGAAGAGTGCCAGTGTTGCTTGGCTGTAGTATTTTTTGTAATTGATAATTGTTGTTTTGGCGATCCCTGTCTTTTTCCTTATTTGGGAATAGCTTTTCCCTGCCAATAATAGTTGTTTAACCAATAAGAATTTTTTAGCGTCTAATTGCTTGGCTTTAGCGATCAAGTTTTCTTGGTCGGTCAATTCTACCAAGTTTTCTTCTTTCACGATTTCCCATTCCAAGCCCTCTCCTGCTGTTGGTATCGTGTAGACAATTTGTCCCGTATTCGTTGATTCTATTTTCTTGATTTGGCTGTCCATATCTTATCCTTAAGCTGTTGCCTTTTTCTGCTTGTAATAGGCGCTTATCTTCAAAAAATATTCTATAAAAATAATCTATTGTTATACTCGGTTGTTCTGATAAATCAAAATAGAAAAACCATACCAAAGGATTTATCTTTTTATAGGTTTGATACTTGGTTATATTCGCCGTACTATGGGTATCAAATGCGATTAATAGGCGCATTAAATCTGTTTTAACCTGCTGCTTTTCCATCGCTTCAAATACATCATTTAATTGATATGAGCGACTCTGCAAACGAAACCCTAACAAGGTTCTAAATAGTTGATGAAGGGCTTTTAATTGCCCTTGCTTGATCTCTTGTTCTGTCTTTAGCATCATCAAGTATATTTAAAACCCTTTGTCCAATGAATGATCTTTCCTTCAAAACCTCCCTCAAAATAAGTTAAGAACTCTTCCAAGCTATCAAAGCCATCATTTTCCGCAAGTTCTTCTATATCGTCATGATCCAAGCCTTTTCCATCAATAATAACAGAATATATATATCCTTCTACTGGAAAATCATCAACTCTCACATTTATCTTTATGCTCTGAATCGCTGTAACAGGAAGAATTGGCGCAAACTGAAAACGATTCTCATTGTATGGATTAATGATAAAATGAATCAAACTGCCTTCCTGCCATCTATCTTTTCCATCCCTCCTTATCGTATGCTTTTTGGGGGCAAGGTTCTTTGTTTCTGTTCCTTCCCAATAGTTACCAAATTGATTTTTATAAGCATTCGCATAGAGGTATAAGTCTTTCCATTCTACATCTAACGATTGCCATATCTTTTCTATAAAGCAATTCGCTTTACCCTTTTCTTTTTCCTTAAATATTAAATTCATTTTATCTATTATTGATTGGTTTAAGTTTTTGTTGAAGTCTTCTTCTTTTCCCTTATATAGCGCCTTAGATAGTACAGATAGCCCACTATAGCTAAACAATAAATTGCTCCTATTTCTGCCAACATGCAGCCACCTAAGACGTATAAGGTTAATTCTGGAATACATTGGAATGCGCCAGCTATCAACCATATTAAAACACTAAATGCCAATAACCCTATTCCATTGATGATAACATCTGCTCTACTCTCCATTTCTCAACTTATATTCAAAACCTGATTGATACAAGTGATACGCCTGTCCCCACATTTTGCGTATGGCTATTTGTTCCAAACTATTTATATCAATTGGTTCTGTCAATTGAAAAGGAACAAAACGGCGGTTGTTTGTAATGCCTTTCAGTACCTCTATTCGATTTGTTGTGCCACAAAAGTTCGCTATTCTTGAATATACCTTACTAGATTTTTCATAATGCCATCTTGCCTTCACTCTTGGCATTGTGATCGCACTTTTTAAGGACTCCCAATCTTTCTCCTTATCTAGTATGCTAAATTGTTCGTCCAACACGATAATAAAAGTATCTGATAGCATCATCATACTATCTTTATTTTTCAGATCAATATGCCCTATGAATATGTATTCAGGACTAAACAAGGAGGTAAAAAAGCTTGTTTTATTCATTCCCTGACCGCCACACAAAACCAAGCAATTAGGATTTGTATTCTTACCCGTTTCGTATAGATTTGCTATGGATGCTACCACCCACTTTTTAAACATCTGGTCAAATACTCCTGGGGCGGAATTGGTCGGTACTAGTTTTGAAACTTCTTCTATATAATCTCTTGTTTCTCCTGCTACTTCTTCAGAGAATTCCTTTAATAATTTTTTTAATGCTTCCATTTTTTTGTTTTATCTTGATAATTTAATTTTTAAGTATTGATCTCTTTTAGTTGCTGAAGGATAGAAAACACATAGCAGCTCTAACCTCTCTTAGCTTTTGAGTAAAGCGTTTTATTCGCATTGCTTCAGACAGGCAGAACAAACGCATGTTCACTAACTCTATGGATGCTCCTCGCTTGATCCTATTGGCTTGATAATTGGTAAACAGGTGCTTTTTCTTTATAAGTTCAGCATCTGACATTTCTAAAAAAAGTACTAGTATTTCTACCTCGATTGATTCCTCTATTCTTTTTTTATCGTTCATCTTTTGGGCTTAATTAATTGCCATTTATAAGCGTTTTACTAGCCAGTATCGACCCCTTTTATTATCTGAAGGGCGCACTACTGTTTTTTGAATAAAGGATAGAAAATTCATAGCTCTACCCACTTTTGCTATGCTCACTTCTCTACCTATGTTATAATCCTTATCTAACTTATTCCAAATCTCTTTGCTCGACCATAGCTCCATTTCTTCCCCCTGCGATGGCTCAAACATATCCATGATTAAATAATGCTCATTATTCAGCTTCTTAAAACCCTGTTGATATTTATCTATTTGGCTTTTCTCTTTTGCATTAGGCAGATAGAACCAATTCGATTGGTATAGTTGATAGGCTTGCCCCCACATTTTCCGTATATCTATCTTTTTCAAGCCATTTATATTGATTGGCTCTGTTAACTGAAAAGGGACAAAACGGCGGTTGCCTGTATCATCTTGTAAAATTTCTATTCGATTGGCCGTACCGCAGAAATTGGCGATCCGTGGCCGTAACTTGCTATGCTTTGCATAAACCCAACGGGCCTTTATTCGGGGCATCGTTATCGCACTCTTTAGCGACTCCCAATCCTTCTCTTTATCCAGTACACTAAATTGCTCATCCAACAGCACGATAAAAGTATCCGATAGCATTATCATACTATCTTTGTTTTTCAGATCAATATGCCCTGTGAATATGTATTCAGAGCTAAACAAGGACGTAAAGAAGGTTGTTTTGTTCGTTCCTTGATTCCCACATAGGATTATACAATGATGATTCGTGCATTGTTCCTCTACAAAAACATTGGCTACAGATGCTACCAACCACTTTTTAAAAATCGTTAGGAATAGATTTTTGGGTGCATCTGTTTTCACAAACTTAGCTACTTGGGCTATATAGTCTGTTTTATCATTTCCTAAACTATTGCCCCAACCTTCAAACATTTCCTTTAAGGGATGTACTTGTTTTGAAAAATGAGATAGGATAATACTTTCCAATTTGTTAGGTGTACATTTTACTCCATGAAACATTAGAGAGCGTACGATCTCATTGTATTCTACTTTATCTATTGCTTTGTACTTCTTGTCCTCCTTCATCTTGTATTCTTCTCTATCCTTCAGTATATTGATTCTAAAATCCATATACTTTTTTAAGGTTGCTTCTACTTCTTTTTGATACCATATCGCTTCCTTTATCTTTTTATCTAGTCCCTCTATTTCACTATCATCCAATTCAGGTATGGATATGGTTCGCTTTTCTGTTTCCTTTGCTTGATATAACTCTGGCTTATACTCTTTCTTTTTCGGCTTACTTTTTCCTCCTGTCTTCCCGTTCTCTTTTTTCCATGTCGCATAGATGCCTACTTCTTTTATATTTGTATACGCCCATTCTACAACATCAAAAGCTTTCTTCAGATTGGTATCTACTGTAACCAAATTTGCTTCTACAAAATAGAGGCAGTCTTCTTTGGGAATGCCAAATTTTACGCACTCTATACTAAATTGCTTTCTGAACTCATGCCGTTGACCATCTACAAAACTATATCCATTCGATTCTATTCGATTTATTGCCTTTGTTATATCGTCTAAATCTACCTCTTGTGCAATCACTTGCCTAGGCGTTGATTCTTTCTTCTTTTCTTCAAATAAGGTTTGTTGCACCTCAAAAGCTTTGCTCGCTTCATTGTGATACAATTGAGAATCAACAGAAACAAAGCACAATCTATTAAAATTACTACTTGATTTATCGTCCTCTATTCCTGTTAATTCTTGATAATAAGCCCTTACGGCCTGAAATGCGTTGCTATGCTTTTGTGCATCACTATTCGTCGTTTTAACGAACACTTTATATCCTGCATTAGAAGGCGAAAAAAAGCAAGCATAAGTATAAGGGCAGGACTTTACGTCCGAGGCTAAAAACATTAATTCTTCATTCTTTAAACCATCATAGTCCAGTACTACTATTCCATTGTATTCTAACAAATGGCGCTTCGTTGGTGGTATCGGTTTGCGCTCTCCATCTTTTGTCGTCCATGCTTGTCCAAATTTCCCCGATGGTGTAAAACAAGCCAGTCCTACTTTTAATTTTTGATAGGCTCGTTTCCCTTTAAAATTTAGAGCATTTCTACAGGCTACAACGCTTGGAGTGTACACACCTTTCTTTATCTGATTGATAATTTCTGACAGCTCATAATGTCCTTTCTGTGTTTTGTATAGCCCATTTAATAAGGTAACATTCATAATATGTTTTTATGGGAGTATGTTTTCTCTATCTATTTTTTATTGGCTCTCCACTTTTAGATAGATTCTTTCTTCTTCGTTTTCTCAGTTCTTCTACTTTCTTTTACTACTGAAGTATAAGCCCCTGATTTTATCTTTTCCATTACTTGTTTTAATGAATTTGATTGCATTTCTTTTTTTTTCATAATTCAGTATTCGCTTTTTCCCCTTCCTTTCGCAACTTCAAAAACTGCCTAACACTCATTACATCTATCGAGCAATCATACTCTAATACTAGCTCTTTTAGTGTCTTTCCCACTATTGGCGCTATTGCCCGTAATAGCTCAAAAGGAATCCGACTCGGTACGTTCAAGGCTCTTGTGATGTTATACTTTTTTACATTTGGTAGCTCATTTGCCAACTCATATAAATTGTTAAATTCTTGCGTTGTTAACGTACTTTCACAATATTGGCGAAATGTTTGCTTTGATACTTTCATATAATTTGTTTTTAAATATGGCGATGCCCTACCGCTTTTTTGCAGTACTTTTTTTATCATCGACCTTGTTTGGATTAATTAGATGAGTGGAGGGAATCGAACCCCCAAAATAACACCCCTGATATTTCACTTCCTAGAAGTCACTCAAACTGTTCGACCCTACATCCCTCAATGTTGAGTAAACTAATAGTTGGTATTGCGGACACCTACTATTTTTTTTATATCTTAGTAAATATTTTAACATTTTCTTAAGCTTGATTGCATGTTCTTTTTTCATACTTTTTTAAATCTCGCTTACACAAATATAGATTCTTTTTATTCATTAAGCAAATTATAATTCATTATTTTAATAAATTATAATTCATCTTTAAAGAATTAATTCATTTAACCCCCTTCGAAAAACCAAACAAATGGCTATAAACGAAAGACTTAAACAAATTCTTTTTGAATTAGATAAAAATGCAAAAGAATTAGCAAATGAATTAAAAGTAACCCCTACAACCATCTCCAAAACACTAAAAGGAGATACCCTACCTAGTTCTAAGTTATTAATTCCTTTAGGTGAAAAATTAGGCATCAGTATAGATTGGCTGTTATTTGGAAAAAGAGATATGTTTATAGATGGACATGCTCAGGATTATCACACACCAATAAACGATCCTAACAGCAACAAGAGCAAAAGTAAATGTATCAACCAAATCGACAAGGAGAGAATTAGGCATTTAGAGCAGCAAATTAAACTACTTACCCTTTCTATTGAAGATAAAAATAAAAGAATCGAAGATAAAGAAGAGCTAATAAAGCTCCTGAAAAACTCAAAAAACAACTAGTTTTTAGCCAAAAATGCTTAAAACACACCTCGTTTTGAAAAATATGTGCGACTCAAAACGCTACAAAACAACGACTTAAACACTTAAGCACATAATCACCCTTAACCCTTATATATATATAAAGTAAAGAGTATATAGGGGGAAAGCGAATAAAAATCACAATCGACTGTAAATCAATAATTTGTATAGAGAAAACGGAGCTTGAATCCCTCCAGCTCCACTAGTATATATAAAACTCTGGAAATCAGAGCTTTATATATTACATTGAGACATAATATAAATATCTTCTGTCTCATTGTTTTTTTGCTTTATATGCTATGGCGTAAAAAAGTTAAAAGAACAATGATAAAAAAAAGTACGCCTAAGATATATACAGGCAAAAATTCTCTCTCTATCCGCTGGTTTGTTTACTACTTAGATGAAAAGGGCAAACGAATCAAAAAATACGGCGACATCAACAAATATTCTACCCTAAAAGGGCGAAAAGCAGCTGCGCAGCGCCTAGTTGATGAAATTCTACAAGTACACCTTAAAAAGTCCAATAAGAGCCTTTCACAAAAGATTTATGAAGAGTTAGAAAACAGGAAACCAACTTGGCGACCTAAAACCTACCAATGTAAAAAATCCAAGATTGATATTTTTCTAAAATGGATGCAGCGCAAAAAATGGACGGAGGACAATGTTTATCAATTTTTCTTTGAATACCTTACCAAAGAAAAGAGAGTAGCTCCAACGACTTATAATGATTATATCCGTTGCATTACTCAAGCGCTTGGCTGGTGCGATCAACAACAACTCATGGAAGCCATTGAAAAACGAAAAGCTTCACCGACTCCAGCGGCATACTTTACCCAGAGCCAAAGAACATTTCTTAGCAATGCCATAAAAAATAGTAATCCTAATTTGTGGTTTTTTGTGCAGTTTGTGTATTACTGCTTTCTTCGACCTCGTGCGGAGCTGCGTTTGCTCAAGGTCGGGGACGTGATTTTGGAAGAACAAAAGATCTTAGTTCCTGCCAATATTGCCAAGAATAAAAAACAACAGTATGTGGCCATTCCAAACGCTTTCTTTCCTACGGTTGAGAAAAAGATAAGGAATCGCAACCCAAACGAATATTTGTTTCCTGGTAATCATTATTTGTCTCCTACTGGTATGAATACCTTTGGACGGCAACACAGAGAGTTGTTAAAAGAATTGGGTTTCGATACAAGCCGCTATAAGTTGTACTCCTGGAAACATACGGGAGCTGTTGCTGCGGTCAAGGCTGGTATTCATATTAAGCAACTGCAAATACAGCTTAGACATCATTCATTGGATCAGGTGGACGAATACTTGAGGCAATTGGGTGTTTCTGATTTGGGGGATTTACGGGACAATTTCCCTTGTATCTAAAATATAACAAGCTCCAAAGGGTAATTTCCTTTGGAGCTTGTTGCATTTTAAACTACTTCTATATTGATACTTTATTATAAATTTTCTTTTTTCATGCTTGAGGGTATATTCCAAACATTCCTTTTTCTTTCGCTTTAATTAAATAGACTTTATAATTTATTATAGGCATTTCGTTTTCTAAAATTGTACCCAAATCTAATTGAACATTATCTATTTCTTCTTTTGCTATATCTCCATCATAAGATGATCTAACATGAATACTTTTCCAAGCATCTGATTCAGGAACAACAATATACAAATCCTTTTCTAATTCTATAATCGGTATAATAAAAGGTTCCACTTCTTCTTCTAACCAAACGATATTATCTTGCTTCTTTGATAATTTGCTAATAAACACATCTTGATTATATGTTTCTGCTGGTAATAAAAAGTTAATAAATACAGGTGGATGTTTTAAACTATAGAAAAAACGTCCATTACTGATAAATAGAGCTGCATAATTAGAATCACCATTATAGGATTCAAACCATTTATCTAGAAAAAGTTTTAAACCTATATAAAACTCATCATCTTGATTATCATTGATAATTTTATCACAAAAAGTTTTAAACCCCATATGATTATTAAAGAAAAAGCAAATTTCTTTATTCTTTAGTCCTAACCTCAACATATTGGGCTTACCTTCATCTCTTTTTATTACTCTTCGAATAAACTTTATAGGTTCTTGTTTTATTAAGTTTTTTAAATGCTCATTTATATTTTTATAGATTTCAAATTGGTAATCATCTTCTCGAGCATTAGGAGATTGAGCTTTCCTATACAGATCTAGCAAGTTTGCTATAAAATCCTCATTAGCCACTTCTTCATTTGTTATCCCTTTTACATAGTTTTCTAAATGAAATAAATAAATACTTTGCGCATCCTCGACAGAAAGTATCCTTTTTGGTCTTGTTGCATATTGAACCAAGTTCATTATCAAAGAATCTTTAATAGTCAATTCTTCTTTTAAACATTTTACTATAAAAGCTTTGTACTCAATTTCTTTTTCATAAATAGAGTTAATATTATGTTCATGGAGTAATAAACCTTCCAATGTCTTTAAATCTAGTTCTAAAAACTTAGCTTTAAATAATACTCTAATTCCCTTTTCGTAATTTTCTTTCTCTTTAATTGCTGGAAAACTGAGAAAATCTTCTATATATGATCTAATAAATTCTCCTTTTCCATCTACTGTCCATTCATTTAATTTCGAGATCATCTCAATCTCTTCTTTAGCCCCTGCAAAAATACCAATAAGTTGATTTCTTGGTAAAACATTATCTCTTAAATGTCCTGAAAAGTATTTATAAAAGCTAGACTTTTTATTTATTGAGATTATTTCTTTTACATCAGAATTAGACGTGCCTACAAAAGCACTAAAATCATCATTTTCTAGATTAAATCCATCAAAAAGCACTTTAACTGTTCGAATAACTAACTTTTGGGCTTTGGTGTTATTTTCTATTGAAGACAGCTCTTTTATCTCCTCTTCAAACAATGGCTTTAATACCATTTTATTTGAGGTGGTATTTCCGCTCAAAAACCAACGTTTTCTCTCTATATAAATTGCCTCATAGCAGTCAGTATACTTTAATTTTAGCAACGTAACGTTATAAAAATCAGTAAAAGAAACTTCTTGTTTTAATAGTTCATAATTAATTGTCAAAAGATTTACAAATCTGATTATATCTCTAATTGTTTGCAAATATTCCCATGTGAAACTATCCATCCTTACCAATTCTCCTATTTTCTCTTTATGCCATGAATCTGTCAGTCTTTCTGATAATAACCCTAATAATAACTTTTGTAAAGTGAGCGGATTAAACACAGGAAGGGTTACTTCTAGTTGAAATATTTTCTCTAAATAATTTTCACCATTTACATTCTCCAATTTCTCTGCTATACTTCTACTTACATAGCTTTTATCATAAGCAACGATGAAGATTAAATTTTTAAAATTAGCCACATTTCTTATTAACTTCATTATTCCCATAATTTCATCCCCATCTAGTCTATCTAAATCATCTATCATGACAATAATCTTTCTAGGTATTTCTTCTATCACCTTACTCAGTGCATTATACCCTTCTTCTACACTTTTATTATGCGCTCTATTCGAGAATAATAATTGAATGGTTTTAGCTCCCCATGTTTTATATTTTTGAAATAAAGCTTCTAAATATGCATTAACAGTTAAATTTAGTTCTCCATGATATTCCTGAAGTTCCTCCCTTAACAAATTAAAAAAATCATTAATAATAGCAGTTTCACCACTAACCTTCCATGGGTGATGCCTTATTAAAACATACTTTTTATTATATTTATCTTCAAGGATGTTTTCAATTTTTTCTAAAAATTGTGTTTTTCCTGTCCCCCATTCTCCCAGAATAGCAATAGCATAAGATGTATCTGTTTTTATATTCAATAATTCTTTACATAGATTTGAAGCTAACAACTTTCTCTTATTTAAAGATTCTTTAATTTGAGAAAACTTATCGTTCATAGGGTAATAGTTCCAAAAATCTTCTGAAATTAAATTCGACATTTCCTTCTCGTTTAAAGAGCTACACTCATCTTTAATTCGCTGTCTAAAATATGACCCTAAAAAAAACAAGTAAGTAAACCCAAATACAAAATCAAGATAATCAACTGATTTCAAACAATCTACCTCAAAGCAAAAGAGCTTTATTTCTTTAAATGCATAGTACTCTACATCATTTAATAATCTTTTCGAGAAGTAATAAATAAGTAATGTAAAAGTTAATAAATATAGTGATTTTGTTCCTATCTTATAATCTCTATCTACGATTAAAAATCGCCAAATTAGCAAAATTAATACATATATCAGTATACTGTACTCTCCAACCTTATTACTTTTAAACACCAAAAATAATGTTTGCAAATATCCATTTATACTTTGCCAAATAAATGGTATTATTAATATTGTTATTATAATAGATAAGATTGTCGTTCTAAATAAAAACAACTTATTATCAATAAAGTCTGTTTTCATCTTTTTTAATACCCTACCTAATATATCTATTATATAGTTGACATTCTTTTTCACCTTCTTCCTAAAAAAAAACACTTCTTTTCTCATCCATTCATAACCAGACACATACACTCTCACACAACAAATAAAACAGAGGAGTAACGATACTACAGCTAATAAAAAAAAAGTATATAATATATATATCACTAAAGTTAAGACAACAGAAACAAAATGCATTTTATAATAAATATTTGCCCAAACAAGGTATTATTGAATATATTCTAAATCCTATTTTTAATAAAAAATCTATTCTCAAAGATACTCTAATAAATATACATTTTCTATAATATTTATACTCAATAAAAAAGCCACCTCAAATGAGATGGCTTCAAAAAAAATACAAATCCAATAAAACTATACACTAACTATCGCTTTTATGTTCTCCTACTTTATCAAATACAGATTGTTCCTGGTACGCATTTAAAATTCGCTTACGCTGCTTTTTTTCAACCTTCGATAGTTTCCTTGGTTTGTAATTGGTATTTAGTTGAGGTTGAAAGAAATTTCTTAAATAGATGTATGTCATTGTTGACATATAGATATGAGAACTGGTCAATATTTCAAAACTAAAATCTTTATTAGACTCCTGTACTAGCTTGCCTTGGCTCTGAAATAAGCGCATTATCGTACAATATAAGTTGATACTTCTACCAATGTACAAAACCTCCTTTTTCCCTTTTTTACGAATTAAAAAAATACCTGCTATGGCTCTAAATCTGCCGAGCTGTTCTTGTTCAATTGGTTCATGAACGGTTATTGTATTTGTCTCTATTATTCTAAGTGGCTCATTCATTTTATTACAATTTTACGGTTTTTATAAAATCTTGGAGGTTCACTAGTTCGCTATTCGTTGACGTTATTTTGTGCAACTCTAATTTTTGCTTTCGATTATAGCGAATCAACATATAATCTTTTTGAAGCATAGAAATAAACAGCGCTTCCATTTTAGACCCTCCCAACTGTGCTAAAATTTGCTTCTTTAATAAATCAGGTGCTTGCTCCAGCCGTGTTGTTAGCATCTCACTAAAAAACGCTCCAGCATCTAAGCAATAAACCTCTTTGGCTTGCGCTGTAATTACCTGACCAATTAGTTTGCCTTCTGCTACTTTAAACAATAAACTCAGTCCATAAACAGAAATATTTTGCGCTTTTGAAACATAAGCTAACAACTCCCCTGCCTTGCTCATTAAGTCTTGTTCTATGACTGGTGCTTGTGTCTTCAGATGATTTTCTAAAATTGTTCTTACCATACTATTTTTGTGATGTGTGATTTATAAATGATTGGCGGTTCTAACTCAGTTATTCACCATATATAATTTCTCTAATTTCTGCATTACTGTACCCTTTTTCCAGTAGGGCTAATAGTTCAGCACTGGGATATTCATCTGCCAAATCAACATTGGCATACTCCCCATCACTCAAGCGGCGATAAGTACCATTTGCATGGCGACCAAATAACCGTCTGCCTGATTGATATTCTTTTGTTGTGGTATAATCTACTGCTGGGGCTGGCTGTTCTTCCTCGCTTTGCTCTCCTATTGGTTCCTGGTCCATTAGGTTTTCTGCTGTATTGGGGGTGATGCTTGGTTTATTTTTTCCTTCTCGTATTAATTTGAAGCGTTGAAAACCTGCCAAACTTAAAGAAGGGAGTAACCACATACCTACTGCTATCAAAAAAGTTTGCGTAGGACTAGGCGGCTTAATTCCGATTTCTTGTATATAGTTTTTAGTCGCATTAATGAGCGCCTTTTTTGCTTTTGTATCTGAAGCATAAAACGCCGCTTCTTTGCCACCAATTGCAGCACACAATTGGGCTTTAGAATTATCTAAATAATCCATGACCGCTACCCCCAATGAAGCCAAGGTATCTAAGTTTTTTTGGCTCTCGCCTGTACTCTCTTCGATCTGCTCTTCTACTGTTCTATCTTCTGGCCCTTCTATACTATTTAACAAAGGGTCTTCCTCTTCTTCTTCTTCCTCCTCCTCTGCTCTTTTGTCTTCATTCATCATATAATCCCACAAAGGGTCTTCCTCCTCTTCTATCGTTTTTTCTTCCGTTTTTTCTGAATTGTCTGAAACATTGTTTGAAGTTTTTTTTTCGATTGTTTCTGCATTGTTTGAAGCTTGTGTGGAATCCTGTTTTTCTGCTGTTTTTATTTGTTTTTGGGCTGTATTCGCTGTTTCTACCTCTGTTTGAGGTATTGTTTGAGATTCTGTTTGAAACGTTGTTTCAACTCTTGTTTCTTGTGGTTTTTCTTCCCTTATTTCTGACTGTAATTGTTTCACTAATGAATCCATTTTAAAGCGCATTTATTTGATGGTACAATGATTTTAATTCCGTTAAGCTACTGCTTAGAGAGGCATGTGTAATGATTTGCTGAACCCCTTGATCAGGATCAGCACTCAACGAATCTGTATCAACTATTAATTCTCTGCTTAATAGTTCTTGAGCCTGTTCTTGTAGCCCGTTCATTTGGGCTTTAATCAGTCTTAGTACAATACTTTTATCAATTAATGGTGGTTGGTCGCTCTTTCCTTGAGCGGTATTCTTTGAAGGCATAAAAAAAACATTGATTGGTGTATGATTTAGATTAGATCAATGTCTTTTATCGTGAAGTGGAATTGTGGATAGGTGGGCTATCTGGGTACTTAAAAAAAAGAGTAGCAAACAGGAAGTAGAAAAACCACTTTTTAGGGTGCAATTGGATTAGCTTAGATTTTCATATCCTGTTTGCCCGCTCAACTTAGTTCCCTACAACAAATATATTAGGCACTCTTCAGATATAAAAGAATTTTTGTCCTAGGGCTTGTATTTTATAGCGTAATCGTAAACAAACATTAATTATACGATCATTTCTTATTTACTTTTTGTTCTTTTCAACTCTAGATTGTAATTCTAGCAGCTCTATTTGGTATTGATAGATTGACTTTAAGCGCAACAGAGAATCAAAGCTAATCATATAAAAGAAGCTAGGATTTTTTAATTCTCGCTCTCTTGAAAGGTCTGTAATTAATACATCAATTTCATGCTTATTTCTTGCGGCTCTCCCTGCTAACTTTTCATCCCCTCCCTTATACCGCTCTAATAATTTTTGTTTGTTCAACTTTTGAGTTTCACGAATTTTCCCTTTTGGGGCTGTCAATAAGCCATCATCCTCTAGCTTATATAATTCTAATATTCTTTTAATATTTTCACTAAGGCTCATGTTTTTAAGTATTTGGTTAAATAGTAAAATATCCCATAAGAGCAGAACTATACAACATAACTAGTCCCTCCTAAAATCAAGCTCAATACAAGTAACAAAAAACCTATGCAAATAATTTCATTTTTACCCTTCATTATGTTTTTTTTAAGATAGCTGTAACGCTCTTATTTACTAGACTTCTTGCTCTTTTTACCTGCTATAATTTTATTGTAAAGTTTCATTTGTTTTTTAGCCGTTTCTGCCTCCTCTTTTTTCCTCTTTTCGGCAATCTTATTGGTGTGTGCTTCTTGCTCTGCCCAAATTTCATTCTCTGCCACATAATCGGTTGAAGCTTGCGGCTCATCCTGTATACTTATATTCAAAGCTTCATAATCAAATACAAAGGCAGATGTATTTTTTTTGCCAATTCGGGTACTTTTTAAATAATCCATAAAGCTCCCATTCGTTTTGAGATAATGAGACAAAGAAGATTTTGTTAGCCCATCCTTGCTGTACTGCCTTTTGTGATGTTCTCTATACAATGGAAAAGCTTTTGAAAAAGAAAGAAACAATAGAGGCTTTGGCTGGTCAAATTTTTTGCCTTTTAAATCCATACGAGATTCTATCTTATAATCAATACCCTCTATTAATAGCCCAGCACTAACCAAGTATTCTATAATATCCCAAAAAGTGGCTGTTTCTGTTTCGCTATGGATTTGGTCATTTTGTCTAAGAATGTTTTGAATACAAGTTTGATAAACTTCTTCTGTACTGAAGGGAAAAGATACTTTTTCTTTCAGTAGATCAAATACCGTTAAAATAGCTGCATTATTTTCTATCAATCGAGTGTGAATACCTTTTGCGGCAACGGCTTTCTTTATCTTAGAAAAAGTAAGATTGTATTGTTCCTCATAGTTGTCCTCAATATATGGTCTAAAAGCGCTTAATTTTGCCGTTATATTTATCAATTCCCCATTCTTGCGCATTGCCTTTAATTCTTCAGCTAAGTCTGATTCTTCCTGTGTATACTCTGTCTGTGAAAATGCCAAATTAATAACACGAGTAAACAAAGCATTATCTGAAGTCGGCAACTCTTGCCCTACAAACATACAAGCCGAATAAATTTCACTAACCAAGCTCTTTGTTCCAGTCTTTTGTCCTTTCTCTCGCCCTATTCCATCATAAATGGATTTTAACCCCTGGATGAATCTAAAGTCTATCGAGTTAAAATATTCCTCACAAAACACCAGGGAATTTCTAGCCAATACCAAACGATTGTAAAAACCAACCAACGTACCACTATTTAAATTAAAACCATCCTTGGCAATACCGAACATATAAGATAGATTCTTGCCCATAAAAGATTTGCCCGTTCCTGGTTGACCAAATAAATTGAGTAAAGGAAAATTCACATAATCGTGGATCACATCTCTAAACAAAGCAGCCACATAAAAACAAGTTGCAATTTGCCCTTTGCTTCCATGTACTTTGCAAAAAAGCGTTGACCAATCTTTGAATGTGATTTTTGAATCTTGATAAGCAAAGTTTTTTTCATCCTTAAAGGACTTGTCAGAATCTTTGTAAATATCGCTAAAGGCTGGCAAAAAATAACGCTTATCTTGATAGCTTAAAATACCATAACTATTGACAGGAACAAAGCCTTTATCAATGGTGTAAATACCATTTCCAAAGGTGTAAAAATTATCTTTATGATAGCCTAGTACGTCTATTTCATAGCAAGTTTTCATTTCATCATAAATCTTGCCTTTGATGCGGTTGTACTGCGCTAAATTACCCGTAAAAAAATAATTACCCTCTGCCTCTACCGCTAATCTAAACTTATCTAAGCCCACCAAAACCGCTGCCTCTACATCTAAAACAACCTTTTGATTGTATTTATTTAACAACTCAAATAGGCGCTTAGGATTGTCTTTTGATTTTAAATGAAATAAAGGCTTAACTACAAAGTTAGATACACAAGTATAACCCCCTTTTGCATTAGAGCACCAGTATTGATTCCCATCTTCATACATGCCATATTTAAACAAGTCCGCCCGTTGTTTTGAACTTAGACTTTTTTGTTCGCTTTCAAAGTTCAAAGCCCCCATTTTATCCCGTAATTGGATGCTTAACACACTTTGTTTTATATCCAATAGTTTCGATACATCACGAATGTAACAATCTCTTACTAGTTCATTTTTTATCTTCGCAATCAATTCAATGGCTAATTCACTAATTCGCTGAATGGCAAAATTATCACGGTCTGAGTTTTGAAGCTCATGCTCTAAATACCAATTGATTGCATCGGTCTTATTTATATTGCAATAATCTACAAAAGCCTCTTTTCCTATTTTCCTAATATAACTATCAGGATCTTGTTTTTCGGGTAAAGAGATTATATCTACATGAAGCCCTAACTCAATCAATGTTGGTAAATTTTTTATGGCTGCCTCTATTCCTGCTTTGTCCCCATCGTACAATAAAACAACACGCTCAGCATAACGATTGATTAATTTAGCCTGTTGCTTGCTCAATGATGTTCCCCCAGCGGCTACTGCTCCAAAGAACCCTCCATCATATAAACTTAGCACGTCCCAATAGCCCTCCACCAAATACATGATTTTTGTTTTCTTGATGGCTGAAAGCTGTTGAGCCAAACCATACAAAAGCTGCTCTTTGTGGTAAACTTCGCTTTTTGGACTGTTTAAATACTTGGTTTGGTCATCATTCATCGCTCGACCTGCAAAGCCTACTATTGCTTTGCTTGGGTTGTGTATCGGGAACAACACTCTATTTCTATAGGCATCAAAAAAACCTTTTTTTCCTTGCTTAATAATGCCTAGTTCCTTTAATATACGGTTGTCTAATTTCAAACTTTTTGTAAAATTCCAGGCTTCAGGCGTTTGACAAATTCCAAATGTTTTGACGGTTGATCCCTGTAAACTTCTTTTATCAAATTGAATCTTCCCTTTTAGCTCCTCTGCTCCATGATGATGGTTATAATAAGCAGATGCCAACAAACGATTGTACAATAAATATTGCTCCTTTTTCTGTTGGCGTTTCTTCAGCTGCTCCAGCTGCTCCTCGCTTACATTCTCGGCATACTCAACCGCTAAATGATGTACTTTTGCTGCGTATTCTACTGCCTCTAAAAAATCAACTTGTTTGTATTCCATCACAAAACTAATCGGTGTATACGTTTTGCCACAGCTCCCAAAACAAGTTGCTATATTTTTTGATTTTGAGATTGAAAAAGAAGGCGTTTTTTCTTGGTGGAATGGGCAGCAAAGTTTTGCTTTGCTGCCTTCTTTCCAATCCGTAAGAGAGGAAACAATGGTTTCAATCTCAAACTTTGATTTTAGTTGTTCAATATTTGTAATATACATCTTGTGTTTTTATAGGGTTGGTTTATGCTTTTTTACTCGTGCGTCCTGTGTATTTTTTTCCGTTCCGTTCTTCCCAAGCTGTAATTTTACATTGCTCGGTACAATACGTATGATTCCATGAATTATGGATAAACCCCTTTTTACAGACAGGACATTTTCTTGTATATTTCACTTCCTTTTCTACTGTCGTACGGCTGCCGTTTTTTTCGGTTGTTGGCTGCTCCTGGTAATCTATAAATCCTATCTTTTTTTGGTTGAGTACGGGTGCCACTCCTCCCCCTCTAACGGCTGCCGTTACGGCTGGCGTTACTACTGCCGTTGTTGCCGTTGGTTCCTCATTTTCAACGGCTGTTGTTTCTTCCAAGCCTAAGCGCTCTTTTCGGCAATTATCATAGTACCACCAACTAAAACACAAGCACAATAAGAGCAAGGTTTCAAAGCCTAAAACCGTATATTCTAACTGCTGCCGTAACGTCTTACGTTCTTTTAAAACGGCTGCAATCAGCCCAGCTGTGGCGGTGTCTGCCTCCGCAGTCAATCCCTCATTGGCTGCTGCTAAATTGCGCAGCTCTTCTCGTTGTTGAGCAATCAAATCATTGATGCTTTTGTTGTGTTCATCAATCGAGCGTTGGTCTTCGTGCCTAAGCTTTCCATAATAAAGCCGTGTGGCTCTCAACGTATCTCGTTCCTGTTCTATGGCTGCAATTTGCTGTTGATAATCTTCTTTGATGCTGGCATCACTTTTTAAAATTGGCTCAATCTCTGTTGGCTCTGGTAGCATTAAGTCCGCCACAAAAGAAGCCCCACCATAAGAGATTCCAATACTAATGCCGACAAAAACGACCGATACCACAAAAGAAAAATGCTCAAATTCTCGATATTGAAAAGCAGATTTTAGCACATCATCTAAGGCAATACGTTTAATAATTTCAATGACCAGGACAACTACTAATAACAAAGGGATTCTTAACAGCATCGGAACATTGCCAAAGTAATGGTACAACATCAACCCAGCTGTTATTAAACTGGCAATTTGAACGGCAAACGCTAAAGCCATCAACGACAAATTGACCAGCCAAAAGCGTTTGGAAAAGGTCGTATGCTTGAACTTTTTATCTAGCGTAGCCTCCATACTTTCGGAGGCTATCAAAGAACTTATTCCTTTACGAGCTAAGGAATAAGGATTTTTTATAAAATTTTTCATAATTTTGTATTCTGTTTTTCTGTCTTTCGAGACAGCTAAGTTTTTAGCTCCTAAGTTGCACCTTAGGAGCTTTTTTTATTTTAATCCTTTATATTCTTCAACTGTTATCTTTGAAATGCCTAAGCCATAGTTATCAATCAATTCCGCTGCGTCCATTTCCAAGGCCTTGGCAAACTTTAGCGTCAATTCATAAGTAGCATTATTGGGCGCATTGCGAATGTGTGTGAGCATCTTCTTTGTAATTCCTATTTGTTTGTGCAAATTGCGGTATACACTAACCGCTAATTCATCCAAAAACTGGCAAAAAAGTTGCTGCATTTTTAATTGGTCTTTTTTCATATTTGTTTAGTTATGGGCAAAGCTTCGCCAAGCCACCCTATAAAAAAAGTAGCTTGTTGAAGACTTGCAATTAAATAATTATGGAATTTTTGTTGAACGTAAGGAATCGAACCTTATACTAACTATATCAACCCCTTGTTATAGTATTGTAGCTACAGCCTTGCAGCCGTTCAGCCGTTGTAATTCTTCCCACAGAATCACTTCACGATAAATAAGACATTGTATATTTTAGCCTAAAGCAAAAAGTTAGTACCTTGCTTAGCTAAATATTAAGAACTTTTTCTGTCAACAATAGCTTGCTCATTCCACTAAGTAGCTATTGTTGACAATACAAAGTAAAGACATTTTTACCTAAAACACAACTTTATGTCTAAAAAAGACATAAAGTAAGAGCTTTATAAAAAACACCTTTCTCACAAATGACTATATCTGAACGCTTTAAAACGTACCTATTTTATTCAAAAAAAAATGTAACTCAGTTGGCGGATGAAATAGGAGTTACTCAATCAGCTTTGAATCGAGTTGTAAAAGGTGAAGTGCTACCCAGCTCAAAAGTTCTTATTCCTCTAGGAAACTTAGGAGTAAATATCAATTGGCTCTTGCTAGGTAATGGAGAAATGATGCAAGATGAAGAAACGATCCGCAAAGACAACAACACCATTATAAAAAATAGTCAACTTACCAATAGTAATAATACCAATACTGATATTATTCAAACTATAGAAGACTCAAACATTAAACACCTAAAAGCAGAAATCAAAACTTTGAAAACAGAGAATAAGTTTCTGAAGAAAGAAATCAAGGCAGAGCAAGCTAGTAAACAACTATTAAAAGACTCTAAAGCCGTTTTAGAAAATCAAATCAAAGATAAGGATATGATTATTTCATTGTTGCAAAAAAACTAACTGCCTAGCCCCAACTGTTCATTTGTTGTAATTCTTCCCACAGAATCACTTCACGATAAATAAGACATTGTATATTTTAGCCTAAAGCAAAAAGTTAGTACCTTGCTCAGCTAAAATTAAGAACTTTTTCTGTCAACACTTTTTGCTCATTCCACTAAGTTTTTAATGTTGACAATACAAAGTAAAACCTTTTTAGTCTTTCAAACAACAAAAAGGCAATAAAAGTACTAAAATATTTTGTTAATTTTTTTAAGATTTTCTATAAATGTCTACGTCTGACCGCTTTAAGCTTTTTCTATTTAACCAAGAAAAATATGTAAAAGACCTCGCTGAAGAGTTAGGGGTTACTCAATCTGCATTAAATAGAGTCGTTCGAGGTGAAGCAATGCCTAGTTCTAAAATATTAGTACCATTAGCTAAAATGGGCGTTAATATCAATTGGCTGCTATTAGGTGAAGAAGAAATGCTTCGTGAAAAGTTTTATCTTGAGAAACATGATAGTCCAATCTTAAGAAATGAAAAAGTCCCCTATCAAGAACCCATCGACAGAGCCCATCCGCTTAAAGAAGCTATCACTATATTACAAAATGAAAATAAAGATTTAGAGCACCAAGCAACAGAATCCGACTTAAAATATATGGTGGAACTCCAAGTCAGTAAATCGTTCAAAGAAATGCACGACCTATTAAAAGAACAAATCGCTACTTACCAACAACTCATGAAGCAAAAAGATAAATCTTTAGATGATAAAGATAAAATCATTGCATTACTGGAGAAACAACTCAAAGAAAAGGACGCTTAGTATCTCATTTGAAAAATTTGAACAAGGCTATCTTTGCCCATTAGTTCATCCTTCATAAAAAAGAAACCAGATGTTTTTTTGCTGTCAACACTAATCGAAATGTATACAATGTCATCCAATTGTATTGGATCGTAATTTTGATTTAATAATTGACAAACATCTATTTCCGTTTCTTCTATTCTCTTATCTATTTCGCCAGCGCTGTTCTTGAGGTCATCACTTAGATACTTAACTCTTAATCTTGTCAATTTTTCTTCTTTATTATAAACATTCAATTTACACGTTGCATAATTAAAAGTTGCTATAGGTCTTGGTATGTTTATCCGTAAGACAATAAAAATTATGATTGCTGGTACAATAATATAAAGAATGCGCATAAAGGTTTTTTGATGTCGTTTTACGAGTAAAAAGTAACGTTCTTATAATTACAAATCAAATTTACTACAAAAATGCAAATCTAAATAATTTTGTGACTTTTCCACTTTTTGCATATTTCTCTTTTCTTCTTTATTTTTTTATTTGGAAAGCTTATATCCTTGAAATTTTTCCAACACTCCAACAAATACACATAAACAAATAACAATCAATTACTTAACTTTTCCAACAAGCGTTTTTTAGTTGGAAAAGGGGTCTATTTTGTTGGAATAATAGCCATTTTGTTGGAAAACCAAGTGTACGCCTAAAATTGAGCAGTTTTGAGATTCATTCCTTTTTCCAACAAAACAACCCTTTTTCCAACACGTTTCCAACAGGCTCCAACACTATTTTTAAACTATTTCTAATTATATTTTTATATTATACACTAATAACTAACTACTTAACTATATTACATCTGTATTAGTAGGAGCATTTTTGCCGTTTGTTGGATGTTGGAAAAATAAAATGGTATTTTTGGAGAAATTTTTTTTTGAAGACATACTGTTATTTTTTTTGTTTATTTATTTCTCATTTGTGACATAAAAAAAACACATGTACATCTAGTTCTTAATTTTAGCCATTGCGAAAGACCAACCTAATCCTATCGAATAGAAATCAATTAAACCTTCATAACCTCGCAGTTTAAAATTGTTATCAAAATACTCCTTATCGCTTTGCCTACTACAAGCGCAATACCATATTGCAATATTTTCTTCTAAATAAAAAAACACTTCTCTTGAATCATCTAACATCGCATCACATGTGAGATGCCTACCATATTGAATTTTTCTAATACCTAGTTTTTCAAGTTGCACTTGCAAATCCTTTGATAACTTAGACAGGTCTAACAATTCTAATTTATTGCTCTTAAGCAATAATCCAGCGTCTTTAAGCGCTTCCGTAAAAGATAGATAATCGTCTTTATTTTCATAAAATGATTGAACATAAGGACTTAATTCTTTCTCTATTTTTCCTCGTTGAAGATTACAAGAAAAAGATAGGAACAGACAAAAGAATGCGAATAGCTTTAGTTTCATCTATTGAATGGAGGTTCTATTTTAAGATTATAATTGAAAGCTTTACATTTCGGACAATCAGTATTTTCTCCTTCTAATTTATCATATTCACATCTGTGACATTTACCAAAGTCCTTATTAAAATGCGCAACTATAATTTTTGCATCTTTATGATTCCAAAGATATTCATCTTTAATTTTTTTGACAGCAGACAATCTATAATCTTGAGCTATAAGTTCCCAAATTTCGAGCTTTTGCTCTTCAGAAAAATCAAATTGAATTATTTTACTCCCACATTGTTTACAAGTTAAGCTCATTAGATTCAGTTTATTTTTTTTCAAAACCATCAATATTTAGATTAATACTACTTTTCCTCAATCTTTCTATCTTGAGTAGATAAAATCCCATAGCACACTGATGTTAATACATAAATAAAATGTCTTCTCTTTTAATTCCAAATTTTTCTAAATCCTCAAAATTTGGCTCAAGTAAGTTCAGAAATATGTTTATAAAATCAATAGTTGGTCCATCATCTTTCTCTTGTAATTGAAGGAATCAATAACTATAATATTTCATAGATTCTTCTTTCAACTTTTGTACAATCTTCCTTACCATTTCAAAGGCTTAGAACTTTTCTAAGAAAGTAATAAAACTTTTCTAAAAAAAACTAATTCATTTCTTTTATTTCAGTATTGCCATATCAAAACCATGGCAGTATAATTGTGTAACTTATAAATCTATTATTATGATGTCATAGTCATGCTGAAACGCTGAGACAAAAAGTGAGACAAATTATGTCTCAATCGTATATATATTATACTCTTAATCAAAAAATTGAGCTGCTGTTCGACTATTCCCTCCAGCTCCACTGCATTTTTTTAAAGCGCAAATTACTGATTACCAGTAATTTGCGCTTTTGTTTTTTCAGATGGCGTGCTTTTTGTTTGGCGTTTTTTTTATCTTAAAAATGCCATTTTTTATTTCGTAATTTTTGGATAAAAAAAAGTAAAAAATATTTTTTTTCAAAAATCAAACTGAATACGTGTGTTTCTGTGACGATTCGACACAACCCACTAATATACAAAGCTTTGGCACGGCACATTTGATTTTAAAAAAAACTGTGATTTGTGTGTTTTTATTCGCTTCCTGTGATGATTCAAGCAAATCAACCAAATTCTATGACCAAAACTAAATTCCAAGCAATATGAAATTATTAGAAGCCTTATATTTTGCCTATGAGATCAAAAGCAGAGAATGTCGAGAGAAAACAGTACTTGACTATGGAAGCTATCTTAATCGTTTTGCTAAGTACTGGGTCGGATTGGGTAAGGATAATAGCCTACTCAAAGACTTCAGCAAACAAGATGCGATTACTTACCTAGATTATGTCTTCACGGTCAAGAAAATATCGGCAGTAACAAGAAACAACCACTTTAGGAAGCTAAGAGCCTTGTTCTATGTCTTGGTAGAGCGTGACTTTATCACAAAAAATCCATTTACAGGGGTCAAAAAATTGCGAACAGAAAAGAAAAAACGCCGTACCTTTTCTCCTGTTGAGCGCTCTATTATCTGCAACTATCTAAAAGAAGCTAATGAGGGGCTATTATTAGCCGTTTCTTTGTGTTATTACTGCGCTTTGAGGAATGCAGAGCTAAGACGACTAAAGATTGAAGATATTAGCTTAGAAAAAGGAATTATTACCTTGGATGGGGCTAGGACTAAAAATAAGAATCTAGCCAATATTACCATTCCTAATCACTTGATTGAGTTTTTGCGCAAAATACGCATCAATCGCTATCCAGCAAACTATTTTGTCTTTGGGCCTAAATTAACACCTAGCATCAAACAGACGGGCAAAAATTGCATCACTAGTACGCATAGAAAGGTAATGGACACTTTAACTCAATGCAATATTTTGACAGACTCCGAAAATAAGACGTTCTATAGTTGGAAGGACACGGCTGCTCGTGATATGATTGAAGAGGGCATCTCTGCTCCTGCTCTAATGAAACATTTTAGACATTCTAGCTTGGAAACTACTCAACGTTATTTGGAGAGCTTCGGAGTAAAAAATGAGCGTATCAAAGAGATTCGGACTAATTTGTTTTAATGATCTTAGTATTTAGATTTAGTAATTTACGGTCTTAGATTTGCTTTTTTGCCGTTTATGTTTTAATATTGAGTTATTATACGCCAATATAATACATTATATACATGCTATCATCTTCTGAGTTAGATTAAGATAGGATTTAAGAATTAAGTGGAAGCTCCCTTCCTACCTTGTTATGCATGTGTAGGTTATATTGGCGTATAAGTGGGGGCTTCTATTTTTTTTGTAAAATTATACGCCAATATGAAAAACGAGAAAAACACGGGTAATCTCACGCCCAACACGATCCACACTTCCCAAGGGAATTTTTCTAAAGACTTTCTTTCCCAAGTTACAGAAATACACAATGATAAATTAGAGTTCTTAGCCTTGTTTGCTGATATGCAACGTATCTTTTTATGTGATATAGCTAAACATCATAACTATCCCGATATTTATTTGAATCAGTTGGAAAACAATATAAGCAAGTTGCAGCAGATGATTGTGTTAGCTTAAGAGAGTTCTTTCGTAAAACATTGTTTCTTAATATAGTTGCGATAGTTTTCTAGTGAAGTGTTATAGAATTAGAAAATTATCGCAACTAACTAAAAAGAGAAAAAATCACTTAAATTATCCCCTACTTGTTTATATTTTGCATGGAGATTTCTAAAAATATCTTCTATATCATTAATTGATAATTCCTTCCCCCTTTGAGAATAATATTCAGTTATAAAATTCAGAATAACATGATTCTTATTAGGTTCTATATACTCTTTCGCATCTGTAGCCATACTTTCCAATAAAGGCAATAAATAATTCTTTTCAAAAGAAAATTGATCTAATTCGTATAAAAAAGATAATACACTAAAACTTATATAATGTTTAATTCTTAATAAACTACTATAAACTGATTCCTTTCTTCTACTATCTAACTTTGAAATAAAAAGAGATGCCATATATTCTTGAATTAAAACATGAGGAAAAGAATAATAGTCACCTTCCTGAACCAAGATTCCAACAGCTACTGTTAAATCATATGTTATCTTATTGTTATCAAAATTAATATCTGTAGCATCTTTAATTAATTCATACTCATTGTATAAATTATCTTTAGATAACATGTGTTTAGATTTAATTAACACTCTAAAAGCTAACATTGATGCAACTAACTCTAATTCGTCTTTAGATAGAAAAGATAATCGATTCCGTACATATCCTAATTTTGTAACAGAATCATGTTTAGAAAAAAGTAGATCTAAAACATTTCGAAAGAACACTGAACTTGTATACGATGTATTTCTTCCTAAATTGTTTTCTATATACTTGATATATAACTGTAAAAATAAAGGTGTTGTTAAATAATCTTGCAGGAATTTATTTTCAATAAGCGTTACAAATATAGAATTTTTCAAATTATTAGATAATAATAATTTTTCTAAATACCCTCGAATATCATTTGTATTTAGAGGTTCTATCTCAAACACATAAAACTGAGATAAACTCTCAACATTAGTTCCAGGTCTAGAAGATATTATAAATTTATTTTTACTAAAATTTGAAATAAAGTTCTTAATTTGCTGTATAAATTTTTGATCTTCCATGTAATTTATTTCATCAAACCCATCAAAAATAAAAACAAAAAGTCCTTTTTCTAAAACCCTTTTTATTAAAGGAAGATTTTCATTGATAGAAGTTGCAACAAAATTTTCAAAACTTTGATCACCATTAGAATCAAACATCCTTAACTCTATATACACTGGCACATACAAATCTTTTTTTATACAATCTAATAAGATGTGTTGTAAAAAAGTAGTCTTTCCACTGCCACCACTCCCCATTAAAATCAATTTATCATAATCTTCTAAAAGTTTTTCAACCTTAGTTCCATTAATCTTAATGTTTTCAGACCTTAATGTCAATGGAATATATGTTTCATAAAAACCTATTGGTCTACTAGTGAATAAAGCGTTCTTTGTCAAGCTAAATTGATCATACAATTTTACTGTATAATTATGCATTTCGCTAATAAAAAGATCAGGATTATCGAATACATCAAAATCTTCAGCCAACTGATTAATTACCTTGTTCAACATATATTAATTATTATTTACAAAAACCACTAGGTGGGTTTTTGGGTGCTTTAAATGTTGTTTCCTTTCTATTTTCTATCTCAGCCCAGTTTTGTAAAGACTTTAGATCACATCTTTCAAATTTTGCATCTTCTACATTTACACTTTGGAAATTAGCTCTCAACAATATACAATTAATAAATACTGCTCTTTTAAAATCTGAAAATTTTAAATTCGCATCTTCGAATTTACATTCACTAGTACTTGCCCCCCTCCATTCTGAGAGCTCTAATGTAGCATGCATGAAATCACACTCTTTTATTCTTGCACCATCCCAAATTGCCTTGGACAATTCTGCCGTATGAAACTCAGAATCAAACAATTTAGCACTTTCAAAAATTGCCTTGGACAACTTCGTATTTGAAAAATTCGATTTTTTTATTGTAGCTCCTTTTAAAATAATATTATCAAGTATAGCATCTTTAAAATTTACATTTTCTAATATCGCACCAGAAAAATCAAGTCCTGAAAGATTAGCATTTGACAAATCAGCATTTTTCAAACTACCATCCCTTAGCCATCCATTTTCTTTTAACTCCTTTAATGCTCTTGATGTCATACCTTTCTCCTCACTTCCTAATTCTCTGATTAACCTCTTTTTTGAATTAGATTTTTCCTTTTCTTCATACAAGTAATTAATTAATAAGATAGTAATTGCAATGCTCATAAATTCTATACTAACATTTGCATAAAAGTTTTTAATTAAGTGGCAATAAGGCCAATCATTTGGGTATTTATGAAAAAAAACAACCCCAATCCCTAATATTAGAAATATAAATCCAACTATTTTTATAAATTTCCCTATCTCCATTTTTCTAATCTTTTTAATTAGATTTCTCACTTTATCTTTTTTAGTCTTTGACTAAAAAAGATAAATATTAGTGTATATTATAGTACATTTGTTTGCACACAAAGATATATAATATAAATAAATTTTTATTTAAAAAATAAAAGTATCTAAAAACAAAAAATTTTATCTAGGTTACTGTTTTAGCAAAAGCAAAGAAAGAGAGTAGATTGTAAGTTTAAGTTACTTGATATACAATTTGAATAAGGTCATTACAATACAATTTAACTGACAACTAAGCTATATTTTCTCAGCATACCCAGCCACCCTACCAGCCCGATCCAAGCCATTAACGGTTTTACGAGCCTGATAAAAATCAACGATGGAGCCATTGATATACTGGCTCAATCGTTGACGAGTAAACAAGCCGTTTAGCATTCCATATACTAGAATTTTAGCAGCGTTATTCGGATCAAGCGCCAACGATGGATTTTTGACCAAATCAACGCCTAAAAAGTCCGACATTTTACGATAATTCTTTTGGTGGGTGAGCTGGACAAAACCCCGTCCCCAGTACCCCGTACCCCAATATCTATTTTGGCGGTTGTATACCTCTGTTTGGCTAGGAGCTGCTCTCCTTTCTTCTATCGGGCGAAAGTTGCTTTCATACCGAGCTGTTGCCAAGATATACGCTAATTTATTCAAGTCTTTATCTCCATACTTATCAAACGCTCGCACAATTAATCGAATTGAATCTTTCTGCACTTCGTCTAGTGGACCAAACGCCAAAGAGCAAGATTTAATAATCCCATTTACCCGATAAGAGCGCATAAATACATCTATTAAGACGATGCAACCAAAAAGCAGCGCTGTTCCCAGCAACAACCTTTTATGCTCGCTTAATCCATCGTAGAATTTCAATTTCATGCTAACTTAAATTTATAGAGGTGTTTGGCTAATTGATGGCCTGGGCATGAAGTCTGCCCAAAGTCTCTATGCCCGTATACTTCTAAGCTTTGGGGCAATTCCTTTCTTAAGTATTTGATTAATTGTGCTAGGCTTTTTAATTGCTGCGAGCTGGGCTGCTCTTTCGTAAAGTCACCACTTAAACAGATTCCTATACTTCGCCTATTCTCTCCTGCCACATTATTACTCACATTTCTTAGCGGATTCCCTTGGATAATGTCACCGTTTTTCTCAATGACAAAATGGTACCCAATGCCTGCCCATCCTTTTGATTGTACGTGATAACGGGCGTAATCGGCTGCATACTGTCCTATACTAGCAGAGTGATGCACTACAATTTTATTGATAATAGCAAGCGTCCTAGTAGGGTATTTTTTGCTACTAGAACGCATTAAGGTGCTATACTGGTCTATTATCCTTATGTTTCTGCTTTTTAAGGCTATCAACAGCACAATAAACAGCAGGATCAATACTCCGATACAAGCCTTTTTATGTTGCTTGATCTGCTTTAAGTAACGATCCATGCTTATAAATTTCGCTCAATGACTTCCAAGGCATCAGAGGACGCTGGCTTTTGTTCGGGGTCATCTTCTCCCAAAGCATAGCCAATTCGATAGCCTGCTCCTGCAATAAATATCATTGAAAATACCCAATATTTCCAACCTCGATTGGCTTTTAAACCATAGGCAAAAATGAATAAGGTAACGATACCGCCACCTAGTAGGCTGCTTTCTGTTTTTTTCATGTTGTTTCAGAGATTTGTTGCTTGTTTCTGAGATAGAGCCAACGAAAGAAAAGAATTGCTAATCCGATTAATAAAAGAGGTTTTGCAATCTTAAAGAATTCCTCCTGGAACGTTGGCACCGCTTTTTGCTCCTTGGCTGAGTTATACCACAAAAAACCTGTTGTACTTGCTCCGACTAGAAAGGGAATCAATAAAGGCATTATTTCAGGGCTTTAATCAGTTCTTGAATCGAGATTGAGGTTTTTCCTGTCCACTTCTTCAGCATGGCTTCTGTTTTTGCCCCAAACTTGCCATCTTCTACCAAAAAGGGCAGCAGTTGGGGCTTATTGTTGCCGTGTTTGACATTCAATAAACGTTGCAGCTCTTTTACCTTCTCTCCTTCACTTCCTTTGCTCAGAAGGGTATCATTGCTTGCCGTTGAGGAAAGCTGCGCTGTTGTGCTATTCGATGCCTTAGAAGGGCTTACAGGTGGTTGTTTCGCTTGCTCAAAGAACTGGATCAATTTATCTCGATTAAAATAGGTCAGCACTAAGGCAATCAATAGAAACCCCATTAATAGGGGTTTCTTATGGGTTTCTAGCGTCTTTTTCATAAGCTATGAATTTGCTTTGGGTTTTGTTTTGGTGCTTTGGGCTACTACTAATTCTTTGCTGGCTACCACTTCTTTTTTAACGGGTGCCACCTTTTTTACAGGCGTTTCGACTTCTACTGGCTCTACGGCTATGGCTGGTTCTTGGGGCTGCTCTGTGCTGCTCGCTGCTCCTTTTTTAGTGGCTGATTTTTTCTTCAGGTAATAAGCCGTGCCACCTCCTACTAGAATTAAAATGATAATGAGCGCTAGAAATTTATACTTGTGTTTCTTGAACATGGTTTAAGTTGATTAGTTGGTTGTTTATTAAATGTTATTAAGGTTGTTGTTAAGGCTTAGTCGCCATCCCAAGGCTCCGTATGAATTACTGTTCCTACTTCTGCTCCTGTGGCTAGGTTGATGCTGATTTGCTTTAAGAGCGTTCCTTTCGCATCTTTGATCGACAAATCCACATAATCACTAGGGCGCATCAATGGGACATCAATCAATTCCATTCCTGAGCTTTTAGGATTCGCACCACTCATTTTAGTGCTTTTTCCTCTTAGCTTTTGTGCAGCAGCATTCAAACGTTCTTTTGATACTTTTACATTGATGATCTTTTCGGCTCGCTGCTTAATCGTAAATGAACCAAAGGCTTTGGGGATCACCACAGGTTTTAAAGCGCCTTCTTCAAAGCTGCCTTTGTGCCGAATGCCGCCATAATGCATATTGTAATCAAACGTTCTTTTTATCGTGTTCACATTACTGATCTCAATTCCCGTTTCTACAGGAATTTTTGTCACTACTTTGGCTACTCTAGGAATTGATGGCGCTGGCTTCTCTACGGGCGCTGGTTCTTGCTCTGTTTCTACTTCCTCAACTTCTATCGAGGGTTTGAGCTTCGCTGCCTTTGCTGCTTTTTGGGCCTCTTTTCTTTTTTTGAGGAAGTACGCCAAACCGCACCCACTCCCCAAAAGAACGACCACCAATACAATTAGATAGATTTTTTTCACGGTTTTAGGTTTATTAGTCAACAATCCCCCCTAGGGCTTTTCTTTTTGCATAGATCAAATCAAAGTAGCTTTCACCCCGATATTCTCCTATTGTTTTGCAAGTCGTGTAACAGGCTTGCATGTGCGTTGCGATGTCTTCTTGATACTTCTTTTTATAAGCTTTGATCGTTGCCATAAATCGGACAGCATCTAGGTTGTATAGTTCTTTGATTGGTTGGCAGCGTTCCGAAAAATCAAAGTAATAGCGAGTCGTCAAGCCTTTATTTAGGCGTTTTAGCAGCTCATTCGGGTCATAGCTTACCGTTTGCCCCTGCTCATCTTTTATGTTCACTAGTACATCAATTTCTTCGCTGTCGTTTTCTGCTCTGCCTTGCATCTTACCAAAGACAAATACTACGATCAGGATCACTACCAAGGCGCTGCCCCATGCTAAATAGCTTGTATTCATTTCTTTTATTTTCATTGTAGATTCAGTAGGTTTAAATTCGTTTGAGTAATCCTTCTTGCTCTAAGGCGGTGATGGCTTCTTCTCTCGTTACTTTATCAAAAAAATCCATTTCATCTCGCCACCGTTTTACTAAGGTATACATGCCCCATGCTGCAAAAACGCCTTGACCATTTCGCTTTTCATCAACCATTCTTCGATCGGGTACATTATGACCGTTAATCAGTTTAAAAAAGTCTAAGCCTGCTCGATCTGCTTTATACCACCATATCTTATCCGCACTATGCAAGTGAGAACTGCTGTTTCCATACATTAGGTTTAAACCCACAGAACTAAACCACCACGCATTTCCTCCGTGTCGTAATGAGGTTAGATTATAACCTTGTCCATCTTTTGATAAAAAGTTTTCGATGTCATTTCTCAACGGTGCTGCTTCGGTTTCATACTTCCCATAAACAGGATAAGTCAAATAGTTTCCTCCTGTTGTCCCTGCTACTAAACCAAACATTTTATCTATCGCTTTATTAGCGCTGGGGCTAAAGGCATTGTTGCCGACTAAAGTACGCCCGACCTTGTGTTTGGCTCTCAGTTTATCGGAATCCGCTTTGTTCAATTGTATCTTTTGCATTCGATCCAAGATCAAGCGTTTGCCTTCTTTGCTCGTCATCAATACGGCGGTATAATCGGGTCTATTTTCGGGGGTCTGCTCTCCTGCCAGGGCGCTGTGTTGTAAATCTTCTTCAGAATAAAGACTGCTTACATCTTGGCGACCTGTTACAGGCGGTGGCAGCGCTGCTCCTTCTTGGTTTTGAATGGGGGCGCTTGGCTCTTCTTTCTTCCGAGTTACCATCCAGACGGCCATACCTCCTCCAAATAGAATCACCAATACGCCTAGTATCAACAAGGGCACTTTTAGTTTATTTGATTGCTTCGCTTGCTTTTCCATTTTTTGAACTAATTAAGACTACGATTAATAAAACCACGCCTCCTATAATTCCTCCGATTGCCAATGGGCTTAATTGCTTTTTGGGCGGTGGTGGTGGCGGTGGGGTGGTCGTTGTGCTGTTTGAGCCATCCTTGCCCATAAACAAAGAAATTACCCCTCCTATGCTATTTAAACCATTAGCACTCGCATTGATGATCGCAGCAGGATCACCGCTTGATTTTTGGGTCGAGGGGCTGGCTTCTTCTGTGTTCTTGGGCTGCTCTCGGATTCTCCCTGTTCCATATTGACTAAAATCAGGGCGACTGTAATCCAGCTTTATTTTATCCCTTAAGCTCATTTTTTGCGGTTTTAATCAGTTTGTAACAAAATGCCAATAAAACCAAAACCACACTAAAACGGATCGCTAGAATGGATATGGAATCGACTTTACAATAGGTACAGCTCGTGTCTTGAATATGTTTGGGTGATCCTTCCTTGCTGGGCACTTTGGTCGTGTCTAAGGTGATCTTTACCTCTTTTAATGGGGGCTGCTCTTTTACTACTTCTACAACTGGCGTAGCTACTTTTGAAGGGGTTTCCTTTGTTGGTAGTACGGTTGTTGTGCTTGGTGTGGCAATCGTTGTTGCCGTGCTTGCTTTGAGTTCCGCTCGCTTTTCTGAAATCGTGCCTAGGCTCATGGTTTTAGTTGGATTTTGTTGTGAAATAATACAGTATAAATAAGAGGAATAAAGAGCTGATGATTGTGCCACTAATTGCCAATACTTTATTGCGCTGGCGGCGTTCTTCTCGCTCCCGTGCTGATTGAATTGCTTCAGCTCTTGCCTGCGCTCCAAAGATCGCTGCCATATCTTTGCCACTTACGCCATGATTCCCGATCCCTCCGCCTAATATGTCTATGCTGATGTCGCCTGTCGCTATATCGCCGACTACACCTGTTTTTGCTAGTGCCATGGTCTTTTATTGTTGAATACTTCATTGATTTTTTAGTTCTAACAACAACTAAAAAAGCATCTTGCATTAAATTGATATTCAGCTATTCAACAATTGGACAAACAAAATAAAGTTCATAAAGCTGCTAATCAATTTAATACGATTTCTACTGAAGTAATGAGATTTTAAAAGAAAAGCCAATTGCCACCGTTTGACAATTGGCTTACTTATTTAGGGGTTAGTTTTCTGCTGTTTGAGGCTTATTTTACATAAACCGTTTCTAAGGTCATGTTTACTCCTACTCCTTGATATACTGGAATCTCTAGGTAAACAAAGCCATCCAAAAATGTATTCATCTTCTCAATCGTGCGAATCGTTGTTTGTTCATCACTTGCCAACGCTTTAGGGTACAAGTGGTTTTTGTCTCCTGCACTTGTGCCATCGTGAGAGAAACGGCGCTCTACCATTTTTGCCGTGAAATGCTTGTCATCGTCTGCATCAATGTGCATTCCATCAATTTTTAAATACGATCCATTGCGGGCTAATTTGGCAATTACTTCCAAAGTATCTTTTCCATAGGTGCCATCAATCACCAATGAATTAGAAATTGCCGTGCTAGAAGGGAAAATTTGCAAGCTGTCGCCATCCAAACCTACTTTCACCATAATCTTTGCTGGGTGGGTTTCTGCTTCTGTATAGCCATCCTCGCCTACTTTGCCAACCTGCGCAATATTGGGCTTTACCCCTAAGATCAACTCCAAGCGTCCTTCTTCTTCATGCCCTTTTTCGCTTGAATTGGAGATCAATGAATATTTTTTGTCTACAATACCTCCCAGCTCTTCTACATCTGTAATCAATTCATATTCTGCTGGAACATCGTCAGGCAATGGCATATAAGATAATTTCCCTCTAATCATTACGTGAGGAGTTGGAACGCACAAATCTGCGCTAATTGGTGTGTAAATACGGATTACTTCGTTTTTTGTACTCATCTTAAGATTTAGTTTTTTAACAATGGTTTAATGAAAAAAATGGATAGTAATTAGGCGTTTCGCTTTTTGAAATACTGGCGAAAAGTGGCTTGGTTGGCTAAAAAGAAAAACACTAAAGAAAGCAGCATAAACAAGCATTTTACGCTATCCAATAGAATAATCACTCCCTGCTGGTATTCGATTACTTCTGATAGCGTCATTATGCGATTGGCTTGCTGTTTTAAGCCGATGAATTTTAGTTTTAATACCAAACTATCTATTCCATCACTCAATTGATACAAGCTTACATTAAAGAAAGGAACGATTAATCGTGCAATAACTTTAAACAATGCTTTCATCCTATAGGAATTTTTGCTTTATGATTAGTAACAATAAGATTGTTGTGCCTACCAAGCCTATCGTCAAGTAATCCAGTTTGATTTCTATCACTATAGTTTCAGGTATTAGCATAAAAATAGGGTTTAGTTTTTCATCCTTGGTTTGATTTAGGGTTGCTCTTTTATTCCTCTTTTGATACCACAAAGATGCAGCAAAAAACAGCAAAAAAACGAGTTTCAAACAGGCTTTTAACGCCGTTTTAGGCGTATTTCAGCCAATTACGCCACCCTTCTACAGCCGCTTTTATCCTAGTCTATATGCCGTTTTTGCGGGGGTTCCTAAGGGGGCGCTTTTTTGAATTACGCCTGCTTGGCGTTGCCTTGTTACTTTTTAGGAGTGAGGATAAGGTTTTGAACCTTGTTCAAAGGCTTTGTTTACACCTAAAAGGTGTAAGGTTTAAGTTTTTTGAAGTGTTGTTGTTGATACTCACTAAAAAACAAGTCTATTTTTTATCCATTTATTTGGTCGTTTTTGATTTTATGCCTATTATTAAGTAACTGAAAGTAAAACATATATTTTTTTTTATTAGTGCCTATTTTTTAACAAGCCATTTTTTTTAGAGAAAAAAAGCTTGTTATACTGATAATTGTTCTTTGAAATTTTGCGACATCTTGGAGAGAATAAGGCTCAAACACACTTTTTGTTGTTTCAAAATGAAAAAACAGGGCTAAAAATGCCCGTTTTTTGCGACAGGGTTTTATACCTCTAACACCGATAAATACTGAGTTTTTCAAGTTTTGACCTCTCTACCTTAAAGTGGTTTTGCAGTTAAAGTAGCATTGAAACAGATTCCAGTCTACAGGTTTGAAAATATGGACATATTCTTAAAGTGGTTTTGCAGTTAAAGTAGCATTGAAACTATTCCCAGCGTTACTGTTTTGTAAAAACATGTTTGCACCTTAAAGTGGTTTTGCAGTTAAAGTAGCATTGAAACACTTATCAGCAACTTTGCTCCGACGTATTCTCGACTTAAAGTGGTTTTGCAGTTAAAGTAGCATTGAAACTGTTGTGTCTGTAGCTGAACGGGTGTTCTCTAGCAAGCTTAAAGTGGTTTTGCAGTTAAAGTAGCATTGAAACGTTTCCATCCTGAGCAGTAAAACAAAAAGAACCTCTTTTGCTTAAAGTGGTTTTGCAGTTAAAGTAGCATTGAAACTGTATCAGAAGGTGTCACCCAATAATTATTTCCTCCTGTTGCTTAAAGTGGTTTTGCAGTTAAAGTAGCATTAATTAGAGCTTAAAGTGCCCTTCGTTGCACTTCGGCTCTCAGCAATAAAATGGCTGTTGCAATTTTATTGCTGTTCGTGCAGTTAAAGTAGCATTAATCCAATTTATCGCAATCAAGATCATAGAAAAACCGCTATAGCAATGAGCTGTAGCGGTTTTTCTTATTTTAAGCACCATAGTTTTAAAACTTTGCTTTGTACTTTTTTAACTTGAAACGTACGCAGTTCAAAGCACTTTTTTGGAGAAATTTAGATTTTCATTTTTCAAACCTTGTATTCATCGGCATTATAGAATTTTATTTTTCCTGGTAAATTGGAGCTGTTATTCAAATTTGAATTGAACATAAAAAAGCCCTCAATAATTAGTTATTGAAGGCTTCTTTTATGCTTAAACAATATGCTTTATTATCTTATTTTTCTGCTAATAGATGATTGTTGATCGCTTGTTCCAATTTTTGAAATACATCAAGGCTAACCGAAGCTTTATACTTCAGTAATTCTTCCCCATAATCATCTATTTCAAAACAGGTCAGCTCTAGCGAATCCTCTTTTAAAGACACTTCTATTTTTTCAAGATAAGAACTCAGCGAAACACTTTTTGTTATTTCCCCCTCTTCCTCTACTATTGTTTTGGTGATCGTTTTCATTTGCCTGTAGTTTTAGCAGCAGCATACTTTTCTTCAGTAGCCTTTAATGTTTTTAATAATTTCTCTCTTGTTTCCTCTAAAGACTTTCTTTCCCGTTCTCGCTCAGATATTTCATACCTAAGTTGAGAGAGTTGAGAGTTGCACACACTCAAAAGCCCTTTTTGCCATTTTATAGAATCCCTCCATTCCTCTAATTCACTAGACATCTATCGTTTATTTTTAAATTGAAATAATTTAATCCCTAGCTTGACATGATGCGCCTTTTGCAGCACATCGTAATCATAACCCAGCGCCCAGCCTTTAGCCGAAACAAACTGCAATCCTACCGTAATACTCGAAAATTGGTTGATATTGCCACCGATCCCACCTGTTAGCAACATCGTACTAACAGGCATAGGATAAGGCTTTGAAATCTCAATTGTTTTGGTAATTCGTTTTGGTACTTTTAGCTTATAATCCAAAACATTATTTAAGAGCTGTCCTTTGATCGTAGATTCATAATAGAGCGTTAGATTTTCATCCGCTATACTATCTTGATAGAGCTGTGCTTTTTCATGCACTTGCGTATCTATTTTAGCTGTTGGCAGCCGTTGCCCTGAACTGTCCACATAAATTACAATCGGTTTTGGTACTGCCTGTCTTGGCATACGAATTACGATGGGCGCTGCTGCTGTTGTATCTATCCGAACAATCGTATCTATTCGGGACGGGTACTGCTCCGAGCTGCTCCCCTGTTGCTCGCATTGCTTCAACGTGAGGATATAAGCAAACAAACCTAGGATTACTATAAATTGAAAATTATCTTTATTAAAAAAGCTCTTTCTTCTCATCTTAAAAATGGTATTTATTGATTATGGGTGTTATGATCTGCATATACCTCATTTTCCGTTGGTGGCAGATAGTCAGCAATTTGACCAAAAAGGCGCATTGGAACTACTAAATGGCGTTGTTTCCCTTTTTCCTTGAAAATTATTTTAACACTCGCTGTTCCTCTGTAGTCAAAAACAAAACGTACGCTGCTTAAATCGTTATAGAACTCTACGTTTTCACCACCTCTAAAACCATCTAGTACAAAAGTATATAAGTATCGTTCTTGTTTTGCTCTTAACTTCCTTGACCTATTATCTTCCATGTTCATGAATGATATTTGATAAAGTTCTCAATAATATCCACGACATAGGCTGCTATTCGATCTCTGCCCTCTTTGGTCAATAGATATTTTTTACATTCCTGCTCATTGTCCATGAAAAACATTTCCAATAAGATAGCAGGGCAATAGGTCAACGCTACTACGTCCCAATCTTTTCGCTTTACCCCTCGAAAAATGCTCTCTGGAAAATGCTTGTTATAGAGTGTTGCTGTCCAATTTGCCAACGCTTTGCTTTTCGTGCTTGCCCCTCTTGATACAAATACTTCAGAACCTTCGCCCCCTCCTGCATTGGAATGGATTTCGATTAAGAACACCTTACGGCGCTCTCGTCTATAGATGTGATTTGCCCGTGCTACTCGTGTTTTGCGGTTGATGTCCTTTTGCTCTGGCACTAAATCGTAAAATGGTATTCCTTTTTCGGTCAATCGCTCCTGAACTCGATTCTTGATGGCTCGGTTAAATTCTCCTTCATAGATGGTCGTCCCATCTGAAAAAGTGAATCGTTTACCCCTTGTTTGGTATTTCCCACCAATCAAGCCACCATGACCATTCGATATTATAACGATCATCGTTCTTTTGGGTTTAAGTGGTTTAAGTCTGTTCTTTGTTCGCCTTGTACTTCAAATCGGCTTTGATCCAAATAAGCGCCTAATACTCGCTTCGTTTGGCTTTTTTCGTGCTTCGTTAAGATTGTATCTTGGTCGATTCGATCGTTGTATTTTGGCTGATAATGACGTTTTAAAATGCTATTTATCGTTGATAACATTAGGCTCGTTTCTATGATCTCAAATTGCAGCCGATTGCGGTCTAAATGCGACAACTTGCCATTTTTTTGAAATAAGCGCATTGCTGCCTTATAGATGTTTTGGGATGACCCGATATATAATATCGTTTCTCCTTGGCGCACTAAGTACACGCCTTTTTGATCTCTGTGTCTGCCTAATTTTTTCTGAGGGATGGGAGGTTGAACGGTCAAAGAGGTATCTTTTACGTTCGGCATTCTGTGTGTTTATTAAATTACTAAAATTCCAATGTATCAAAAAATTCGTCTAAATCAATTCTTTTTTTCTTGTTTTTCGTGACCTCTATCACGATCAATTCATCATCACTACCATAATGAATCAATAAACGCCTTCCTTTTAAAGCCTTTGCTACGATAGCAGCCACGTCCCGACCTTCTAATTTTGATTCTACCAGCCCTTTTATTCCTTCTGGAACTACTTGAAGCTGTCTTAAAAACAAGTCCTTTAGCAGCGCTCCTGCGTCCATTTCAATTAGACAGCTTTTCTCTCGATTAAAAATGCTCCCGACTGCCTGTTCTTGCCGTTTAGACAGGATTAAGACCAACTCAAACGGATTCGCTTCACAAGCATCTGCTATCTCCAAAAACAGGTCGTCTATCATGCTGATTAAATCTGCTTTAAGTTCGGGTAGTTTTCTTTTGAATAGTTTTTTTAGTTGTTCTTCTGGTTTTAGTAGTTCGATTAACATTTGTTGTTGTTTTTCTTGGTTTACGATATGGTGTATAGGTTAATTTGCCTGTATTCATCACTAAAGTACAGTAACTATAATTCGGGGCTGTCTGCAACTTTGCATAGGCTTGCTGCATCTGCCTAAAATGCGGTATTTTGTCGCTTTTCTGCTTCGGGGGCGCTACATTATTCTTAAAGAATTTTGCCATCGTTAGAGCGTTCCATGCCCCATTTGGAAACATATTGGGGTCATGAAAAATTAAGCAGAACCATACATCTACATGCTTGGCTCTATAAAAACAAGATTTTTGTGCCTTCGTTAATTTCGAGGTTAGAATATTCGTGGCATCGTCTATGATAAAAAACAGCCCTTTAAAGCGTCCTTTTACTTTTAATTGCTTATAGAGTAAGGTTTCTGTCAATACTTCATCCGCTTCCATTGCTTTTACCTTCTTGCCCCTAAATTTTTTCATGTAGTGCGTTGCAAATTCATAATCTTTGCCTTTGTAGGTAAAAAACAGCTTTTCGCTTTTTTTATCGCTCCATAGCTCTATTTCTTCATAGCCTTGCCAGTCTTCGTCCCGTCCTGAATTGTAGACAAAAACGCTACTTCTTCCACAGTTTTGCACAAACCGTTGTAGATCGTAGGTCTTCCCTGAATGCTGACGACCGAAATACACCAAAAAAAAAGGTTCGTTATTTCCCATAGCCTAATTTTTCTCTAATTTCTTTGTTCGATAATCCTTCATCTATCCACTTCATAACAATCGGGCTAGGCTGCTCATTGGCATGCTCCGTTTTTATAAAGGTGCCCTTTGGTGTGCGATTATACGTGCCTTTGGTCTTGTTTAAGGAGAATATTTTTCGCCCTTCCTGATACTCTTTTAACGCTGAATAATCGCTTTGGGCCTCTCCTGCTACTTCCTCTTGTTCCTCTACATTTTCTCCTTCGGCTGCACTTGGGTTCAAGTCGGTTGAAGTCTCTTTCTTTTCCTCTGTTTTCCCTTTCTTTGAGCTTAATTGATACTTATCCCAAACCGCAAGCCCCAACGGTGGCAGCGCCCACATGCCCAGGGCCATCATTAAGGTACCAAAAGGCGTTGGTGCCTTGATTTCTTGCGTAGCTAAATATTCCTTTATTGCTGCTATTAGCGTTGCCTTCAAGTCTTCATCTGCCAAATACTCCGCTACATGTTCTCCACTTACTCGACTGCATAATTTTGCCTTCAGTACATCTGCTCCATTTAAAAGGATATGCGCCAGCTTTTCGACATTCTCCATATTCTTAGGACTACTAATCGGCTCTTGTAGCTCTCCTACTGTTGTACTCGATGCTTCAGCACTTTCATCATCTTTGATCTTGTCCAGTGGGTCTTCTCCCTCGTCTATGTCTTCTCCAAAATCAATTTCATCCTCTTCCTCTAGTTCGTCCTCAAAATCTATATCATCAAAATCATCTACATTAAAATCGCTGGTTGGCTCACCTTCTAAATCGTCCTCTAATTCCTCCTTGTCTTCCTCTTCAGATTCTGCTCCTGGACTAAAATTAAAACCTTGCGATTCTAAGTGCTGTTCAAAGTCCGTTTTTTCCTCCGTTTTTTCTTCCTCCTCTAAAGTTGAAAAAACGCTCTTTTCTGCGTTTTCTGCGCCTAGAATCATTTTTTCTTCATTTTCTTCCGATTTTTCTATCATTTTTTTTAGGTTTTTTTTCAGGTTTTTTTCCATTTTTTTTAGAGTACTGTTATCTTTTTTAGCACCTCTTTTAACACCATAATTTGATTGGTTAACCCTACATGATCTGTAAAAGAAGTGCCTTCCATTTCTTCCTCGTCTATGGAGCAAAGTATTCTATTTTCTGCAATTTCTAACTGATCTATTTCCTGTTGGACTACGGCACAAACGGTCGCTCTATCTATTGGGTAGGCGCTATCTGTTTTATGCCTTGCCCTCATGGGCGCTGCCTGAAGGGCTGCATTGCCTTGGATTACTTGTAACGTGCTTGGCGCTACTAATTTTAAGCTTGTGCCTTTTACTTCGATTAGGTCACCTCTTTTTAACTTAAGTTGTTGAACATTCATGTGAATTGATTTTAGTATGTGTTGGTTTTAAAATTAATGGCGGTTCTTTTTTCTGCTCTGTTTAGCTTGTTTGCTCCGCTTTCTATTCCGTTTAAGCTTATTCATTTGATGACGCTTTTTTTGAGCTGCTGCCGTATTGATAGAAAGCTGGGGCGCTGGGGCTAAACATTCTGATACAAATTCATCGTAGTCGTCTATTTCTATGCTTTTGGAGGTTTTGGCGTATGCTGCTTTTTTTGCTGCTATTGATGCTATTGCTGCTTTTTTCGCCTGATCTTGGGCGGCCTGTTCTCGCAATCGTTTTAAGAATTTATAGCTTAAATAAGCAATCAATATTACTATGAACAGCAATAAGATGCTGATCGCAAAAAAAGGAATGCTTACGGCTAGTTTTAAGATGGTCATGCGCTTAATATTTTAGTTATTAATTAATGATGTATACAAAATTATAGCATGACTCTAGCATTTAAAAGCTTTCCTCTTTCACCCCCTCTATTTAATGGCGTAATTGAGCATTCTCCTGCCACCAACTAAAAAAGCACCCCGTTTTTGAGGTGCTTCTTTAATTTTTTACTGAAATAAATTCCTTAGAAATGTTTGCGCATTTGGATCAGTAGTTTATCAAATAGTGGTACTACTGCCTTTAGTTCTGTTGGGGTCATGTATTGTACTGAGTGATACTTGGTTTTTGTTAAAAACACATTTTGTATCTTCAGCTCCTTTAGCTTATAGGAGATATACTGCTCAAATAGTCGAGCAAAGATTTCATTTCTTCTTAGAAAATAATCCAAGTAACGTTCTGGTATAGCCTCTCTAATTCGCTTTACATAAGCTGAATCTAATTGCTTCTTGCTATTCCAATAGGCTTTTTCTAAGATGGATTCCATCAAATAGCGCATCGGGTATTTTTTAGAATCGTACTGAATGCGCCTAGGGTCTGTTGAGCGCCCATTAGACAAAGCATAGATTTTATTCGTTTCTATCCTTGATCCAAAGAAATAATCCAAGAAATGGCCGTATTCATGCGCAAAGGAACCTACCCCACCTGAATGAACAAAACGAGTTGGTTTGCTCATTGGTTTAATAAATCGGTGCGCTTCTTTGTAACGAGTCATGTTGATAATGTTCGTTGATGGCTCATAATGTGCCAATGCTCCTTTTTGTCCTCTTGCTCCAAAGGCTACCCCTAAATGCTTGTCTAAGCCTAAATTATTGCCTTTAAAGCGTAAAACACGGTTTAAGTCGTAAAGACAAACGGCTAGTGCTGCTAAATAATTGAAACGGTCTTCATGCGTCACCCAGTTGCCAAATTGATAGCCTTTCAGGCGGAATACTTCAGAAACATCTCGAACGTCTTTGATCTTTTTTAGATCATCGCTTATCGCTCCTTGTCTGAACTCTTTGTAAATCGCTGCAAATCCTTGACACTTCCACCATTGCTCTGCTTTTGATCCTCCCTCTGGGCGTAAGGTATCTATAATTTTCATTTGCGCTTTGATTTTGATTTAGTTTTTAATTTTCCTAGTTTTTTCAACTTGCTTTGATTCAGCAGAGAATCAGGAATACCCTTGCCCAAAATTTGTTCGTCTTTGCCAAGTTTTGCTCTTGTCTTTTTTAAGTTTTTCATGTGCTTTTGGTTTTTTGAATTAATGATTTTCCCAAAATGTAAGCCTTCTTTTTTTGCCTTGCAAGCTTTGTTACCCCTCCTCCTTTTTTTAATGGCGTAATTCGGCATTCTCTCTCCTAACCAATAAAAGCAACCCTTTTTTTTGAGCTGCTTTTATTCTTCTAGAGGACTTTATTACCATGACGCTTACCCCTTGTTTTATTGTAAGCTAATTTTAATAAAATGTGCCGTTCTAGGTCTATTTCATATTTACTTGCCATATCCTTAACCTTACAGATTAAATTGAAAATATCATCTTCTGAAACAAAACGATCATAAAGTGCTGTTAAGTACTTATCCATATTTACTATATCATCTAGTACATCAGGGTAATAGATTTTTGTTTCTCCATATTTCATTATTATTTCAATCCCTTTATAGCCTGCAAAATCTAATACTCGAATCATTATATCGGCTAATTCATCCGCAAAACTATCTTTTATCGTAGCTTTAAATTCACTTGCAAAATGTCCTTCTACCCCTATACCCAACAAGGTTTCTAAATAATATGAATCTAAAGGAATATACGCCTCTCCTTTTCGATACGCTTCAAAGGCTTCAAATAATTCTGACTTTATCAAGAGCAAAAGTGTTTTATCGCTTCTATAGTTGTCATACCACCCTGCTTCCTTTTGAGCTTCGTGGATTTCTTTTGATAATTTATTATAGTCCATTCCTTTAGATTTGTTTGTATTATTTAGTTCTATAAATTCTAGCCAGTCCTCTAATTCGCCTATTGTATCTGCTATCAAATTAATAGGCTCTTTTTCAATTTCTACATAGGCGCTTACTTCTCTTTGTTCGTCAATTGTAATAATAATGCCATTTGTTTTAAACTCAAAACAGGCTCCTTTGGGTTCAAAACCTAACTTTTTAAAATCTTCCTCAATAGCATCTTTTAAACTTTTATCTTCCATTTTATTGGTTATTTTTTTATTAAAAGATCAGTTCTTTACTTCTTGAATAATTGCCATGTTCTGCCTTGGGATTGGTCAACAAAAATTCTATTGTTTGATAAATAAATTCCTTTGATTTTTCTGTCCCAAATGGACTATTTAAATATGCCAATAAGCCTTCTTTTTGTACTTGATTAAAATAACTTGAATATGCCTTTTGTCCATGCTCAATTTCTTCCTTTTCGCTCCGACAATAATTCACAATATAAGCTCGTTTTCGACTCTCATAAGCCGTCGCATTTTCGCCCAAATTATAAGGCAATAGCTCTATTTTTCGGGTCGAATTTTTGTAATGAACTTTCATTTTATTGTAATAGGACAGCTCCTTTTTTGTCTGGACAACAATCGGAACTCGAATAAATTTCATGCGGATGGCTTCATAAAATTTTGTTTCTATCCTTGCTACTTCCTCTTGATGCCTTAATAAAATCTTTCGGCGATTGCTTGACCATCGGCTCAGCTTCGCTACCCCTACCGATAGGGGGAGGAGTATCAATATAAAATAAATCATAGTGGTAGTTTGTTTCTAACTTTTTAAGAATCAACACTAGCCAAACTACCACTTAAGGTTTTTTGGTAGTTTCAAAAGCTTTTTTGGTAGTTTTAAGCCTTTCCTTTTTTGAAGAGTGCCAGTGTTGCTTGGCTGTAGTATTTTTTGTAATTGATAATTGTTGTTTTGGCGATCCCTGTCTCTTTCCTTATTTGGGAATAGCTTTTCCCTGCCAATAATTGTTGTTTAACCAATAAGAATTTTTTAGCGTCTAATTGCTTGGCTTTAGCGATCAAGTTTTCTTGGTCGGTCAATTCTACCAAGTTTTCTTCTTTCACGATTTCCCATTCCAAGCCCTCTCCTGCTGTTGGTATCGTGTAGACGATTTGCCCCGTATTCGTTGATTCTATTTTCTTGATTTGGCTGTCCATATCTTATCCTTAAGCTGCTGCCTTTTTCTGCTTGTAATAGGCGCTTATCTTCAAAAAATATTCTATAAAAATAATCTATTGTTATGCTCGGTTGTTCTGATAAATCGAAATAGAAAAACCATACCAAAGGATTTATCTTTTTATAGGTTTGATACTTGGTTATATTCGCCGTACTATGGGTATCAAATGCGATTAATAGGCGCATTAAATCCGTTTTAACCTGATGCTTTTCCATCGCTTCAAATACATCATTTAATTGATATGAGCGACTCTGCAAACGAAACCCTAACAAGGTTCTAAATAGTTGATGAAGGGCTTTTAATTGCCCTTGCTTGATCTCTTGTTCTGTCTTTAGCATAGTTAACTATGTAGCCGTTTATAACCATTCTTTTTTAACATGCCGTCAAGATTTTCTACTATTGCTATGAAAGCTTCATCCGCTTCTGGCTCTCCACCTCCTATCATTGCACTTATGTCATCTATTGCATCTATTAAAAAACCAAATTCTTTTTCGGTAAGCTCTAATTTTATCTTTTTTGCCATGTCCTTTAATATTTAAAATCCTTTGTCCAATGAATAATCTTTCCTTCCATATCTTTCCAAATAAAATAATTCCAAAAATCTTCTACGGTATCAAAACCATCATTGATCGCCAATTCTTCGATTTCTTCTTTGCTCAGTTCTCTTCCATCTATTGACACACCATTTTGGTCATCAAAAATATTCCGTATTTTTATTGTTTGTACAGCTGTAACAAGCAAGATTGGCGCAAACTGAAAACGATTCTCATTGTATGGATTAATGATAAAATGAATCAAACTGCCTACCTGCCATCTATCTTTTCTATCTCTCCTTATCGTATGCTTTTTGGGAGCAAGGTTTTTTGTTTCTGTTCCTTCCCAATAGTTACCAAATTGTTTTTTATAAGCATTCGCATAGAGGTATAAGTCTTTCCATTCTACATCTAACGATTGCCATATCTTTTCTATAAAGCAATTCGCTTTACCCTTTTCTTTTTCCTTAAATATTAAATTCATTTTATCTATTATTGATTGGTTTAAGTTTTTGTTGAAGTCTTTTTCTTTTCCCTTATATAGCGCCTTAGATAGTACAGATAGCCCACTATAGCTAAACAATAAATTGCTCCTATTTCTGCCAACATGCAGCCACCTAAGACGTATAAGGTTAATTCTGGAATACATTGGAATGCGCCAGCTATCAACCATATTAAAACACTAAATGCCAATAACCCTATTCCATTGATGATAACATCTGCTCTACTCTCCATTTCTCAACTTATATTCAAAACCTGATTGATACAAGTGATACGCCTGTCCCCACATTTTGCGTATGGCTATTTGTTCCAAACTATTTATATCAATTGGTTCTGTCAATTGAAAAGGAACAAAACGGCGGTTGTTTGTAATGCCTTTCAGTACCTCTATTCGATTTGTTGTGCCACAAAAGTTCGCTATTCTTGAATATACCTTACTAGATTTTTCATAATGCCATCTTGCCTTCACTCTTGGCATTGTGATCGCACTTTTTAAGGACTCCCAATCTTTCTCCTTATCTAGTATGCTAAATTGTTCGTCCAACACGATAATAAAAGTATCTGATAGCCTCATTCTACTATCTTTATTTTTCAGATCAATATGCCCTATGAATATGTATTCAGGACTAAACAAGGAGGTAAAAAAGCTTGTTTTATTCATTCCCTGACCGCCACACAAAACCAAGCAATTAGGATTTGTATTCTTATCCGTTTCGTATAGATTTGCTATTGATGCTACCACCCACTTTTTAAACACCTGGTCAAATACTCCTGGGGCGGAATTGGTCGGTACTAGTTTTGAAACTTCTTCTATATAATCTCTTGTTTCTCCTGCTACTTCTTCAGAGAATTCCTTTAATAATTTTTTTAATGCTTCCATTGTTTTTTATCTTGATAATTTAATTTTTAAGTATTGATCTCTTTTAGTTGCTGAAGGATAGAAAACACATAGCAGCTCTAACCTCTCTTAGCTTTTGAGTAAAGCGTTTTATTCGCATTGCTTCAGACAGGCAGAACAAACGCATGTTCACTAACTCTATGGATGCTCCTCGCTTAATCCTATTGGCTTGATAATTGGTAAACAGGCGCTTTTTCTTTATAAGTTCAGCATCTGACATTTCTAAAAAAAGTGCTAGTATTTCTACCTCGATTGATTCCTCTATTCTTTTTTTATCGTTCATCTTTTGGGCTTAATTAATTGCCATTTATAAGCGTTTTACTAGCCAGTATCGACCCCTTTTATTATCTGAAGGGCGCACTACTGTTTTTTGAATAAAGGATAGAAAATTCATAGCTCTACCCACTTTTGCTATGCTCACTTCTCTACCTATGTTATAATCCTTATCTAACTTATTCCAAATCTCTTTGCTCGACCATAGCTCCATTTCTTCCCCCTGCGATGGCTCAAACATATCCATGATTAAATAATGCTCATTATTCAGCTTCTTAAAACCCTGTTGATATTTATCTATTTGGCTTTTCTCTTTTGCATTAGGCAGATAGAACCAATTCGATTGGTATAGTTGATAGGCTTGCCCCCACATTTTCCGTATATCTATCTTTTTCAAGCCATTTATATTGATTGGCTCTGTTAACTGAAAAGGGACAAAACGGCGGTTGCCTGTATCATCTTGTAAAATTTCTATTCGATTGGCCGTACCGCAGAAATTGGCAATCCGTGGCCGTAACTTGCTATGCTTTGCATAAACCCAACGGGCCTTTATTCGGGGCATCGTTATCGCACTCTTTAGCGACTCCCAATCCTTCTCTTTATCCAGTACACTAAATTGCTCATCCAACAGCACTATAAAAGTATCCGATAGCATTATCATACTATCTTTGTTTTTCAGGTCTATATGACCTGTGAATATGTATTCAGAACTAAACAAGGACGTAAAGAAGGTTGTTTTGTTCGTTCCTTGATTCCCACATAGGATTATACAATGATGATTCGTGCATTGTTCCTCTACAAAAACATTGGCTACAGATGCTACCAACCACTTTTTAAAAATCGTTAGGAATAGATTTTTGGGTGCATCTGTTTTCACAAACTTAGCTACTTGGGCTATATAGTCCGTTTTATCATTTCCTAAACTATTGCCCCAACCTTCAAACATTTCCTTTAAGGGATGTACTTGTTTTGAAAAATGAGATAGGATAATACTTTCCAATTTGTTAGGTGTACATTTTACTCCATGAAACATTAGAGAGCGTACGATCTCATTGTATTCTACTTTATCTATTGCTTTGTACTTCTTGTCCTCCTTCATCTTGTATTCTTCTCTATCCTTCAGTATATTGATTCTAAAATCCATATACTTTTTTAAGGTTGCTTCTACTTCTTTTTGATACCATATCGCTTCCTTTATCTTTTTATCTAGTCCCTCTATTTCACTATCATCCAATTCAGGTATGGATATGGTTCGCTTTTCTGTTTCCTTTGCTTGATATAACTCTGGCTTATACTCTTTCTTTTTCGGCTTACTTTTTCCTCCTGTCTTCCCGTTCTCTTTTTTCCATGTCGCATAGATGCCTACTTCTTTTATATTTGTATACGCCCATTCTACAACATCAAAAGCTTTCTTCAGATTGGTATCTACTGTAACCAAATTTGCTTCTACAAAATAGAGGCAGTCTTCTTTGGGAATGCCAAATTTTACGCACTCTATACTAAATTGCTTTCTGAACTCATGCCGTTGACCATCTACAAAACTATATCCATTCGATTCTATTCGTTTTATTGCCTTTGTTATATCGTCTAAATCTACCTCTTGTGCAATCACTTGCCTAGGCGTTGATTCTTTCTTCTTTTCTTCAAATAAGGTTTGTTGCACCTCAAAAGCTTTGCTCGCTTCATTGTGATACAATTGAGAATCAACAGAAACAAAGCACAATCTATTAAAATTACTACTTGATTTATCGTCCTCTATTCCTGTCAATTCTTGATAATAAGCCCTTACGGCTTGAAATGCGTTGCTATGCTTTTGTGCATCACTATTCGTCGTTTTAACGAACACTTTATATCCTGCATTAGAAGGCGAAAAAAAGCAAGCATAAGTATAAGGGCAGGACTTTACGTCCGAGGCTAAAAACATTAATTCTTCATTCTTTAAACCATCATAGTCCAGTACTACTATTCCATTGTATTCTAACAAATGGCGCTTCGTTGGTGGTATCGGTTTGCGCTCTCCATCTTTTGTCGTCCATGCTTGTCCAAATTTCCCTGATGGTGTAAAACAAGCCAGTCCTACTTTTAATTTTTGATAGGCTCGCTTCCCTTTAAAATTTAGAGCATTTCTACAGGCTACAACGCTTGGAGTGTACACACCTTTCTTTATCTGATTGATAATTTCTGACAGCTCATAATGTCCTTTCTGTGTTTTGTATAGCCCATTTAATAAGGTAACATTCATAATATGTTTTTATGGGAGTATGTTTTCTCTATCTATTTTTTATTGGCTCTCCACTTTTAGATAGATTCTTTCTTCTTCGTTTTCTCAGTTCTTCTACTTTCTTTTACTACTGAAGTATAAGCCCCTGATTTTATCTTTTCCATTACTTGTTTTAATGAATTTGATTGCATTTCTTTTTTTTCATAATTCAGTATTCGCTTTTTCTCCTTCCTTTCGCAACTTCAAAAACTGCCTAACACTCATTACATCTATCGAGCAATCATACTCTAATACTAGCTCTTTTAGTGTCTTTCCCACTATTGGCGCTATTGCCCGTAATAGCTCAAAAGGAATCCGACTCGGTACGTTCAAGGCTCTTGTAATGTTATACTTTTTTACATTGGGTAGCTCATTTGCCAACTCATATAAATTGTTAAATTCTTGCGTTGTTAACGTACTTTCACAATATTGGCGAAATGTTTGCTTTGATACTTTCATATAATTTGTTTTTAAATATGGCGATGCCCTACCGCTTTTTTGCAGTACTTTTTTTTATCATCGACCTTGTTTGGATTAATTAGATGAGTGGAGGGAATCGAACCCCCAAAATAACACCCCTGATATTTCACTTCCTAGAAGTCACTCAAACTGTTCGACCCTACATCCCTCAATGTTGAGTAAACTAATAGTTGGTATTGCGGACACCTACTATTTTTTTTATATCTTAGTAAATATTTTAACATTTTCTTAAGCTTGATTGCATGTTCTTTTTTCATACTTTTTTAAATCTCGCTTACACAAATATAGATTCTTTTTATTCATTAAGCAAATTATAATTCATTATTTTAATAAATTATAATTCATTTTTAAAGAATTAATTCATTTAACCCCCTTCGAAAAACCAAACAAATGGCTATAAACGAAAGACTTAAACAAATTCTTTTTGAATTAGATAAAAATGCAAAAGAATTAGCAAATGAATTAAAAGTAACCCCTACAACCATCTCCAAAACACTAAAAGGAGATACCCTACCTAGTTCTAAGTTATTAATTCCTTTAGGTGAAAAATTAGGCATCAGTATAGATTGGCTGTTATTTGGAAAAAGAGATATGTTTATAGATGGACATGCTCAGGATTATCACACACCAATAAACGATCCTAACAGCAACAAGAGCAAAAGTAAATGTATCAACCAAATCGACAAGGAGAGAATTAGGCATTTAGAGCAGCAAATTAAACTACTTACCCTTTCTATTGAAGATAAAAATAAAAGAATCGAAGATAAAGAAGAACTAATAAAGCTCCTGAAAAACTCAAAAAACAACTAGTTTTTAGCCAAAAATGCTTAAAACACACCTCGTTTTGAAAAATATGTGCGACTCAAAACGCTACAAAACAACGACTTAAACACTTAAGCACATAATCACCCTTAACCCTTATATATATATAAAGTAAAGAGTATATAGGGGGAAAGCGAATAAAAATCACAATCGACTGTAAATCAATAATTTGCATAGAGAAAGCGGAGCTTGAATCCCTCCAGCTCCACTATCATACATAAAACTCTAATTTTCAGAGTTTTATGTATTACATTGAGACATAATATAAATATCTTCTGTCTCATTGTTTTTTTGCTTTATATGCTATGGCGTAAAAAAGTTAAAAGAACAATGATAAAAAAAAGTACGCCTAAGATATATACAGGCAAAAATTCTCTCTCTATCCGCTGGTTTGTTTACTACTTAGATGAAAAGGGCAAACGAATCAAAAAATACGGTGACATCAACAAATATTCTACCCTAAAAGGGCGAAAAGCAGCTGCGCAGCGCCTAGTTGATGAAATTCTACAAGTACACCTTAAAAAGTCCAATAAGAGCCTCTCACAAAAGATTTATGACGAACTAGAAAACAGGAAACCTACTTGGCGACCTAAAACCTACCAATGTAAAAAATCCAAGATTGATATTTTTCTAAAATGGATGCAGCGCAAAAAATGGACGGAAGACAATGTTTATCAATTTTTCTTTGAATACCTTACCAAAGAAAAGAGAGTAGCTCCAACGACTTATAATGATTATATCCGTTGCATTACTCAAGCACTTGGCTGGTGCGATCAACAGCAGCTCATGGAAGCCATTGAAAAACGAAAAGCTTCACCGACTCCAGCGGCATACTTTACCCAGAGCCAAAGAACATTTCTTAGCAATGCCATAAAAAATAGTAATCCTAATTTGTGGTTTTTTGTGCAGTTTGTGTATTACTGCTTTCTTCGACCTCGTGCGGAGCTGCGTTTGCTCAAGGTCGGGGACGTGATTTTGGAAGAACAAAAGATCTTAGTTCCTGCCAATATTGCCAAGAATAAAAAACAACAGTATGTGGCCATCCCAAACGCTTTCTTTCCTACGGTTGAGAAAAAGATAAGGAATCGAAACCCAAACGAATATTTGTTTCCTGGTAATCATTATTTGTCTCCTACTGGTATGAATACTTTTGGACGGCAACACAGAGAGTTGTTAAAAGAATTGGGTTTTGATACAAGCCGCTATAAGTTGTATTCTTGGAAACATACGGGAGCTGTTGCTGCGGTCAAGGCTGGTATTCATATTAAGCAACTGCAAATTCAATTGCGCCATCATTCATTGGATCAGGTGGACGAATACTTGAGACAATTGGGCGTTTCTGATTTGGGGGATTTACGAGATAATTTTCCTTGTATTTAGAAAAAAATAGCTCAAGGAAAATTCCTTGAGCTATTTTTTTTACAACCAAGTAGTAATAAAGAATTTCTCGATTTAACAATTAGCCCAACACTAACTTAGATTTACTGACAATATTAACTTGTATATGAATATTCAGTCCAATGACAAGATAAAATTGGTGAAGTCTCTTTTGATTCCTAATTATTCTACACAGTTTTTTTTTCTTCTTCTAGCTCTGAAACTAGAATAACTCCATTTTGGCTGTCTTTGTAAATTTTGCCACAGCCACATTCAATAATTATATCCATTACTGCATGCTCTTGCCCACACTCACATCTTAAGTGTAAGGTATCGCAAAAATTGCATTCTCCAGTTTGGATTTCAATATGATACCTATTTTCCATTTCAATTAAGTCTTCAGCAGTAAATTTAAAGTCAGGTCCGAAATCGAGTAATAACTGTTTGGGGTTATAAATAAATCCAGAATCGTTTGTTTTAACCTTGACAATAGAATCAAATTCAACCTCTCCTAATCCCATTTCTTCCCCTCTACAAGTTACTAAACATCCTATACAGTCTCTATTTATATAGTTGATGTATTCTTGATATTTAGCTATTATTGAATCTCCAAGTTTTAGGGCTGCTGCAAGGTTTGGTTCGAAAATAATTGGTTTATCTTTAACCATTTCTGCTAAGTCTGGATGAAGTGTGGTACTTTTAGAAGTTACACCGAAATCAGATGTATTGTTAGAGATGAAAAGGGTATCTTTAATACAAAGGTCTTCATGATAGGTAAAAAAGTCGGCAGTACTTAAAAATATGATTGCATCAGCTACACTATTATTTTTGTGATGAAAGGGAGCTTTTTTTTCTATTGCAAGTTCTGTAGCTTTTATTCTATGGGAATCCTCAACAGGTATTTCAGTAGCTTCATCAAGGATTTTTTCGATTTTTTCAATATGACTTCTATTTCGTTCGATTTTTGATTTTAAATCCTCTTCTAATGTTTTAAATTCCGCAGCGTATTTAGAGAAATTTTCAATGTCTCTTCTTTTACTCCTTAATTCATTTTTTTTGGACTTAATTTGTGCATCGTACTTTTTTATCAAAGCCTCACAACTTTCTTTGTTTCGTTTCCATTCAAGCACAATTATATAATTTGAAAATACTCTACATTCTTGATTTTGTATTTTTTCAATTACCCAATCAATCAGTTCAAAATGCAATTTTTCCTCATTTCTATTTGTTTGTGGGTTGAATCCATTAGCTAAATAAATCCAAGTATTTGTATCTAAAATTAAATTAACCATGTATTTTTTTATTTGATTTAGAATATTTTGCTATATGCAGTGCCACATGTTATGCGAACTAAATATAAGCATTCCCCAAGCAAAATCTGGGATTTTGCGTAGTAAGACATACAACGAGAATTTTTCTTTAGCCCTATATGTGGGATTGCCATATAGCTCTTGTTGGCTGTAGTTATTTTAGTTCGAAGGCTGATACTTGGTTAATAAAATCAAACTCTTTTTCCTCTTCATATGTAAGGTAAGTAATATCAAGTGGATAAGAATTAGAAAAAAAATTTATTTCAGTCTTTAATACTAATAAGTCATTTCGATTTCTATAAAGGATTAATATATCTACATCCCTATAATGAGGATCCGTTATCGAAGAGCCAAAAAGGTAAAACTTCAAACTAAAATATTTTTGGCTAAGATGTATGAGTTTATTTTTAAGCTCTATTTCCATTCAAAGTTCAGTTCTCTTAATAATTCTCCAAATTTTAGAATTTTGATGTTTAATTCCTTTGCAACTCGTCTTGCTGATAATGAAATTCTGGCATTTGGGTTAGATGTTAAAATTGCATCAAACTTATTATACTTTTCTTTTCCTAGGCGAACACTTTCGACACCGAAATCATAATCATTTAAAGCTAATATTCTTACCTCTGGAAGATTCCATCTTCGAATTAAATACCTTCGGGAATCAATTCTATTAATACTTGCAACTTTAGAGTGTTGCTTTACAGCTCTAAGAATAAAATTCGCTTCTGGATTCAGATATGGGGTGTTAGTTAATTGATTTATAAACCTATATAAATCACCAATACCACCATAATTAATACCAGCATTATCTAAATAAGTAAAGACATCACCTTCAACATAAGCCTCTTTGGGAATATTGACAATGAAATGGGGATCAGTTTCTATTTTGTGGAAATACATCATAAGCTTTTTAATAAATGAAAGCTTCACATCTGATTCAGATATTACACACAAAATAAAACTTTGACCTTTTTTTCTACTTATTTTTATTAGCAAAGTTTTTTTATCAAAGAGTATCGAATTAACCTCATTATGACCATTAAGTTTTTTACCTAGCCACTTGGCGTTTTCTTCATTTAATAGCATCATTTATAAATATCATTCATTTGTATTGGGAATTGAATCCCATTTATGTCAGATTGATTTAGATGTTTATCTTCAAAATCTTTAACATGCTGTCTGAATAGCTCAACAGTTTCAATTTCGACATCATCCAATAAATCATAATTTTTATCAATTATATTAATAATTTTACGATTATTTGGAAGTAATGTTTTATGAATTTTTCTTATCCAGATATATGGCATTTCACTTTCAGGATTAAACCTTTGATCAGTCATTGGTCCATAAATATTAAAAACGGTTTTGTTTTCGACCATTAGTGGATTTAAGAGTTTTCTAACCTCCTTTCTGCTGGTGTAAGATTTTATATTGAAAAGATTATTTATTTTTTCAGAATGTTCTTTCTTCCAGAGACTAATTAACGAATCGGGGTATTGTTCCTCTGCCTTATCAATGATAGTATGGCAAGTAGGACAAAGGAGAATTAAATTATCAAATTTCCCTCTATCTTCTTTTGTTAGAGTATTATTAGATCTTGGACCTTTATTACTCGCACTGAAAATATGAGCCATTTCAGCTATATGAAAACTGTCGTCACCAATTGAAAGAAATAAGCTTGCGTTACAATCAGGTTTTTGACAGTATCCACCTGAATCTGCAAATAATTGTAATTTTACATGTGCATTGGGCGACGCTTTTCCTCTATTACATCCCATAATTTTATTAGTTTTTGTGTTTTTAATTACAGCCAACATGTGTATAAATACAATAGTCCTATTTATTTCTAATATAGTTAGCCCCTAAAGTATTAAAAACCCTAAAGGATTAGAAAAAAAATTCAAGTTTCATAAAAAAACAGATGTATTTTTCAGTTATTTTTTTATCCCTAGGTAAGATTTAAATATACCTTAAATAGCAGTTTAATTTGTCTTATACCTTGTTTATCAACTAATAGATACACTCGAATGAAATACAAAAAAAGCCACCTCAAATGAGATGGCTTCAAAAAAATACAAATCCAATAAAACTATACACTAACTATCGCTTTTATGTTCCCCTACTTTATCAAATACAGATTGTTCCTGGTACGCATTTAAAATTCGCTTACGCTGCTTTTTTTCAACCTTCGATAGTTTCCTTGGTTTGTAATTGGTATTTAGTTGAGGTTGAAAGAAATTTCTTAAATAGATGTATGTCATTGTTGACATATAGATATGAGAGCTGGTCAATATTTCAAAACTAAAATCTTTATTCGACTCCTGTACTAGCTTGCCTTGGCTCTGAAATAAGCGCATTATCGTACAATATAAGTTGATACTTCTACCAATGTACAAAACCTCCTTTTCCCCTTTTTTACGAATTAAAAAAATACCTGCTATGGCTCTAAATCTGCCGAGCTGTTCTTGTTCAATTGGTTCATGAACGGTTATTGTATTTGTCTCTATTATTCTAAGTGGCTCATTCATTTTATTACAATTTTACGGTTTTTATAAAATCTTGGAGGTTCACTTGTTCGCTATTCGTTGACGTTATTTTGTGCAACTCTAATTTTTGCTTTCGATTATAGCGAATCAACATATAATCTTTTTGAAGCATAGAAATAAACAGCGCTTCCATTTTAGACCCTCCCAACTGTGCTAAAATTTGCTTCTTTAATAAATCAGGTGCTTGCTCCAGCTGTGTTGTTAGCATCTCACTAAAAAACGCTCCAGCATCTAAGCAATAAACCTCTTTGGCTTGCGCTGTAATTACCTGACCAATTAGTTTGCCTTCTGCTACTTTAAACAATAAACTCAGTCCATAAGCAGAAATATTTTGCTCTTTTGAAACATAAGCTAACAACTCCCCTGCCTTGCTCATTAAGTCTTGTTCTATGACTGGTGCTTGTGTCTTCAGATGATTTTCTAAAATTGTTCTTACCATACTATTTTTGTGATGTGTGATTTATAAATGATTGGCGGTTCTAACTCAGTTATTCACCATATATAATTTCTCTAATTTCTGCATTACTGTACCCTTTTTCCAGTAGGGCTAATAGTTCAGCACTGGGATATTCATCTGCCAAATCAACATTGGCATACTCCCCATCACTCAAGCGGCGATAAGTACCATTTGCATGGCGACCAAATAACCGTCTGCCTGATTGATATTCTTTTGTTGTGGTATAATCTACCGCTGGGGCTGGCTGTTCTTCCTCGCTTTGCTCTCCTATTGGTTCCTGGTCCATTAGGTTTTCTGCTGTATTGGGGGTGATGCTTGGTTGGCTTTTTCCTTCTCGTATTAATTTGAAGCGTTGAAAACCTGCCAAACTTAAAGAAGGGAGTAACCACATACCTACTGCTATTAAAAAAGTTTGAGTGGGACTAGGTGGCTTAATTCCGATTTCTTGTATATAGTTTTTAGTCGCATTGATGAGCGCCTTTTTTGCTTTTGTATCGGAAGCATAAAACGCCGCTTCTTTGCCACCAATTGCAGCACACAATTGGGCTTTAGAATTATCTAAATAATCCATGACCGCTACCCCCAATGAAGCCAAGGTATCTAAGTTTTTTTGGCTCTCGCCTGTACTCTCTTCGATCTGCTCTTCTACTGTTCTATCTTCTGGCCCTTCTATACTATTTAACAAAGGATCTTCCTCTTCTTCTTCTTCCTCCTCCTCTGCTCTTTTGTCTTCATTCATCATATAATCCCACAAAGGATCTTCCTCCTCTTCTATCGTTTTTTCTTCCGTTTTTTCTGAATTGTCTGAAACATTGTTTGAAGTTTTTTTTTCGATTGTTTCTGCATTGTTTGGAGCTTGTGTGGAATCCTGTTTTTCTGCTGTTTTTCTTTGTTTTTGGGCTGTATTCGCTGTTTCTACCTCTGTTTGAGGTATTGTTTGAGATTCTGTTTGAGGTTCTGTTTGAGGTTCTGTTTGAAACGTTGTTTCAACTCTTGTTTCTTGTGGTTTTTCTTCCCTTATTTCTGACTGTAATTGTTTCACTAATGAATCCATTTTAAAGCGCATTTATTTGATGGTACAATGATTTTAATTCCGTTAAGCTACTGCTTAGAGAGGCATGTGTAATGATTTGCTGAACCCCTTGATCAGGATCAGCACTCAACGAATCTGTATCAACTATTAATTCTCTGCTTAATAGTTCTTGAGCCTGTTCTTGTAGCCCGTTCATTTGGGCTTTAATCAGTCTTAGTACAATACTTTTATCAATTAATGGTGGTTGGTCGCTCTTTCCTTGAGCGGTATTCTTTGAAGGCATAAAAAAAACATTGATTGGTGTATGATTTAGATTAGATCAATGTCTTTTATCGTGAAGTGGAATTGTGGATAGGTGGGCTATCTGGGTACTTAAAAAAAAGAGTAGCAAACAGGAAGTAGAAAAACCACTTTTTAGGGTGCAATTGGATTAGCTTAGATTTTCATATCCTGTTTGCCCGCTCAACTTAGTTCCCTACAACAAATATATTAGGCACTCTTCAGATATAAAAGAATTTTTGTCCTAGGGCTTGTATTTTATAGCGTAATCGTAAACAAACATTAATTATACGATCATTTCTTATTTACTTTTTGTTCTTTTCAACTCTAGATTGTAATTCTAGCAGCTCTATTTGGTATTGATAGATTGACTTTAAGCGCAACAGAGAATCAAAGCTAATCATATAAAAGAAGCTAGGATTTTTTAATTCTCGCTCTCTTGAAAGGTCTGTAATTAATACATCAATTTCATGCTTATTTCTTGCGGCTCTCCCTGCTAACTTTTCATCCCCTCCCTTATACCGCTCTAATAATTTTTGTTTGTTCAACTTTTGAGTTTCACGAATTTTCCCTTTTGGGGCTGTCAACAAGCCATCATCCTCTAGCTTATATAATTCTAATATTCTTTTAATATTTTCACTAAGGCTCATTTTTTTAAGTATTTGGTTAAATAGTAAAATATTCCATAAGAGCAGAACTATACAACATAACTAGTCGCTCCTAAAATCAAGCTCAATACAAGTAACAAAAAACCTATGCAAATAATTTCATTTTTACCCTTCATTATGTTTTTTTTAAGATAGCTGTAACGCTCTTATTTGCTCGATTTTTTGCCCTTTTTACCAGCTATAATTTTATTGTAAAGTTTCATCTGTTTTTTAGCCGTTTCTGCCTCCTCTTTTTTCCTCTTTTCGGCAATCTTATTGGTGTGTGCTTCTTGCTCTGCCCAAATTTCATTCTCTGCCACATAATCGGTTGAAGCTTGCGGCTCATCTTGTATATTTATATTCAAAGCATCATAATCAAATACAAAGGCAGATGTATTTTTTTTGCCAATTCGGGTACTTTTTAAATAATCCATAAAGCTCCCATTCGTTTTTAGATAATGGGACAAAGAAGATTTTGTTAGCCCATCCTTGCTGTACTGTCTTTTGTGATGTTCTCTATACAATGGAAAAGCTTTTGAAAAAGACAGATACAATAGAGGCTTTGGCTGGTCAAATTTTTTGCCTTTTAAATCCATACGAGATTCTATCTTATAATCAATACCCTCTATTAATAGCCCAGCACTAACCAAATATTCTATAATATCCCAAAAAGTGGCCGTTTCTGTTTCGCTATGGATTTGGTCATTTTGTCTAAGAATGTTTTGAATACAAGTTTGATAAACTTCTTCTGTGCTGAAGGGAAAAGATACTTTTTCTTTCAGTAGATCAAATACCGTTAAAATAGCTGCATTGTTTTCTATCAATCGAGTGTGAATACCTTTTGCGGCAACTGCTTTCTTTATCTTAGAAAAAGTAAGGTTGTATTGTTCCTCATAGTTGTCCTCAATATATGGTCTAAAAGTGCTTAATTTTGCCGTTATATTTATCAATTCCCCATTCTTGCGCATTGCCTTTAATTCTTCAGCTAAGTCTGATTCTTCCTGTGTATACTCTGTTTGTGAAAATGCCAAATTAATAACACGAGTAAACAAAGCATTATCTGAAGTCGGCAACTCTTGCCCCACAAACATACAAGCCGAATAAATTTCACTAACCAAGCTCTTTGTTCCAGTCTTTTGTCCTTTCTCCCGCCCTATTCCATCATAAATGGATTTTAGCCCCTGGATGAATCTAAAGTCTATCGAGTTAAAATATTCCTCACAAAACACCAGGGAATTTCTAGCCAATACCAAACGATTGTAAAAACCAACCAACGTACCACTATTTAAATTAAAACCATCCTTGGCAATACCGAACATATAAGATAGATTCTTGCCCATAAAAGATTTGCCCGTTCCTGGTTGACCAAATAAATTGAGTAAAGGAAAATTTACATAATCATGGATCACATCTCTAAACAAAGCAGCCACATAAAAACAAGTTGCTATTTGCCCTTTGCTCCCATGTACTTTGCAAAAAAGCGTTGACCAATCTTTGAATGTGATTTTTGAATCTTGATAAGCAAAATTCTTTTCATCCTTGAAGGACTTGTCAGAATCTTTGTAAATATCGCTAAAGGCTGGCAAAAAATAACGCTTATCTTGATAGCTTAAAATACCATAACTATTGACAGGAACAAAGCCTTTATCAATGGTGTAAATACCATTTCCAAAGGTGTAAAAATTATCTTTATGATAGCCTAGTACGTCTATTTCATAGCAAGTTTTCATTTCATCATAAATCTTGCCTTTGATGCGGTTGTACTGCGCTAAATTGCCCGTAAAAAAATAATTACCCTCTGCCTCTACCGCTAATCTAAACTTATCTAAGCCCACCAAAACCGCTGCCTCTACATCTAAAACAACCTTTTGATTGTATTTATTTAACAACTCAAATAGGCGCTTAGGATTGTCTTTTGATTTTAAATGAAATAAAGGCTTAACCACAAAGTTAGATACACAAGTATAACCCCCTTTTGCATTAGAGCACCAGTATTGATTCCCATCTTCATACATGCCATATTTAAACAAGTCCGCCCGTTGTCTTGAACTTAGACTTTTTTGTTCGCTTTCAAAGCTCAAAGCCCCCATTTTATCCCGTAATTGGATGCTTAACACACTTTGTTTTATATCCAATAGTTTGGACACATCACGAATGTAACAATCTCTTACTAGCTCATTTTTTATCTTAGCAATCAATTCAATGGCTAATTCACTAATTCGCTGAATGGCAAAATTATCACGGTCTGAGTTTTGAAGCTCATGCTCCAAGTACCAATTGATTGCATCGGTCTTATTTGTATTGCAATAATCTACAAAAGCCTCTTTTCCTATTTTCCTAATATAACTATCAGGATCTTGTTTTTCGGGCAATGGGATTGTATCTACATGAAGCCCTAACTCAATCAATGCTGGTAAATTTCTTATAGCTGCCTCTATTCCTGCCTTGTCTCCATCGTACAATAAAACAACACGTTCAGCATAGCGATTGATTAATTTAGCCTGTTGCTTGCTCAATGATGTTCCCCCAGCGGCTACTGCTCCTAAGAACCCACCATCATACAAACTTAGCACGTCCCAATAACCCTCCACCAAATACATGGTTTTTGTCTTTTTGATGGCTGAGAGCTGTTGAGCCAAACCATACAAAAGCTGCTCTTTGTGGTAAACTTCACTTTCAGGGCTGTTTAAATACTTCGGTTGGCTATCGTCTAGCGCTCGACCTGCAAAGCCTACAATTGCCTTGCTTTGGTTATGGATAGGGAATAATACTCTATTTCTATAGGCATCAAATAAGCCCTTTTTTCCCTGCTTTACGATTCCCAATTGCTCCAGTATACTATGCTCTAGTTTTAACGATTGAGTAAAATGCCAGGCTTCAGGCGTTTGACAAATTCCAAATGTTTTGACGGTTGATCCCTGTAAACTTCTTTTATCAAATTGAATATTCTCTTTCAGCTCCTCTGCTCCATGATGGTGGTTATAATAAGCAGCTGCCAGCAAACGATTGTACAATAAATATTGCTCCTTTTTCTGTTGGCGTTTCTTCAGCTGCTCCAGCTGCTCCTCGCTTACATTCTCGGCATATTCAACCGCTAAATGATGTACTTTTGCTGCGTATTCTACTGCCTCTAAAAAATCAACTTGTTTGTATTCCATCACAAAACTAATCGGTGTATACGTTTTGCCACAGCTCCCAAAACAAGTTGCTATATTTTTTGATTTTGAGATTGAAAAAGAAGGCGTTTTTTCTTGGTGGAATGGGCAGCAAAGTTTTGCTTTGCTGCCTTCTTTCCAATCCGTAAGAGATGAAACAATGGTTTCTATCTCAAACTTTGATTTTAGTTGCTCAATATTTGTAATATACATCTTGTGTTTTTATAGGGTTGGTTTATGCTTTTTTACTCGTGCGTCCTGTGTATTTTTTTCCGTTCCGTTCTTCCCAAGCTGTAATTTTACATTGCTCGGTACAATACGTATGATTCCATGAATTATGGATAAACCCCTTTTTACATACAGGACATTTTCTTGTATATTTCACTTCCTTTTCTACTGTCGTACGGCTGCCGTTTTTTTCGGTTATTGGCTGCTCCTGGTAATCTATAAATCCTATCTTTTTTTGGTTGAGTACGGGTGCCACTCCTCCCCCTCTAACGGCTGCCGTTACGGCTGGCGTTACTACTGCCGTTGTTGCCGTTGGTTCCTCATTTTCAACGGCTGTCGTTTCTTCCAAGCCTAAGCGCTCTTTTCGGCAATTATCATAGTACCACCAACTAAAACACAAGCACAATAAGAGCAAGGTTTCAAAACCTAAAACCGTATATTCTAACTGCTGCCGTAACGTCTGACGTTCTTTCATAACGGCTGCAATCAGCCCAGCTGTGGCGGTGTCTGCCTCCGCAGTCAATCCCTCATTGGCTGCTGCTAAATTTCGCAACTCTTCTCGTTGCTGAGCAATCAAATCATTAATGCTTTTGTTGTGTTCATCAATCGAGCGTTGGTCTTCGTGCCTAAGCTTTCCATAATAAAGCCGTGTGGCTCTCAACGTATCTCGTTCCTGTTCTATCGCTGCAATCTGCTGTTGATAATCTGCTTTAATACTCGCATCACTTTTTAAAATTGGCTCAACCTCTGTTGGCTCTGGTAGCATTAAGTCCGCTACAAAAGAAGCCCCACCATAAGAGATTCCAATACTAATGCCGACAAAAACGACCGATACCACAAAAGAAAAATGTTCAAATTCTCGATACTGAAAAGCAGATTTTAGCACATCATCTAAGGCAATACGTTTAATAATTTCAATAACCAGGACAACTACTAATAACAAAGGGATTCTTAACAGCATCGGAACATTGCCAAAGTAATGGTACAACATCAATCCAGCTGTTATTAAACTAGCAATTTGAACGGCAAACGCTAAAGCCATCAACGACAAATTGACCAGCCAAAAGCGTTTGGAAAAGGTCGTATGTTTGAACTTTTTATCTAGCGTAGCCTCCATACTTTCGGAGGCTATCAAAGAACTTATTCCTTTACGAGCTAAGGAATAAGGATTTTTTATAAAATTTTTCATAATTTTGTATTGAATTTACCTGCCTGTCTAGGCATTTATTTTTTAGCTCCTAAGTTGCAGCTTAGGAGCTTTTTTTATTTCAATCCTTTATACTCTTCAACTGTTATTTTTGAAATGCCTAAGCCATAGTTATCAATCAATTCCGCTGCGTCCATTTCCAAGGCCTTGGCAAACTTTAACGTCAATTCATAAGTAGCATTATTGGGCGCATTGCGAATGTGTGTGAGCATCTTCTTTGTGATTCCTATTCGTTTGTGCAAATTGCGGTATACACTAACCGCCAATTCATCCAAAAACTGGCAAAAAAGTTGCTGCATTGTTAATTGGTCTTTTTTCATATTTGTTTAGTTATGGGCAAAGCTTCGCCAAGCCACCCTATAGAAAAAGTAGCTTGTTGAAGACTTGCAATTAAATAATTATGGAATTTTTGTTGAACGTAAGGAATCGAACCTTATACTAACTATATCAACCCCTTGTTATAGTATTGTAGCTACAGCCTTGCAGCCGTTCAGCCGTTGTAATTCTTCCCACAGAATCACTTCACGATAAATAAGACATTGTATATTTTAGCCTAAAGCAAAAAGTTAGTACCTTGCTCAGCTAAAATTAAGAACTTTTTCTGTCAACACTTTTTGCTCATTCCACTAAGTTTTTAATGTTGACAATACAAAGTAAAACCTTTTTAGTCTTTCAAACAACAAAAAGGCAATAAAAGTACTAAAATATTTTGTTAATTTTTTTAAGATTTTCTATAAATGTCTACGTCTGACCGCTTTAAGCTTTTTCTATTTAACCAAGAAAAATATGTAAAAGACCTCGCTGAAGAGTTAGGGGTTACTCAATCTGCATTAAATAGAGTCGTTCGAGGTGAAGCAATGCCTAGTTCTAAAATATTAGTACCATTAGCTAAAATGGGCGTTAATATCAATTGGCTGCTATTAGGTGAAGAAGAAATGCTTCGTGAAAAGTTTTATCTTGAGAAACATGATAGTCCAATCTTAAGAAATGAAAAAGTCCCCTATCAAGAACCCATCGACAGAGCCCATCCGCTTAAAGAAGCTATCACTATATTACAAAATGAAAATAAAGATTTAGAGCACCAAGCAACAGAATCCGACTTAAAATATATGGTGGAACTCCAAGTCAGTAAATCGTTCAAAGAAATGCACGACCTATTAAAAGAACAAATCGCTACTTACCAACAACTCATGAAGCAAAAAGATAAATCTTTAGATGATAAAGATAAAATCATTGCATTACTGGAGAAACAACTCAAAGAAAAGGACGCTTAGTATCTCATTTGAAAAATTTGAATTTTGATGTCGTTTTACGAGTAAAAAGTAACGTTCCCATAATTACAAATCAAATTTACTACAAAAATGCAAATCTAAATAAAGTTGTGACTTTTCCACTTTTTGCATATTTCTCTTTTCTTCTTTATTTTTTTATTTGGAAAGCTTATATCCTTGAAATTTTTCCAACACTCCAACAAATACACATAAACAAATAACAATCAATTACTTAACTTTTCCAACAAGCGTTTTTTAGTTGGAAAAGGGGTCTATTTTGTTGGAATAATAGCCATTTTGTTGGAAAACCAAGTATACACCTAAAATTGAGCCGTTTTGAGATTCATTCCTTTTTCCAACAAAACAGCCCTTTTTCCAACACGTTTCCAACAGGCTCCAACACTATTTTTAAACTATTTCTAATTATATTTTTATATTACACACTAACAACTAACTACTTAACTATATTACATCTGTATTAGTAGGAGCATTTTTGCCGTTTGTTGGATGTTGGAAAAATAAAATGGTATTTTTGGAGAATTTTTTTTTTGAAGACATACTGTTATTTTTTTTGTTTATTTATTTCTCATTTGTGACATAAAAAAAACACATGTACATCTAGTTCTTAATTTTAGCCATTGCGAAAGACCAACCTAATCCTATCGAATAGAAATCAATTAAACCTTCATAACCTCGCAGTTTAAAATTGTTATCAAAATACTCCTTATCGCTTTGCCTACTACAAGCGCAATACCATATTGCAATATTTTCTTCTAAATAAAAAAACACTTCTCTTGAATCATCTAACATCGCATCACATGTGAGATGCCTACCATATTGAATTTTTCTAATACCTAGTTTTTCAAGTTGCACTTGCAAATCCTTTGATAACTTAGACAGGTCTAACAATTCTAATTTATTGCTCTTAAGCAATAATCCAGCGTCTTTAAGTGCTTCCGTAAAAGATAGATAATCGTCTTTATTTTCATAAAATGATTGAACATAAGGACTTAATTCTTTCTCTATTTTTCCTCGTTGAAGATTACAAGAAAAAGATAGGAACAGACAAAAGAATATAAATAGTTTTAGTTGCATCTATTAATTATTAAGTGTAGAAGGTTTGAAACTTTTTTAAGAAAGTAATAAAACTTTTACCCAAATAGCTAATTCATTTCTTTTATTTCTAATTTGTCATATCAGAAGCATGGCAATATAATTGTGTAGCTTATAAATCTATTATTATGATGTCATAGTCATACTGAAACGCTGAGACAAAAAGTGAGACAAATTATGTCTCAACCGTATATATATTATACTCTTAATCAAAAAATTGAGCTGTTGTTCGACTATTCCCTCCAGCTCCACTAAACTCCTTGATTACCAGATAATTAAGGAGTTATATATTTATTGATATTCCATTTAAATATCATTGTTGTCTCGTTTTGTATCCGAAGGGTAGAAAAAAGTTCAAAACAATGATTAAAAAATTTTTGCCCCGAATATACTCGGGAAACAATTCATTGGACGCTAGATGGTTCGTACTCTATCTTGATGAAAAAGGCAAAAAGAGAAAAAAGTACGGCAATATCAATCGCTTCAATACGCTCGAAGAACGCCAAAAAGCAGCTCAAATTATTGCTGCTGAATTAAGACGAGCGCTTGCCATCCGATTTCAATCTAAATTTGAACGACAGATCTATAAAGAACTTGAGTTAAGAAAGTCTACTTGGCGACTCAAAACCTACCAGTGTAAAAAATCTAAAATTGGAATCTTTTTAAAATGGATGAAAACCAAAGAATGGACAGAGCAAAATGTCTATAATTTTTTCTTTGAGCACCTCACGCATCAACGAACCATCAAGGAATCTACTTACAACGATTATATCAGGCATGTAAAAAATGCTTTGGAATGGTGCCAGCTTTCCCACCTAATTGAACCAATTAAGAAAGCAGGAGTATGTAGCCATTCCTGATGCTTTTTTTTCCTATTGTAGAACGTAAGGTTAGAGGGCGGAATCCAAATCATTATTTGTTTCCTGGAGTAAATGAACAAACTCCTACAGGCATGAATACTTATGGACGGCAACATCGCCTATTGCTCCAGAAATTAGGCTTTGATACGGACCGCTATAAAATGTATTCCTGGAAATATACGGGGACTGTTGCTGCTGTTCGTGCTGGTATTAATCTTAAAGATTTACAGATACAATTCTTCTTTGGAGGCTATTTTTAGTTGTCTTCTGTGGATTCTCTCCTTTTAATGTAGTAACGTGGATATTTTTTTTCTTTATCCCAAGATCTATAATTCTTAACGGTATCTATTTTGTAGGTTTTTATTAGTTCTTTTATTCCTACTACATTCCAAGTTTCAAGACTATCTAACCATGCTGTAATATGAACAAAGCCTGAATCTAAGGTTGCATTTGTCAAGTTAGTACCTTCTAAATTTGCTCCCCAAAAATTTGCCCTCTCTAATCGGGAAGAACTAAAATTTGCACCTCCTAATTCAGCAGAACTAAAATCTGCCCCCTTTAATTGAGTCGAACTAAAATCTGCCCTCCTTAATTGAGCAGAACTAAAACATGCAGAATCTGCTTGGGCGTAACTAAAATATGCAAAATCTGCTTGGGCAGAGCTAAAATCTGCTTCTCCTAGCTTGGCAGAACTAAAATATGCCGAGCCTGCTTGTGCATAACGAAAATCTGCCTCTATTAATTCGGCAGAGCTAAAATATGCTGAATTTGCTTGTGTGTAACTAAAATTTGCCTCTCTTAATTCGGCACCCCAAAAATTTGCATTCTCTAATTGTGTAGAACTAAAATCTGCCAAATTTGCTTGCGCAGAACTAAAATTTGCCCCTCTTAATTCGGCGCCCCAAAAATTTGCAGAATCTACTTGGGCATAACTAAAATCTGCAGAATCTGCTTGGGTATAACTAAAATTTGCAAAATCTGCTTGGGCATAACTAAAATATACCCTCTCTAATTTGGCGTAACGAAAATCTGCCTCTATTAATTCGGCGCCCCAAAAATTTGCTCTTCTCAATTTAGCTCTACTTAAATTTACTGAATTTAATTCAATTCCTATAAAATTTACTCCATCTGCTTTAATAGAAGATAAATTTGCTCCTTTCAATTTAGCTCCTCTAGAAAATTTCCTTAGATTATTTATTCTTTTCTTTGCCTTATAATTTCTCTCCTTTATTTTTTTTTGCCCAAAACTTACTGAATCTATGCTGATTCCCCCAAAAATTGACATTGATAAGTCAGCATAACTAAAATCTGCCGAATCTGCTTGAACCCCTCTAAAATCTGCCTTAGTTAAACAACTATTCTTTAATATAATCCCCTCCATATTAGCTCCAACAAAAATAGATTGCACCCCAAAAACACCCCTAGCCTTAGCAAATCTTAAATCACAGCCAGATAAATTAGGTCCTATAATATCTTTATATTTTTCTTTATCAGTTGAGGCTATATATCCTGATGGTATAGGCACTAAAAAGGCTCGTTCAAGATTAGCTGTATATTTGGGTTGTTGAATACCTACCATACCATTATAGGTATATAAAACACAACAACTAACAAGTAAGCCTAAAATTATAGCAGGTTTCCAAGGACTACCTTTAGACAGTTGTTTCCTATAGAGTACTGATAGAGAATTTATTTGATAAATAAGAGCAGTACTTACAGATAGTATCAGCATACAGATTAAAAAAGAAGCCATCCACCAATCATGGCGAACTAGAGAATCTATCCAAAAAATTCCCATGGTTAGAGGAACTACCCACCAAGCTAGTAAAAAACAGATAATAATTTCAATACGCTTGAAAGAGCTATATGGAGTAGTTTCATCAATGAAATTAGAGTTTCCAATACTAATCAAAAGCCATGGATAAACTTTTGTAATGGCTTCTTTTCCATTTTGTAATTTGAAGGGCAATGAGCTAACTTCTTTCCACAATTTTCTTAGGTATAAATTAAAATACAAAAAGATAAAATACAGAATAACAGGGGTGATAAAAAAGAAACCACTAACAGCAATTTTCACTTGGATAATGGGCAAGACTACTTCTCTAGAATCTGAAATAATGGCAATATCTTGAATAGTGGCAATGGTAATCCAAGAATAAATACAAGCACTCAACAATCCTATAAATATTGGCTTGGTAATTTTAGCCAATTCTCCTATTTGTACTAAGGTTTCTGGATCTACTAAATCATCTGTTAAATTGGAACCTTCTAAACTCGCTCTTGCAAAAATGGCTTCTTGACTCCCTTTACAATTGGTAAAATCTGTATGGCTTAGATCTGCTGCTCTAAATGAAGCATTCTTAATTATTGCATTCTTAAAAATGCAATTATGTAGATTAGCACCATCAAAATTAGCTGCACTGAGATTAGCACCAGTGAAATTTCTATTCAGAAGCATCATCCCACTAAAATCATCTTGAGCAAAATTGGCATTTTCACCTTTTAAGCCATTCTCTTTTACATAAAGTTCATAGTTTTCTATTTTTTCTAGAAGAGCTGTATTTTTATCTTTATCATCAATCCCAATCCAAGGAAAAACAAAACGAAAAGGGGGACCATTATTATTTGCAGTAGAGTAGCTTTCTAAGGATAATAGATAAGATGTTGCTAGTAGATGGACTATAATTGAGATCATAAAATGATTATAAACAGCACTAACAACCAGTATCAATATAAAAAGAAAGAGAAGTAGAAGAAAATAGCGCCACTTAAGATTATAGTTACGATCTTTGATGCGCTTGAGGGAAACAATGATCCAACTACTATATATCATCCCTCCTATAATAATACTCAACAATAAAAGTTGAGTTTCTTTCACAGAAAGTAGTTTCCAATGTTGTACAAGGTCTATTATTAAAGGATAAGGACTTAAGAAAAATATAGAAAGAACAATGAGGGAGGTCCCTAAATACCATAACCGACTGATTCTTCCTTTAGGGGAATAAAAGATATTAAATAGTTCATTCATAATGTTTTTCTTATAAATCTACAAAAAAAACATAAGACATTAAAAACTAGACCAATGAAGCAATTATCGTTATTCATACTTAGTGTGTTGATTATATGGGAGGGAAAAACTCAACCCATGTTGGAATATAATGTACATGATAGTCTAGAAACTTTAGAGAATTGTATTCGGTACTTACCATCCACAAAAGAACATAACTACTTTTCTCCTTTTTCTTTTAAAGAGCTGTTGAGCTTAATTCAAAGCGATCAAAGTCAATCTGATAGCCTATTACATTTAAAGCACTTTAAGCTTCAAAAAATTAAGTTCGAAAAAGATTCACTCAACAAATCTACAACAGCTATCACTTATTCTTATCTATATGACAGAAACACCAATAAACATCTTGAGCTTAGAAAAATTTGTACAAAATACGATTCTTTAACAGGAAATTGCCGCCCAAAAAACAATATTGTTTGGAGTACTCCTTTAACCATCCAGTCAACTGTAATAGATGAAATTTCAGCTTATAAACTAGATTTTCTATTAAATTTCAAGGAACGAAAATTAATCAAATGTGAAACTTCTAAAGCATTTAGAGGGAGATACTTCTCAGTTCATGAAATTTATGAAACGCCTAATTATGAAATTATGTTTCAAGCTTATTGCCAAAAGGTAAAAGAAAAGGCTACTGGTTTTTTCTGTGAAAAATGCTCCTCTTTTACCATTCAAATAAGTTATTCTGAAGCCTATCTGAATAGAATTTTAAATTCAACTGAATAAACCTCTTTCATTCTTAAAACTATTCACAAAAAGTGAAGAATTTTAAAAGCATAACCCTGAATCAAAGCAACTCGATCCATCCCATTAACAGACCTTCAAGCATAATAATAATCCTGCTCCTGAGCGTTGATATAATCCCCCAGTGCTTTAGGTTGTTTTGACCAATTGAATTCAGAGCCCTCACTGCAACAACACGATAAAATTAGTGGGATCCCACGCCCCCTCTTAATTTTGATCGCTAATTGTTCTGTTCTGTTTTTATTTCATAAATTTTGCGAAAGAATTCTATTTTCTTAATTTTCATTCAATTTTGATTGTGTTCAGTAAAAATTCAACTATGAATAATAACGAAGTATTAGATATACCTAAAAAAGAAGTTCTGAATATAGATTTAGGATATGAATCTCTTATTATTTCGTTTAGAATTTTAGCCATTTTAGGAGCGAATATTAGTCTAAGCTATTTTCTTAATGGATACATTTATTCAGGTACTCCAAGTTTGGTTTTAAACTCTGCTTTAGAGAACCCTTCTATATATGATTGGTTCTATTTTTTATATGGTTGGTTTTATTTTTTAACTTCAGCTATACTTTTATCTGTTTTTGCTATTTCAAATTTAAGGGCGGCGTGGTTTCCCATTAAAAGTATTCTATCTAAAGAAGATAAAACAATTTATTATAAACTTGCTATTCATACTGTTAGTGTTAGTTTATTTCTTTTTACTTTTTTTATAGGAAATAAAATTCTTGGAAATTATCGGCTAAATATATTGATTGCACTTATTCTGATTAGTCCTTTTTGGGTAATAAGCTATTATAATTCTAGACATTCTAAGTACAGATTTATGCCTTTTCAAAGCTTTATATGTTGTCTTATAGTAAGTTTTGTGATTTACTGGATAAGTAAAGTTAGTCAGCCACAATCAACTTCTGGAACATTATCAGTTTTAGGTCCTGCACTTTATTTTCTTATAATAATTTTTATTTATACCGTTTGGTCAATAGTAACTTATACAGTCCTTAGAAAAAAATTACGAAGTGTGGGATAATATTTTGAATAAAGAGAAATAATAACAATAGGCACTGAAAAGTTATTAAAGAAAACGATATAAAGTTTTAGAATTACCGTATTTAACTGAACATAACTAGTAACTACATACCATTACATATATATATTATTATCCTCTAGTAATTCTTTAAAGGTCATAATACAAGATTTAGAATGGTTAAGATAATAAAACCTGTCCATCTAAGTCCTGATTTCTATAAATTATTGCTGCTGAATTAAGAGGAACGCTTGCCATCTGATTTCAATCTAAATTTGAACGACATTCCTATATATCCTATGCAACCAAGCAACAGACAAAATCTGCGATTTTGCCTATTGTCACATACAACGAAAATTTAGTTTCACTCCTAAAATGTGGGATAATCCTATAGCTCTTATTAGATGCTGTTATGATTTACTTTAATATCTTAAGCTTGGTAGTATCCTATTCGCTTGAAATTAATCTTTTAAACAACGGCATGATAATCCATAAGATTTACTATTAGACCCATAACGATTTACTCCTGTACTTGTATTGGTCAACATTCTCGACCAAGCATCAGGAGTCCCTATTTCAGTAGCCGACCAAAAGGCAGCATTATCTCCAAACAAAATATAAGAACCATTATAAGCACCTGCTGGAAAAGCATTAAAACCAGAACTATCTGTGCCATTGCCTCCACTATTCCAGCCAGTAACAGATTTCATTCCTGTTCCATGTGTTCCTCTATCTTGATTTATTAGGCTTGTATCTGAGGTAGCCATCCCTAAAGAAATTTCAAGTTCATTCCATTCTTCATCCGAAGGCAAATGCCAGCCATTCGGACAAATTCCCTGCACTCCACTTGGGTTAGAAGAACTAGAAGACGCTCCATTCATTACAGTCGTCCAGTCATAAAGACGACCATATGCATCAGTTGGATTAGAAGGATTTAACCATGATCCTCCAACATTATAATTTAAATTTTCTGCCATCCAATATTGGTTACCCAATTGTACGACAGCATATACACTGCTATCTCTAAAATCAGCCATACTTGTATTGTCTGAATTGAGTCCTGTGGTATTGTCGTAACTTACTCCCCCAATGAGAGTTGTATGCTCGGTATTATTTTGAGGATCTTTCTGGCAGCTTGTTATAAATAATATAATTAAACTAAAGAATAGTAGTGCTATTTTATTCATTTTTATTAGTTAATGATCTAAGGTTATGAATTAATTTCCAATTGATGAAAATAAGTATTATTCTGAAATTATTTGAAAAATCTTTACCAAATAGGCTTTTTAAGAGTTTTAGCCATTTCTTCTCAAAAGGTTAGCTTGGGCATATCCTCCTTGTTTTTCCTATTGTTTTTATTTTGTTGATTCCCAATCCTGTCCATCGTATTCTTTCCAAGAACAATTTTCTGGTTCTCTCAAAACACTTTTGGGAATTTCGATAAATTTAGAATTTTCGTCCTCAAATACAATTTCTCCCCCCATAATTAAAGCTCTGCTCAATTCATCATGCATTCTCTCTTTATTTTTAATATGATATTGAATTTGCCCAAGCCTCAAATGTAGAAATGGATTTCCAACTGTGTTTTTGAACCGCATAACAAATCCATAATTGTCTAAAGCATCTTCGAACGCATTTTCTTGAAAGTAAACTTCGCCAATTCGTATAATTAAATACCTGCCTTCTCTTTGCCCTTTTTTGTCATCGGAAAGGGAGTCGTAGATTTTTAATAAGAAATCAACTTTCTTTTCAAGCGCTAAACCAGAGTTTCTAGAAACGGTATCTATTTCATCTAATTTATCTTCAATGGATTTAGGCGTTCTTATATAGCGTTTAAGTTTTTCGTAGTTCATTGTTATAGACTGGTTTTAGAAACTAATTTTGCACTGGGGCAATAAGGCACTGATATTTTCTCTATCCTTTTGATCAATATTACTCCCCTTTAAATTAAGTTTTTTTAAGTTCGTCATATTCCCAATACTCTTTGTGATTTTTCGAATAGAATTTTCTGATAAATCTAATTGGCTAACCCCTTACGAATCTTTTCTGTACTTGAGCTTAAGAGTAATGAACGCATTTTTAATACATTCTCTTCCATTGGTTTTAAGTGTAAATCTAAGCCACCCCACTATTCCCATTAATTCCTTCAATAATGCGAATAATTTTAGCTGCATCTGCGTGGTCAAAGATTCCTGTAATCCCTTGATCGTGCAAATTGGTAAAGGGCGCTTCAAAAAGTAGTTTCTTTTCGATCGTGCCATTTTTGGTTAAGTAAGTGATGATATTTTGAATAAAGGTCATCTGATCGGCACGTAAATTCCCCACTTGCAAAAAATCTGCAAAAGCCTGATTGGCAGCAGCCTCGTCCAAGCCAAGAATACTTCTAACAAATTTGCCCAAGGGCTGTTCGCCATATTCTTTGACAAAATCATCCTTGGTACCTCGATTGGTTCCATCAAAAAGCATTTGCTCCAAAGCATTTAACTCTTCTGAGGTGATGGGTTGATTGGTTGCCAATTTTGAAATGGTGATGTTTTCCTTATTTTCTCGAATAAAGCGCTCTACTCGATTTTTGTAAATAGTCGTTCGATACCCCGTCAACGGTTCTACCACTTTGGTAACAGCTTCGGAGTCTTTTATATCCGTATACATGGGTTTAACCCCAGAAAGCTCTAAAAACTGCACCAACAATCGAATCTCTTCTCGCAATTGATCCAAGCGTTGATGGGTTAAGGCAGCATAAAAATCAGGGTTTTTCATTTGCTCGATCAAAGGCTGTGCTTGCAACACCTGTGGCACGGTGTATTTTCGGCTCAACAATTCGGCAATGTTCATTAGATTTTCATAATATTTTTCCTCCGATGGCTTGCCTAACAATGCGGCCAAGTGCAACTTCAAAACCATCAAATCAAAACGCCTTGCCCGCTCGCTAATCGCCTCAGGCTTGGGCAAATTTGCCAAATGCTCTTTGATAATGTATACATCGTCCGAACTGAGGTTGTTCCAACGTTCTCGTACCTTAAATACATCGACATGGCGCAACTGCATATCCACCTGAAAACGTCGTTCATCCAAGCCCTCAATTGCCCCATGCAATTGATCCAGCAATTTATGCGTCAAGGCAAGATTTTCTTCCGTTCCTGTTTCTTGTAGCAATTGACTTAGGTCCAAACGAGCCTCAAAAATTTGCTGTGTAATGGCTTTTATCGAACTGCTCTCCGCTCCTCTTGGATTCAATTCAAAAAATTCAAAGTTCTGACAAACATCAAAAATTAAGAAATATTCCTTGGGCGCATCTGGTCCAAAAACATCGGGACAAAGGCGAGTTCCCCTTCCTATCATCTGCCAAAACTTAGCATAAGAACGCACGATTTTGAAAAAGACCAAATTCAAAACTCTTGGCGCATCAATTCCTGTATCCATCATATCTACAGAAACCGCAATTTGGGGATTGTTTTCTACTTTGTGATCACAGAATTTTTTAATCAAACTCTGTGCATGCGATACCTTATTGTGTACCATTGCAATAAAACCAGCAGGTGCCTCAGGATAACGTTTGGTAAAACATTCGACAATAAACGCTGCATGTTTTTGATTGACCGCAAAAATAATCGTCCGCCCCAATTTGTCCCCTCCTTCTATCTTTAAGCCCTGTTTCATCAGCTCATCCAATACCTTATTGACCGTGTCTTCATTAAACAGCCATTTGTTCATGGCATTGGCTCGGATTTCTTCAGGATACAAGCCCGTTTTTCGATCGGTAAAGGTCGCTTCGTATTTTTTCTTATCGTCTTCGGATAACTCGCTGTACTTGATGCCTTCTCTTAAAAATTTAGTGGCTACACTAATCGTTTGATAGGGTTTTAGATAAGTGGGAACTGCTGCCTCCAAATCATAATTGAAGGTAGGATCATCATTGCTGCACTCAAACAATTCATAGGTATTGTGATCGATGCTGTCCTTGGGCGTAGCCGTCAAGCCGACAATCATGGCATCAAAATAATCAAAAATTGCCTTGTAGCGATTGTAAACCGAGCGATGTGCCTCATCCACAATAATCAAATCAAAATGCCCCACTCCATAAAAACGTGTTTCATCTGTTCGGGCATGGTCAATGCGATTCATCATGCTTGGATAGGTGCTAAACACCAAACGAGTGGCATCGTCTTCTTTGTCTTCTGACAAATCTATGCTCGTCAAATTCGGCAAATGCTCTTTGAAGCTGTCCTGTGCTTGGCTGACCAAGGCATTTCGATCTGCCAAAAACAACACCCGTTTCACCCAATTGCATCGAAACAGCACATCCACTAGAGCGGCTGCCGTTCTGGTCTTTCCACTGCCTGTTGCCATCACCAACAAACAATGGCGTTTATTACCGCTCAATCCTGTTGCGCCGTCCACCACAAGACTTTCCGTTACTCGTTGAATGGCTTCCAACTGATACGGTCTTCCTACAATATCGGTATTAACAGTAGCCGTTCGAATGTCTAGGCGGCTTTTGCGGCGTTGGATCAACCACTGTAGGGCTTCCTTTTTGTAAAAACCATTAACGGGTCGATCGCTGCTGTAAAAAACATCGTCCCAAAGCATGGTTTCATAGCCATTGGTATAAAAAATCACAGGGCGTTGTCCAAACATCTGCTCCAAGCAATTGGCATACAAAAAGGCTTGATGCCTCCCTGCGTCAGCTTCCACACTGGTTCGTTTGGCTTCGATCAGTGCCAAGGGCAAACCGTTGTCGTCCCAAAGTACATAATCGACAAAACCATTGCCCAAGGGGTTGTCCTTGGTTATTGGCATTCCCTGAACGGGAAACTCCAAATGGTAACCTGATTTTAGTTCGCTCCAACCTGCTTCCAACAAATCAACATCAATGAGATGCTTCCGTGTTTCGGCTTCGGTGTACTCACTGGGCACCTTGGTTTGGCGGGTGGCTTTTTGTGCTTCTATGGCAGCTTTACTGGCGGTAATTTGGGCTTGATAAGCGATCAATGCTTCTTCGCTTTCCTGCGCTTTTTCGTAGGCCGCTGCTTTTTCTGCCAAGAGCTGTTGAATCTGCTCTTCTTGTCGCTTCTGCTCGGCTTCATATTCTGCTTGGATGCGCTTTAACTTTCGTTCTGCTGCGCCAACCTTGGGAATGATGGACTCGTCAAAATGCCCTGGCAACTGTGGTAAGATGCCACTGTATTCGTTGGCAAACCATTTTAAAAAACCAAATAGGTGCTTGATACTGATCAAGGCTTCTGCACTGCTTACTCGCCGACCGTAGTGTACGGCATTGTTGCCTTTTTTGCGAACAATGTACAGCCCTTTTAGATGTACCTGCGGAACCAAGGCTTTAAATTCTTCTTGGTGCATTAGGTTGGCTAGGTCTTGATTGTAAGGCCAGTCCAAATAATGGGTGTTGTAAATCTCATGCACGCATTCTTCCAGTACCAAGCGACAATAACTGGCCGTGGAAACGGGTTCGGTTTTGATGCGCTGCTCGGCCTTGCTCATTTTGTTGTATAAGGAAAGCCATTCGTCTTTTAGAAAGTGGAAGTTGCTCATGTTGGTTTGGTTTATGGTTACTACATCTTGCTGTTTTGCTTATAAATCGCCTTTAAAGGCTTTTTGTAAGAGACAATTAAATAGGTTCTCGGATTCTGCTAAAGCGGCTTGGGCTTGGGCTTTTTGGGCTTCTATGTTTTTTATTTTTTCGGCAAATTGGTTTTGGAGGGTTATGGGGGGGAGGATTATTTCAAATTCTTGTAGTGATTCTTTTGTTATTGCTTCTCTCGTAGCCCCTCCTTTTAGACTAATTCCCAATAATTTACTCTTACAATTAGTAGAAATTAATAAATGACTTAGAAAAATTGAATTTAATTGTCCTTCCACTGGTCGAAGAATCGCTACATGTTGATTTACCCTAGCTGGAAGAATTTCATTAGGAACGATTGTACATCTGCAAACAGAAGCTCCTGTAATATTAAAGAGAACATCTTGTTCTTGAACAATTACATTTTTTAATTTGTTCGCCTGACTATCATCAATAAATGCCAAGTCTTTATATTGAAAATAATTATCATAAACATTCATACTTCTTATTAAAGAAATTCCATTCTTTTTATAAGATTCTTTTCCTCCTTTTGGTGTTGCACCACTTCCTATTTTTGAATTACAATTTTTCAACTTCACCATATCCCACCCCATAGGATTCACCACAGGGTCCCCAAACATATCCAAAAACAAACTCTTTGTCAAGGCATCGTATTCCGCTAGGATTTGCTGATTGAGTTGGCGCAATTGATCGGCTTGGTCTAGGATATTGGCAATGCGTTTTTGCTCTGCTAGTGGAGGGAGGGGGATTTTAGATTCCTTTATTATTCTATCTGATACAGCAGGATAGCTTGCCCCACTTGCTTTATTGGTCATATCTTTAATAAAAAAAGGAGATTGAACCCAATAAAATAGATATTTCGAATTAAGATTTTCCTTAGGTCGTAATACACAATATCCCGTTGAAGCAGTAGCAAACTTATATTGTTTTGATACTAATGCCACTCCATTTAAATTAGGCCGAACAGTAGAAACAAGAACATCATTTACATGAATAAGTTGTCTTGCTCTACTAGGGGCTTCTATTCCTAATAGTCTACAAACCAAACTATCATTAATCTCTTTGGTATTTTTGTCCACTGAACTTAAATCTATATAATCAAATTCATTAGTAGATAAATCTTTTTTAGGATTCCATGTCTGAATTTTTTCAATCTCATCATTAATCTGCACCTTTTCCATCACCCCAACAATTTTTCAAGTTCCACTAAAACAGCCAAACGCTCTTGATCCAAGCCCTTAATCTTTTTAATAATCTCCTTGGGTGGATCATAAGCCACCTCCTCATAGACAATCTCCTTATAGCGATTGATGCTAAGGTCCCAATCGTTTTCCTTGATTTCATCCAAAGGCACCAAAAAACTTTGGTCGGTACGCTTGCGCTCCCCTTCCCCTTCTAGGTGATGAAAACGCTGGATGATGTCGGGAATGTCATTGGCTTCCGTTTCCGTGCGCTTATCGTTGAGCGTATAACCATCTGCCTGCATATCGTAGAACCAAACCTTGTCCGTTCCTCCACTGTTTGTTTTGGTAAAAAAGAGTACCGCCGTGCTCACACCAGCATAAGGCTTAAAGACCCCACTTGGCATAGAAATCACTGCTTCTAGCTTTTGCTGCTCCACAATATTTTGGCGAATCTGCTTGTGTGCTTTTGAGCTGCCAAACAAAACCCCATCAGGGATAATCACCGCACAGCGTCCGCCCACTTTGAGCATGCGCAACATCAAGCCCAAGAAAAGCAGTTCTGTTTTTTTGGTTTTTACCGTCTTAAGAATCGATTCCTCTACAGCATCATAATCCAAGCTTCCTTTAAAGGGTGGATTCGCCAGAATCAAGGTATAGGCATCGTTGATGTCGCCATTTCCTTTGCTTAAGGCATCCTTGCCAATGAGATTTGGGCTTTCAATGCCGTGCAATTGTAGGTTCATTGCCCCAATCCGCAACATGGTGGGATCAAACTCTATCCCATTAAACATTTGACTGTTGTAATGCGCTCGAAAGTCCTTTTCCAAAAACCAATCGGGATGCTGCTCATGCACGTACTCCCCTGCTGCGACCAAAAACCCTGCTGAACCACAAGAAGGGTCACAAATGATTTCTTCCTTGCTGGGCTGCACCATGTCTACCATCATTTTGATGATGTGTCGAGGCGTACGAAACTGCCCATTGGTGCCTGCGGTGGCAATCTTCGACAATAAGTACTCGTACAAGTCGCCTTTGGTGTCTCGATCGTCCATTTGGATTTTGTCGATCATCTGCACCACCTGATCCAATAAGCGAGGCGTAGGAATCATAAAGGTGGCTCCTTTCATGTACTTGGCAAAAACGCCTGCTTTTTCTCCAATCTGCTTCATGTGCTCAAAAACCGTCAAGTCGTCTACTTGTGGCTTGACAAATAAATCAAACATATCTTCTGGTGCTCGGTTCTTAAAATTGGACCAACGCAAACTGGCTTGTGCTTCGGTATACAAAGGGTTTTGCACAGAACTGCCGATCAACACTGCTTTTTTTTCTTCTCTCAATTGCCGCTCGTCCAATCGACGAATAAAGAGCAAAAAGGTAAATTGCTCAATTACGGTCAAGGGATTAGATATTCCTCCTGTCCAAAAGGCTTCCCATATCTTGTCAACTTGTGACTTCAGTTCTCCTGTTATCATGTATGTTTTATTCTGTTTTGGTCTAAATCAGTTTAGTAATTATACTAATAAATATTTATATTTTCTATAAAAGGTTGAGATGCTTTTTTAGTAAGTATTCTGTTTTTCTGTCAATCTCATCGTTTGTTGCTTTTGGTCAAATTCTTGCCTCTGGTAAATCTTTTTTGAAGGGCGAAACTAAAAAAAGCTGCTTAATAATTGGTATTTGGAGGCAGTATATTAAAAAGCACTTAATAATAGCTACTCTACCCGACGGTTTTTAAAATTTAACAGCATGGGCTTTTTCTAGCTCTATCTTAGATATTAGATCTCAATTAAGTTGTAATTGGGATCTAAAAATAGATAGAAACTGCCCCAATTTTAATTTTTGCAAAAATCATCGGGTAGAGAAAATAATAGCACTTTACAGATATATTTTTTATTTTTAATTGAGTTTATAACTCACCCCTAAAGTCCCCCCTTAACCACTCAAATAACATAATTATGACAACAGCATTCAAACAAGCTCTTGAAGAACTTCAACTCAACCTCAATCGTTGGCTACAACTAGCCGATAGCAATTCATTAAAAAGAGATACCGCTTCTAGGTATAAGACACTGTTAACCACCATAGATACTGCACTAAACACCTCCAATAAGCCTTTTCAAGTTTTTGTCAAAAACTATACGGGAAAAACCTATACCTTAGATGTCTCTTCCGATGATTCTGTTCCCGAAATTAAATCCAAGATAGAGGATAAATTAGGGGTTCCTGCAAGCGAACAACGTTTAATTGTTGCGGGTAAACAGCTCGATGATAATAAGTCTGCCAGTGCTTATCAACTTCAAAAAGAATCTACCATTCACGTAGTATTGAGCTTAAAAGGAGGTGATCCTTTTTATGTCTTATGTACTACATTAGGGATTATCGCTATACCAACCATGATTTGGTTAATAGGTAAATGTGGTTCAAGAAAAAAAGCAAAAGATTATTTAGAGGAAAATGCTTCTAACGACGAGGTATTGAACCGACTTAGAAATAAAAATAAAGAGGAGCTTTCTTCAGAAGATGAAACTATTGTAGATAAAAAGGAGAAGCAGAAAGATAAAATTAAGATAGAGACTTTAACGGCAAGTTCTTCTAACGCAAGTGGTAATTTCCCTTCAGAAGAAGAAAAGAAAGAAGAGAAAAAAATGATTAAAGTAAAGGATCTAGGGAGTCCTATGATACTAGCATACTCTCCTAAATTCTTTGATTTTACCAATAAAAAAGCTAGGGAAATAGCTGAAATAATACTCCAAACATTCAAGGATGAAGATCGAGAATTTGACTCTAAGGAAGATATAATTGCCGCTGTTAAGAAACATCCTGACATTCAAAAGGCATTAGGATTAGACAAAGAAATCAAACAATTGCAATCAACAATTGTAGAGGATTGTAGCCGTTATGGTTCTAAACTCGATGCTTTGACGGAATATGATGTAAAACATGGAATCTGGGAACAGATTACAGAAGGGAACAAAATCAGACCTGAAGGAGATTATCAATTAGTGGTTAAGATTAACTCTGAAACGTACAAGTATCATGTCCATGCTCCTAGCTTTCCCAAGCAGCCCCCAATACCAGGAGAAGTAATGACAAAATATGGTATGTCTGGCACTCAAACCTCAAGTGCCGTAATAAAAGCTATTCTTAAATATCATCCTAGACCTGATTGTTGGGATAAAGAAATTGTATTATCTCGAAAGAAAGATTAACGAAATAACAACCTCTACTACAATCCTTGTCTCCTTAGTTTTTCCAACTTATTTGGGGACTAGGATTGTAAGGGGTTAGATTTTCTAGGTTTTACGAATGTTCTGTTTGGGCTAACTTATAGTTAACCTTCCCTCCCCCTAAGCACAGTTGCTCTTTTGGCACGCTCATCAAAGTAATAATGCGAATCAGGGGTAAAATCCCCCTGATCCGCATTGTTTAGTGACTTAAGTAAATTTTAAGCTTTAAATTTGAGTACAGGACAAACCCAACTTGCTGGCTGACGAGCAAAGCGAACAAGTATGCTTGGTATAGCATACCAAAGGGTTAGCAGGATTTAAAATTCAAATCATCACTAAGTCCTGTATAGCAATACATTTTAGGCGCTACTCTTTGATAATTTTATTATAGAGAAGCTCATCCCCTGACTTAAATAAGATAAGGTACATTCCGCTGGGTTGATCGCCTAGGTCAATTTCTATTTTTTCCACAGCATTATTTACAGATTCCCAAATTATTTTTCCTGTTAGATCAACTACTTGTAACGAGTAATTTTTTTCTCTATCTTTTAAATCTACTTCTACTACAAATAGCCCAGCACTAGGATTAGGATAGGTTTTTATTCCTAAATTTGTTGATTCTGTTGCTTTAATTTCCTCTTGAGGACTGGTACCATTTGAATTATCCAAGCGTTCAAAACTATTTCCAGGCTTATCGCAACGGTGAATAAACGCATGAAAAGTAGAATTAGGTCGAGCGTTAAAACCTGGTTTTAAATGAATAAAAGAACCTCCTCGATAACGAACGTCCAAAGATGGATTTACTGTTGCGGTAGAATTGATGTAATATAGAGCTTCTAAATATTTATCTGAAGTATACGTACCTGTTTCATTAAAACTCGGTTCATCAGGGCAATGCAACTCATGTTCCCATACTCCTCTTCCCATAAAACTCATTCTCACTCGATTGACATCATAAGCAATTTCCATCCCAGAAGTTCGAACATAAGGTAAATTAGTTCCAAATTTTTGCCAATAAGCGCCCGATTCAATCAAATTATTATTGATATAATATGCCCCTCTTCTTGTTGCAAAATACATCCCTCCATTTGAGCCTTGTTCTATTGACAATACTTCGTGTGAAGTGTTACTTCCTCCTGTGCTAATTGGAGGTAAATTAAAGGTATAATCCATACAGTTTGCTCCAGTACTACAATCTACTGCTGAAGGTACAGAATAATCCATTTTGAATATAATTTCTTCGCCACAGCCATTGTTGTTAAATGCTGGACTACTACTTACTCCTGTTGTGTGTACAACGTAAACAATGTCAGGATTTTCAGGATCTACTTCTATATCAGCAATCCACAAATTGGTATGTGGCAGTGGCAACTGCTCCCATGAATTAATAACAGTAGCCGCATCTTCATTCAGTTTTTGGGTTCTAAATAATCTCCAAATACTAGGACTATTGGGGGGCTGTTCTAGCACAGTAACATACAAATAATTATCATTCGTTCGAGCTTCTTCAATTTCTGTAACGTGCCAATTGGCTGTAATCCCGAATAAATCAGGGTGATTATGAAAGTCCGTAATATAATGATAACTAGCACCATGATTAAATGAGCGCCTAACATTGGCTCCAAAAACTCCTGAGACAGTATTAGAATGTGCCCAAAAAATAGTTGCGGGATCATGTGCATGTTGCCCCATACTGGCTTCCCATCCTGCTTGACTTGCTTGAAAAGAAAAGCTATTCGCTAAACCAGCATTGTCTGAATAAGCTTGTGCTCCATTGCCACTTGATCCACCCTGTGTATTCGCCCAGACATGTGTTGGGTCAGTTCGGTCAATCATGGGGCTTACTCCATCTCCACCATATATAGTGTGCCATTCAGGATCCCATCCATCATAATGATTGGTTGTTGTGATAGAAGAACCATCGTGATAGGTTGCAATAATGAGTTTGGAAGCATCCGTTCGAGCAGTCATCATATCCAATACCTCTGCGACGGCAAGACCATCTGTTTTGGTCTCCCAATTTACGCCTTTATTAATTGACCTAGCAACGCCCCCGTGATTACACATCCATATTTCATTCGGATTGGAAGGATGGCTTACAAAATCTTCTAAGTCTACATGGTATTCATATTTATTAGCATTACCAGAAGTATAGGTCGTTACCGTTCCATTTTCATAAACTTTGTATCGATCTCCATTGGAGTAATAAATAAGATTTTCATTAAAAGGTGATATTCCAAAGGCATGACCTGAGCCAAAACTAATACTTGAACTTGCGGTTAATGTTGACCAAGTACTTGTATTAACATTGTATCGATGAATTCCAGCAGGAGAGCCATCGTATAAAAGTGTCACAAGATTTCTATTAGCCTTTGTCATTTCAATTGTCAAATGATCTAAATCATCAATGCTAGATGGCGTTACGATTTCTGACCATGTACTCCCTCCATCATTAGATTTCATTAGCCTCCAAACATATTTTTTTATAATCTCCCCACTAACTGTTTTTTTACCACAAAAATGTACAGCAGCATATAAGTCTTGAATAGAACTTCCTGGGCTAGAAGGGTTGACGGGACGGAAGTCTAAATCGTATACTCGATGATCTAAACCTGAAAAATCAAAAGTGGGATAAGCACTCGTTACCGAAGCTGGAGCAGTAATATTTAAGCGTGTCCAAGTAACACTTGCAGATAAAACATTTGTACTTTTGTAAAGTCCGTAATGTGTATTTGTATAAGCAATATTGGGATCAATTAGATCGAATTTCACACCAAATAAAGCGTTGTATAACCAATTGAATTGCAATTGGCTTCCAATTCTTTCCCAGTTTGCTCCCTGATCTACTGTTCTGTAAATTCCACCAGTATAGCCTATTGATCCCGCTTCTCCATTGTTATTACTGACAGAAGTTGCCAACCAAATATTAGGATTAGAAGGATGAATATCAGCAGAACTACAACCTGGTTGCGGCCAGCGGTCGCTTCCTGATTGAATCCAATCGTTTCCCCCATTGGTCGTATAAAACAAACCTCCAGAAAGCGAAGTAGCTAACATAACTAGTGCATTAGAAGGCGCAAAAATCAATTGCTCTGTTGGACCAATACCTTTTGCTGATCCCCCATTAGAAGAGAAGACATAAGGACCTGTTGGTTGCTCTGTTGGACCAATTTCCTTCCACGGATTTAAATCGATCACACCAGGATTACAATCAGGGTTGGTATGAAAAAACATCTTTTTCTCATATTCCCAAAATTGATTAAACGAACCATGGATTGCGATCCTTGGACCCCATTTTGCTTTCCATCGTTGAAACTGGTTGTATTCACTTCCTTCCCCTTCCAATTGGCTTGGTCGTAACCCTTTAAAGTAACGGTCTTTTTCTTGTACAATGTCCTTATAGCTTTTCGTCTGCATTTCATCTGGTGAAACAACCTGAGCGGAAACAAAACATGGAATGGCGATACACAATACAAGAAATGCATATTTTATTAATTTATCCATGAGTTTATTGTTTAGATTTTAAAAGCTCTAATTCTTTTTGCATTTGCTCGATTAATTCTTGCTGTTTAATGGTATAAAGTGTCAATTCTTCAATCTTTTGAAGCAATGTTGCATCCATTTCCGCCATATTAATTCCATTTTTCACAACATCCGAAGCACTTGGTACATCTGGCAAATGTTTATTTTCATCAATAAACGCTTTAACCTCTTTTAATGGTTTTAATTTATAATCTATGTCAAATACAAAATCTGCCCAATCTGCTGTACTTCTCAACGCTACTTTTACTTGTTCGCACAAAATTCCATCATCTACAAATAGTTTATAACCAGGAACAAATTCTGAAGGGTTAACGCCTATACCAACCTGCCCAGCATCGCTAATAAACATTTGATAGTTTTTAAGTCCTGCATTTGAACCAAAAGGCTTCCAAAAATTTAAACCTCCTAGAGAGCCAGTCTCATTGGTCGAAAGATACTCAATTCCATATTGACCATATACAGAAGAAGAATGCTTATCAAAAAGTATGGATGCCTGACTTCCATCAAACAATGCAAATCCGTCTGCAACATGTAGTTTCACATACTGCTCTAATACATCTGTTGCGATTCCAACTCCTCCTTTATTGCCATCAAAATGAAAAATTGTGTTTGCCGTAGGGCTTCCTGGGTTTACAAAACTTGGATCGGCACAGTTGATATAAAGATCCCCACTAGTATTCGAAGCATAAATATGATTTTCTGGTGTCAGACCTCCTCCAAGGTTTATTTCATCAATGTAAATAGAGTTGTTTCCAACTTTTATAAAATCAGTTGCATACAAGGAGCTAAATAGATTGGATTGATTAGCTGCTGTTGTTTGTACCGTTCCATCTGGAAATACAAAACCTCCGCTAAGAGATTGTATCTTTCCTTGTACACTCAATGGATGAATAGGATTATTGGTGCCAACTCCTACAAAACCATCCTTGCTTAATCGCATACCTTCTCTTCCATTGACAAAAAAGCTTAGATGACCTCTTTCTCTTAGGTTAAATGAGATGTTATTATCCAATAACTCCATCAAAAAGCCTCCATTAGAAGAAATACTGTTTTGTACTATTATTTGTACCGCTCTGTTACTAGGTTCTTTAATTTCTAAATGACCATTAGGGGCTGTCGTTCCGATTCCAGCATATCCATTAGAAGGAAAGGTATTTTGAGAAAAGCCTGTAAGAGACAAGGTGCTAAATATCGCCAAAGGAGCAATAATTTGTTTAAGATTCATAATTTGGTTTTAATTTGATTTGATAAAATATAAGCGTATTAAAAATATCAAGTTATTTATAGTTTGGGATGACTTAACTTATTTCTCTACCCGATGATTTTTGTAAAAATTAAAATCAAGACAGCTTTTATTTATTTTTAGATCGCTTTGCTCTTCGAAATTAGATATTAGATCCCAATTAAGTTGTAATTGGGATCTAATATCTAAGAGTGAAACGATCTAGGGTCTAAGCATTTTGTTAAATTTTTAAAACCGTCGGGTAGAGTATTAACTTATTATAAAATTGCACCAAATAAGAAAAGTACATATAACCATTTTTTTTCTTTTTTTACATTCCTAAAATCAAAACAACATCATAATTAATTGAAAATCTTTTACTTATAGAATTACAAAATCTTTTTTTTACGAAACAATCTTTATCAAAACTAATCCTTGGGTCATCAATCGCAATCCTTGGTAAATAAACATTTTCGTTCTTCAACACTTTACCTGTTTCTAACTAACCTACTATGGTTCTCTCCTCTATTTCAGATAAATTGGTTAATTTAGCCCCCCTAAAACAAACGATAAAAATCAAAACTCATGAAACTTTTAAAATCAGCGCACTACTGCGCATTGCTTTTCCTATTGCTATTTTCAAAAACGGCTAGTCTTGCACAAGAGGTTAACATCGAATGGACTGCGACCATTGGCAACATCCACCAATTCTCAGACCGAACAGAAAGCATTGTCTCGGATGAACATGGAGACATTTATGTCTTGGGTATGTTTCAAGATACGGTAGATTTTGATCCTCATATTGGTGTTCATAACTTAACGGCTTCAAATAGATCATTATTCATACAAAAAATCAATGAGCAGGGGCAACTTATTTGGGTAAAGAAATTTGAAGGAACGGGTCGTGCTTGGGGATTTGATCTTGTTGCAGATCAACAAGGAAGTATTTATATTTTAGGGGAATTTAGGGGCACCGTTGACTTTGATATAGGATCAGGTATTTTTAATTTAACTTCGATAGGGACGGATGCAGATATATTTTTTGCGAAACTTGATTTAAATGGCAATTTATCTTGGGTTAAACATATCATTGGCAATGATTTTCTCACAGCGAGTGCCATCGATGTTGACAACAACGGCAATGTCTACATTGGCGGTGCTTTTCAAGGAACCGCAGATTTTGACCCTGGACCAGGCACCGCTAATATGACCCCTGCTGTTCCATCTTCCTATGAATCTTTTGCTGCAAAATATGATGCAAATGGTCATTTGGTCTGGGCAAAATCCTATGGGGGGTACACTTCAGATGAACTCAATGATTTAACCGTTGATAATAATGGTAATGTACTAGCCACTGGATATTTTAATACCACGGCAGATTTTGACCCTGGTGTTGGCACCTACCATTTAACTTCTGAGGGCAATTCGGATATATATATTCTAAAACTCGATACCAATGGTAATTTTGTTTGGGCCTCTTCTCTTGGCACTAATTCTGATGACCAAGGGCTGGCTTTGGTTACGGATGCAGCCAACAATGTTTACATAACAGGAATGGCAAAACTTACCCTACATGATATTGATCCTGGACCTGGGATGCATCCCGTTTTTGGACATGGCGGAGAAGAGTGTTTCCTTTTAAAATTAGATGCTGCGGGGAATTTTAGTTGGGGAAAAGTAATTGGAGGGCCTAACGATGACAAAGGGATTTCCATGGCAATTGATGCCTTTGATAATATTTATTTATCGGGCATCTTTCAAGATAGTATGGAGGTTATTGTTGGTCTTGATACGAATAAATTGCACGTCTTTTCGCAAGGTATTTACGATGATGATGGCTTTATCCTTAAACTAAATACTAGTGGCGATATAATCTGGGGAAAATCTGTTGGCGCTCATGTGGCTCATACCGATTCTGAAAATAATATCTGTATTGACAACAAAGCTAATGTCTACTTGGCAAGCAGTTTTTGGGGACCTTCTAGCTTTACCCCACTAGGTGGACACCAGTCGACACCACATGGAGGATGGGATATTTTTTTAATGAAATTGAATCAGGATAATCTAGTCGGTAGCTGTTTTCTCGATTTGAATCAGAACTGCCAAAAAGAAAGCCATGAAATTGGTTTAGAAGGTCGTCGTTTAATCATCAACCCTGGAAATATCATTGTTCAAACCAATCGTTCTGGTCTTTGGTCTGCCGATGAGTTGCCTGCGGGAAATTATACCATCGTAGCCGATACCACGGGAGGATGGAGTACAACTTGCCTTACAGCACAACCTTTTACCGTAGTGAGTCCAGATGCTTATACCATCGTTCCTGAAATGGGTTTTGTTGCCAATTATCCCTGCCCTGCTCCCAATATATCCCTGTTTGCTCCTACCCTTAGACCAGGATTTTCCAATCAATCCGTTTTTGTTCGGGTTTGCAATGATTATAACGGTACGGATTCTTTGCAGAACAACTACGTTGTTGTAACGCTACACGATTCGCTTACCGTTCAATCGGCAACAGTTCCTTATACCAATCTGGGGAATAACTCTTTTCAAGTAGATATTGGAGACCTAAAACCTGGGGAATGTGAGCAGTTTCACTTTCGTTGTATCCTTAGTGCAAATACGACGCTTGGTTCTAGTTTGTGTATGAATGCTCAATTGTTTCCTGTGGATTCTTGTGCGTTAGATTCTATTCCAACAGCTACTCCAGATAGTATTTCACCTTGTCTAACGCCCTATGATTGGTCGCATCTAGTCATTCGACCAGAATGCAACAATGATACGATTATTTTTACCATTATCAATACTGGTGATGGGGATATGACCTGCTTTTCGCAAGTGCGTTTATTTATAGATGGGCAATATATTTGGCTGGACTCTGTCCAACTGCAAAGCGGACAATCCCAACAATTTATTTTTCCTGGCGATGGAAGAACATGGCGTTTGGAAGTAGATCAACATCCATTTCATCCTGGCACTTCTCTACCCTCTGCGACCATAGAACTTTGTGGTGATGGTTCCAACTGGACGCCTGATTTAGTGAATATTTTACCTCAAAATGATGCCGACCCTATTATTGATATTTTTTGTGGAGTAGTCCAAGGTAGTTATGATCCCAATGATAAGAGAGGATTCCCATTAGGCGTAGGACCAACCCACGATATTCTTCCTGGACAAGACTTGGAATATGTCATCCGCTTCCAAAATACAGGAACAGATACCGCTTTTAATATCGTCATTTTGGATACCCTTTCGAGTCACTTTGATCTATTGTCGGTACAATCGGGTGTATCCAGCGACGATTACAGCTTTGAACTATTGGGCAACGGTGTCCTAAAATGGACTTTTTCCAACATCATGCTTCCTGACAGCAATGTCAATGAACCCTTGAGTCATGGTTTTGTGACCTTTAAAGTGGCACAGGCTCCCAATCTTCCTAATGGAACTGTTTTGTTAAACAAAGCTGCTATCTATTTTGATTTTAATCTTCCAATTATTACCAATTCAGCCCATCACACCATCCATAAAAAGGTTTTTACAATAAATGTTGATCAAGTTGCTTCTCCAACCTCAATGATTCGCATTTTTCCTAATCCAACTACTGGAATATTAAACATTGACTATCCATCTTCTCAGTCCTACCAAATCGTTCTTTACGATAACCTTGGAAGGATTTTATTGAGCAAAAAAGCAGAACAGCAACAAACAGAACTCGATATTTCGGAGATAAATCCAGGGATTTATTTTGTCACCATCTATAATCAGGAAAAATCTATTGTTCGCAAGATAATCAAAAATTAAGCTTCGCTTTTTCTGTATTGGATAAGCATTGATCTAAAAACAAAAAGCCTCTAAAGGAAATAACCTTTAGGGGCTTCTCTAAAACGCCTTGATGGACAGTGTATTTAAAACACGATCCCCAGTTGTTATTCTTCGCAGACTAAAGTTTGAACATAACCATTAACAACCAAGTCTGGTCCATAACTACAAAAATGTGTAAAATCGCAAGTTCCTTTAAAGGCAAAATTATCTTCAGAAGGCCAATAATTGCCGTATTCAAATCTTCTTTCTGTTCCTGTATTGGTAAGGTCTTGATAGTTATTCCAAGCCAACTGGCATTCACCACTAATTAATTTTGGGCAATGATTAGACCCTACATCAACATCGTGATTGGCTTTCACTTTTTTCATTTTTCCTTTAGCATTTCTTTTGTATAAGCTTTGCTGCCCTCCCACTCTTTTGAGCACTCTTCCTCTTATAATATCTTTGTATTTAAACTCATAATAATTGGATCCAACTGTATAAGGAAGTTCTTTATCTTTTTCCTTGGCTTTCTTGTCGCAACAACCTGAAACAGGTGTGGCAACATCTGTCAACGTTATATCCTCAGTATAAAAGACAGAAAAGCAACCATCGTCCCAAGTTGCTTCAACTTGTACATAGTATTTTCCAATTCCACCAGCATCATAATCTATATTGTCATTGACAGAATTTATTGTCGCCACCAAATTATAGCTAACACCACCATTGGTTGTCTTGTACACCTTATAGACATAACTAAAAACTTCGTTTCCAGGCAGTGCAGGGGTAACATCTGGATTGGCATAAATGGTAAAAATATAGTCATTGGTATTATAATCGACAATCGAAGGGAAAATTTCGCAATCCAAATTCCCACCTCTCATACGTGGTTCCTGTATTGTAATTTCTGTTTTGTGTCTGTGCCAACAACCACAATCGGTACTAAATGAAGTCAAAATAACATTGTAAGTTCCATAGGCAGAATAAGTATGAACAGGATTGGTCAAAAAGCTTCCTGTACCATCTCCAAAATCCCAATACTGGTGAACAGCAGTAGGGTCAGGCACATTTGTAAAATTCGTTGTATTGTCAAATTGAACAGATTTGTCATTGGCTAGTGTGTACAAATTGGCAATATAATTCGACTTAGGGCAGGTTTCAATAATATTGATTGTTTGAAGCGCTGTATTGTAATTAATATCTGTACTTGGATCCGTTCCAATCGGGTCAAACTCTTGGGGATTATAAGCAGCATAAGCAGTAGGAATACTTTGGTTAATGGTTGTCATACTAATTCCCTGAGCAGTTTCTGAGAGCGTTGGAATCGTTACATTTCCATTTCCGTCCACAGCTTGCAAATCATTATAAGCAACATTCATAGATGCCTTGAACATAATTTCTTTGCAATCGGTATATGCCTTTAAAAGATGCCCATCAATATAAACTTCGTATTTTTCATTTCTTATCAATCGCTCAAAATCAGTTTTAAGGACGCAGTCGTCAAAACGTCGATCGGTAACACTCATTCCAGCATTTAAATCCTGAATGTTTTTATTGACCATATATTCATACGTTGACTTATACGTAGGAAATAGCTTCAAAAAGTCTTCATAAACATAATCCATTCGATCCAAAAGATCATCGTCTGCTTCCAAAATACCTGTCTTATCTGCCATTGATAAGTTCGTCATTCCCGTTACTTTTTCTCTAACATCGTAAGAAAATGGCACATTGGTTCTCAAAATAGTTGTGACAAAGGTATTGGGGAAATTTACTTGTCGATGAACATCAAGCATTTTTTCTAGTACAACATCGCTAAGGGGATGTGAATTTTCCAACAAAAGTTGCAAGTTTTGCAAATTAACGCCATTGTTACTTGACTGGCTTCCCGATGCAAATCCATGAGTAAGCACCTTTTCTAATTCTGTTATAATTTGAGTGGTATTTCCTCTATCGTACGGATTCTGATTGCTTAAATATTCCTGTAATCGATAGACATCGTCCAGTGAATTAAAGACCAATACATCGTGTTGGGCATTATAACTAACAATAGATTGTAGATCGTTGTGATTAAGTCTAAAGCCAGAGGAACTTTCTTTCGTTGATGTTTTAGAAGCATTTAGATGTTCTTCTAAGTTGGCTTCTTTGGAGCAAGCCCAAATCCCGAAAATTGTCACCATAGCGACAATTAGATACATTACATTTTTCATAAACTTCGTTTTGATTATTGTTTTTCTACTTTCAAAGAAAGGAAGAATAACCAAACGATTTAGAGCTAATCCATATTTGTAGTTATTGAGTATTTATTCGTCTAAATTTAACCTTTTCTTCTTTTTTAATGTGGAACGATTAGGGGCTAAAATCAACAACATTTTTAAGCAACGTTTATTGTGTTAATAAGAAAAATCATATATTCATATCTCCTTTAGTATGAAAACAATTTTATAACCCTACAACATGTTATTATCAAAATGGAAAATCACATTCTTGATGAAAATTTCAAAAATTCCATCAACCAAAAAGAAGTTGACATCATAAACATTAACAAATTTACGATTCTATACCTCTTAAGTTTTGGTTTATATGGCTTTTGGTGGACCTACAAAGTTTGGCGCTTTTTTAAAGAAAAAGATGAATTAGATATTATTCCAGGAGCTCGTGCCTTTTTTTCTATATTATTCCTCCATGCTCTTTTTGAGAACATTCAAAAATATGCTAAGTCCAATCATTATACAGAAACCTATTCGAGTACGATCTTGTTTATCGCTTTTGTAGCCATTAATATGCTAAGCCGCTTACCCGATCCCTTTTGGTTGGTATCGTTGCTAGGATTTATTCCCTTTATGCCTCCACTAAAAGCTTATAATTATAGCGTACAAAATTCGGACGACTACAGAGCTATTGAAAAAGAAGGATTCAACTCTAGACAACTTATTGTCCTCCTTTTAGGGCTTATTTTGTGGATGTTAATTCTTGTTGGTATATTTATGTAGGGCTTCTGAAAATCAGAAAACTATTGCTCTCTGTTTTTCCCTTCCAATGCACTTTATTATAGATAAAAATCGTTCTAGTATTGTGGGTGTTTCCTTGGGAGGGTAAAGCAGATCCGTAACGATGCAGAATGCTTGTAAATTTAAGCCATCATCAATTCTGCATCGCTAAGTTAAAAACTTATAACCAATCCATAGAAGAATATGGCACCATCAAATAGTATATTAAAAGAAGTTGGGTTAAAGGAAACCTATTTAATCCATAACAATATGGACGATGTAGACTTTTGGGACAATTTTCAACTGGCTTCAAAAAAACTGAATTACCTCCCTGAGCCCAAAGACTTGATGATTGCGTTCTTTAAAGCATTTCCTAAGTCATTTTTAATATTATTACACACCAGAGAGTTTATTGCCAAGCGTTTGAAGTTAAAAACGGCTCCAGAATCAGACAAAAAGTCACGCATGGAAAAATTGCATGCTTTTCAGGGGAATATTGGCGAGCGTGTTGCTATTTTTGAGGTCTTGGATAAAACAGAAATTGAGCTATTAACAGGGCAAAAGGATACACATCTTGACTTCAAATTATCTTTTATTAGCTACAAAACCAATGGCATCACCTACTTGGAACTTGCAACAACTGTAATCCTCAACAATAGACTTGGAAAGGCATACTTTTTTATTGTTAAGCCATTTCATAAGTTTTATCTCAAAATAATTCTAAAAAGAATGGAAAACATTCTAATTCATAAAGATTGGTAAATGGTTAATGCTAGCTTTTGGGAATTTTTTTTTTAGATTCAATGTTTACGATTATGAATAATCCTTAACAGAATAACCATTTATGCTAGAAAATAACCTTCTTGATGGTGATAAAATAATCGCCTATACAACTGCTGTTCAATCCAAAAAACAAGAAAACGTCCTCCTTCTAATCGCTACTTTTTTGGGGGCTGTTGCATGGTATTTAGGTTATCTAGATTCTAGTATTGCTATTGGAGCACTTGTTGGAGGAATGACTGGCTTTTGCTTTACTATTTTTGATAAAACATTGATCTACTATTATTCGTTAGAGCATCAACAACTGATTTTATATACGATGAATCGTTTTGGAGCTAAAGAGAAAAAAACGCTCCATTTAAGAAGCATCAAAAGAATTCGTTTGTCCTCCATTTTCATAAATCAAGAAACCAATCTTACAATTGAGCCGCACTCTGGAACTCGTTTAAAATATACCGCTGTCAAAAGTATTTCCTTTGCTGAACTAAAGAACCTTCAACAACTCATTAAGCCCAATTAGTCTTTACAAGTCTTAATTTCCTTTACAAATGCTTGAATTCCTGCAAGAATAGATGTATACTTATTCTTATATTTTTAATAAACCTAATTACAGGACAAACTAAAAAACCTGACCATGCCATCACCAATAAACCCACCCACTACAAATATTGATCGAATTAAGCTGCCTTTTTCTTTTGATGCCAACAAAATACTAGCCGAAATTGAAGCACTTCAACTCACTCCCTTTGAGTATTACAATGCAATTCAACTAAGAGCTCCTGCCCACTTTGTGGATACTTCTTTACCCATTCCGCCCCCTGCCAGTGACTATGCAGATGGTTCTTGGACAGATTGGCTGGACACCCCCATACTAAAAGCATCTCCCTATTTGATGGAAGTGGTCGATTTTTTTCGAGCACACACTAAGGTTACATTGGTTAGGCTGCTTCGTTTAGCTCCTCATTCTACGGTAAAAGAACATACCGATCCTACCCTAGCCTTAGAAGTAGAACAATCGGTTATCCGACTTACCATTCCCATTACTCATAATAATGAGGTTACGTTTTACCTAAATAACCAACCTGTTCCTATGCAACCAGGAGAATGTTGGTACCTAAAGCTCAATGATCCACATAGGATCGACAATAATGGCTCAACGGAACGCATTAACCTAACTATAGATATGATTCCCAATGAATGGGTTCGTTCGACCATAAAAGATAGTTTTGCTAACCATTCTTAGTTATTTTATAACCAAAGATTTTGGCTATCCACCACAATGTTCTAACAAAGCTTCACTCGCCTTTTCATAGCCCATGTCCTTAGCCTTGCTGTAATCCATGCAAGCCGCTTTTGTATTGCCAGCTTTCCGCTTGGCCTGTGCTCGATAATAATAGGCTTCTCCATCTGTTGAGCCTTGCTTAATCAATTTTGTATAATCTTGAATAGCTCCTTTAAAATCATATAAAAGATATTTTGCAGTAGCACGTTCTTTTATTGCGGCAAGGAGTTGGGGCTCCAACAGAAGTGCTTTATCAAAATCTTGAATCGCACTTTTATATTTTTCGTTTTTGCATTGTGCCATAGCTCTAAAATAATAGGCATTTGCATGGTTTTCATCCAACCTAATTACCTTTGACAAATCCTTAATCGCTCCATCGTAATCTCCTTGCTCTAATTTGGTAGACCCTCTATAAAAATAAGCCCTTATATCATCTGGAGCTATGGCTAGGGCTTTGTCGTAATCTAGGATTGCTGCGTTGTGATTATTAGATGCACCATTTGCCAATCCCCTATTGATATAAGCCTCTGTATAGTTAGGATTTAAACTAATCGAATAATCATAATCCTGAATTGCGGCTGCATATTCTTTCATTTTAACTTTTACCAAAGCTCGTTGATTATAAATAAGCGTATTTTGAGGTGTTAAACTCACAGCCTTATTATAATCGTTCACTGCTCCTTGATAATTTTTTAACCATTCTTTAGAAGCTGCCCGATTCAGGTAAATTGAAACATGATCAGGATTCAGTGCGATTGCTTTGTCAAAATCAAAGGTTGCCCCTTCGTGATTGTTCATTTTCACCTTAGTGTAGGCTCTTTTGGCATATACTTCTGGTTCTTTAGGAGTCATTTCAAGCGCTTTGTTATAATCTGCTAAGGCCTTATCATAGTCTGTCATTGCATCATAAACCTTTCCTCTTACCAAAAAAGCCTGAGGATCTCCAGCATAAATTTCTATGGAACGATTAAGTTGGTCTAATGCAGCAGGATAGTCTTTTAACGCAGCTAAACAATTTCCCATCCCTACATAGGCATAAGAATTCATTTCATTGCTCATGATCGCATTTTTAAAATCAGCGATTCCGCCCTTGTAGTCCCCCAATCCTACTTTGCTTCTCCCTCTACTATAATAAATATTAATAAATTGAGGGTTTAAACCAACGACTCGCTCAAAATCAGCCAAGGCATTTGTATAATCTCCTATACTCATATAAGTCAACCCTCGACCATAAAAAGCATACGTATAACTTTTTTTGGCGGCAATAGCTTTGGTATAATAAGCAATAGCTTCCTCAAATTTCCCCAATTCGTATTTAGAAGTTGCTGTGGTATAGAATTCTTTCTCTGATTGAGCCTGCAACAAATTTGCCCAACAAAAAAGAAGAAAAAAAAGTAAACTACAATTGTTTCCAGTTTGCATGGAATAAATTTTAAATGATCTCATTTATTTTTGAATAACGATTCTGCTTAGTTACTTATTGGTACAATTATCAAACCATTATGTGCTTCATAACTTTAAAAAGAGCGCCAATATACTACATTATTTGTGAGAACACTCCCTAAAAGATTAGACTTTATCCATCTAAAATTAAGAGGAAGCCTATTTAAAAAATGGAAAAATAAGATCAGCTATTATTTTTAGCTCTTTTGTCATAAAACAGTCAAAAAGATAAGATTACAGGGCATAAAAATATTTTTTTCTATCTCTTTCTTCATTTTCTTTCTTTTTTCAAAAAAAACTTCTATATTTGGAGTTCATGGGTTTTAGGGTTTAGTTTTCTGGTCAAGTTGTTTCGGCAACTTGGCCTTTTTTGTTCTAGAAGCACTCCTTTTAATAGTACACACAGAATACCAATCGTTTACTCTTTTTATACCACTACTATCCCCTTGAAAAAGTTATTAAAAAAAAGATTTGTACGTTGAAACTTTTGGTACTTTTTTTGAGTTATAAAAAATAAGATTAATTGCACAATATACTTTTGCAAAAAAGTATACTACTTTTCTTCTGCTCGGTTTGACTCCAACAAAAAAGCAATTAAGTATCAACCACTTAATTGCATTTTCCATATCAATATATGTATCCTTATTTCATCATTATAAAACATAAAATCTTATGCTAATTTTGAGTCTATTCTTTGCGGTTGTCCTAATACATATAGGCAAAGAAATCTCGGAACAAGGTGTAAGCATTTATCAAAACCCTAGATTCTGGGTTCAAGTAGTTACGATTATGCTCATCACCTATGTAACCACGATGACCTAACTAAAGATGTATTTATCTTATCTTTTTTTTGAAGAGGCAAAAAACTGACGGAACACCCAATATAAAACAAATCCCAAAGGACCGTACATCAAGGTAAGTACCAAACAAGGCACAAGTAGATAATGTGGGAGTCCGTTTTTCTGTGCATCGACAGACTCCCACATTCCTACAAACAAGTCAAAAGCAAGATAATGTATCCAACCTATTAACATTACCTCATCTCGCCCAAAAGCTGTTTTGATAGCTTCCAAAGAAGAAAAATCTATTCCATTATTACCAGTTGTTCCCAAATCATTAATTAACAATACAAAATAAGCCAGCCCTAAAAATAACACTGGAAACTTCCACTCTATCATACGTTGCGTTCCTTTCCACTTAGGTAGAAATAACAACAAAGCCCAAGGTAGCAAAATAGCCCCATTAAAAATTTTAAATAAAAGTTGACTGTCCATCTTGTATAAATTATTCTAAACTAACTGACCTTATTGGAAAAACTCTTTACTATTTCTTTTTGAGGCTTAAATCCATACTCTTAAAAGAATGGGTTAGCGCACCAACAGATATAAAATCTACTCCTGTTTCTGCATAAGCTCGAACTGTTTCTAAAGTGATTCCTCCCGATGCCTCTACTTCAAATTTTCCATTGATTAGCTCAACAGCTTTGCGCATGGTTTCTGTATCAAAATTGTCCAGCATAATACGGTTGATTTTTCCGACAGCTAATGCCTCCTCCAATTCTTTCATATCTCTTACTTCAAGTGTAATTTCTAAGGCTAAATCATTAGCGGCAAGATATTGTTCTGTTTGCAAAACAGCTTGAGTAATCGTTCCACAAAAATCAATGTGATTGTCTTTTATCATTATTCTATCGTACAAGCCCGTTCGATAATTTGTAGCCCCTCCAATACGAACAGCCCATTTTTCTAAAAAGCGCAATAAAGGCGTTGTTTTTCGAGTGTCCAAAATTTGCACTTTTAACCCTTCAACGGCATCTACAAATTGACGAGATAAGGTCGCAATTCCGCTCATTCGCTGCATAGCATTTAAGACCAAACGTTCTGCTTTTAGAATCGCCTGGCTCTTTCCCCTTACCTCAAAAGCCACATCACCATATTTAACAGGACTTCCTTCTTCTATAAAAATATCAATTTCAAACGTTGGGTCTACGTGATAAAATATTTTTTTTGCCAACTCCACCCCTGCAAGAATCCCATTGTCCTTCACCAATAATTTTGCACTTCCTACTGCCTCAGCAGGCACACAAGCCAAAGAAGTATGATCCCCATCACGGACATCTTCATCTAAGGCATTAACAATAAAATTCTGAAGTTCTTGTGCATCAATCTTATCCATGATGTTTTATATTTTTGTATAAACGAATAACACTTATTTTATTTTTTAAACAAAGTTAAGTAATTTATTTTTTGAACACAAAATTCTTTTGCTTCGTTCCATTCTTTCAAAACTATTTCTTTCCTTCTTTGTTCCTATAATAACTTCTACTTATTTGGAATATGAACATTCAATAATTAGATTTGCAAATATATCTTAACCATTGTATTTTTCTACGCTTAGGCATACAAAACTAGTATAAAATGAAAATTGGAATCGTCTGTTACCCTACTTATGGTGGTTCGGGAGTTGTTGCAACAGAATTGGGAAAAGGCTTGGCATCTAGAGGACACCAAGTCCATTTTATTAGTTATAGACAACCTGCTCGCTTAGATACCTTTCACGAAAATATTTTTTATAAAGAAGTTCGTTTTGCCAATTATCCATTATTTGATTACCCTCCTTACGAAACGGCATTAGCCAGCAAACTAGTAGACGTTGTCAAATACGATAAATTAGATATTTTGCACGTTCATTATGCCATTCCTCATGCTTCTGTTGCATATATGGCAAAAAAAATTCTATTGAATGAGGGAATTTATATACCTGTTGTAACAACACTTCATGGTACAGATATTACCTTGGTCGGAAAAGATCCTGCCTACGCCCCTACAGTTACTTTTGCTATGAATAAATCGGATGGGCTAACGGCTGTATCTGAAAGTCTCAAACAAGATACCTTAAACTTTTTTGATGTCAAAAAAGAGATCAAAGTCATTCCCAATTTTATTGATTTTAATCGTTTCAAAAAAACCAACAAAGATCATTTCAAAAAAGCCATTGCACCAAATGGCGAAAAAATTATTACCCACATTTCTAACTTTCGCAAAGTAAAACGAGTAGACGATGCTATTCGTATTTTTGACATTGTACATAAAAAAATATCGTCTAAATTATTGCTGATAGGAGATGGTCCAGAACGACAAAATTTGGAGCAATTATGTCGTGAACTTAATTTGTGCGATGACATTCGTTTTTTGGGGAAACAAGACGCAATCGAAGAGCTGTTGGCTATTTCTGACCTGTTTCTAATGCCATCAAGCAGTGAAAGTTTTGGTTTATCTGCCTTAGAGGCAATGGCTTGTGAAGTTCCAGTTATTTCGTCTAATGCTGGCGGGTTATCGGAAGTTAATATACATGGCAAAACAGGTTTTTTGAGCAACATTGGTGATGTCCCTGATATGGCAACCAATGCTTTAAAAATTTTGGAAGATGAAGCTACTCATTCTGTCTTTAGACAAAATGCATTGGCTCAAGCTCAAGCTTTTGACATCCATAATATTTTGCCGATTTATGAAGAGTATTACAAACAAATTATAGAAACAGCTGTTTTTGCAAAAGAAAGTGATTCCTTATAAAATATCTAGCCATTTCTAACGTTTATAGTATAAGGTTCTGTGTGATTATTGTTGCAATAATCACCAGCCTAAATAGACCTTTTTAAACTATTATTATTATAAACCATTCACTACCAGCATAAAAACAGTTTTAGTCGTTTGTTTATTTTGATTTCTTAGGTATGCTAAACCATTTTGCAGTTAGATTTATAGGGGCTTAAATTTTAAAATAGCTCGATTCTCCCTTACTTTATCTAATCCTAATTGTTTTACGCTGTACTTAGGAACTATCTTTCAAAATAACATTCCTCCATCTTAGTTTTTTTAGCAAAAAAGTAGTTAAAAAGCTTATTAATCCACCTATTCTGCTACCTATCTTAGGCAGCAAAACACCTCACCTCATCGTTTATACTAAACAGATTCTTAGTAGTGTATTTTTTATATTTAAATCTATTAATACCCTAATAATTGTGTTTTCGCACCCAAGGTATAAGGGGATCCAATTAGTACAATAGAACATTTTTATTTTTTAACAAAAGAAATTTTTTTTGTTCTTTTTTTTGAAAATAAACCGACGCTAAAATATCTTTGGAACCTTTTTTTAGCCTTTTAATTTAAAAAGAAATTCATTACCAGTATATAAGTTATTATTAACTTCTCGTTTATTCACATATAAGCGATTTTCATTAGCATAAAAAAATTAATCATGCAATATTTATTACTAATATCCTTCTTTATGAGTCCTTTTTTTTTAGTTGCTCAAAATACCTCAACAGAAAAATTGATGGAGGAATTAGGGTATCAAAAAGTCAATTTAAATGAGTTAAAAAAAGAGCAATTGGCACAAAAAAAGACCTGTTCAACTTGCCCTAATCAAGCAAAAACTACGCTTGCCCCAAATCCAAGTTTGAATGTCCAACATGAAATTCAAAAATTAAAAAATCAACTTCCTAAAATAGAGCAAATGGCAAAGGATGCGAAAAACGATCCTAACATGGCACCTAGTATGCAACAGAAATATCAAACTGCTCTAAAAAACACCAAAGAAAGAATTAAATCATTAGAGCAGGAATTATCTTCTGTGCATTAATCCCCCCCTTTATTTTAAACTATATTTTTTTACAACCAATCAATATGAAACAGATATACAAGCAACTCCTACTGTTTGTCTTATTATTAGGATCGCATCATGCTTTGTTTGCGCAAAGTGACTCCTGTTATAATGCAACCTCTTTCTGTGATAGTGTTAATCAGTATGCTGCAACCGTTAATGGACCTACAGCACCTGCTGGAAATAATTATGACTGTCTATCAACCCAGCCCAACCCAACTTTCTTTACCTTAACAGTTTCCCAATCAGGGTCAATTGACATCACGCTTCAGAATACAGCAGGGGTTGATATTGATTTTATTTTGTGGGGTCCCTATGCCGATTTACAAACTGCTCAAAGTTTTTGTGGCAATTTGGGGAATGGACCTGCTTCTAGCGGTAATCTACCAGACACCTGTAGTTACTCTAGTGCAGCCGTAGAATATGTACGAGTATCCAATGCCGTGGCTGGTTCTGTATATATTTTGATGATTACCAATTTTTCTAATCAACCCACGAACATATCAAGTACGTCCAATACAGGAAGTGGTAATATTGCTTGTCCTTGTGACCTAAATTATACCTTAGATACCCTGCCCTTCCCTGTTAACTATGGTTTTTTGACCGATACAACAAATGGCTCAGGGCAATATGTGGTCTGCCCTGGTGATCAATTAGGACTACAGATCAATGTTGGGGGAAATCCCACCGACACTTTACAATTATATGCACCTTATACCACCATTAACAATGCGTTCCCTGGAGCTTCTATTTTTACAGTACCAGGTCTTAATCATGATACCATAAGTATTGGTGCTACATTTACCCCTACCCAAGCGGATGTAGGAACACATCATTTTGACATCGCTGTTCAATCTACGACGCCTACCAATCTTTGTCAAGAAGTTATTCCTATTGAGGTGATTGTCCCTGGAATTAACCTAAGGGATACAACCATTTGTTCTGGTGACAGTATTCTAATACCAATCGATACTTTTCCAACAACCTATGTAGGTTTTTCTCATTATCAATGGACTCAAATTGGTGGTACTCCCGCAACAATATCGAACGATACACTTGCTCAACCTAGCATATCAGCTCCGCCTTTAGCAGCAGGAGTTTCTTATGATTCTATTGTATTAGAAGTCCAATTTAATTATGGAGGTTGTGCTACAATTGATACCGTTACCATCATCGTAATCGGTATCCCTGATCCTTCTTTTACTTATCCCAATGCGACCTATTGCCAACAAAGTTCTAACCCAACAGCAATTATTACGGGTACACCTGGCGGAACCTTTTCTTCTAATACAGGGGTCGTTTTTGCCAATACCAGTACGGGAGAAATCGATGTTGCCAATACCCCTACAGGTAATCATAATATCTTTTATGAATTATCTAGCCCTGGTGGGCAATGTGATGCACGAGATACTTTTAATTTGAATATGATTGGGATTACAACATTTAATGCTACATCTAACCAATACTTTATTTGTCCTAATGAACCCAATACACTACAACTAGGTTTAACGGTAACTTATAGTGGAACAACCCCAGGCAGTCCAAGCTATTCTTGGTCTCCTACTTCAGCATTAAACAACCCTAATATTCAAAATCCAATAGCTACTTTAATAACTCCTGACACCTTTGTTGTTAGCTATAACGATGGGGTTTGTGATGTCCAAATAGACACGGTAGAGATAAGTGCCCCTTATCCAGCAGTGATTGCCCCGACATCTGATATTGTGCTGTGTAATGGAAATTCCGCTCAGATAGGTGCTGCTGTAGCAGCTGGACCAGGGGGACAAAGTTTCTGTTATAACAATGCAGCAACAACTATTGCTACAGAGGATACGACTTATTTTACGATAAATGTAACAGGAGTTGCTCCTGCTGTAATAAATGGATCTCTTTTAGCTTCATTAAATACGTTATTGGGGATTGATATTAACTCCTTAGCGCATGTTACGGCACATCTAATTGCGCCTAGTGGTGAATCTGCAATGTTAGTTAATCGTCGTGGTGGATTGTATGAGGTATTGGATAGTGTGGTCTTTTCGACAGCTGCAGGAAATCTATCTACTGCAACTATGCCCTTTTTCCCACCACCTCCTCCAGCATCTCAAGCTATAACAGGAAATTACTTTCCAGAAGGAGGCGTTGCTGGTTTCAACTCTTTGTTGGGTGCAACGAGTAACGGTACTTGGACTTTGATGCTTATTCATTTTAATGGAGGGGTAGGAACTGGAACGGGGACCTTGAACGACTGGTGTTTAAATTTCCAAGATTTATCGGCAGCAAGCTTTCAATGGTCACCGAATAATGCGACGATTAGTTGTGTACAATGCGACAGTCCAACGGTAAATCCAGTGGTGAATACAACTTATAGTGTGGTAGCGACCAACCTATTTGGCTGTAGAGATACCGCAGATGTAGATGTTGTAATTGACACGGCGCTACCTTCACCAGTATTGAGTTGTGGAGCAGCAACAATAAGTTCTGTTACATTTGATTGGGTTCCTGTATTTGGAGCAGCGGGTTATGTAGTAAGTGTAGATGGAGGCGCTCCACAAATACTAGGAGCCAATATAAGCACGCATCAAGTAACAGGCTTGTCAGCAGGACAATGTGTTACCTTTGTAATCTACCCTCAATCTGGCAATACTTGTGCCGATGGAGCACCCGACACCATAGTTTGTTGTGCGGCAAATTGTGGGATAATTGATCCTGTAACTATAGCAGCGAGCGGACCAACAACCTTCTGTGTGGGTCAGTCCGTGACCTTAGATGCAGGAGCAGGCTTTAACCATTATCAATGGTCAACAGCAGCCACCGATACCAACCAAACCGTAGTGGTAAGCAGTACACAATTAGTAAGTGTTACAACAACGGATAACAATGGTTGTATAGATACTGGTTCGGTACTAATAACAGTAGTACCAGGACCAACACCAAGTATAACAGCAAGTGGTTCGACAACCTTGTGTTCAGGCGATACCGTATTCTTAGATGCAGGAGCGGGTTATGCCGTTTATGCTTGGAGCCCAACAGGCGCAAGTCAAACAATAGCAGCGACAACAACAGGAACGCATATTGTAACGGTAACGGATGCTGTGGGTTGTATTGGAGTAGATAGTATGACGGTAACCGTAGGAACTCCACTCTTAGCTCCAACCGTAGGCACGAACTTATCGTGTAATGGGGTGAGTCCAGCAGATGGCTCAGCAGTAGTAACGGCATCGGGAAGTTTCCCTGCCTATACTTACCTTTGGACAGATGGGCAAAACACAGCCACAGCAACAGGTTTAGGAACAGGCGTAGCTTGTGTAACCGTAACGGATGCCAATTCCTGTACTGTGAGTACTTGTGTAACAATCAGTGAACCCAGTGCCGTAAGTGTCACCACTACTCAGGTAAATGTCACCTGTTTTAACGGTACCGATGGAACGGCAACTGCCGTAGGAAGTGGAGGAACAGGCACACATACCTTCAGTTGGTCAAATGGACAAAATACAGCGACAGCAACAGGCTTAGGAGCAGGGTTACATTGTGTAACGGTAACGGATGCATCAGGCTGTACAGCGGATACTTGTATCACGATTACACAACCAGCAGTAACGGTCACTTCGAATGCCGTAGTAAGTTCTAGCTATCCGAATGGTTCTCCAATTAGTTGTGGAGGAACCTGTGATGGAGAAGCAACGGCATCAGGCTCAGGAGGAACCCCTTCTGTGAGTGGTTATCTCTACAGTTGGAGTACCACTCCAGTACAAAATACCGCCATTGCCACAGGTTTATGTGTAGGAATCTATACCGTAACGGTAACAGATAGTGTAGGCTGTAGCTCACTCTCTAGTGTAACGTTAACCGAACCTGCCCCTGTAACGGTAACAATTGGTAGCACCGTACATCCAAGCTGTCATAGTGCCTCCGATGGTCAGGCAGTAGCAACCGCCAGTGGTGGAGCAGGAGGATATAGCTATGCATGGAATACCGTTCCAATGCAATTAACAGATACTGCCACTGCCTTAGCAGATGGAATTTATACCGTAACGGCAACCGATGCGAATGGTTGTACAGGAACCGAGTCTGTAACGATAACCGAACCCAGTGCCGTAACCGCAACAACTAGCATTAGTTCTAACTATAATGGAGCCTCAATTAGTTGTAATGGGGCTTGTGATGGAGCATTAACAGCCGTGGGTACGGGAGGAACAGGAGCACATACTTACGTATGGTCAGATGGACAAACCAATGCCATCGCAACGGGCTTATGTGCAGGAGCTTATACCGTAACGGTATTAGATGCGAATGGCTGTAGTGCTACTTCCACTTTAACAATAACGGAACCTTCAGCAGTAACCGCTACGAGTAGTAGTACAGATGCCTTGTGTTTTGGTGCTTCCGATGGAACGGCAACAGCCGTAGGTGCTGGTGGTACAGGAGCCTTTAGTTATAGCTGGAGTACTAGTCCTGTCCAAAACACAGCAATAGCAACAGGCTTAAATGCAAGCACAGGCGTCTATACCGCAACGGTAAGTGATGCGAATGGCTGTAGTGCCTTAACCAGTGTAACGATCAGTGAACCTTCTCTCATAACCGCAACCATTTCAACCGTAGCGGTCAATTGTCACGGTGGAAATGATGGAACCGCTACTGCAACAGTAGGAGGCGGAACTCCAGGAGTACCTGCTTATCTGTACAATTGGGGCGTTGGTAACTCTGCCTTAGCAACGAGTCATGGACAAAGTGCAGGTTCTTATATCGTAACCATAACAGATGGAAACGGTTGTTCAATCACAGAAAGTTATACGATAAGCGAACCTTCTGCCATGAGCTTTACCGTTGGCAGTGTGGCAGCAAGTTGTCATGGTGCTTCAGATGGAACAGCAAGCATCAACGTAAGTGGTGGAGTAGGTGGATTTACTTATACTTGGAATAATGGACAAAATACCGCTACTGCAACGGGCTTGCCCGCAGGGATGCATTGTGTCACAGCAACCGATGGAAACGGTTGTACGGTAGATACTTGCATTCAGGTGGATCAACCAGCAGGATTTAGCAATATTAACTTTAGTACAATCGATGTGAGTTGTTTTGGAGGCTCCAATGGTCAAGCAACAATTAGTTTGAGTGGTGGTATCCAACCTTATAGCTTTGTCTGGAGCAATGGACAAAATGGCAATATGGCAACGGGCTTAACAGCAACAACGCATAGTGTAACAGTAACGGATGCTAATGGTTGTACCGTGACTGCCAATGTAGTGATCAACGAACCGACTGCCTTACAATTGAACTTTGATGTCGATTCCGTACAATGTAAAAATGGTAGTGATGGGCAAATCGAAGCCTTAGTAACAGGAGGCACCTTCCCGTATACTTATCAATGGGATGCCGCTACGGGCAACCAAAATACCGCCATTGCCAATGGACTAACAATCGGAACCTATAGTGTAGTCGTAACGGACTTTAATGGCTGTACCATTACCGCAAGTGCTACGGTATCGGAACCACAAACGGTATTAACAGCAGCAATTATCAATCAAAGTAATCCATCTTGTCACAACAGTTGTGATGGAATGATAGAGGTAGATGCACAAGGAGCAACGCCAAATTATACCTATCAATGGAACAATGGGCAGACCTCAAGCATTGCCACAGGAGTATGTGCAGGTGTCCATACAGTAACCATAACCGATGCCAATGGTTGTAGTATCACAGCAGGATCGGTCTTAACCGAACCTTCAGCCATTAGTTTAATCCCACAAGTACTTTCTAACTACAATGGAGCAGCAATTAGCTGTCCTGGTGAGGCAGATGGCTCTGTAGGCGTAACCGCCGCTGGGGGGAATGGTGGATTTAGCTATATTTGGAGTCCTGCGGGACAAAATACCGCTACCATCAATGGCTTAGTGGAAGGAACCTATTGTGTCACGGTTACGGATGTGGCAGGCTGTCAAGCCGATACTTGTATCAGCATTGTTGATCCTGTTCCTTTAGCGGCTACCTTTAGCCAAGTTGATGTCTTGTGTCATGGAGATGCCAATGGACAAATCTTAGTAAATGCCACTCCTGGAACGGGTACATTGGGAGTGAATGGATATGAATATAAAATTACAGGTCCTGGACAAAGTGGTAATGTCTACAGTGCCATTAATGTTTACAATAACTTAGCAGCAGGATCCTATGTGGTCTTTGTTCGAGATGGAAACAACTGTGAAATTAGTCTTCCGATTGCCATTGCAGAGCCAGCACCCGTCTTAATTGACTCTGTGGTGATCACCGATGCTCTTTGTTTTGGTGCTGCGGATGGAACAGCAATGGCGCATGCCAGTGGTGGAACAGGAACCTATACTTATCGTTGGTCAGATGCTCAGGTAACCAACCCTGCTACGGGCTTAGCCAAAGGTTTGTATACCGTTACGGTAACCGATGCCAATGGTTGTGATCGAGTAGAGGTCTTTAATGTTGGGGAACCAACTGCCTTGACTGGAAACATTACGGCTAATCCAATTCCTTGCTTTGGAGGAACGACTACTGCTACGGCAAGTGGCAGTGGAGGAACCCCCATTGCGTTAACTTCTTATGTTTACAACTGGTCTAATGGCAGTACTTCTGCTACGACCATCGGCTTAACAGCTGGGGTGCATTGTGTGACCATTACCGATGCGAATGCTTGTTCTTTTGTGACGTGTGTCACCCTTACTCAGCCTTCTACTGCTTTAACCGCTAGTATTAGTGCTCAAACGGATGCTACTTGTCATGGCAGTGCTACTGGAACGGCTACTGCACAAGGCAATGGTGGAACCAGTCCTTACACTTACCAATGGGATGCGGCAGCGGCCAACCAAACGAGCCAAACGGCAATTGGGTTAGCTGCTGGAATCTATACAGTAGTCGTAACGGATTCTAACAACTGTACCAACTCTACAACGGTTACCATTAGTGAACCTTCTTTGTTGACGGCTGCCATTACAGCCACTACCAATGCTACTTGTAATGGCGTTGGAACGGGAACTGCTACGGTTGCTGGAACAGGAGGAGTACCTACTTATACTTACCTATGGGCGGATGGACAAACCAATGCTACGGCTACAGGCTTAGTTGGTGGTTCACATCCTGTTACCCTTACCGATGCCAATGGCTGTACGGCGATTGCTACGGCGATAATTACAGAACCTACCGCAGTAGATATTACGGCTATTTTCACCACTCCTGTTGCTTGTAAAGGAGGGGCTACAGGATCGGCTACCTTGAGTATTCAAGGAGGAACGCCAACCAGTGGTTATACCTTCCAATGGTCAGGAGCACCTGGACAAAATAGTATTACAGCTACTGGTTTATCGGCTGGGGTGCATACTGTAACAGCAACCGATGCCAATGGTTGTTTTGATGTGGACACCTTTACGATTTCAGAGCCTGCTCTTGGATTAACGGGCTACTTAACCACTACAGATGCCCTTTGTTTTGGAGCCGCTAGTGGTGAAATTGCTGCGGTTATTACAGGAGGAACAGGAAGCAATTATACCTTTGCTTGGAATAGCAGTCCTAGCCAACATACGGTTGTTGCCGATAGTTTAGCGGCAGGTAATTATACCGTTACGGTAACCGATAGTTTGGGTTGTACCTTGACCTTAACGGGGACGGTTGGAGAGCCTAGTCAATTAGTCGTGACGGCTGGCGTACAGCAAGATGTCACTTGTTTTGGTGGCGACAATGGTATTGCAACCGTACTGACTACGAATGGTGGTGTTCCTACTTATTCTTACGTATGGACCGATCCTAGTGGGCAAGTCAGTACTACTGCTACGAATCTTAGTGCAGGTCCTGTTACGGTAGTAGCGACCGATGCCAATATGTGTACAGCGAGTGCGACGGTTACCATCACAGAGGCAACTCCAATTACGGTAACGGAAAATGTTAGTCCTGTGAGCTGTCATGGTTTAACGGATGGTAGCATTGATATTCTTACTTCGAATAAGGTATTGGTGGGTTACAATTGGTCCAATGGCTTTATCGGCAATCCAAACAATGGCTTGGCTGCTGGGGTTTATGAGCTAACCGTAACCGATGCTACATTCTGTACGGAAAGCTTTAGCTATACCATTACAGAACCTTCTGCAATCAACCTAGATATCCAACAAACAACGGCTATTTTGTGTCATGGGGCAGATAATGCAACCGCTCAGGTAACTCCTACAGGTGGATCACCTGCTTACACCGCAAATTGGAGCCATGGAGCTAGCAGCAGCAGAGTAACCGATTTAGCGCCTGGTTTGTATACTGTTACCATAACCGATAGTAGAGGTTGTATGGCAGATACTAGCATTACTATTGAAGAGCCAGAAGCCTTGACGATTACAGGAACAACCGCTGGAACTTTCTGTGCAGGCGATCAAACGGGAGTTTTAACCGCAATCGGTGCAGGTGGAACGGTATTGAGTGGTTTATTGGAATACAGCATTGATGGAACGACTTGGCAAAATGGAAACATCTTCTCTGGTTTAAGTGCTGGAATTTATACCTTGTCGGTAAAAGATGAAAATGGTTGTGTGGTCGATACAGCTTTGGTTGTAGAAGATGCAGATCCGTTCTTTATTAGCAGCATGACTGGAAATACGACCATTGAATACTTGGATAGTTTGACCATTGAGGCGACCTTAAACGATACCACAGGAGTGCTTTACAGTTGGACACAAATTACAGGGGTGATGGGTGTTGTAACCGATAGCTCTTATAGCTTTGATATTGCTCCTGCTGAAGCTGTGCAGTATGAATTTACCGCCACCAATGCGAATGGTTGTACAGTCGATAGCATTGTGATTATTGATGTTGAAAAACCACGAAGAGCCAATGCGGCTACTGGATTTACGCCTAATGGTGATGGAGTGAATGATTACTTCTTTATTCAAGGAGGGGAGAAAATTCAGGAAGTAGTACTCTTTAGAGTTTATGACAGATGGGGCGAATTGGTCTTTGAAGGCAATAGCTTAGATCCAAATATTGCTACTCAGGGATGGGATGGTATTTTCCGTGGTCAACCTGCTAGTTCAGGCACCTACTCTTGGTATGCTGATGTCTTGTTTAAAGATGGTAAAACTACTCAGATTAAAGGAAATGTTGTTCTATTAAGATAAACAAATTTTATCCTCTAAAAATATAGGCTGTTAGGGTATTTTTCCCCTAACAGCTTTTTTTTATACCCCATTAGTCCCTCCCTTTTTGAATGACAAGCTCCTCCCCTTCCAACCATTGTTTAATGAGCGTATGATTTGTTGTAATTGGAGTTAATGTAAAATTTGAAAAGGTAGTTAAAATGTCTGATTCATTGACATAATCAATCACCACATTCATACTTTTGCCATAGCTTGCTTGAATAAAATAAATTTCTTGTTCTCTATAAAAGAGGTAGCCTACATGTGAATGTCCTAAACCGATAAAATATAAACCTTCTTCACATTTTTCCGCTATCAATAAGGCAAACTGGTCAAATGACTCTTCTATTTCGATTTGCAAAGGAACTTTATCAATCGCCAAACTTTTAGCTTCAGCAACGGGTCCTTGCTGTGCCAATCTATAACGATTAAGTTTAAAACCAACATGTGATAAAGTCGTCGATACAAAATAGCTGCATCCTATTGTCCCTTAATTTGGAACAGCTGTATACCCATCAAAAGCCCAAGGGGTACCATACCAATGTGGAATCAGGTAATTAATCAATTGCTCTGTTATGTAAAAAGCAGCTTTATTGATAATTTTTGCTTTGGCAGTACTATCGTTAGCATGTTTATATGCTTCTTGTAATTTCGCCTGTTTTGATCGAATGGAATATTTTAAACTCTTGTAATTCCCTTGTTTTGTTAAAGTCGGAATAGGGAGTTCTGTGCTATCCTTTTGAAAAAAATTAGGATCTAAAATAGATACCTTTTCCTGTATCTCCTCCCTTAAAAAATTTGAACTAATATCACATACAAAAATTCCCAAAGGGATATAAGCAAGAAAAAAAGCTAGTGTTATTGTCATTTTAAAATATGCTCTAATAGAAGTTGTTTAAAAATGATCTTAACACCTGCGATCCAACCATAGCAGCCATCGGATCGGCAGCTATTTTTAGCCCCGTAGCTGCTTCGCAGTTCACAACACACAAAGTCTATCAGACTTTGTGTTAGTTCATAGCTACGAAACAAAAACGAGCTTTGCCCGATAACTACTAGCTTTGATCTCGAAAATCAACAACATTTTTAAACAACTTCATAATTATATAATAACACTCTTAACGATCGTACTAGGACTTGGTTACGCTACAATAATCAAATCTACTGGTATTCATTTACTATATGTTTAGTAGGATCTTTAAATCTTAAATTAACCTCTTGAGTTTTAGAATTCTTTTCATCCAATTCATTAAAGTTGTTTTTTAAGTCACAAATTCTTATAATTACAATTTTTAAGTCACAATTAACTAATTGATTAAACCAAAATTTCTATTTTATACCAATGAAACAAATTTTAACGATTTTATTAATAAGTATTGCCAGCACTATTGGGGCACAAAATACTTGGCACAAATGTGGTTTTGATCACGTTATTCATCATCTAAATCAACAAAACCCAGGTTACCAACAACATATTGATGCCGTTTTTGATGAAGCCTATCGCATTGGGCAACAGACTCAACACAGTCGTACCATCCACACCATTCCTGTAGCAGTTCATGTCGTTTGGAAAACCGCTAGCGAAAAAGTATCGGAATGTAAAATTATAGAGCAAATTAACATCTTAAACGAAGATTATCGCCGTCAAAATGCAGATGCCAGTAACTTACGCCCTATTTTTAATAGTATTGCAGCAGATACCGAAATAGAATTTCGTCTGGATACAATTATATGGACACAATCTAACATAGATTTTCACAGCTTAGGACCTTTTGGGGGCTTATTTCCCGATCCAACATCTATTGATAGCGTAAAAGGTACTAGCCCTCCCCTTAACACGGATAATTACCTCAATATTTGGATGTTAAATCTTGGTTCTGGTGGACTATTAGGCTATGCCTACCCTCCAGATAGTTTGCCCAATTGGCCAGCAGGTGCTTCTGCCCCTAACTCCACCAAAGAAGGAGTCGTACTCCACTATGAAGTAGTTGGAGGGCCTACAAGCATTACTGTTGGTGGAGGTTTTGGAGCTCCTCCAACCACTATTAATACACAAGGACGTACTGCAACGCATGAAGTAGGGCATTATTTAGGACTGCGCCATATTTGGGGTGATGGAGTTAATAACGGAGGACTTTTCCCTCAGCCTAGTTGTTTAGCAGACGATGGAATTGGAGATACCCCCAATTGCCTTGATCGCTCAGAGTTTGACTGTGACACCACCAAAAACAGTTGCGATTCTACTCTTGCTGGTGATATGCCAGATATGATAGAAAACTACATGGATTATTCTGCCGAATCTTGTATGAATAGCTTTACCCTTGGGCAAAAAAATCTAATGAAAGGAGTCTTGAACAGCGCTCGTGCAGGGTTAGCCAATGCTGTTGATAAAAATCGCCCAGCCTATGATGCGATTCTTAATGCTCAACCTCTAACGGTCAATACTGGAAACACTTGTGTTAACACCTTTGCAGCAACGAACGCCAATGCTTCCGTTTCTATCCCTGATGCTCCTTGTATGGGAACGATCGCAAATGATGTATGGTTTTCATTCACGGCAACCAGTTCAGATGTTATTCTAGAAGTTTCTAACATCACCAATGTGACAGGAAACTCAAACGCTATGGCCTATGAGTTATTTGCAGGCGCTTGCGACAGCTTGACAAGTTTAGCTTGTGGCAGTACGGGGAGTTCTGCTTTATCTGGACTCACTACAGGTGAAGTTTACTATGTTAGAATTTATAGTATGAGTACAGCAGACAGTCACAATTTTGATGTTTGTATTCGCAATAACAATGTGGTTGCAATCGACCAATTGCAACAAATTATGGCAAAAAGCATTAACATTTCTCCCAATCCAACCACAGGAACGATCACTATTGATATAGATAATACGGTTAATTTTGAAGGATTTGTTAGCATCAAAAACATACTAGGCCAGTCGATCTCCAATACCATTGAAATAGACAATACCAATAATCAACTCGTGCTTTCATTAGTCAATGAAAATAATGGCATGTATCTGATAGAGGTAACGCTTAATAAACATAAGATTGTAAAAAAGGTATTGCTTCAAAAATAAGCTAATAATCAAGGCTTTTGTTCTATTAGAGGGCAGCTTCTTAGAGGGAAGTTGCCCTTTTCTAATAAAATCTAAATAATATCTTTGTATTTTGGAACTTTTAGAACGGTTGAGGACGTTTAAGGTAAACACCCGAAATTCACGAAAGTATAACGTATAAATCTAGTAATATCATTTTTATGTCAATTCACCTGTGATTTGATGTTCAATGTTCCTAAGCAGGAACTATTACAATATTATACTGTTATTTAATTAGTTATACTTATTTAAACGAAAATTAAGGTCATCTTTAACTATTATTATCAACACCATATTATCTTATTTTTGCTTAAGTAAGTGACTCATGATTCTAAGTTTTGATGAAATAGCCGACTGGCAGGTATTTGAGGATTTAGTTGCTGCCTATTTTAAATATATCCAAAAAGATAGTAGTAATAATATTACGGAAGTACGAGTAGAACCTTCAGGAGAAGGCACAGATGGAGGACGTGATATATTGGTTACCTTTAGAGTCTCTGATTCTATTGATATATTTGAACGCAAGTGGGTAATCCAATGTAAGTTTTATAGCAATTCGCTATCTAAACGCAACCTTGCTTCTATCAATATCCCTAGCCTTGTACATGAATATGGGGCTGATGGTTACTTGTTGGTTTGTAAGAATGGTGTGACGTCGAATGTGAGTAATATGTTTGAAAATTTTAGACGAAAGTGCAGGTTGAGGTATACTTATGAGATATGGACTGGATCTGATTTTTTGCGGAGGATTCGCCTCAATCACGAAATTTTGGCAGAGTTTTTTCCTGCTTATTACCGAAGTCTATAAATTTAATACTCCGTTAGAAAGTGCGTAGTAGCTAATTAGCGGAGTATTACTAATTATTATAAATGTTTTTTGGTTCTTTGACAAATGGTGTGGAATCGTAAACTACCTTGCCTGCTTATTACTACTTTTGTTATAAGTTATAGGTCCTAAATCGTATGCTTAGTTCCTGTAAATACAGGGCATACGACTTACAACCTAAAAAAAGTAGTTAAAAGCTTACCCTTTTTTAGTGTTTACCACACGATTTATCAAAGAACGATTTTTTTAAACCAAAGAAAAGTACATGAAAGCCTATATTTCACCATCTGTTGCGGATGACGAACAAAATATATTAAGTACTCTTTCTAAAAAAATTAGTACTAACGGCATTACTCCTATTGCTGGTTACCATAAATTTGGGCAAAGTAATAGTGAGCTTGCTTTTCATGAGATCAATAAAGCAAACCTTTTTGTTGGTTTCATCACGGGAAATAGTACCGAAATAGAAAGAGTTTATAACGAGTGGCAATTTGCACTTAAATCCGAAACGCCAGCGTTGCTTGTTGTAGAAGATTCGGTTCCTCTGGATCGTTATCCTGCCATCCTAAAACACCCTGATGTAATTCGCTTTAGTAGAGCTCCCAAAACGAACTTAAATAGAACCATTCAAATGGTTCGGTCAAAAAGTAATGCGATTACCAATAGCATAGATGGTTCTTCTTTTGTACGAAGGGCTGCTTGGTTTATTGGCGGTCCAGTGGTCATTACTTTTCTAAATACACTTTAAGAATAGCTGAAAAACACAGCTATTCTTACTGTTTTTCTTAAAATTAAATGATTTTTAATCATTAATCTTATCTTAGCCTTATCTTTTTTCAATGTATTATTGAACAATCGTTTTGTTCTCTTACTTATTGCTCCTCTATAAATAGCTCATCAATAGAAGTTTATCCAAAATGATCTTTTTTCATTTCTCATTCCCTATCTTCTAGCATAATATTTGCACCATTCTAAAAAGAATCGATGTATAACATTTCCAAGAAAAAAAAACAAATTCAATAGATTGTTCGTATATTAAGTACTTACTTAAAGTCAATGAATGATACTTTTTAAAATAAGTGAACAGCGTAAAGTATAGCACAACAACACCAAATTTGATGGCATACTGACTGGTTTACATTTAACAATCTATAACCTTCCTAAAGAACATAAGAATATGCGTATTCAATTCGGTTTTATTTTATTGCTATCTCTAATAGCTACTCAGACGTCATTTGCTCAAGAAAAGGGCTGTATTGAAGGCAACTGTGAAAATGGTTGGGGTATCTATGAGTATTATGTTGGTGCTGTTTATCAAGGTCGCTATGAAGGAAATTTTGTAGCCAAACAACGTTCTGGAAAAGGAAAATTTATCTATGCCAATGGCGACAAATACGAAGGCAACTGGGCAGAAGGCAAACCCAATGGCTTGGGAGCAAAGATAATAAAGAATGGAAAAATAAAATCGGGTACCTGGGCAGATGGTAAACTTGTTGCTCGCCAAAAAGACAATATCTCTAAAGATTGTTTGGTTGGAACTTGCAAAGAAGGATATGGCAAATCTAAAGATAGCCGTGGCAACCTTTATAATGGTGAGTTTAAAAAGGGGCAATACAGTGGTTTTGGTGAAATGCGCTATAATAATGGCGATCGTTATAAGGGAATTTGGAAAAATGGGGTTCCTCATGGTCAAGGTTCTTATTATTTTAATAATGGTCATGTCAACACAGGAGAATTTGCCGATGGTAAGTATACGCACAACAAAATGAAAGTTTGGGCAGTAGTTGTTGGAGTAGCAGATTACCAACATTTTCAAAAATTGAATTATACCACACATGATGCACAACGTGTTTATGCTTTCTTGAGAAGCGTAGAAGGCGGAGCTGTTCCTGAAGATCAAATAGAATTATTACTAGATGAAGAAGCTACTGCATTTAACATTATGAATACAGCAGCCGACCTTTATGAGCAAGCCGATAGCAATGACTTAATTATCTTTTATTTTGCGGGGCATGGTAAAAATGGTGCTTTTTTGCCTTATAATTATGATGGAACTGAAGCGAATTTGTTGCACCATGGCTTGGTCAACTCACTCTTAAAAGACAGCCCTGCCAAGTATAAACTTTGTGCAGTTGATGCCTGTCATTCAGGAAGCTTTGATATGAATACCGTTATTTCTTACCAAGATTATTTAGAAAATCATAGAATAGAAGGCGAAGGCGTGGGCAATCCTTTTGCTTCTACTCGTTCTACCAAAAATATTAGAGAACGCATCAAGGATTATTATAAAAGTTTTGATGGAGTAAAAGGCGGTTTAGCTGTTATTATGTCTTCTGCATCTGAAGAAATATCCTTAGAAGCAAATAAGTTAAAACAGGGCGTTTTTAGTTATTATTTCATTCAGGCAATGAAAGGCGCTGCGAATAAAGAAGATAAAAATGGCAAAAAAGATAATGTCATAGATGTTGAAGAGTTGTACAAATTTATCGAAAAAAATGTTCGCAACTTTACCTATGGCTTTCAGCATCCACTTATCTATGGTGAATACGACAATAACATGCCTGTAGGCTTACTGAAACGCAAACAATAACTCAAAACATTGTTGTAAATGTTCGCTCAATAAAAATATTCCCTCTGAAGCAAAAGACCTCAGAGGGTTTTTTATATCCTATTGTATAGTTTCGTTTTTAGCATTTTTTTTTGTATACTTACAATACTAAATACTCTATTATATAGTTCTTTAACCTTTTTAGTCTTAGGCTTTTACTCACCTATCCCTAGACATTAATTAATTATTGATCATTGATTTGGGCTAATTTTATATCAAAATCATCTATTAAAATTGTCTTAATAAGGTATTAATAGTAAAGAACAAAAGCTAATGTTCTGTTAAAGAACAATTTTTTTCAAAACAACTAAATTTAAACTAATTATGTCAATCCTAATCGAAAGAGCTTCCTCCGAAGAGAGAGCCCAGTTCTTTGAGAAGAACAAGTGGGTAATCAATCGGCTCTTAGGCGATTCAACAGCTGATGATGAGGCTGTTGAGAAACCCAAGCGTAAAAAAAAGAAAGCTGCATCTAAGGCAAAGGCAAAACCCAAGGCAAAAGCGAAAGCTAAGCCGAAGGCAAAAGCAAAGCCAAAAGAAACTCCAATCGTCGAAGAAAAAAAAGCTCCTGAAGTAGTTGAAATACCAGCTCCAACTGTAGCAGAACCTGCTGTGGTTGAAGTTGCTGCTGAACCAACTAAAGAAGAGCAGTTGCCTACTCCTGATGATTTAACTAAAATCAATGGTCTGGGTCCTAAGATGGTTGAAAGTCTTAACGCTGCTGGTATCACTACATTTGAACAACTAGCGAACTTAACCCCTAAACGAATTACCCAATTGGGTCAATCAATTAGAGGTTTTGCTTCTGCTTATGACAAAAAGGAGTTTAAGAAGCAAGCTAATACGCTTGGAGAATAAACTCTAAATAGAAGATACTTCTAAGGTAATGTCATTGGGCCGACATTACCTTTTTTATGTCCAATTCGTATCGTTTAGAAGCTTTTTTAATGGCAAAGTTACTGTATTATTTAGGAGTTTTTTTGTATAAATTTACAATTCATTTCGTTGCTTTTCTGGGCAATACCAAAGCAAAAAATTGGGTAAATGGTCGTAAAGATATTTTTAAACGACTAAAACAAACGTTTGAAAAAAATCGACATCCTGTTATTTGGATACACTGTGCTTCTCTTGGGGAGTTTGAACAAGGGCGCCCTCTAATTGAACGTTTAAATACTCAATTTCCCTCCCATAAAATCCTCTTGACTTTTTTTTCTCCTTCTGGCTATTTGGTGCAAAAAGACTACAACAAAGTAGATTGGGTCTTTTATTTACCTGCTGATTCTCCTAAACATGCAGCTCAATTTATCTCCATTGTTCAACCTCAACAAGCTATTTTTGTTAAATATGAATTTTGGTATTACTACTTAATGCAGTTGCAAGCACAACAAATTCCTACCTATCTAATTTCTGCTATTTTTCGTCCCAATCAACCATTTTTTAGATGGTATGGCACACTCTTTCGTCAAATGATTGGTTGTTTTCAGCATATTTTTGTTCAAAATGAAGCTTCTCTCCTATTACTAAAACAAATTGGTTATCAGAGAGGAGTCATAGCAGGAGATACACGGTTGGATCGAGTTTTAGCCATCAAAAAGCAAGCTAAAACATTTCCTATTTTAGACGCTTTTTGCCAAAAGCAATATACCTTAGTTTGCGGTAGTACTTGGCCAGCTGATGAGGCTGTTTTGGCAGATTTTTTTCAACAATTTTCAGCTTGTAAATTGGTAATTGCACCGCATCAAATTGACAATAAACACCTTCAACAAATAGAAGAATTGTTTCAATTTACCAATTGCTTACGTTATTCTCAACAAGCTACTGCCGATGAATTGGCTCAGGCATCTGTTTTGATCATTGATAATATAGGGATGCTGAGTTCTATTTATGCTTATGCCGATCTAGCTTATATTGGTGGTGGATTTGGCTTAGGAATCCACAATATACTAGAAGCTGCTGTCTTTGAAATACCAGTTTTGTTTGGTTCCAATTATCAAAAATTTCAAGAGGCAAAAGATTTAATTGAAGCAGGCGTTGCCTTTGAAATAAGCCATGCTAAAGATATGCTTTATAGGGTCCAACAGCTACAACAAACAGCTGCAAGGGCAAAAATACAACAACAGGTACAACAATATATTAATCAGCATAGTGGTGCGACCCAAGTCATCCTAAAACATCTTGATTGATAATTTTTAAGTAAAAAGGGCATCTAAACATTTAGATACCCTTTCAACAATAAATTGTTATCTCCTGCCTATTATTCTAATAAACTCTATGTACAATATAATCTGCTTTCCAACTGTAAAAATTAACTTGAGAATTCCAGCCAAACCATGCAAAAGGAGTAGCATGACCATTGACCGTCCCTGGAATATAAGCATACCAGTCGCCATTATAACGCATATTTCCAGACATGTTTAGCGTTGTTCCAGCAAAAGAAGGAGTTCCCAAAGGCTTTAAGGATCGATTCCAATCTCTTTCAAAAGTATTCCAAAAAACCTTATTGGCAGAATAGGGTGTCCAGTTAGGTGCATGCAAAGTTGGACGAACCAAGGTTGTGTTAATTTCGCTCACTTTGACCTCGTCTATTTTTTTCCAACCGCTACTATTATAAATCCAATGGTGTACACCATCACTTTCGATTCTATATGCCACAATAGCATACTCTGAATTATTTCCTGCTCCTGTTTCTTGGCGATAACCTGTCTTGATTTTGATTTCTCTAGAATCAAATCGAGTAATTGCTCTTGCAGCACTATTAGCTTCACTAGATCTAGTATTCTCAGCAGATGGGATAATGCCTTCGCCCTCAAAAATGGTAGCATGATCTATCAAAAATAATGGATTAGACGTTTCTAAGGCTGTCTCCTCTCCCAAAATAATTTCTTTAGAAGGACCATCTTCGGCATAATACCAAGTCACAATAAAATCCTCAATAGAGGGGTCATTACTACAATCTGTTTCAATATTAGCAGACAATAAAGGCTGTTTATTCGCATCCACATTGGATAAATTAGGTACAAAAATGGCTGGTACGTATTTTTCGATCTGTGTGGTCTCTAAAAACTGCAAATTGGGTAAGATTGGCGCATGTGTCATATCTTTTGCGATCTCTTCTAATGATAAACCACGAAGCGCTAAATTGTCATTAATTGCCTTATAATATTGTGGGGCAATTGTTTTGAGATCTAATAGATAAGCTGTTTTTAATTTAGATTCTTTTGCCATATCAAGAATCGTCTTATTAAAATTATGATCCTTAATTAAGGCTTTTGTTGCCAAAGCAATTTCATAAAGATAGCGATTCAATTTTTCCTCGTCTTTATCCTCAGTATTTCTCATTAATACATCAAGCGATTGCTTATTTTCTAGCAAAGGAATTCTATCCAAGGTATAATCCTTAACCGATTCAAAATTTGTGTCAGCGACCTTGCCATTCAAAATTTGCTCTTTCTCACAACTGACAAGAGAAAGCCCTAGAGAGCACATCAGAAGAGAGCCAATAATAATTTTTTTCATTTTTCAGTATAAATTTGAGTTACTGCCTTACTTTGTTTTAAGGAGTGTTCAGGTCAATCTTTTCTCCTAATTCAAACCATAAAAAAGAGTGGTTCATATAACACGATTGAAGTTATCGCCCAATAAAAAAACTCCTTTTGCATTTCAAATTTATTCCTTTTAAATAATAATCAACCTAATATACATCTCTCACAAACTCATTTAACACACTAATAACGGTCTTCATTTCATTTTCGTCAACAGCCATTCTTTATTCGTTATTTATCCATATAAAAACAATTGTTTCTTTGACAACTTGTGTGGAATCGTAAACTACCTTGCCTGCTTATTACTACTTTTGTTATAAGTTATAGGTTGTAAGTCGCATGTCCTGTATTTACAGGAATTTACGACTTACGACCTATAAAAAAGTAGTTCAAAGCTTACCCTTTTTTAGTGTTTACCACACAGGTTATCAAAGAACCAAACAATTTAAATGTGTTGTAATTCTGTAACAAATCGCCTTAGAAAAACTACTTTTGTGTTTTTAAGCAATACTAATTTTAAACAGATGTCGTTAAAACTTAACGATCTCATTCTTTTCACCAAAACACAACTCTATGTCATTAAAACAGTTGTTTTTAATTACCCTTTTTGCTTCCTTATTAGCGTCTTGTTCTGTTAATAAAAGAACAACAACTCCTAGCACTAAACCCTCTTCCAGCAGCAGTAGTTCGGCAGCAGCTCGATACACCATTAAAGGACCATCGAATGCGGTTGCCTATGTAGAGAAATACAAACATATTGCTGTAGCGGAAAGTGTTCGCACAGGTATTCCTGCTAGCATCAAACTAGCACAAGGAATTTTAGAATCAGGTTATGGCAGTAGCCAACTCGCCCAAAAAGCCAACAATCATTTTGGTATTAAATGTGGGGGCAACTGGAAAGGAAAAACCATGCGGTATAAAGGCAGTTGTTATAGAGTTTTTAGAAGTGGAGCAGATGCTTACAAAGAGCATTCTAATTTCTTGGTCAATGGTTCTAGGTACGATTTTTTATTCAAACTAAAACGAACAGATTACAAGGGCTGGGCAAAAGGATTAAAAAAAGCTGGTTATGCTACCAATCCTCAATATCCTGCAAAAGTAACGGAGCTAATTGAACGTTATAAGCTTTATAATTATGACAAGTAAAATTATTGAAGGTACTTTTAAATAATACTCCGCTGATTAGTTCCCTACGGTCATGAGATAGTTTTTAACAAAAAACATAAAAAAACAGTGCCTTCACTTTTACCTACGGTGCTAGGCATTCCAGTTGGTACACAGTACCAAGCTGCTCGTGCACTATGTTTATGTGGTATAGCTTTGGCTATAAGCATGCCCAGTTCACTTCGTTCATGTATCAATTTGATAATCAGTCTTTTAACACTTTGGTTAACAAAAACCTATTTTACTGATTATCAGATTGATACGATTTTCTAGCGGAGTAATGTTTAAAATAAGCCAAAGCTAAATACACTGTAAAGTAATCATTAGATAATTACTTTACAGTGTACTAAAAGCATCCCCTTGCAAATTACAGTAAAAAGCGTTTAAGCTTGGCGTATAGAAAAATTACTTAAGGTATTTTTCCAACCAACAATCTTGCTCCCAAAGCAAATGCAAAATCGATTCTTTGGCACTATAACCATGGCTTTCCTTTGGCAAAATAACCAGTCGTGCTGTTGCTCCTAAGCCCTTTAAGGCATTAAAATAACGCTCTGATTGGAGCGGATAGGTTCCAGAATTATTGTCCGCTTCACCATGCACCAACAAAAGAGGCGTTTTCATTTTGTCGGCATGCATAAAAGGAGACATGGCATTGTACACTTCTGGCGCTTCCCAATAATTGCGTTCTTCACTTTGGAAACCAAAAGGCGTTAAGGTTCGATTGTAAGCACCACTTCGAGCAATTCCCGCCGCAAATAAGTTGCAATGAGACAATAAATTAGCCGTCATAAAAGCACCATAAGAATGCCCACCAACAGCGACTCTGTTTCTATCAATATACCCCAAATTATCTACGGCATCTATTGCTGCTTTAGCATTGGCAACCAACTGAGTTCTAAAACTGTCATTGGGCTCGGTATCGCCCACTCCTACAATTGGAAAAGAAGCATCATCCAAAACAACATAACCTCTCGTTACCCAATAAACCATTGAACCATAAAAAGGATAAATAAATTCATTAGAGTTGGTGGTCACCTGCCCTGCGCTGTTGTTATCTTTGAATTCTCTAGGATAAGCCCAAACAATCATCGGCATTTTTTCTTTCTTTTCTTTATCGTACCCCACTGGTAAATATAAGGTACCAGACAGCTCTACGCCATCTGCTCGCTCATAGGTTATGACCTCCTTATGCACCGCTTGAATGCTTTTAAAGGGGTTTTCGAACGCTGTGATTTGTACAAGAGAATCCTCTTCAAAAATATTCCGAATATAATAATTTGGATAGTCTGTGGGCGATTCTATTCTTACTATAAATTGGCCTTCTTTTAGTGCAATAGGAAAGTAAATGGCTTCCAACTTAGTCGTATAGGTAGATTGGTAACACCGCTCTTTTTGCTGAGTATTTAAATTCAGCTGATCTATAAAAGGAAATTGCCCTGCTTCAGAATGCCCTTCTCCTACCAGAAAGACAGTATCTTCTTGTAGATCCAACACCAAGCGGTTAAACGCATTTTTTCGAGTTACAAATTCACCTGGATCATTGTATTTATCTTGATAATTTCGATCAAAAATAACCTTAGGAGCTTGATTAGGGTCAGAGGGGTTAAAGGTATAAACCTTCGTATTCCTGTTGTTCCACCAATAATCGTGGGCAATGGCCATTTGATCGTTTCCCCATTCTATCGTGTCAAAACGATTGATGGTTTGAAGGATCAACCTAGGAGCTTGCTCAAAAGGCACTTCCCATTCATAGATGGCATCTCTAAACGGCACCTCTACCCCAGCATCTCCTCCATCCAAAGCTTCTGCCCAAATCAAACTAGCAGGTCTATCATTTCTCCATTGCATCATTCTACGCCCTTGACGAACCGACATAAACCCTTTAGGAATTTCTTCAATTAAAGGTACTTCATTGATCGTTTTTACCAATTTCCCTTCACTAGTATATAATTGGGTAATATGGGGAAAGCGAGTATAAGGGACTAAATAAGAAAAAGGAGGATGAATGGTCATCACCTGCACATATTTTCCATCAGGAGAAAACAAACAAGAACGATACATTGCCTGTCCTTCGAGCCACTGAGTTTGTTCTCCATCCAAGGTCACTTTATAGAGTTCCGAGGTTGTTAACGCTTCAAAGTTATGCTCGTCATTTTTATTTTTTAATAAATCTTGATAGGTTCTATTTTGTGCTTTTGAGCCATCGCTAATCGAAATTGTTGGTCCTGCTGGAATCACAGTTGTTGTATCAATCAATTGCTTCCTTTGCTTAGGCAACAAACGCAGCAACAAGGCACGACTATCCTCAAACCAACGAATTGGATTGCCTAAATTGGCGTTTACATTTGCTGAGGTTAATCGATCTGCCTTAGCTTCTTTTAAATCTAAAACCCAAGCCTCTACCCCACTTTCTGTTGTATTGGTAAAGGCCAATTTTGTTTGACAAGGTGACCATATAAAATTAGCCAAACGAGGCTCAGTAGGCAAACCATGAATTGTTTTTGCCGTTCCTCCTTTTACTAATTTAACTTGCAGATTATTGTAATAAATGGTTCTACTCCCAATATTGGTTATTGGATTCACTCTCAAGCCCCCTAAACGCAATTCTTTTGCTGAAAGCTCGGCAATCGTCTGGTAACTATCCCTATAAATTAGCAACATGTATTCCCCTCTTCTATCCATCTGTACAAAAGGCGCACGAGGTACATCCACCAAGTCTAAAATTTCTTTTGGAGGTTTTTTATAACTTAAGTTATCTTCTTCAATCCTATTGGGAGCAGTCAATTCCATTTATTTTGTATTTTATATTATTCGTTTTCAATAAATCTTTAGGGTAAGTCTATGCTTAAGTATTTACGTTCTATTAAGATCTGTAATCAGCAATGGATTTTCTTTTTTCAAGGTCTCCGCCAATTCCTCTACAGCCTCTACAGTAGGATTTTCCAACAACGGTTCTAACTCCTTAGCTGTAATCCCTACCATTTGCAAGAAAGTTACTTCTCCATGGGGAGTCTGAATAGTTCCTAGCTCTGGATCTTTTACAAAAATCAGTCCCACAATTTCACTATCTGTATCCACACGAATACATTCATTAACAGGTACAAAATGATTTTCTTCAAACCAATTGCCACTTTCAAAAACATAACGAGCCAAGTTATTCATTAATTCTATTACCCAAAGAGGATCCCCCTCATCTCCCTCAAAAGGCTTTAACCGAAAGGTAAACTCTATGCCCCATTTGCTATAGTCTCCGCCAACCAATTCGGTATCGTAATAAAGTTCTGACATTCCATAACTCACTAAATGAAAATGAGTCATTTGCTCTTGGCTAGTATAAATACTAATGCCATCCAAAGGATCTGGTCCACCAGTTACATAAGGTACTTTTGCTGCATAATGCCTAGGCTCTTCCCCTTCATATACCGTAGCCAATTGTTGGTCAAGATAAAACCAGCCTACCGATTCTTCTTCGCTAAAGGTATTGATGTATTCTTCTTTTGTCATTTTAATTTGACGATTAATTGTTTCAAGTTATTGTGATTCGATTCATGCTGTTTTCTCTAAAAAAACACGAATAGTTATTGCTTGGCAATAAATTTAAAAAAGTCCTCTCAATTCACGATTGAGAGGACCAACTATTTTCTTTTTTTTATGATCTTAATAAGGCAAATTAGGCTTAAGCTCCTCTGCTTCATAAAAATTATTGATAATTTCAACCACTTCCTCAGGAGAATCAGTGATAGGAATCAAGTCCAAGTCTTTGGGGCTAATCGTTGCATATTTTTCCAACAAAGATTCTTTCACCCATTTAAACATTCCTTCCCAAAAATCTACCCCCATCAAAACAATAGGAATCTTGGCAATTTTTTTAGTTTGCACTAAGGTTAAAACCTCAAACAACTCATCCATCGTACCAAAACCACCTGGCAAAACCACAAAAGCTTGTGCATATTTAACAAACATCACCTTTCTGATAAAGAAATAGTTAAAGTTGAAAACTTTATCCACGTCTATATATGGATTATAACCTTGTTCAAATGGCAAGTCAATATTTAATCCAACAGAAGTTCCCCCATTCTCCTTAGCTCCTTTGTTGGCAGCCTCCATAATTCCTGGTCCTCCTCCTGTTATAATTCCATAACCTTCTTGTACCAATAAACCAGCAATGCGTTCTGCCAATTTATAATGTGGGTTATCGGGTTTGGTACGTGCAGAGCCAAAAATAGATACACAAGGATCTATTTTATTAAGTCGCTCGTATCCATCTACAAACTCAGCAATTACTTTAAATACAGTCCAAGAATTTGAAGCTTTCATTTCATGAACACTGTTCCATTCTTTGGTTTGTTTCTTAGATGGCGTTGCATCTAAGCCGTTCGTCTCCTCTATCATATTTCTTCTATTTTTATTATATAATATCTTAATAATTAATATTCCCCATCGATCTCCTGAGCAATAATTGCACTAAAACATAAAAAAGTAGCTTGTATTTTAATTAATTATGTTATTAGGTTAGCGTACTACCGTGCAGCTACTAAGTAGTTTTGGTCTATTAGGACAAGCTGCTCATTCGCTAACTTGCCTTGTTGCTGCATTCGTAAACCAAACAATACAACTCATCAGGGAGTAATGAGTAATAATTTGTTAATTCTATTGATAACATTCCATTATTTCAACACCTATTAGACGATAAATTATAGAATGTTTCAACAAAAAAATGTTTTTCTATTTTGTGCTAGTGTTGTACGTATAAATAGGCTATAATCTTGCCAAAAAATACAAGATTTTAAATCAAGCACGAAATAACAAGATATTAAATTTTAATTAAAAAAAAGGGATAAAAATTAATAATTTTCAGTTTTTTTAACAAAGAAGAGAAAACCTATCTCCTTATAAAGAGGATGCCTATTTCGATAAGGCTTAAAATGGAACTATTTATCTATTTGATAAGCCCAAACAGCTTGTTTTTTTATCTGCTATTTTCTTATTTTATCATTATGTTGAAAACCCGAACCCAGCTATGCTGGTTCACGAGTGATAACAAACCGACCTCAGGGAGCTCATAAGCACTAGCGCACTAGCTAATCTAGCAACGCAGTTAAACAGAGTGAGTAACAAGGCTCCCGCAGTAGCAACGCAGTTAATCAACAGAGTATTATTATTTAGAATAGTTTTATTTATTTATTCTAAGCGAAAGCATCTTTTTTATCTAACAAAATAGGTTTAAATTAGTTGTATCAATCAACAGCCAAAAATTGTTGTTGACAATTCTTTTTGTTAGACCTTACAAAAGGTGTTATACCCCTTCAAAATTAATAAGAAAATGGATACTAATTTTTACAAAAGCCCCCAATTAACGCATGAACAACTTAGCACCCTAACCAAAAAACGCAATAATCCTGCTTTGTTTCGTTTTATTATTCTATACAGTTTGTTTTTGGCAGCAAGTGTAGGAGTAATACTGAGCTGGGGAGGTTCTTGGCTAGCGATACTGATTAGCCAATCGTTTTTTGGAATGTTGATTTGTAGTCTTTTTGCCTGTCAACATGAAACCGTCCACAATACTGCATTTAAATCCATTCAATGGAATAAAATAGCCGCCTTTTTAACGGGAATGGGATACCTCTATGCTCCTACTATGCTTCGGGAATTGCATTTCACCCACCACAGGCATACCCATGAGCCAGGACTCGATCCAGAAATTTCTCTTGGGGGCAAAGCCATTCCATCTATAGTGAGTAACTTGCCCTTTTATCTAAGCTGGTTGTCAGGTCTGCCTCTTTTTATGTTCAAATTAGGCATGTTAACCTTAGGAGCATTGGGCTTACCAGAACCCATCCGAAAAAATGTATACCCTTTTGTTCAACCAGAAGCAAGAAAGGCAATAGCAATCGAAAGTTTAGTTATTCTATCCGTACATATTTTGCTGGTTGTTTTAGCCGTTTACTACGCTCCTAATATTTGGGGGTTTTATGTTGGTCAATTAGTGGGGCACTGTTTTTTGGCAAGTTATACCGCTCCAGAGCACAATGGCTTACCTCATGAAGGCAATATTTTGGACAAAACACGAAGTATTCCAAGTTCTCGCTTTGTTAAGCTATTGATGTGGAACATGCCTTATCATGCAGAACACCACGCCTATCCTTCTGTTCCCTTTCACGCATTGCCTCAACTACACGAAGCATTAGGTGACGAGCTAAAACACAAAGACAAAAATCACCCCGATTTTCATTGGATGATTTTTAAACAGACTACGATTGGTTCCAAAGATTAGACCAGACCAAAAATGTTTTCTAAATGGGGGTTTAAGAATAGCCCCTGAGGGTCCATTTTTTTTCTTAAGGTTAAAAAATCTTCCCATTTGGGATACGTTCTAGCTAAATTGGCAGCAGTTCTAGTGTGCATCTTGCCCCAATGCGGACGTCCATCATATTGCATAAATAGTTCTTCTACCTCTTTAAAATAAGGATTGTGAGGCGTTTTGGCATATACATGAACCGCTATATAAGCAGAATCACGACCATAAGCTGGACTCAACCAAATGTCATCCCCTTTAACAAAACGACATTCAACAGGGAAAAATACATAGTATTCATTTTCCTCCACCATTTTTTTAAATTGCTGAATACAATCCTTAAAATGCTCTATGGGAATGTTGTATTCCATTTCTTTGAAATAAACATTTCGAACGGTCGCATATATTTTATGGCTATAATCGATGGTTTTTCCTTTAGGGACAACCTTTGCCATTCCCCGACAAAGCCTCTTAAAAGTACTAGGAAAAGCTGTTCCAACCTTGCAGATCAAATTCATGATGGTGTTCTCTAAAAAAACATCATTAATGTAGGCTAACACTTTATTGTTTTTGACGGGTTGCTCAGTAATGTTAGATTCTTTGAGTTGTACAATATTGGAATAGGGAAAATAGTAGAATTCAAAATTTCGATTTTTAGAGTTATAATCTTCCAACTGCTCTAAGGTTTCATAAAAATCACCAGCAGAAGATACATACTCTAATTTATAAGCCTTCATTATCTTAAAAGTCATTTGGGTAATAATGCCCAATGCCCCCAAAGATACCCGTCCCGCAACAAATAAATCTACATTTTCTTCTTTGGAGCAAGTTAACACTTTTCCCTCTGCCGTAATAAGGGTAAAGGCAACTATTTCAGTACTTACATTTCCAAAAGCTGTCCCAGTGCCATGTGTACCAGTAGCCGTAGCTCCTGCCAAACTTTGAACATCAATATCTCCTAGATTGATCATAGCAAACCCCTGTTTGTACAACTCAGCATTGGTCTTATTAATAGATGTTCCCGCCCATACCGTTGCCTCTAGATTTGCCTTATCTACAGAAATCACCCCTGCCATATACTTCAAAGAAACAATAAAATGATCTGTTTCTACTAGTGGCGAAAAGGAATGCCCTTCCCCTACAACACGAATTTTTTTCTGTTCAGCCTTCGCCAAATGAATAATCTCTATAATCTCTGCCTCTGTTCTAGGGTAAAAAATACGATTGGCTAAACAAGTTACATTTTCCGACCAATTTGACCATTGAGTCCCCTTATTTCCTGCGCTTTTAATCAGTGCTTCAATCATTCTATACTTGATAACGAGCGTCCGTTTAAAAGGGGAATTTCACTTCTTCCTTATATTTTTCAACCGATAAAAGGGATAGCCCCCAACGAACTCTCCATTAATAATGGATATAGGCTAAAAGGATGGAATGCTGTTCTGTTGCAACAAGCCTGTCTTTTACTAATCTATCAACAAATAGTAGCATCTATCTTTGTCAGATTGTTAACAATACACCTATTCATTCTTAGCCTTTTACTAAAATTCTATGTACAGGACAAACTATAAAACGAAGTGCTCACGAGCAAAGCGAGCTAAACAGATAAAGAATACTTGTAAAGTAGCGTTTAAGCTAAAACCTATATTCCGATCTTAGATACTAGACCGCTTTGCTTTTAGATTTTAGACCCTATAACAGCTTAGTAGGGTCTAAAATCTAAAAATAGCTCGACTAAAACCCTTATTTCATTTAAAAAAATTGTTTAGCTCGCTTTGCTCGTGATATAGTTTGTCCTGTACTCAAACTAAAATTATAAAAAACATTGACCATCTCCACGATAGGTTGTTGTTTTTTCAATAATTTTTCCATCTTGCACCAATAAAAGTTCATTAAAACGCTCACAAAGCTCCCCCGCCTTGCTGTGTCTAAAAAAAATAGGATCGCCCAATTTTAAGGACAGATTGCCTTTGTAATAGATGGGAGTTTGGACTTCTCCCGCCATTTCATTGGGATACAACTCACAGCCTTTAGGCAAATAAGGTTGGGGTAGTTTATTAATATTAAGAGGTCCTGAAGCAACATAACCTCCCCCCAAACAAGTATAGACATGCGCCTTAGGTTGTCGAACAATCTCAATGGCATAACCTGCCGAGGGAAGATGCCTAAAATGTTCATAACTATCAAATAAAGTAGGCATATAAAAACCTGATCCAGCCGCTATCTCGGTCACTAATTCTTCTCTCCTAGTAATTTCAATACTCCCTGTTCCACCTCCATTTACAAAATCTAAAGCCCCTACTCGCTCCTTAGTTAACTCAACAATAGCAGTTCTACGGGTACGAATTTCTCGAATTGATCGTTTTTGGAGCATTCTAATGACTGTATTTTTTACGCCTTGCCCCTCTACATTGTTTCCGACTCCTGCAATCTGTGCTTCATAGCCCATAATTCCTCTTAAATCAACAAAAGGAAAATCAGATAGGTGATCTAAATACTGCTCAACGGCTTCAATTGTATTGAGACTAGAACGATAAACCCCAAAATAAATTCCAGGAAAGGTACTAGACATATCCACATCCATACAAATAGGAATTTTCACCTTGAGTTGAGCCCCAACTTGATTAATTTGTTTTAGGTGCTCGATTTTGTCGGTCATCAAATAAATTTTCTTTCCCTTTTTAACAGCCTGTCCTACTTGCTCAATATGCTTGGGATGAAAAGTAGGATAAGCCACCAACAAATCATCAAAGCCCAACTCGCTCAACCAGACCGCCTCCAATGCCGAATAACACATGATCCCCTGATACTGCGGACTGTACTCTAGTATTCGACGCATTAAAGAAACACAACGAATAGACTTAGAAGCGATTCTAATTTTTTTGTCCTTAGCCCGCTCCAAAATATCTTTTATATTCTGATCAAAAAAATCTAAATCAATATAAGCAAAGGGTTTTTCTTCTCCTTCAAATACCGCTTTGTAATACGAGTATGTACGTTCTTCCATTTTTTTATTTTATGCCAGTCCCTATCTATAATTGCTCTATCTACGCTATTATTCTTCCTCATCTACCTTCGTATCATCGGCTTCTAATTCCGCTAAAATACCCAAGTCATCCATCCCTGTCCAAATGTCTTTCATTTCAAACATATCAGGTTGTAAAGAAACCATTTTTCGATCCTCTGGATCTTTTAATAACTCTCTTGCCAACTCTTTAAATTTCATTTGATAAGCCGCCAAAGTCCATTTACCAAATAGCGTATGTCCCCCTTCATACAATTGCATCCTATATTCTTCATAAGTTGTAATGTACCCTGCATAAGAATTTGCATAAGGAGAAAGCAATACTTCAGACACTCCCCGCTCTTCTAGTACTTTGGCAACAGTATTTCTCAAACGAGCCCCTGCTATGGTCGTAATTTCGGCAGGTACCCCTACAATGGCAAGGTTGCCAATGATAAGAATCTGTAACGGCAATATTTTTGGAATCCAAGGTGTTTTTTTTCCATAGCCTACCTTATTTGCAAACTTAATCAACTTAATAGAAGGATCTACAAAACCAGGAACCACTAATTTCTCAGGGTGCACGGCTCCTGCGGTCACACCCGTATTGTGATTAATAACAATTGCTTTGGGATGGTGGGCATTGTAATAACCAATCACTTTCTTTTGGCGCTCTGTATTCTTACTCATACGTGCAGCCATCACCTCTACTTGGCGGATTGAGCCCAAAAATACCCGAACAGCTTGCCCCACGATCTTAGCAGCACCCTGCCCGTCCGTAGTTCCCTCCAAAAAAGACATTCCCCAAGTAGGATCACTAGTCGTTTCATGCTTTAAGCCCCCTGTATAAGATTCCTCTATGCCAATATCCGACATATCAACATACATCAAGATAGCATCCAAATCACCACTGATCGTTTTACCGATTTTAGAAGCAGAATCAAAAATTTCTTTGGCCTTATCCGATTGCAAGCCGCCATTATAAGCAGCACTTTCATAATCATCTAAGTGTTTGCCACGATATTCTCTATGTTTGCGCTCCCAAATAAAATTAGGGCTAATATCGCCTGCTGCATCTTGTGCAAAAGCCGTTACAATATTTTTATTGTCGTATTTTTCTTGCAAATATTGTTCAAATAAATCCGCAGCATAACCCTTGTTGTCATAACAAACCTTATTGTAACGATTCGACACACTAGTGGTATGGACGCCAAACCAATTAAAACTACCAATTGGTTGTCCTTCATGATCGTCAAAACGCAATAATTTCATGGTTCGGTCTGCGGCAAGATGGCGTTTTTTGACAGGTACACGTACACCTACCTCAGGGTTTTGGTTATAAGCTTTGATTGATCGATTAAAACAGATCTCAGCCTCTTTATCAAACTCCCCTTTGTGGTGACGAATGCTTCCAGGTTTAAGGTTTTTGTCGGCTTCAACAATTGCTTTTACAATAGCATCAGAATAACGTAAATAGACATCTTCTTGAAAGCCTGGTGTTGTAAAATTATACGCCAAATGCTGCGTATATCCCCCAGCCGCACTATGGGTGTGTTGTGCAGTAATCATTATATTGGCATCTGAATACCCCAAGGTCGAATATTCTAAACCTAAACGAGCAACGACTCTAGCCTTTAGATAATTGGTTGAAAAGCAAAAATCTGCATTTACAAAAGCAATCTTCTTTCCCTTTGATTCTATCACAAATGCTCTTGCAAATTGCGGAGTTTCTATTCCTTGTAAGTTGTGAAAATGCATGCCATATCCTAGCATTCCGACACCTTCTTTAAAATAAGTCATTTCGACTTTACTAACACCAATTTTATACATAGGTTCTCTCTTTTATTAAAATTTAATGGCTGAAGCTGTTTGGTCATTATAAAATAGCACAATAGCTAAGCAAATAGTGGTTTTTAAGACAACAATTTTCTCTAGTTAATGGTTTCTTTTTACCCTAAAAATGATGCTTATTTTACAGCAAAAATCATGTCAAATTTTAACTAACCATTTAATTAAACAAAAAAATCCAATACAATCCAAATAAAAGCTTTTATTCTTTGTAAAAAAGCCTAAATCAAGGATAGAAATGGGCATTAATAAGCCTCAAAATGCAAGTCTTTCCAACAAAAAAGAAGCCCTATCGATAAGATAAGGCTTCTTCTATACTGCGCTAATAAGGTCTGGGGCTACTACATGTAAGGAGAAGTATAATCTATTTTAAGTCCCGCAGAAAGTCCTTTAGCAAATACATCTACAAAATCCTTTTTCTTTAATGCTGTTGCGTCTAGTTTCCCTGTCTTTCCTCCCTTACTAATAATATCGTAAATCATATCCGCACAGCCTTCTGGAGATTTTTCAATCTTGAGTAATTCCGCCTTAATATCTTTTTCTTTTTCTTCTGTAATATTCATGTCGGCCTCTGTATCGAGTCCTAACAATTTTCCTGTCAATAGGTCAATAAAAACATTTTTCAGATTAGCTCTATAGCTATTTCCCTCCCAAGGAAGTCGATCTACATTACAAACCCTAATATCTGCAATATGCTGTTTCCCTAAATCAAATAACAATTGAGCCTGTTTATCAACCAACTTAGTCTGTCCTTCATCAGCATACCAACCTATACCGAAGAAACCCTCCTGTAGATACTTGATTTCTCCTGTAACTTGATAAGTATACCCATCATCCAACACGATTTCAGCATGTTCTGGCACAGAAACACCGTGTGCTGCTTGAGCATTCAAGCCAGTTTCTTCATCTTTAGCCCCCCCTACCTTTTTTAGGTAATAGTTTTGATGGTTGTGCTTAATTTTGTAAATAGGATGTGTTCCTTGGGTATCCACTTTTTCAGGTGTTAATTTTGTTCCCACTTCAATCCCATCTAATTTTCCTTTAATTTTTGCAACCTCTTTTCTGGCGTCTTTTTTATCTACTGGTACATCAGGCAACTTCAGTTGTTCTAAACGCCTCATAAGATCTAATTCATCCTCATCATTTTGTTCGGACAAATCTTGCTCTGGCTCAATGGGCTTTTTTAACATTTCCAATCGTTTCCATAGATCCCCTAAACCATCATCCTTTTCATCCTCATCCTTACTGACCTTTTCAATAGGCTTTTTATCTTTCTTTTGTAGACTATCTTCCTCCTCTTGCGTTTGAGGTAATGCTTCATTCAACTGCTCCAGTTTGCCAAATTCATCCCCTTTTTCAATGCCCTTTTGTAATTTAACAATTGGATCATCTTCTAAGGTAAGATCTAATGAAGTTTTATTCTTTAAATCTTTATCACTATTAACTGACTGCTGGTCAAAGTCTTGAAAGTTTGGATCTTGATAACTACTCATTGTTTATTTATTTACTTGGATGATTCATTGGTAAAATAACACACTTCTACAGGCTATTTTTAATCACCTAAAATAAGTAAAAATATTTGCAATAAAAAATTGTATTTTAAAAGTTATGGTTATTTAATTCATAAGCTAACTTTGCCCCATAAACCAACACACTGAGATTAAGAAAAGACAACCTGTCCAAAAATAAAAAAACCAACCTGAGCGTATCAAGTTGGTTGGTTATTTATTTATTTTATTTTTATCGGAACTTCTTCTCTTAGACCTATAATACTATATTGTATTAATCTTCGCATCTAGCATAAAAGGTTTTTTCCTACTTTCAATTCAAATCTATATCTTTCATATTTCAAAACAGCCTCCAAGAACAAAAATCACTAAAAACCAAATCATTACACATGTAAATAAAATAACTTTATTTTCAATATGATTCACTTTCTCAAAATTATATTCCCCTAACATCTTTTACATTAATAAATTATATGGCAGAACCTCTATTAATAAAGAATAAAATTAGGGCTTATTCAAAATTAAATACTGCCAAAAATAAAAAAAACCAACCTGAGCACATCAAGTTGGTTGGTTATTTTCTTTACTTTATTTTTATCGGAACTTCTTCTCCTAGACCTATAATACTATATGGTATTAATTTTCGCATCTAACATAAAAGTTTTTTTTCCTAAACTACAATTCAAATCTATATCTTTCATATTTCAAAACAACCTCCAAGAATAAAACACACTACAAGTCAATTTATTATATATACAAATAAGTTAACTTTATTTTCAATGTGGCGCATCTTCCAAAATTTACATTTTCCCACATATATAGCCCACTAATAGATAAAAAGTTATCTCGGCACAAAACCGAGACAACTTAAAAACCTATAATTACTACTCATCTTTAATGCTATCCTACCTTAAAGCACATCAATGCTCAATTTTGTTTCCTCTACTTCCTTTTTAGGAATAGAAACTACTAATACACCTGCCTCATAACTTGCTTCAATTTTATCTACATTCACTGTATTTTCTGGAATTGTAAACGTTCTTTTAAACTCACTACTAACAAACTCTTTGTGTGTATAACCTTCTCCCTCATTTTTATCTTCTTTCTTTTCTTCTTTTTTTGCCGAAATCGTCAAGGTTCCTTGATCCAATTCCACTGTAAAATCTGATTTATTAAATCCAGGAGCAGCTACTTCAATAAAATAGTGTTCCGCTCTATCTTTAATATTAACTGCGGGAACATTGTGGTATCTATTATTGGCTACTGCTCTACAAGCTTTAGCTTCTCTTGCTGCTCTTTTTGTAAAAAAATCATCTGCAAAAAATTCATTCCACAAAGAAGGAAAAGAAGTTGTTGTTGGACGGTTAAAATTTCTTGTTACTAATCTCATAATTCTTGTATTTTTTTAATGTTAACCGCTTTCTAGTCTCTTATTGCTGTACTCACGGTCAATGGTTGTATTGTTATAAATTAATTGTTGTGTTGTTGCTTTCTATTAGTCAAATCAAATACCAATTGAAAAAAAGCGACAAAAAGAACAAAAAACTCAAAAACAACCGCCAAAATGTCACAAAAATTATTTCCCAAAATGCCAAAATGTCAAAAAACGATAAAATCAGCTTATCCTTGGTGCCGATCTAATGATTCCCCCTTAACCTATTAACGCAAAAACCTAATAAAGTAACGGTACGCTGTAAGTTATTTATACAAACTTTGATAAAAATACGAATTCAATAATTTGCGCTGGTAATGTGCTATCGCTTGTCCCACTAAGGTCTCATCTTTTGCTGCACGATATTCAAAATTAGCGGAATCATTCTCAAAATATATCTTATTCTCTAGTACCTTTAAATAAAACCGTACTCGCCCCGTTTCTTGCTCTGCATAAATTTGAGTTGCTGCTGTGTTTAGAAATTTTTGATAAGCCTTTTTAGGATATTTGGTGCGCAATAAGTTGGTCAAATAATCGATTGCTTGCTTATCAATTGCCCCATAATTGTAATTAACCCTCCCAAAAGCATAGGGCGCTAGATAAGTGATGGCCTGTTCTGACTTGCCCAAATATTGGTAACAGGTAGCAAATATTTTATCATTATCCAATTGCTGTCGCCGAGCAAGTTCCAACCAATCTTTTTGCAAAGAATCGATGTAATTTTGATGAAAAAACAAAGCCGTTTCATAATCCTTCTCCCCCATTGCAATATTCCTTAGACCAACTAAAGCAGATAATTTGGCACGATCAGCAATAAGCCCTTGCGCAAAGTAATCTTCCACAAAATCCGTGGTCAACACTCGATCGTAATACCTTTTTGCCTGCTCATAATTTCGCATCAAAAAAGCTTCCTCTGCCAATAAATTATAAAGCCTTGCTGCATATTCTTCTTTTTCACAGCCATATTTTTGTAGGGCAAGATCAGACGCACGATAGCGATCATTGATGCCATTCTCCGTTATCATTTTTTGATAAAAGGTTTCGATTTTTGACAACGGTGGAGCCAAAAAACTAGGCGTATCGGCTGTTTCACAAGCCAACAAATGATTTTCCTGCGCTAATAAGTTTTGAAAAGAAAGGATGGATAGAACCATTACCCAACTACAGAATAACTTCATACACTTACTCATTAATTTTTAAAAGTATTTACCAATCAGCAATACTGTTTTAAATCTATTTTGGATATCGTGTATAGTTCTTTCTATATGGTAATTGTCTTTTTGGTTAGATGTGATGCAGCCACAATTGCTGCTGTTCTTATAGGTCGTAGTGCAATTAAACAATCCCTATGTCTTACTAAACTTTAATTTTGCAACTTTAGTATATTCCTTTTCTATTTTTAGGATTTTTTTAACAAAAAGCGACCTCAAAGTTCAATAACTTCAAGGTCGCCTCTATTTTTTCTCTATTTTTTTCTCCGTTACATTCTATCTGGCATCTGCATACCAATTAGCTTTCCAGCCGCTTTTAATGCAGTTGCTACCGCCTTGCTCATATCCAAACGGAAAGAAGTGGCAGCAGGATTATCGGCATCCAAAATTGTTGTATGCCCCCAAAATTTATGAAACTCCTTCGCCAATTCGTACATATAGTTGGCTATATCCGCAGGATTGTAATTTTGCGCTGCTTTCTGAATGGTAGAAGGCAATTCATGCACCAAAACTAAAATATCTCGCTCTACATCACTCAGTTGATAGCTAGAATAATCAACCAATTCAATTCCCTTTTCTACCACCATTCTTTGTACAGACTGAGTTCTTACATGCGCATTTTGGATATAAGGTCCCGTTTGTCCTTGCAAATCAATAGACTGCTTAGGGTCAAAAACCATGGTCTTTTTAGGCTCTACTTTTAAGATATAAAACTTCAAAGCCCCCAAAGCTACCGCTTCCCAAATTTTGATTTTTTCAGTTTCTGCCAAATCTCCTAATTTCTCTCTGCTTTCCGATTCTGCTTTTACATTGGCAACAACATCAGCCATTAAGTGATCGGCATCTACTACCGTTCCTTCTCTGGATTTCATTCTACCCGTTGTCAAATTGACCATTCCATAAGACAAATGGTGACAATTCTTAGCAAAAGAGTGCCCCAAACGTTTTAGCGTTTCAAACAAGACCTTAAAATGATAGTCCTGCTCATTTCCAACGACATAAACCATCTTATCCATGCCAAAGTCCTTGAATCTCAAAGAAGCTGTTCCCAAATCTTGGGTGATGTACATCGAGGTTCCATCGCTTCTTAAAACCACTTTTTCATCCAGTTTCGCATCCGTCAAATCAATCCAAGTAGAGCCATCGTCCTTCTTAAAAAAGATGCTCTTTTCGGTTGCCAACTCATCCAATACCAATTGCTTTCCTGCCAAGTAAGTTTTAGACTCATAATACAATTGGTCAAAATCAACGCCTAGTTTTTCGTAAGTTTCCTTAAACCCATCATAAACCCAACCGTTCATTTCATTCCACAAAGCTCTGACCTCTTCATCATTGGCTTCCCATTTTTGGAGCATTTCTTTAGTTGCCTGACCTAAGACACTGTATTGATTAAAATAAACTGTCTTGCAAAAATCTCCTTTTATATATTTTTTAAAGCCTTCTTCAAACATTGACTCCGCAATCTTTTCTCGTTCTGTCTCATCATCAATGCCTTTTAGTTGCTTTTTATTTATAAACCTATTTTTAGCTAATTTTGTCTTCGCATGAGCAATGGCTTTTTGACCTTCTTCTGTCTCCTGCCATACCTTATACTCTGCCTGAAAGTGTTTTTCAAATTCTACATAATAATGCCCGACCAAATGATCGCCCTTTTTCCCTGTAGAGGCAGGCGTTTCACCATTCCCCCATTTTTGCCAAGCCAGCATAGATTTGCAGATATGCACCCCTCTATCGTTGATGATTTGTACTTTTTTAACATCATAACCTGCTGCTTTTAAGATTTCAGCAGTTGCATAACCCAACAAGTTGTTTCTAATATGTCCCAAATGCAACGGCTTATTGGTATTGGGCGAAGAATATTCCACCAACACTGTCTGACCATTGGCAGCTTGCTGTCCATAACTTTCGGCTGCTAGTACTTCTTTAACAAAATTTGTCCAATAAGCATCTCCAATGCTCAAATTGCAAAAACCAGGTCCAGCAGATACTGCATTTGCCAAAATATCTGTTTGCAACATCAATTGCCCCGCCATATCAGCCGCTATCTCATTGGGTTTTTTGCCCAACAATTTCGCAAAAGGAAAGGTTATAACACTATAGTCGCCTTCCAAATGCTTTGGAATTTGTTTGATTTGAACTTGTTTGGTTTCTATTTTTTTATCATAAAGCGTCTCTATCGCCTCACAAACGTTCTCTTTTATTATATTTTCTATGTTCATGATACTATTATTAATAGTTTATTGGATTTTTTGTTTTTATCCTAAAAAGCAAAAAAGCATCTTAGAGCCTTTCTTCATTTTCTTTTCGATGAAAACCAAATTTAGACAAGCTCTTATTTGAAATGAATAAAAATTCATCTCAAATGATTTCCTAACAAACTATGCTCTTCTTCTAATGCTAGGTTTTATTATAAGTTTGCAAAGATAATTAACTTAGAAACTATATAAACCATTTGGCTGGCAAAAAATTCCCTTGGTGGAGATATTTTTCACTAGACTCCTTAAATCCCCAAATAGATCACCGTTTTATGAGTTTTAGCAGTTCATTCTTGCGCTCAGAAACAACTTGAACAAAATAGATTCCAGTTGGTAATTCTATCAAATCAAAAAACATATAAGTTGCATTCGTTGTAGTGCCATAAATTTCTTTTCCACAAAGATTCAGTATACGAACGCTCTTAGTCATCGTGTCCTTAAATTCTAAATTCGTTCGTTCGCTTGCGGGATTGGGATACAACAGAATTTTAGAGCTATTGGAGAGAGCGGTTGCTGTTGTTAAGGCAACCAATCGCCCCTCTACTGTATTTCCCCAAACATCGCTCAATCGAACGACAAAACTATCCTTATCATAACCTGTTGGTAAATTTTCTACTAAAAAATCGTATACAAAGGCAACACTATCGTATACAATAGGTATATGCACATAATGGTAAAGACTAAGATTAGTATCTCGTTGAGGTGAGGCAGGATAAACCGCTGGCATATTCACCTTTTCGCTATTGTATCGAGTCAAAGCCGTTTGTTTCCCATTAAACTGATAAGCAAAAACCTTAAATCCAGCGATACAGTCGTGTTCATCTCTTATTGAAGCTCCCTTATCGTAGGCAGCCTCTTTGTCAAATACCGCAGAGAAAGCAGCATTGGAAAATTCAAAACGATTAATCGTTTGATTATAAGGCCAGATAATTCGAAACAAGGCACGATCCGACCAATTCTGCAGCAACTCAATTTTTGCCTCATGGAGTGGCGCTAGAACATTAGGGTATAAAGTTGGGTCAAACAGTCGAGCAGTGTGAATATAAGTATTTCCATACAAAGGATGTATTGCCTTGGCACTAAGATGAAGATGTACATTAGCGGTGTAACCGCTCTCCCCCATGATCCCAATAGTATCGCCTTTATGGATTAATACTGTATTGGCAGGCATTGTATCTGCAAGCGAAGCAAGGCTACCCAAGCTGCTCAAATGTCTATAATTAATCACTATATTTCCGCCCAATGCTTGTGGCAACGAATCGCAAGTTACCTGTACACTCCGCCCCTTACTTGTTTGTTCTAACACTGAATCGGGTCCATTTAAGACTTCGCTGATATACCCATCACACATACAAAGAATAGCGATCTTATTAGCACTATTATAATTGACACTATCGCAAGTAATCGTACTCCAATAATCAAAACCGCCATGGTTATCTGTTTTGGTTGATCGACTACTCAAATATCGATGCCCATAACTTGCTTTAAAATAAAGACCATCATTGGAAGGTGAATAAGTAGTTGTGGTTAAAATATCTGCGCAAATAGGATAGGCAAAATTATACTTAGAAGGGTCTTGCTCAATATAAGCGATAGAAGTATCTCGATATGCATTGGTCGTCATCACTTGAGCAAATGCAGCTCCACTCCATAAACAACCCAACGATAACAACCATGGAGTAGCAGTATCCTTAATAAAATTCATAGCTCACTCATTGGTTTAAGTTCAACAATACGCTCTACTCTTTTAAGATACTAAAAAGCAAACACCTCCCAAAACTATCCACCTCATTTATAGGCACTTAAACAAAACATTACATTTTAATGTTTTTATTTTGCAGATAAAAAATGCTCTATTCTAGTGTAAAACTAAAAATAGAGCATTCTAATTATTTATAACAAAAGATAGGATTTCCTAATGATTATTACTTAGGTCCAAAAGGATTTTTAAATTTCCCAAAAGGATTATTGGTCTTTTTATCATCCCCCTTCTTATCGTCTCCTTTCTTTTTGCCTCCCAAAAGCCCCCCCAGGTTCCCTGGATCCTTAAGGATTTGAGAAGGATCTTTAATGATTTTCCCTGGATCAATATTCTTTAAACTATCGACAACAGAACCTGGATCTTTAGCTGCTTGCGCTGCCAGTTTTTTAGCTCTCTCCTCTGCCTCCTTTTTCAAACGATCTGCCTCAGCTTGCAGTTGCGCCTCTGCTTCTTTTTTCAAACGATCTGCTTCTGCTTTTGCCTTAGCTTCCATTTCATCCTTTACCTTTTGAGCCTCCTGTTTTAATAAATCCGCAGCTTGTCCACCGATGTTTTTACCACCTTTGCCTTCAGCCCCTAGCAGATTTACTTTAAATTTAGGTTTAGCAACCGTTCCTCCAATCCCAACATTGACATTTAGATACTCACTATCTTTTAGATTGATTCCCAATTTTTGTGCTTGTGGAGCCAAAGCCCCCAAACCAGCACTTAGGGCATTATTAGCAGCAGCCCCTACTGCATTATTCGCCAACAAAGTGCGAGGCACCCTCATTTTCATATCATAATCCATAGAATTGTCTAAACCATGCGACCCACCAAAAATAACATCCATCCCTTTCACCACATAACTCGCAGGATCAATTGTTAAACGCCCATCTTTAACGGTAAAGAAATTGGTTGTATTCCCTAAGTCCAATTGATTTAATCCGCCTATTTTTAACTTATCGCTCAACTGGCTAACCGATTTATTATTTTTAATCGTAGTATTAAAGGTTTTTAGAATTCCTTTGGCTGATAAAGAAGCTAAATCAGGGTAAAGATTTTCATCCAAAATACCGTTCACTTCAAACTTAGAATTAAATTTACCATAAACAGATTCTAAAATTGGTAAAAAGCGTTTTGATAGACCAACCTCTTTGGCAATTGCTTGAATGTCTAATTTTGAGACATCATAACCAAACTTAAATTTAGGTTTCTTAGGATCTTGCGTATCGTACTTTCCATTCATTGCCAAACCACCTCCAAAAGCATCCGCTCTCAAAGCATTAATATCCAAAATATGATCGTGCACATGTGCTTCAGCTTGCACATTCTTTAGCTTATAAGTATCATAAATCAATGTCTTGAAAGTCGTATACAAAGTAAAATCAACATTTCCTGGTATTTGCATCGGTTCCAAGTCATTTTCAACTTGACTCACATCTTCTGGTACTGTCTCAATTTCTGCCGCTTTCTCTACCGCTTCCCCATCCTCAGACATAAATTGATTCAAGTTCATATAGTTAGAATACAAGGTCAATTCACCATTGATAATTTCTTCGTCAAATAAATACCCAAAAACGTTCTCTAATTTTCCCTTTGCCCTAAGATCTACTTTGCCAATAACCAATTTCAAATCTTCTAAGACAGCAGTAGCAGGAGAAAAACGCCCTTTTGTTTCTAAATTTTTAATCTCATGAACATCATATTTTATGTTCTTAAAATTCATATCCATTGCAAACTGGAAACGATCAAAAACAGGAGCATCTACAGCCGTTGTTGTATCCTGCATAGCCGTAGCTAGATTTTCATTTTCGGCAACGGGTTCTGCTGTTGTCGTTTCAGTACTCGCACCGAAGTTAGCAATCTCATTTAAATCAAGTAGATTAGAACTTACGGACAAGTTCCCCCTCATTATTTTATCCCTAGAAAAATAAGTCAATATATTATCCAACTTACCGCTGGCTTTAATATCACTTTTGCCAATTTTTAAATCAAAACTACGCAAATCAACATTGTTAGGCGTAAAGTTCATTGCCATGGTATTGATCTTAACAGGGGGCAAGTTAGTTGCGGCATAGTTCATATTAGAAATAATCAATAAGCCCTTCATGTCTACTTTATTGTATTGACTCTTGTTGATGTAAGACATTTTGGTTTTGGTCTCCAAGTTTGCTTTAATCAGCCCAGATAACTCTGAAACGCCTTCCATTGGAAAGGCTTTGCCCAATTCGGTCAAATCAATCGTGCCATCTATTTTAGCATCAACATCTGGGTCACTAATAGGAGTTCTTAGCTTTAGCATCGCATCAAAAGGATTTCGACCTACCTTAATATGAAACTTGCTTACGTCAACTGTCATTTTATCAAAATCTGAAGAAGTACTTTTCACGGCAATTTGTGTATTAATTTCTTCTACAGGCAGCGGTAAATCAGGATATTTAAATTCTGCATCTTTAACACCAAAATCGATAGCAAAAGCAGGCATTTTTTCCTTAACAGTATTCAAGATGCCTTTTACATAACCACTCAGTTTAAAGTCCCCTTTGGTTTCTACCTCGCTAAAATCCTTGGTATAAGCAGCAGGAATCATAGAAAGTACACTTGAAAAAGCAGTATTAGGTGTATTAAATTTCAAGTCTAATTTAAAATCGTCCGCTGAAGGTTGTGCCACTTCACCATCCAAATTTAAGGTCAACGCATTAAAACGAAATGAGTTATCCATTATCTTATAGACCTTTTGGTTTAAGTCTATATTGGCATTAAAATCAATCGCCACATCAGCTTTCTTTAGATAAGCAATTCGATTCATAGCAACTGTAAACTCATCAATCTTAGTTGTTGTTTCTAGATCAAATACAGAAGTTGTAAAATCACCACTTCCCTCGTGATTTAGATTTTTTAGTTCAACATACAACTCACTAGGCTCATCATCATAAATGATATTGGTATTTTCTATTCCCCAATGCTTAATCGTTAGCTGCATATTGTTGCTTCCACTAGAAGTAGTAGTCGTGGTAGGCTCATCAACAGGGGCATCGCTGGGTTTCATAATATCATAGTTTGCCTTCCCGTTTCGCAAAACTTTTACATATAAGTCAGCATCACTCAACGTCACCCCATTAATCTTGTACTGACCTCTGTATACATCCATTAAGTTAATCGTAAAATAAAACGTCCCGATATCAGCCAATTTTTTACCCTCAAATTCATCGTGTCCCGTTACCGATAAATCACCAATACTAAAACTAAAATCTGGAAAGGTCCACAGTAAGGATAAGCCAACTTTGTCATTGTCAAAATCAAGTGTTGCATTAATTTGCTCATTGGCAAATTCTTTTGCAGCATCTAATATTTCATTCTTATAAAAGTAAGGAATTGCAATTAGTAGCCCTATAATGAGTACAAGCACGAACCCAATAAACTTGAGTATTCTCTTTGCTACCTTTCCTATTTTTGCCATAACGTGATATTTTTATATGGATGCAAGTAATATAAATTTATTTCAAAATTGTTAAAATAAGTATAATGTCATAAAGAACGCCTAAACATAGTTTAAAGCTTTACCTTTATATCTAATGATTATAGGGCTAAGTGGATAAAATCATGAACAAAGGTAGTCACCTATTAGCAGGCACTACATGGGGATATATATCGTCAAATAAAGGGGAGAACGTACAAGATAAATATTCACTATTAAAATATCAACTAAAAGTCTCATTTTACATGAAAAGCTCCAAAAATAACGCCATTTCTATTTTGGTCGATAGTGAAGATCTACTTTATTATAATAAATATCTGTTAACAGATAAGGCCGATCATTTATACCAACAACTTATTCAAACACTTAATTGGACACAACAGCCAATCCGTATGTTTGGAAAAACATTTTTACAACCCAGATTGATTGCTTGGTATGGGGATAAAGGCATTCAATATCGCTATTCACAAACAACATTAACCGCCCAAGGATGGACAAAGGAATTAAAGCAGTTGCAACAAAAATTAAATGATCATTTTCAACTTAATTTTAATTCTGTATTAGCCAACTTATACCGCAATGGTCAGGATAGTATGGGTTGGCATAGCGACGATGAAAAAGAACTTGGACCACAGCCCGTCATTGCCGCTTTAAGCCTAGGAGCGCCTCGAAAAATACAGTTTAGAAGAAAAGGACAACAGCAACAAAAAGTAACTATTTTATTAGAACATGGAAGTTTGTTGATAATGAAAGGAGCTATACAAGAAGAATGGCAACATCAGATTGCTAAAACTAAAAAAATTCATCAGCCTAGAATTAACCTTACTTTCCGCATTATTCAACCTAACGATAAATAGGTCTACCAACAAAAAAAAGGAGCTGTCCAAAATGGACAGCTCCTCAATATATTATCTAACAATCTGTTGTTATCGTATCAATGTAAATTCACCTCTAATAACAATTGGATCTTCATTTTGTGGAGCATATTCAAACACATAGATATAAACATCTTGTGGTTGAGCTACGCCTTGGTAAGTACCATCCCAGTAATGATTCACGTTATCATTGTAAACCAATTGTCCCCAACGGTTATAGATCTTAAATTGGAATACTTTATCAGATGCTGTCAAACCAGCAGGTTGGAAAATGTCGTTGATGTGATCACCATTTGGTGTAAATGCTGTCGGCATTCCTAAGTAAGACTCAACAATAACCAATACAGAATCAACAGCCGTACAAGGACCAGCAGTTGCCGTAATGTACAAAGTAGACTCTCCATTAGTAAGACCACCTGTAGCAGTTGTTACAGCAGCACTAGAGTCAGCAATATCTACAATGGTAGGATTGCTTTCTGTCCAAGTATAAACTGGATTAGCATGATTAGTAGTTGCACCACCATTAATATCAATTACTGTATTAGATTGAATAGTAGCTCTTCTTGTTCCAGGAACATCAATCCAAGCATTCAAGCCTAAGCTAATATCTACAACTGTAATCGATTGAGTTGCGGTACAAGTTCCAGAAGTTGCCGTTACGGTATAAGTACCCGCAGCCATACCAGAAATGTTTTGCGTAGTCGCAGAGTTTGACCATGCAAACGTAGTAGTAGCAGGGTTACCCGTAATCAACGTTACATTTGCATAAGAAGATAAATCTCCATTACAAATAATATCATCTTTATCCGTAATTGCAATTTGTAGTGAATCATTGGTCAATGTCAATGGTCCTACCACTTCTGTACAACCTTGATAAGTCACAGTACAAGTATAAGCAATACCTGGAGCCAAACCAAGTGCAGTAGCAGATGCTTGACCATCGCTCCATGCATAAGTAAATGGACCAACAGGACCGTCTACAACATTTCCAGTTACTGTAATACTACCATTTGATAGATTACAAGAAGGATTCATTTGGCTTGTAAAGCTAGCTGAAAGTGTTGGTTGTACCAAAACAGTATCAGCAATATCAGAACAACCAGTAGCAGGATCTGTTACCGTTACTAAGTACGTTCCTGCCGCCAAACCTGTAGCAGGGTTGGTTACCTGACCACCTGTCCAGTTGTAGGTTAATGTTCCAACAGCACCAGTAGTTAATACTGTAATATCACCATCTGCGCCACCACAAGAAGGATTAGTTGTATTAAATCCAACAATATTTAGAGCACTATTATTTACTAAATTAACAGTCCCTACAGCAGTACATCCATTGGTAGCTCCTGTAACAGTCACGGTATAAGTTCCGATACCCAAACCTGTAACCAAAGCAGAAGTTTGACCACCTGCATTAGCAGACCATTGATAAGTATATCCAGTAGAATCACCAGTAGCAACTGCTGTAATTTGACCAGTAGTTGTACCACAACCTGGATTAATTGTAACCATATTTGTCACACTTACTGTTGGGCTACCAGTAATGGTAACACTAGAAATAGCTTGACAACCATTTGCATCTGTAACAGTAACTGTCGTTACACCAGAAGCTAAACCAACAGCAGTTGGACCAGTAGATCCATTATTTGACCATTGGTAAGTGTAATTATTGGCATTGCCTACCATATTAAAGGTAGAGAATACGGTAGCCGTACCATCACCAGCACAACTTCCGCTAGGAGTAGTATTAACTGTAACAGATGGCGCAGCAGGGAATGGAGAATGAACATCTACACTCAATACATCTGTACATCCATTATCATCTGTTACCGTAACTTGATAGGTTCCTCTTGTTAAACCAACAGCAGTTGGAGTCGTTTGGTTGCCAGCAGCAACATCCCACAAATAGTTATAAGTAGGCGTTCCTCCTACAGAAGAAACAGAAGCCGTTCCATCTGCATCTGCAAAACAAGTAGTCAAGGTAGTAGAATCAAGAGATAAAATTAAAGTATCTGGCTCTATGATAACTAAGGTATCAGAATTGGTAAAACAACCAAATGTATCAGTAATATAAGCGTAGTATACTCCTGCAGCCAAACCAGTAAACACTACTGAATCTGGTGAATTTACAGGTGTACTTAATGGAGTACCAATCTGTGCTCCAGAAGTATCAAACAAGGTAGCAGTGTAACTAGGATGATCTCCTAATACCCCACCATCAATATTAATTGTCATTGTACCATTGTCACTACCATTACAACTTAGGTTAGTTACAGTAGAAGTGGTTGGCATAGGACATGGAGTTGTACAACATTCTAAATAAGTAGCTGCATTGGTTGGGCAAGGTCCTGCACCACCAACGGCACGTACTAAGATATTTGCACAGTCACCATTTGTTAAACCTGTAATCAATAAAGAACTATCAGCATAAGCTCTTGGAATCCAAGTAATACCTGAATCTATACTGTATTCCCATCCAGTAGCACCAGTAGAACCGCCCCACTCAAACAATACACTAGTTGCTTGATTAGTTGGAGTACCACAAGTAATCGTTGGAACTGGAATTTGGCTATTAACAAAAATCTCTACAGAGTCAGTCAATACACATCCTTTTTCATTAATCTCTAAAGTAAACATTGTAGTTCCTTGAGGGAATGCATTAGGATTGTATGCTGTTGCATCTGAAACCGCAAAACCTGGTGTCCAATTGTACGTAATTGGTCCAAATAAGAACGCAGCAGCTGGTGTAAATCGGTAAGCATCATTGGTTGCTGTCCATGTTTGTGAATTACGACCAGGCACAGCAATACCTACTGAACCATCATTATTCTCAATACCTTGTGTAGTTCCACCATCAGGCAAAACAGAGGTAGTATGAACATCAATAAGATTGGTTCCTTCGTGCAAGACAATTTGTCCTGTAACGTTATTCGCACCACCAAAACGAGGTACGTTTGTATAATTAACAACCAATTGGCGGTTAGGAGCAGTACCTACTGTAAAGTATTCTATCGTACCACCATTACTAGGATTAAGATCTTCCCAAGCCAAAGCAATCAAATCATTAGGATCGCCATTATCAGGAAGCGTTTGCCCAGTACAACAACCACTGGTAAATGTCGTCAAATCGAATGTAATATAACCATTAGAACTAATTCTGAATTGATTGTATGTATTACAATAAAACTCAAAATCAAAACCAATAGGAAGTGTTCCAGACAAAGCATCATCTGTTAAGGAAACAGAAGTACCTGATCCAGCAACAGGAGCAAAAGTAATTGGAGCTACTGTATAAGAACTACAAGCAGTTGGGTCAATTACAATAATAGAATCTGTCAAGAATCCCATCAACTGAGTAGTATCACCAGGACAAATAGTATCCAATACTGCACTTACATCAGGAATACCATTTCTCCATTTTAATTTAACACTATCAGAACCTACACATAATCCATAAGTATAATTAATACTATAAACCACAGAATCATTAGGTCCTCCACTAACAATTGCATCTGGATTATTAACTGTTGTATTTGTCAAGTTAGCTAAATAACTTGAAGGATTAGCTGCCCAAGTATAAACTCCGTTCACCAAATCAATACCAGGTCCTGAAATAGAAGTTGAGAACGCAATAGTATCATTTTGATTGTTAGGACAAAGAGAAGTATCCGAAGCAAAGACATTTAAGCTCAATGGCAATGCACGTAAGAAAATAGAAACCTCATCTGTTGTTGTACATTGTGTTCCTGTAACAGGGTCAGGAGCAGTAATAAATGTTACTTGCAATACAATAGTATCTCCATCTTGTGTAGTAGAAGGTACATTCACTATTGGGCTAGGAATCGTGTCATTACTAAAGGTAATAGCAGGACCTCCTACTTGTGTCCAAGAAAAAGTACCCGCAGCCAAAGCTCCTACAGAAGAAAAACTATTGGCAGTCATTTGTATTTGCTGCCCAATACCAGGACAGATTGTAGTATCTGATGCAATTACTTCTACACCAGGTATAATTAAGTTATACCCCAAAATTTGATCACCAGGGATTGGACAAGCATTATCCGTTACCCCTATTGTAAAGTTGTTAACCCCAATGTTAGTAGGATTGGCAACTACCTGAACAAACATTTGTACACTATCTGGTCTAAAAGGAGGAGCAGTGTTCATAATAACTGTCCAGTTTCCTACTCCAAATACCTGATCTAAGTTGGTATTGGCAGGGTTTATTGTAATTGTATCTCCATCAGGATCTGCTAAAACTAAATTAAAAATCAATGTTTCACCTGCACAAACTACAAATGTATTGGCAGTAGTATCAAATGATCCACCTGCATTTACAATAGGATCATTTGATCCAACAGGCGAAGTACAGTTAACACCATTGAGTACAATCATTTGAATATCACGTTGTACAAAACCAATGGTATCACCACCCACAATTTGATAAACAGTTACAGCTGCAACAGCAAATTGTTGTTGACCAGGAGCTGTACAAAATGTCATTTGTCCTGTAACAGGATCAAATTGAAAAGCACCAGGACTCGTAAACAAAGGTTGAGTTGGGCTTAAACCTGCAATATTTGTAATACAGTTATTAGCACCTTGTAATGGACAAGTCAACGCATACCGCAGCGAATCATTTTCAGGGTCAAAAGCACCGTGATTGTAATTATAACATTGCCCAGCACAGAAATAAGGAGTTGGGTTTGACGAGAAAGTTGGCGAACTATTGCATAAGGTACTATTAATACCAGCTTCTATATATATAGAGCCTGTACTCGTTAACGTAGTAATTGCATTATTTCGACAACAACTTGACCAACTTACAATCCAATCTGTACAAGCTTGAGGAAAGTCAATTGTGTCTCTGTAGACATGCACTTCGATACCAGGGTATGGTCCATTCGGATTGTTACAAAACGAATTAGATAATGCAGGCGCACACAATTGTGATACTTCATAAAAAGTATCTCGAGGTAAAGCAACTCCTGCGGGGGTCAAACCACAACTAGCAGAAGTCATATTAATAAATTCTTGTGTTGACATATTAACACCTTCACAGTCTCTATAAAGGGTCAACGTCACCACGTACCTATTGTTACCGACGCACTCATAAGTGAGGTCTGCACCAGCAAAGTGGGTAGCGTTTGCATCTTGGCTGCCAAAGACAAAAAAGCCTACCGCTAGCAAGAGAACACGCATATAGCGCCAACATCGTTGGGCTAAACTTGGAGGAAAATTTTTGCTATCCAAAACTATATGATTTAGTAGTTAAAAAATAATATATGTATTACGTTATATAGTTGTAATCTACAGCAGACTATTCTTGTTGGGGTGATTTTTAAATTATTTTCTAACCTTAACTAATTGTTTCCAACAAATGAAAGTGGCTCAAATTGAAAAAACATTACTTAGCAAACTACTGTAGATACCGCTTTTCTACTTTTAGAATCTGCCAAAGTTACATTTTAATCATCAAGAATTAAAATAACAGGTCAATTTTAACGGAGTTATTTTAACATTTCTTAAAGAATTTATTGTTTTAGGATGGTTTTTTGGTAGTTTTTTATACGGCATACAGCCCGAAACACCCGATTTTATATTCATTTCACCTATATACCAAGCCAATAAGCTCTCCCCCTAATGATGTAAACTAAACGTTAAAAAGTGTTAATTTGCTGCTTTCAAAAATGGTTATTCGTGGATTTTTTCATCCCCTATATCCCCATTCAAAAAATGCCAACATCCAATTTACATCAGATGTCGGCATTTTTTATCCAAAAATTATATAAGATCAAGACACATAAAAGTTTATGCCTCTATTTCTTCATACGACTCAATTGAAGGACAAGAACAAATTAAATTTTTATCTCCATAGGCATTATTTACTCGACCAATTTGAGGCCAAAACTTATTCGCTCTAACAAAAGGCAAAGGGAATACGGCCTGCTCTACAGAATAAGGTCGATCCCAATTTGAGTTGATAATAACCGTTTGTTTATGTGGCGCATTGTGCAACACATTATTTTGGGCATCTGCTTCTCCTGTAGCAATTTCGTCAATTTCTTTTCGAATTTGTAACAACGCATCACAAAAGCGGTCCAATTCTGCTTGATCTTCAGACTCTGTAGGCTCAATCATAATTGTTCCAGCTACAGGAAAAGAAAGTGTTGGCGCATGGAAACCATAATCCATCAAACGCTTGGCAACATCCTCTGCACTAACATTGACCGATTTGAAATTGCGCAGATCAATAATTAGCTCATGAGCAGCACGTCCTTTCTCGCCAGTGTACAATACATCATAGGCTCCTTCCAATCTAGCTTTGATATAGTTGGCATTCAAAATAGCATATTCGGTTGCCGCCTTACATCCTGTTCTTCCCAATAAACGAATGTATCCATAAGAAATCAGCAAAATGCTTGCAGAGCCCCAAGGAGCAGCAGCAACAGCATGCACACCTTGACTTCCGCCAACAGTTCGGAATGAATGCTTAGGCAAAAATGGTGCAAGGCTATTGTTAACACAGATAGGTCCCATTCCTGGGCCACCACCACCGTGAGGAATCGCAAATGTTTTGTGTAAATTTAAATGGCATACATCTGCTCCAATCTCACCAGGAGATGTTAAGCCTACTTGTGCATTCATATTAGCACCATCCATATAAACCTTACCTCCAAATTGATGAATCACAGCACAAACCTCTTTGATTGTTGCTTCAAAAACACCATGTGTAGAAGGATATGTGACCATCAAAGCGGACAAGTTATCTTTGTATTTTTCAGCTTTTTCTGTTAAATCATTAAGATCCAAATTCCCACGCTCATCACATTTTGTAACCACAACTTTCATTCCTGCCAATACTGCAGATGCAGGGTTCGTCCCATGAGCAGAAGAAGGAATCAAGACAATGTTACGATGCCCCTCTCCTCTTGACTGATGATAAGCACGAATAGCCAATAAACCAGAATATTCACCTTGTGCTCCAGAATTAGACATCAAAGAACAAGCATCAAATCCTGTAATCGTACAAAGATACTCTTCTAGCTCATTAATTAACTGTTCATACCCCTTGGTTTGGTCGCTTGGTGCGAACGGGTGTATATCTGCAAACTCCGACCATGAAACGGGGAGCATTTCAGTAGCTGCATTCAATTTCATCGTACACGACCCCAATGAAATCATAGAATGCACCAAAGAAAGATCTTTATTTTCTAAACGTTTAATATAACGCATCAACTGACTTTCAGAATGATAGCTATTGAAGGTAGGATGGGTCAAATAATCGCTTTCACGTACCAAAGTTGCTGGTATTTGCAAGTCTAAGTCTTTGTGTTTTTCAAGCAACTGCTCAGTAGAAGTCTTAGCCGCTCCCTTTTCTCCTGCAAATAAATTAACAATATCCGCTACTGCCTGAAGATCTACTTCTTCGTTCAAAGCAATTTGGATAGTTGTCTCATTTGGATAATAAAAATTCATTCCTGCCGCCAAAGCTGCCGCTTTTATTTTCCCTTGGAGTGTCGCTTCAACGCTTAATTTAATGGTATCAAAGTAATAAGTATTCAATTGTTGATACCCCAATGCTTTTAGCTCCAAATCTAAGATTTGCGCCAATGTATGCATACGTCCAGCAATAGATTTGATTCCATCTGGTCCATGATATACCGCATACATACTAGCCATCACCGCCAATAATGCTTGTGCGGTACAGATATTAGAAGTTGCTTTATCTCTACGGATATGTTGTTCACGAGTTTGCAAAGCCATACGCAAAGCAGGATCACCATTACTATCAATAGAAACCCCAATAATGCGACCAGGTATTTGACGCTTAAAATCTTCCTTGGTGGCAAAAAATGCCGCATGAGGTCCTCCAAAACCCATTGGAACGCCAAATCGTTGCGTATTTCCAACCACTGCATCTGCTCCCCATTCACCAGGAGGCGTCAATAGTGCCAAACTCATTAAATCTGCGGCTACCGCTGTATAAACTTTATGTGCTTTTGCCTTTTCAACAATAGCACTATAATCATCCACCTGACCATTAACATCAGGATACTGTAATAAGATAGCAAATGTTTTGTCTGTTATATCAAATGTATCGGTCAAAACAACCTCAATTCCCAAAGGCTCTGCTCTCGCATAAATTACATCCAGTGTTTGTGGATAAATTTGGGTAGAAACCAAAATTTGATTGGCAAGATCACCTTTAGCTCGTTTGTTTTTAATGTTATAAAACATAGACATTGCCTCTGCTGCTGCTGTTCCTTCATCCAAAAGAGAAGCATTGGCAATTGGTAAACCTGTAAAGTCACTGACTACAGTTTGAAAGTTTAATAGAGCCTCCAAACGTCCTTGCGCAATCTCTGCTTGATAAGGAGTATAAGGAGTATACCAACCTGGATTTTGAAATACATTTCTCAAAATAGCAGAAGGTGTAATCGTTGGATAATAGCCCAAACCAATGTACGTTTTAAATACTTGATTTTTTGCAGCTATTCCTTTTAGCATATTCAGATAATCAAATTCTGACATTGCTTCTGGCAAATTCAACTCTTTTTGGTAACGAATATTAGATGGAACCGTTTGGTCAATTAGTTGCTCCAAAGAGTCTACACCAATGGTTGCTAACATCTTAGCTAACTCTTTTTCATTGGGTCCTAAGTGACGGTTCACAAAACGGTCAGGATGCTGAATATCAAACATTTCCGATAAGCTTTTATAGATAAAAAATTAAAGTTGACTGCTTCAACTCTTTAAGTTACTTTTTGTATTCTTTTTAGGCTTCACAAGGTACTACTTTTTACCTTCAAAAGATAAGTACCTTATAAATTATTTATACCTTAATGCACCTAAATGTATATTTCCAATCTTTTAACAGAATCAAAACAAAAAACTTTGTTCTTGTTCATTGTTTAGTGCATGATTTTTGTTTACCTTTATTTCATGAAGCATTTTTTATTGTTAACATATAGTCTTTATTTTTCTTTCCTTATGATTGTTCCATGCAATCATACGGTGCTATATACCCAATTAATGGAAAATGCTTTTGGTCTGAATATGCACCAAAAATGCAGTCATGATACCCTTTCTACAAAAGAAAACCATCACCATCATGACAAAACCTCTAATCACCATCATTCTTGTACGCCATTTTGTGCTTGTGGGATAGTGCATTTTATTCTTAATGCTCCTCCCTATCAAAAAGTTATTGGGCAAACAATTGCTAAAAGGCATCCGATCACCATCTTTGAGTCTATCTCTTGGGCTCCCAATGCTGACAATTACAAAAAACTGATGGTCAACGATATTTGGCACCCTCCACAAACTGTATAATCCAATTTTTTGATGTTAGAACACATCGCTTATTTATTCTAATGAACTAATTCTACAATTGGGATTATTGCTTATGTATTGGCTTAAGAAAAGTACAATATTAAGTAAGCAAATCTGTAGCGTTAGTTTCGAATTATTCTACCTTACATTACTCCGTTGAAAACTCAAAGGCTCACGTAATAACCACGCAAAATCCAGCTTGCTGGCTCACGAGTGATAACGAACCGACCTCAGGGAGCTCATAAGCGTTAGCGTACTAATTGCGCTAGTTTGTAGTTAAAGCTATAAAGGAAAAAGCAAAAAACTATCTCACGAGTGTAATGAGCTAATTAACGGAGTATTAACCTTAGGTACAAGTACTTAAATCATTCAACAAGAGGTATTATACTATACATCTTAGCAATGCATTAGGTTCTTGTGCCCTAATTTTCATATTATGAAATCATGGATTATATTGCTATTCGTAGCTAATTTATTGTTAATAATAGGTTGTCATTCTCACGATCATGAAGGGCATGACCATTCAGGACACGATCACTCAGGACATGACCATGGAGCCTCCTCCTCAAATGCTCACGAAGGGCACGACCACGGCTCAGAAGAAAATATTATTACTTATACATTATGGGAAGGTGACACAGAACTCTTTCTTGAATTTACCCCTTTTGTAGTAGGAAATAGTAATTCTATTCGAGCAGTTTTGACCGATCTAAATGGATTCAAACCGCTTGATGCTTCTTTAGAAATACACATAAAAGGCAAGTCCAAAATTACGACCACAGCCCAAAAGAAAGGTATTTTTGAAGCAACTCTCCCTTTTAAAAAAGCAGGGAAATATGATTTGGTTTTTGTACTGGGAATAGGCTCTAACAAACAATCATTTGTTTTGAATCAAATTCCTGTTGCTAGCAACAAACAGGATGCCTTCCACTTAGACTATCCAAATCAAGATGAAAAAGGAAGCATTACCTTTCAACGGGATCAAAGCTGGAAAAGTAATTTTGCTGTTGAAAAAGTTTTAAAACGTCCTGTTGGTGATATTATACATACTTCGGGAATTATTCAACCCTCTACAACAGACTTGTCTTCGATTGTAGCCAAACGAGATGGAATTGTTACCATAAGAAAAAAGAATCTTACCTCTGGAACAGCTGTTCGAGCTGGAGAGTTGTTATTTACAATTACAGGCAAAGGGATTATAGAGGATGACTTAGCAATGAATTTCTTAAAAGCTCAATCGAATTTTGATCGGCAAAAATCAAATTTAGACCGAAAACAAAAATTGCTGAACGATAAAATTATTGGGCAAAAAGAATATGATTTGGCACTTAACGAGTACGAATTAGCAGCCGCCGAATTTGACAACCTAAAGAAACTATTCAATAAAGGAGAAAAACGGCATTTAGCAACCACGCCTTCTACTGGTTTTGTCTCTCAGCTTTTGGTTCAAGAAGGACAATTTGTCAAGGCTGGGCAACCTTTGGCTTCCATCCTAAAAACAAGCCGTGTACAAGTTAAAGTAGATGTTTCTCCACGCTATCGTTCTTTATTGCCTACGGTTATAGATGCCAACTTTATCAACCCCTATAATGACAAAGCTTACTCGATGTCAACCTTGGAAGGCAAAATCATTTCTTTTGGTAGAATGACCAGTCATGCAGAAGGGCATTATATCCCCATTTACTTCGAAATCAACAACCATCCAGATCTTTCTCCTGGGGCAATGGTAGAAGTATTTTTGATGACACAACCCAACCAAGAACAACTAGCAATACCTCGTTCTGCTATTATAGAAGAAATGGGAAGCTATGTTGTTTTTATACAAAAAAGTGCTGAAAGCTACGAAAAACAAGTCATAGAAATAGGTGCTGACAACGGCATAATAACGCAAGTTATATCAGGGCTTGAACTAAATGACAAGGTGGTAACTTCAGGGGCATTGCAAATTAAGCTTGCCTCTATGGCTGGCACTGTTGATCCACATGCAGGACACAACCACTAAATTAGTTGCCTAAAAAAGCTTTTATCAATTATGAAGACAAGTTGTGGGTTTGTTTACGACTATTATAGTCCTTTTTTTACCTAAAAGGTAGAAAGCATCAACTCACAACCCAAAATAAAAATAGATGTTAAATATATTAATAAAAAATGCGCTCAATAACCGACCTCTGGTATTGGCACTTGCTGTCTTGCTCATGCTAGCAGGAGGTTGGGTAAGTACACAGGTAGATATTGATGTCTTTCCCGATCTAACAGCACCAACCGTAACGGTTATGACAGAAGCACACGGTATGTCTGCTGAAGAAATGGAACGTTTGGTAACCTTTAAGTTAGAAACAGCCTTAAATGGTGCTCCTGGCGTTCGGCGACTGCGTTCTTCTTCCTCTTCTGAACTATCTACTGTTATTATAGAATTTGATTGGGGAACCGATATTTATAGAGCTCGACAAATCGTCAATGAACGTTTAGGTACCGTACAATCTGACCTACCTGATAATGTAAAAAATCCTGTCATGGCTCCCATTGCCTCTATCATGGGAGAAATTCAGATGGTTGGAATGGTCTCTGACTCCATGTCTGGAATAGATATGAATACCTTAGCCAATTGGTACATTAAACCCCGCCTTTTAGCAGTAGAAGGGGTTGCTAAAGTTGTTATTTATGGTGGAGAAGAAAAGGAATATCAAGTTTATGCTTCGCCCTCCAAAATGAAACTCCACCACGTTTCTTTAGATGAATTGTACAATGCCATTGCGCAACTCAATCACAATGCTTCTGGAGGATATTTGGAACAACACGGCAAGCAGTACCTCATTTCTGGCAAAGGGCGTATCCGATCGATCAAAGAAATAGAAGAAGCCTTTGTTAAGATGGAAGGCGATGTGGCCGTCCGTGTAGCAGATTTAGCTACCGTCAAAATTGGAGGAGCTCCCAAACTGGGCAACGCTTCTATCAATGGTAAAGATGCCATTACGCTTACCATTCTGAAACAACCAACTGCCAATACCTTAAAGTTAACGCAGGAGATTGACAAGACCATTGTAGAGATTGCTCAAAACCTGCCTCCAAGTGTCGTGCTAGATCCCGATCTATTCAAGCAAAGTAATTTTATAGAAAACTCCATCAGTAATCTACAACGTGTTTTATTGGAAGGTGTCTTTTTTGTGATTTTGGTACTTTTTCTATTTTTAATGGAATGGCGCACCACACTAATTTCTGTTATTACCATTCCACTGTCCTTATTAACTAGTATTTTGGTACTATACCTTATGGGGTTCTCAATGAATACCATGACCTTGGGAGGTTTAGCTATTGCTGTTGGTGTTTTGGTAGATGATGCAATTGTTGATGTAGAAAACGTCTATAAACGATTGCGGCAGAATGCTATTTTGCCCCTCGCACAACAAAAGAGTAAATTAAGTATCATTTATGATGCTACTTTTGAGGTTCGTTCTTCCATCCTAAATTCTTCCCTTATCATTATAGCTTCCTTTATTCCACTCTTTTTCCTTAGTGGAGTTGAAGGGCGGTTATTGCAACCTTTGGGAGTTGCCTTTTTAATTGTTATCATTGTTTCTTTATTGGTGGCAGTAGCAATTACGCCAGCCTTGTGTAGCGTTCTATTAAAAACAGATGCCCAAGAAGCCAAAGAACAACAGATTAAGTATAACATTGTCATTCGAAGTTTGATGCGCCTTTACAATAAGGTACTCCAACTAAGTTTAAAACGTTCCTATAGCATCTTAGCCGTTTCTTTTCTTTTATTGCTTGTTGCCATTCTAACCATGTCTGGCTTAGGGCGTTCTTTTTTGCCTGACTTTAATGAAGGTTCTTTGACTATATCGGCAGTCGTTCCACCAGAAACATCCTTGACAGAAACCAACAAGATCGGGCAAAAAATAGAAAAGCTATTGCTCGAAGTTCCCGAAATTGATTTGGTAGGACGTAGAACGGGTCGTGCCTCTATGGATGAACATGCACAGAGTCATTATGCTTCAGAAATTGAAGTCCCTCTAACCATGAAAGAGCGCTCCAAAAGTGCTGTCATGGCAGATATTCGGGCTAAAATTGGTAATATTCCAGGAGTTACCATCAATATTGGACAGCCAATTTCCCATCGTATCGATCATATGATTTCAGGTACTCGTTCTAACATTGCAATTAAGCTATTTGGCGAAGATTTAACCAAAATGTTCCAAATTGGCAACCAAATCAAGCAAAACATTTCTGAAATAGAAGGTATTGTTGATGTCAATTTAGATCAAAAAACAGAAATTCCACATGTCTACATCTATCCCAAACACGAAATGTTAGCTCGAAGTGGCATTAGCATAGAGCATTTTGCAGATTTTATTGACATTGCCATTGGGGGCAAAACAGTGGTGCAAGTCTACGAAAATCAACGTAGTTTTAATCTAAAATTGCGCTTAAAAGAAGATGTTAGAGATCAAATCGAAAAATTAGAACATCTCTTAATTGAAAACTTTGAAGGAGACAAAATTCCATTTGGCAAAGTGGCTAGAATTGTTTCGAACAGTAGCCCTGAACGCATCAATCGAGAAAAAGTACGCCGCAAGCTAGTTATTGCAGCCAATGTTGCCGATAGAGATATGAAAAGTGCGGTAGAGGCTATACAAGCTAAAATTGCTGCAACGGTTCAATTGCCCGAAAGTTATCATATAGAATATAGTGGTCAGTTTGAAAGCGAGCAAAAAGCAACCAGTATGTTATTGCTCACTTCTTTCTTTTCGCTGGTTATCATTTTCTTTTTAATTATGCGAGAATTCAAAGAAGTTTGGCTCTCTGTTATTATTCTAATCAATCTTCCCTTGGCACTCATTGGTGGGGTGTTTATGATTTACTTTGATTCAGGCATTATTTCCATTGCCAGCACCATTGGTTTTATTAGTTTATTTGGAATTGCTACTCGAAACGGCATGTTGCTCATCTCTCGTTATCAAACCTTGATCGCAGAAGGACACCGCTTAAAAGAAGCCATCATAGAAGGCTCTTTAGATCGTTTGAACCCAATTTTAATGACTGCAACAACAACAGGTCTGGCTCTAATTCCTTTAATTTTTGCAGGAGGACAGGCAGGAAATGAGATCCAAAGCCCCATGGCTGTAGTTATTGTGGGTGGGTTAATTTCTTCTACCCTACTCAATCTTGTTGTTGTTCCTTGTACTTTTTACCTATTAAAGCGTCAAGCTACCAACAACGCATAATGTATTTTCAATTTTTACCGTCAGTCGAATTCCTTAAGTAATTCGACTGACGGTCTAAACATATAACTATGAATAAAACTATTAATCGTTCTTTGATTTTTTATTTTCAACGAACGAACATCTATATAAGTATCAGCTTTTTATTGCTGACCAGTTTAGGGCTTAAGGCTCAAACTACCATTAGCATGCAAGAGGCGATTGAGCGCATCAAAACACAGCATCCCAATGTATTACAACAAGATTTGTACATCCAACAACAACGTATTTTAAAAGATGCGGGCAAAGTTCAACCTGCCATGGGGATGGGCTACAGTTTTGAAGAACTAGGATTGGCAGGTTCAGGAGTACACAGTATCTATTTGCAACAAGATTTTAATCTCCCTCAGGTTGCCCAACGAAAAGTTGCGTTACAGGAAGCTTTAGCCCAAACGGGAGAATGGCAAAAAGCAGCTACCCAAAAACAATTGGAACGCTCTGTAGCGGGCTTGTATCAACAGATTCTATTTCTTAAAAGTCAACAAAATCTCAATACAGAACTGCTTGACCTTTATACCAAAATAGAAAAGATTGCCCAAAAGCGAGCAGAAGTAGGAGAAACAGGGCAACTACCCATTATTAGTACACAATCTGCCAAGCAACAAATCCAGCTGCAACAGATGAATACGCAACAAAATTATACGACACAATTGATGCTCCTTCAACAATTTTTGATGGACAATAACATTGAGGGACTTTCGGACACAGCACTTGTTCCATTGAGTATTCCTGCTTCAACAAATGAAATTGAAACGCATCCTTTAGTTCAACAAATTGACCAACAAATGACTGCCAATACGCTACAAAGTGAGGTGATTAAAAGTCAATTGCTACCACAAATATCTACTAGTTTTCAGGTACAGGTTGTAGACCAAACCTTTCCCAACTTTGGAGCACAAATAGGGCTTAATGTTCCTTTATTTAGCAAGGGGATTAAAGCACAAGTTAAAGCCAACGAGTTAACCACAAAAATTCTAGCGCAAAACAAAACTTGGCAAATACAACAGCTAAACAGTCAAAAAGCTATTGCACTAAACCAGATGACTTTGCTCCAAGAACAACTCAGCCATTTTGAACAAGTGCTATTGCCCAACCTCCAACAACAACAAGCGTTGAGTCAACAGGCTTATAGCATTGGGGAACTGGATTATCTAAATGTATTGCAAGGTCTAACGCAAATTATTGCCGCCAAACAACGCTATTTGCAATTGATTTTACAATTAAATTTGGCTTGGATTGATTATCGTTATTTGGTTAAATAGTTGCTAACCCAATTGAACCAATAGGGAGTAAGTTATTCTCTATTGGTTCTTTTATCAAAAATCGTAGAGAGTTATTATATTAGAGTGATTACGACAAGGAATCTTTTTGGGATAATAGATGTTTTTTGAGATGAACTCATTTAAACTCCCTATTATAAATACCAACTCTAATGCCTAATAAACTACACTTTTACACCAAATACAGCAAAGAAAAGATAAAAATCACTGCCAAGCCTTTTGCAAGTGGTGGAGAAGGAGCAATTTATCCCGTTGTAAGCCCTAGAGCCTTTAAACATTTGGTGGCAAAGATTTATTATCCAGAAAAACGCAGTCCTGAGCGGGAGGCAAAAATGAAATACCTCATTCAGCACCCTCCTATTGAATTTCAGCCCAATCAATATCCATCCATTGGCTGGGTGCAGGATTTAATTTATAAAGACAAGCGATTTATTGGTATTTTAATTGTAAAAATCGAAGGTAAAAAGCTCACTAAGCTCACCTTGGGCAAACTTCCTAGAAGAGCCGACAAAGCTTGGCAACGCTTTGCTTTTGGGCAAAAAGAAGCCTTAAAGCTTAGGCTTCATACCTGTTTTAATTTAGCCGTTGTTATTCAACAAATACATCTTAGTGGTCGTTATGTTTTGGTAGATTTAAAGCCTGATAATGTCTTGATGCAACCCAATGGGTTGATTGCAGTGGTAGATATGGACTCGGTGGAGGTAATAGAGGATGGCAAAGCTATTTTTTCGGCTCCTGTAGCCACCCCAGAATATACCCCACCAGAACATTATTGGCAAAAACGAGATACCATTGAAGAAACATGGGATCGTTTTAGTTTGGGGGTTATTTTTTATCAATTGCTTTTTGGCTTGCATCCCTTTGCAGGTTCTTGTCATCCGCCTTATGATCATTTGGTTGGCTTGAATGATAAAATTCAGCACCATCTTTATGTGCATCACAGCCAAAAAAAGGACCTTTTTAAGGTAATCCCTCCTCCCCACCGACAATTGTATCAGGCTCCAAGTAGTTTACAAGAGCTTTTTCACAATTGTTTTGAGGCAGGGGGAGTATCTCCTGATCTACGCCCTACGGCAATGGATTGGTGCGAGGTATTGGCTGATTTGTTGAAGCTTCCTTTTAATAAACTTCCTAAATTAGATATCCCTCCTTCCAATCTATACTTTTTGCCTTCAGATACTGTTCGTACCTTATCTATGGTAATTCCACCACTTGAAGAAAAATTTAAACAGGAGCATATTCTCCTGCCGAAACCGTCAATTTCGAAGGATGATAAAAGGATAAAAAAACAATTAAAAAATGAATATGAAACCTACCTTAAACAGATCAGATACTTGTTTGGCGAGGGCTTAGTTGTCATTATTGCCATCATAGTTTTTATGCTTTTCTTTCCCTATTTGACAGTGATAGGTTTGCTTATCTTATTCTTTGGCATTCGACATTTTTTAGTGAATCCCAATCAGGCGTTTGAAAAAATTGGAAGCAATATTTTATCTCCTTCCACTTATCAACTTATAAATATCCAAAAAGGCAAAAAATATTCGCCTAAAGAGCAATTGGATATGCTTCGCCATACCATTAGCGCCGTGATAGACAAACAACAGCAGCAGCTAACACAACAAGCACAAGCATTAGAAAAACACATTTCGCTTGCTTTTATTGAGCATTATTATAAAAAACGAGCTGACTTAAGACAAAAGCAGGAAGCACTACAAGCATGGGCAGCAACAGCAGAAGCAGCAATTATTCAGGCAAGGAAAAAAGAACTCGCAGCCTATAGGGAACTCTCTATGGAGTTTCATACAAAGCTAAAAAACGATGCCCGTTATTCCGCTTATTTTTTCAACACTTATGCAAATCTAAAAACGAGCTTAGAACGAACCATTAACGTACAACAAAATACGCTGGATCAGATTGAGCAAGGGATAAAAACAAACATAATTCATCAACAACATCAAACGCAACTACAAGAGCTAAAAACTCAAAAAGAAGAGCAACTGATCCTTTTTCAAACAAAACAAAACACTAGCATTGAGAAAGCATTAAAAAAGTTTAAACAAAAAATTTCAAGGAATAGAAAGCGTGAAGAAGATAACTATAATCGTTTTTTGCAACGAGAAAACTTGTTTCAAAATCAGCTCAAGAAAAGTCAACAAAGCATTCAAAAACAGTTAAGAAGATCCTTGCAAAAAATCCGAAAAGAGTTAGGACTAAAATCGGAACAGGAGCTTACTTATTACATCAACTTATTAAAAAAGTTACCAACTAACGAACAGCTAAGTCTTATCCAACATCAACGACAAGAAGAGTTGAATCGCTTTCGCCAACTTATCATTCATCAAAACATAAAGAACCCTCATATTAATATCATCCTTCAATTATTAGAAAAAGAAATCCCATTTTCCCAAAATACCTCGAACCATCCCCCTTCTCTCCATCCAGAAGATTTATTAAAAAGTATGAAACATACTTCCAGTGCAGTAGAAGCATCAATGGTTGAACTTAAAACTGAAATTAATGAATTGGTGAAAGATACTAGTTTGCATAATAATCCAGTTGAATTAGCTTATTGGATCAAAGAGACAGAAGAAAAAATTAAAACGGTTTTCTTTAATCTAACGCAATATTCTAGTATTATAGAGCAACTGTCCAATGATCCTACACTATCGACACTCAAACCAAAATTAAACTGGCACAATCGTTCTGTTCAAAAGGCGGAAATAGAGCTTCAACAGCAGGAACAAGCCCATCATGAACGAATACAAAAACTAAAACAATCCTTTGCGGTAAGCATTAATTTTCAAAATATCTTAGACAAAGAGCTAGAAGAAGAAGCGGATCGAGTCAAGAAAAAAACCGTAGAATTGCACCTCAAAAGCAAAGAAGAATTGGCTGCTTTTAGCAAAGAGTTAGATCGTAAAATGACCATTGAGGCAAGAATAATCGATGCCGATTATCAAGAGCAGGTGTCCCTCCTAAAAAAAGAAAGCGACCAAGAAAAAATCCAAGCGAATGAAATACTGGCCGCTGCCAAAAAAACACAGGTACAATTAAATGAAGACCACCAAACTTTTTTGTCTAAAATAGGTGTAGTAAGAGCAGAAGCAGAACAAACTTATGCTCCTCAAAAACTGCTGCTAGAAAGCCAAACAAAGGCAATCCAAACGTTAGCCAAAGACATTCAAAAAGATCATCCAAAAGCAATCCATTTGTTCAAACAATACAAAAAAAATAGCCCTCGAATAAAACTACTAAAGGAGAATTATCAACAAAGTCTAGAAGAAATTAATCAATTACAGACTGAAAAAATAAAACTAGACGCACTTAGACAATGGCAAGAAAATCATACTACTAAAATTTACATTCAGGATTTATTACTCAATAAACTGGAACAATTTGAAAAAAAGAACAAAACTTAAAACAAGGTAATTCTAACCTATTATTACACCTTATTTTTATTTATAATTTCTGCACTTATACATGGATATTTACATTTAATCCTTTTGAAAATCAAAATAATATAGTATTTTTGTTAGTAAAATTTATTCCTACATTTTTGATATTTCGTACAATATTAAAATATATACAATGCGCTCTCATAAATACTTTTATGTTGTTTTTATATGGATTGGTATACTTAGCAATCTACAAGCAACAACTTATGTCAGTCAGCATATAGACAAGGACACCAAATGGCTCAAAATCAACAGCCCATATATTGTCACTGTTGATATAACCATTCAATCTGGTGCTACTTTAGAGATTGAGGCAGGTACCAAAATTTTATTTTCAAAAGAAACACAAATAGTAATTGCAGGAAATTTGATCGCCAAGGGTAGCCCCAGCCAAAAAATAAGCTTTACTGGTTTGGGAGATTCGGATTGGAATGGCTTCTATTTTTCCAAAGAGTGTAATGATTATAACCCTAGTACACAAGAAGGGATTTGTTTTGACTATTGTGTATTCAAAGGAACGGGCAACTCTCCCGCTCATTTAATTCGATCCAAAGGCTGTGACATTAACCTGTCCAACAGTACCATTGAAAGTTGCTATACGGCAATACAAACGGAACGACAAGCGGAAATGTGGATTAGTAATTCTACCTTCAAGAACTGCAATCGAGTACTGAATATACGCAATACTAGCTTGGCAACGGTTACCAATAACAAAATGATTGCTTGTAACTCTATATTGCTAGGAGGCACCACAACGTTTAAAGATAATATCTTAAAAAGGTTTACGGCAAGAGGCAGGCATTCTGGTATTGTTGTATGGATGTTGGGAGGGGGAATCGTAAACATCAGTGACAATCAATTTATCAAGTTTGAAGATTATGCTATCAAGCTTCACAAAATGAGTAAACGCTCTTCTTTTTTGGTTCATAACAATGATTTTAAGCACAATAAAACCAACTTAAAATTATCTTGCCAATACTATAACAAAGGCAATTCTACGGTTGAAAATAATAATTTTTATAATTGCAAACAATACCACATTACCCTATTTGCCCCTTGTTCGGATGAAGCGCAAGATACCTTGAATATTGGTTCCAATTATTGGGGGCGTTTATCCAATCATGAAGTAAAAGAAAGCATTCTAGATCATCACCAAGATAAAAATATAACAGCAAAAGTTCAATACGATCCTATCCTCAAAAAAACAACCCCATAGCAGAACTTTAGCTGATAATCAACTGAAAATAAAGCATCTCCAACAAAATATATTTTTATTTTTTGGTCGTTTTACTCTTTTTTTATAATATTCTATGTATATTTAAGTGTGGTAGTTTGTGTTTTTTTTAGTTTTTCCTTAAAAAAAGCAAAAAAAAACGCTTATCAAATTGATTTTAAAGCCATTAATTAACAACTTTCAAAAAAATAAAGCGTTATAGAATCAATAACCACAGAATTTCTCACAAACTATATCAAATAACATTGTTTTATTTTTTGTTTTCATCCCAAAGTTTAATTCCCAAGAACATTAGTTCAACCTAAACCAGAAGAGAACAAAATCTAAAATCCCCCATTACACTCCTATTAATAAAACAGTAAACATATGTATTTTAAAAATTTTACACTTCATTGCTTGCTCCTTATAAGTAGCCTTTATTGTATTCCCATGCAAGCACAACACTCCAATGAATTTTATAATAATGGAGCATTAGTTCACATCCAAGCAGGGGCAGAAGTGCATGTTTGGGGTGACGTTCACATGCATCAAGCTACTGGTGTCTTAGAAAACAACGGCTTGCTTAAAACGCAGGGCAATATGTACTCTGATGAGTTATTTCAACAAAGAGGAACAGGTACAACTTTGATTGAAAATAGCGATGTCAATATTGGAGAGCGTCAGTTTATTTCAGGTAGTTATGCTGTTCGAGGTGGCACTGCTCAAATTGGCGTTAACGATGGTTCTTTTTATAATTTGGAACTCAACAATGACCAACGTGCTGTTTATTTAGTTAATAGCGGTGCTGGTTCTACTCCTCAGTATGTAGCTGACGTAAGAGGATCGGTTAATTTTGACCCACAGGGTTTAGGTCCAACCATGGCGACCAATATCGTTACCCATGATATTGGTACAACAGGTGCCATAAGTTATCCTGCTAATGGTTCTAACTATGCTGCCGAATTTGGTATGATGAATGCAGCAGCAGGACAAGGCAATTACATTAATGATACTTGGCACCAATCGGGCAATAACAATATGTCACTCCAAGACAATGGTTATATTATTGGAAAACATCGCCGTGCGATCAATGCTGCGGGAGGTACTTATGGTTATTTCATAGGTCTAGATCCTGATGTGGCTACCGCTAACAATGCAGGTAACAAAGGGTTTCAATATGTACATTTTGTATTTGGTGCCAATTCTTATGATGTTATTTCTGGCTACTACCAAGCAGGTAGTCCCAATAATACCATGGGGGCAGCAGTCGAATGTAGTGGTTATAATATGAATGATTTTTGGGGCGATAGACATGGCGAATGGATTTTTGACGATATTAACAATGTTAGTAGCGGTGGACAGTATGAAATTCGTGTTTGGCCACAAGATCCTACAACTCCTTGGTCGGGAACGGTTTGGACAATTTCCAAAGACGATGTTTTTGCTTATCCAGCTCCCAATCCTTTGCACAATGACTGCGGACCAACTCCTACCAATCTAAAAAGAACAGGATTTGAAGATTTTTCTGCCTTTGGTGTACTTTCTGGAATTATACTACTAGAATCTAAAATTGTTGATTTGGTTGCAACTCCTATTAATAACAAATTCATTAAGGTGGATTGGTCAACAAGTAAGGAAGTTAATGTAGATCACTTTGTTATCGAAAGAAGTACAGATGATGCCAACTTCTCTCCTATTACAACGCATACTGCTACTGGTAATAGCCAAATTCTACAAAATTATTCCATTGATGACTATGCTGTTTTGCCTAATGTTAATTATTATTACCGCATCAAAATTGTAAATACAGATGGTTCTGTTGATTACACGCATTCTGTGGTAGCAGCCCTTGTCAAAGATGGAAATGTACAAACCATCAACCTCTTCCCTAATCCTATTGCTGAAGGCAATGCAACACTAGAGATTACCTCTATTTCTGACAAGCAGTCTTCTATTATTGTTTATGATGCAATTGGGCAATTAATTATGTCTAAAGAAATTAATGTTCAAAAAGGATTAAATACTTATAGTATAGCAACCCAAGATTGGCCAGGCGGTATTTATTATGTTCATATTAATAGCGCACAGTCTTCAACCGTAAAAGAGTTGATCAAAACAGAATAAAAACTACTATTTAATTTAATACAAAGGTTACTCGATTCGAGTAGCCTTTTTTTATGCCTTAGCGTGACCCCTAAAGTGATTTTTGGAAAGCATTCCACAAAAATTAAATCTTTCTTATTTAGATTGAATCCAATTTAATGAATTATAATGCCTTTTTTACAAATTTTTTCCCGACATTTGCACTCTAAAATTATGTTATTGGGTATAGCATGTACTACCAATAAAAGAAGGAAGAATATTACGTATGAATAAAATTGGTCTTTTTTGGGGTTCCGATACAGGAATGACAGAAGAAATTGTCACAGTGCTTATTGACTTGATCGGAAAAGATCTAGTGGATAGTGTTAATGTATTTAATACCAGTATTGAACAAATTGAATCCTATGAACACTTGATATTAGGGCTTTCAACTTGGTATGATGGAGAGCTACAAAGCGATTGGGATGAATTTTTTGAACAGTTTGAAAAAATTGACTTTTCGAACAAAACGGTTGCTTTATTTGGTCTAGGGGACCAAGAAGGCTACGCTGAATATTTTGTTGATGGCATCGGAATTATAGGTGATGTTGTTCAACAAAATGGCGGCAAAATTGTTGGTAAATGGAGTACTAAAGGATACGATTTTGAAGCATCCAAAGCAATCGACCAAGAGGGTCTATTTTTAGGTCTTGCGATTGATGAAGACAACCAACCTGAACAAACCGATGAACGTCTAGAACAATGGGTGCATCAATTAAAAAAGGAAGGTTTTTTTGATAAAATTAAGTGTTTAGAAGAATAGTGCTTCTTAAGTAATGGGGCAAAATTATTTATAGAATTTGCAGTAAAAGATTTTTGATATTAACAAGGCGAAAAACACAGTCATAGCCTTAGCTATGGCGAGTATTTTCAACACAGTTAAGATTAAAAAGATTGCTCGAATAAACTATCAATAATTTAGATTCATTACTTAATAAAAGAAAGAAATACTTTACTTAAAAGGTTATAAAATGATAGAAACGGATATAATAATAGTGGGCGCAGGTCCATGTGGCTTGTTTACGGTATTTGAAGCAGGATTGCTCAAGTTAAAATGCCATCTGGTTGATTCTTTGCCTCAACCTGGCGGGCAATTAACAGAAATTTATCCCAAGAAGCCGATTTATGACATTCCTGGTTTTCCAGACATCTTAGCTGGCGATTTGGTGGATAATTTAATGAAGCAAATTGAGCCATTCAAACCAGGCTTCACTTTGGGAGAACGTGCTGAAACCATTAAAAAACTAGAAGACGAGCGCTTTCTATTGACCACAAGTAAAGGTACTGAAATCGTTGCTCCTGTTATTGCCATTGCTGGTGGTTTGGGTTGTTTTGAACCTCGAAAACCTCCTATTTCTAATATTGTAGACTTTGAGGATAAAGGAGTAGAGTACATTATCAAAGAGCCTGAATTGTATCGTGACAAAAAAATTGTTATTGCAGGAGGTGGAGATTCTGCCCTAGATTGGACTATTTTCTTATCTGAGGTTGCCGCTGAGGTAACCATGGTGCACCGTCGCAAAAGCTTTAGAGGAGCGCTAGATTCTGTAGAAAAAGTAGAAGCACTGGCTGCTGCTGGCAAAATAAAATTGTTGACAGAATCTCAAGTAGTTGGTCTAAATGGAAATGGGAAATTAAACGAAGTAACCATCAAACACAAGGTAGATGGTGAATTTTCTCAACCTGTCGATCACTTTATCCCTCTATTTGGGTTGAGTCCAAAATTAGGTCCTATTGCAGATTGGGGATTAAATATTAGTCGTTCTGCCATTGAAGTCAATACCTTTGATTATAGTACAAACATCCCTGGTATTTATGCCATTGGTGATGTCAATACCTACCCTGGCAAATTAAAGTTAATTTTATGTGGTTTCCATGAGGGAACTCTAATGGTACAATCTGCATTTAAGCACATTTATCCAGATAAAAAAGTTCAATTCAAATATACTACTGTTAATGGAGTGAATGGTTTTGAATAAATCGTTCGATCTTTGTTTTATCGATTTTTTAATTTTAGGCTTCAATAAATGCTATTGAAGCCTAAAATTTTGAGTTCTAATTGCACAAATTCGTTATGCTATGAATTATTTTGAGTTCTACGACCTGCCCATTTCTTTCAATTTAGATTCAGAGATCTTGCGTCGCCAATTTTTAAAATTTAGCAAAAAATACCACCCTGATTTTTACACCATGGAATCAGAAGCTAAACAAGCTGAAATTTTGGAATTATCAACGACCAATAATGAAGCTTACAAACTATTAAAAGATCAAGAGAAGAGAATCAAGTACATCTTGGAACTAAAAGGGCTTTTGGGCAAAGATATTAAGCCAGAATTGCCTCAGTCCTTCTTGATGGATATGATGGATATTAATGAACAGGTGATGGAACTGCAATTCGAATACGACCCAACAAGTCATCAAGCTATCCAACAAGATATCGACCAAAAAGAACAGGAGCTATTAGCGGTTGTTCAACCTATCTTTGACCAATATGATGATCACCAAATAAATGCTGAAGAATTGGCAACCATTCGAGATTATTACTTGCAAAGTCGTTACCTAAAGCGACTCAAAGAAAACATGCAAAAAATTATTTGATACAAATCATGAATTATTATACAATAAGTTGCTATTCAAAGTTACAAATTGACAACTTTTTGTATATTGAGTAACACAGATTTTTAGTGTCCGTTCAACTCCCTAATAATATTTTTGTTATGAAATATCTCAACTTCTCAAAACTGCACCTTATTCTTATTTCTTGCCTTCTACTGAGCAGTTTTTTTTCTAGCTGTGGCGACAGTGAATTAACCAATTACAAAGAAAAAATCATTGGTGAATGGGAATTAAAAAATGTAGGCGATTTACAAGCCTCTTATAAAAACAAGCCCTTTTTGCTAAAAAACGCAACAATGTTATTCAACAAAAACGGAACACTTGAAACTCGTATGTTGAGTAGCCGAGATAAAAAAACTTGGATTACCAATACGGGAACTTGGTCGGTCACGCAATCTAAAAACATCAATCAACTGGCTAGTGAAACACTAACACTCAAATCTGATGATGGACCTTTTCATGACGATGTTTCTATTGTCTTTACCGATGAGCGTACTTTTTATATCTCTCTGAATGAATTAGAATATCAATTTGTCAAAATATAAGCACTTATAAATAACACCACTTAATAGGCTTATACAACCATTTACTCGTTGTCTAAGCCTTTTCTATGTAAGTCCAAAAATAAACTGTAATTTTAGACGCAAGATAAGTAACTAAGCAGAATTGATGATGCGCTAAATCTACCAATATTTTTAGTAGTTAATAAGGCATGAACTCTAGTAAACTGAGCCATGCGAGCGCATAAGCGTTAGCGAACTAATGGGGAGGCTTATGCTACAAAAGCATAAAAGCTAAAGTCCGCACAGTTGTAACTGTAGCGACAACGAGCATTGATAATGCGATTAGATGCAAAAGGTTGCTTAAGTTTACAGGCATTCGTTTTGCTTCGTTACTTAACGCTTAAATATTGTTTGGTGTAACAAAGGTAAAATTGTTAACAATAGAGATAAAATCTTACACCCTGATCGATATTAATACAACATTTTAAAGGAATGAATTTCCTTCTAGTTGCTATGCTAAAGTAGTTTTACAACTAAAAGGAATGAACGAAATTAAGGACACAATAATGCGCATAGGTATTTTTTTTGGAGGAACATCTAGAGAACGTGAAATTTCTTTTGCTGGCGGAAGAACAGTATACGACAATTTAAATAAGAGTTTGTTCACTCCTGTTCCCATTTTTGTAGATAGTCTAGGGAATTTTATACGTTTAGATTGGCAGTTTTTATACAAAGGAACCATCAGAGATTTTTACCCTCCTGTGGCTTACCTTCCTGCTTCCAAACACTCTTTTCAGGTTTATATTGAGAGTTTAGAACATCTAAAAGAGGAAGAATTAAAAGCGTTGATCGAACAAGTCGGTTCTCCTGTCACCATCGATGAACTTCCGAACTTAATTGATTTTGCCTTTTTGGCTTTGCATGGAAATCTAGGTGAAGATGGTCAAATTCAAGGTCTATTAGAATGTTTACGTATTCCTTATTCGGGCTCAGGAATACGAGCCAGCAGCATTGGGATGGACAAATCTTACCAAAAGAAACTAATGGAAGCTGGCGGTTTTAATATGCCCAAAATGGAAATTATTAAACGAGCTCATTGGTTAAAAGGCTATTCCAATGATTGGAAAGAACAATTGGCAAAAAATATAGGCTTACCGATGGTCGTTCGCCCTGCCAATCAAGGTTCTTCTATTGGAGTCAGTATCATTTATCAAATCGAAGATATTGAACCTGCTATCAATGCTGCCTTCTTTGTTGAGTCAATTGAGGCTTCTACTTGGCAGCTGTTTTCCTTAGACGAAAAATTAGATTTCTTACGCACCTTAACGGATATTCGTACAGGGATTGGATTTCCTTTACAAATTACAGAAACACAAGAAGTTTTATATCATCCTGCTACCTTACTTCGTTTCTTAGACGACTATTTTGTTGAACATGCCGAGGTGCATCTATCTGGGTATAATGCAGAACATACGGTTGTTGTTGAAGAATTTATTCATGGTAGAGAATTTTCTTGTGTCGTTATTCGTGGCGAACACAACGAGGCAATTGCCCTCCCTCCTACGGAAATTCTCAAAGGAAAAGAAATATTTGATTATCGCTCTAAATACCTAGCAGGGCTTTCTCGCAAACTTACTCCTATTGATTTGCCCGATGAGCAAATTGAACGTATCCGTACAGAGTGTGAACAGCTTTTTGATTATTTGGAATTTAATACCTATGCTCGTATTGATGGTTTTATACAAGAAGATGGCAAGATATTTTTAAATGATCCCAATACTACTTCGGGGATGTTGCCTTCCTCTTTTTTCTTTCACCAAGCAGCAGAAATTGGACTAAATCCTTCTCAGTTTTTGACTTATATCATTCGCACTTCTCTTATTGAACGTTTGCAGACGAGTACCCAATTGGGATGGTATGAACCTTTGCTAAAAGAATTGGACACCAACCTTCAGGCTCAACAACAAAGCCTATCCAATAAACAGAAAATAGCTATATTTTTAGGCGGGTACTCTTCAGAGCGCCACATTTCTGTTGAGAGTGGTCGTAATATTTATGAAAAATTAGCGAGTTCCGATCTTTATGAACCGATTCCTATTTTTGTTACGGGTAATTCTAAGGCTCACCAACTCTACCATATCCCAATTAACTTATTGTTAAAAGATAATGCCGATGATATTCGAGATAAAATTGCGCATCATCAAGTACATCCCATTATCACAAATATCCAGCAGCAGTGCCAAGATATTATGAGTAGATATACTCAAGCTCCTCCTATTTTTGCTCCCAATCTAATCGATTATGATTGGCTAAAAGCAGAAGTTGACGGGGTCTTTATCGCCTTGCATGGTCGTCCTGGTGAAGATGGAGAGGTACAACAACAACTCCAACACTATAATATTCCATTTAATGGTTCTTTGGCCAGTTCTGCGCAAATCACCATCAATAAATACGATACGCTTCAATTGCTCAAAAGTCATGGGTTGCCCGTGACCGATCAATTGCTTATCGCTAAAAAAGAATATGCTGATGATCCTTTAGCTACCCTTCAAAATATTGAAAAAGTATTGGATTATCCCTTTATTGCCAAACCTGTTGATGACGGTTGTAGTTCGGCTGTTAAGATGATTAAAACGCCGCATCAACTTCATGCTTTCCTAAAGGCTTTGTTTAGAACAACTAAACAAGTTGACGAGGAACAAGCAACCATCTTAGGGTTAAAACCCAAAGAAGAATTTCCCCAAAAAGAAGTAGCTCTATTGGAGGCACTTATTACCCAGAAACAAGCGGCTCACTTTTTGGAAATCACAGGTGGTTTATTGACAAAATACAATGCTACAGGTGATTTAGAATATGAAATTTTTGAGCCTTCTGAAGCCTTGGCAACAGGAGAAGTATTGTCTCTAGAAGAAAAATTCTTGGCTGGCGAAGGGCAAAACATTACGCCTGCTCGATTTGTTCCTGCTCACTTGCCTTTTTCGCATGAGCATATTTCCAAACAAGTGCGTGCAACCCTCCAAAAAGCAGCTCAAATTTTGAAAGTAACGGGCTATGCTCGCATTGATGCTTTTGTAAGAATTTATGAAGATGGAACCGCTGAAACCTTAATTATTGAAGTAAATTCTCTGCCAGGTATGACTCCTGCTACTTGTATTTTTCATCAATGTGCCATCAATGGGTACAAACCTTATGAGTTTATTCACCAAATTTTAAACTTTGGCAAACAAAGAACCAAACAAATTACCCAAGTATAAAACGTTCTATCCGTTAAATTACTAGAAATAAGATCAAACAATTATGAGTAAAATACGCACCTTTTTTAGTGATTTGTGGTATATCCGCAAAACCATTCTTCTCAATTTGGTAGGGGGCATTGTATTAACATTAGTATTAATAAAGGTATTAATGTGGGCACTTAGCTTTTATACCCTACATGGTGAGTCCATAGAAGTCCCCGATTTGGTCAATATGAAATTGGAAGAGGCTGAAAAATTACTGGCAACTAGAAAACTTGATTTTGTTGTTAACGACTCCATTTGCAAAGGTGATGGGCTAGGTGGGCTTATCAAGGAGCAGAATCCTCGTCCTGCTTTCCGAGTAAAAGAAAGTAGAAAAATTTATTTGACCATTACAAGACATTCTGATTGTACCGTCAATTTATATTATAGACAAATCATTGGTCGCCCTAGAGAATACGTTGTCAAACAATTGGAGCGAAGCAATTTAAAAGTTGGAAAATTGACGTACCGTCCTGGTGGAAAGGCTGAAAATACAGTTGTAGAAGCTTCTATTAATGGGGTTCCCCTTTTTATTGAAGCCGATCCTCGTGCAGGTGAAAAACCGCCTAAAGAACCTAAAAAGATTCCTCAAAATGCTGTCGTAGACCTAGTTCTGCTAGAAGGAATTGATGCTTTGCCCAAATATATTCCAAACTTGATTTGCGATACGTATGGTGCCGCAGAATTTGCTGTAAAAGGAAGCCAATTTAATATGGGAACCATCCATTTACAAGGTAATATTACAGATACCTTGGCGGCTTGGGTCTGGAAACAAAGCCCTCCAGCTGGTGCTAGTGCCACAATGGGATCAGGTATTGATTTGTGGTTAATGAACGAATTTCCTCCTGGCTGTGAAGAAGAAGATCCCTTGCCTTCAGATGAAGATGGCTCTATAGAAGATGGTTCTATCTATGAGGAAGAGGATGGATTTTAAGCAATTACGCAGCATTGATTCTGCGTTAAATTTACCAAAATTTTTGACGATGCTTTTTTGTGAACGATTACTTACATAGAAGTTGTTTAAAGTATTAAAAATGCGATTCTTTAGAGCATCGCATTTTTAATTTTTAGTACAATACAGTTGCTACCCCATAAACGCCTACGCTAAAAACTACTCCTGCCAGAGAACATAATAAAGACATATAAACAGGGAAAAGAAAGGCTAGTACCAAACAGGCTATTCCTGCTAACATTGCTACAATTCCTAAAAAAAACCAGGTCATTTCCCTCCCATCATTGGAGCGGAGTTCTCTCCATTTTTGTGCATACCTCTTCTTTTTCGCTTTCCGAATCTTTATTCTTTTCCTGCTTTTTTGCTCTTTTTTTAGTAAAACAGAAGCCGAAACACAGCTAGTTGTGTTCCCTTCCCATTTTAGCGCATTATGTGGCGCTACAAAAAATAAAAACAAGAGAATCATTGCTGTTAAATAGTTCATCGTTAGATTTTGTTCTAGTTTAATAGACCAACAGTTGCTTCTTGTTTAGCAACTGTTGGTTATTTAGCAATTGATATTAATAGCCTTTTATCAATTTGTATTGCATCCTTTTTCCTTGAGTACTCAACTCAATAAAATATACTCCTGCTGGCTCGTCCAATCTCATTTTATAAATAGCCTCATGGATTCGCTCTTTTTGATAAATGAGTTGCCCACTTACTCCAAAAACACTTAGGGTAACATCGGTTAATGATCCCAAATCAATCGTCACGAAACCATTGGTTGGATTAGGGTAAATTAATACCTCATCAAACAAAGGATTTATCTTTTCTATCCCTACTGATAAAATGCTAATACAAGCTGAAGTATCAACACAACCATTTTGGCTGATTTCAACAGCATAATTACCATTTTTTAGAGCCGTAAAAGTAGCCATCGTCGCCCCACTAATAGCGCTGTAACTGCTATCGCAATCTAACCATTGGTAAGTTGCTCCCACTGCATTGGCAATAATGCTAGGGTCTGTTGTTGTAAGGCTTGTATCTACTGTATGGATGGTCAAATTTAAGGTTACTATAGAATCGCAACCTGTTACGGCTCCTCCCACTATCGTATGTGTTGCCGTATTGTTACTACTTGTATAAGTATTCCCATCTAACCACGTATAGCTGAAACAAGCACTTTGCACATCTACCCCACTTACAGGACCTGTTATTGTCAAATTCAACGTCACTATAGAATCACAACCATTATATGCGCCTCCTATTACCGTATGTGTTGCTGTATTATTGCTACTCGTATAGGTTACCCCATCTAGCCATGTATAACTTAAACAGGCGCTTTGTACATCTACCCCACTTGCGGGGCCTGTTATCGTCAAATTCAACGTCACTATAGAATCGCAGCCATTGTATGCGCCTCCTATTACTGTATGTGTTGCTGTATTATTGCTGCTCGTATAGGTTATTCCATCTAGCCATGTATAACTTAAACAGGCGCTTTGTACATCTACTCCACTTGCCGTGCCTATTATCGTTAAATCCAACGTCACTATTGAATCGCAGCCATTGTATGCGCCTCCTACTATCGTATGCGTTGCTGTATTATTGCTACTTGTATAGGTTACCCCATCTAGCCATGTATAGGTTCCACAAGCTACTTGGGTATCCACACTCGTAGCTATATTTTTTACGGTTAAATCCAACGTCACTATAGAATCGCAACCATTATATGCACCTCCTACTATCGTATGCGTTGCCGTATTGTTGCTACTCGTATAAGTAACTCCATCTAGCCACGTATAGGTTCCACAAGCTATCTGAGTATCGGTTCCTGTTACTGTGTTATTTATTGTTAGATTCAAGGTCACTACTGAATCACAACCTGTTATTGCTCCTCCTACTATGGTATGCGTTGCCGTATTATTGCTGCTTGTATAGGTTATTCCATCCAACCACGTATAGGTTCCACAAGCTACCTGAGTATCGGTTCCTGTTACTGTATTATTTATTGTTAGATTCAAGGTTACTATTGAATCACAGCCTGTTATTGCTCCTCCCACTATCGTGTGCGTTGCCGTATTGTTGCTACTTGTATAAGTAACTCCATCTAGCCACGTATAACTTAAACAGGCGCTTTGCACATCTACTCCACTTGACGTGCCTGTTATCGTTAAATTCAACGTCACTATAGAATCACAACCTGTTACGGCTCCTCCTACTATCGTATGCGTTGCCGTATTGTTGCTACTTGTATAAGTAACTCCATCTAGCCACGTATAACTTAAGCAGGCACTTTGCACATCTACTCCACTTGACGTGCCTGTTATCGTTAAATCCAATGTCACTATGGAATCACAGCCTGTTACGGCTCCTCCCACTATCGTATGCGTTGCTGTATTGTTGCTACTTGTATAGGTAACCCCATCTAACCACGTATAACTTAAGCAGGCACTTTGCACATCTACTCCACTTGACGTGCCTGTTATCGTTAAATCCAATGTCACTATGGAATCACAGCCTGTTACGGCTCCTCCCACTATCGTATGCGTTGCCGTATTATTGCTACTCGTATAAGTTATTCCATCCAACCACGTATAACTTAAGCAGGCACTTTGCACATCTACTCCACTTGACGTGCTATTTATCGTTAAATTCAAGGTCACTATGGAATCACAGCCTGTTACGGCTCCTCCCACTATCGTATACGTTGCCGTATTATTGCTACTCGTATAAGTTATTCCATCCAACCATGTATAGCTTAAACAAGCTACTTGGGTATCTACTCCTGTTACTATACTATGAACTGTTAAATCCAAATTTACAATCGAATCACAACCATTCAACGCACTAAGTGTATCTGAATAGATGCCAGTTGTATGGATTGTCTGCCCTCCAAAAGTAACGGTTTGTCCTTGACAGATTGATGTATACAGTGTTGTATCTATTGTAGGACAAGCTCCTTGTGTACAACAAGTAAAAGCCCGAATATTGTTAGCACAGTTTCCGCCACCCAACGCTCTAACTTGTATCTGTAGACAAGTATTGTTAACGATGTTGTTAATCACTAAGCTGCTGTCTTGAAGTAATGCACTATTCCACGTAACTCCTGAATCAATACTATATTCCCACCCCGTAGCCGCAGGAACACTTCCCCAAGCAAAAGCAACCTCTGTATAAGGATTGGTTGGTGTTGTACAACTAACCGTTGGTGCCTGAAGCCCCATTTCTACTGATACCTGTACAGAGTCTTCCAGTACACAAGAACCTATCGTAGCGTTTACTTTATAAGTAGTCGTGTAAGAAGGTGTAGCCATTGGAGTACTAGAGGTATCATTATCTAAACTTATGCTATTATTCCATAAATAAGTACTACCTCCACTAACATTTAGTTGTACACTATCGCCATAACAAATAGTTGTATCAGATAATGTGCTTAAAGCTTGTGGTTCTATATAAAATAAAGCATCACTCCAATCATAAATGGTCGAGTCATTGGCATCGCTAACGCTTACTAAAAATCCATTATTAAGGTTTATATTTGGTACATCCCAATTATAAATTCCCGTTGTTGTTGTATAGTTATTAACGATAGGAGTCCATGTAGTTCCTCCATCTGTAGAGTAAGCTAAATTATAAGCACTTATATTTCCTGTGTCTGACCACTCTATTGCTGTACTGTAACAAGCTGAAAGTGTATCCAAACCATTTGGAAGTAAGAGCGTTATTGGTCGTTGTGTAGGAGATATAATAAATGCTCTAGCACTAATATGTTCTTTACAAGGGTTGATATGATCCCGTACCCTAATCACACAATTTTGAGATGGGATATTCGGTACCAACCAAGGGTAAGTATTGGTAGAAGTAACGTATCCATTCGCTATGGTTGTCCAATTAAGCCCTCCATCAGTTGAATAGTCTAAATCGTAAATATTAGAGATACCATCTGAAATCCACATAATATTATAGACTGTACCAATTGGCATTACCCCTCCATAATTAGGTTGAATCAAAACAACAGGTTTGGTGATCTTAAAAGTCGTGTCACTTACATCAGCGTAAGCGGCTCCTCCTGTCGTATTGGGGGTCACTCTAACCATTGATAAGTCAGATGGAATATTGGGAATTGTCCAATTGTAAGTTGAGTTCGTACTAGAACCTGTATAAAAATTATGGATGATATTGGTCCAAGTTATTCCTGCATCCAAAGAATATTCAATCTCATAAGAAGTAACCCCTGGGGTATGATCAAAGGTTATTGATGTAACGGTACATCCTCCCCATTCTTCTGTACCTGTTCGGCTGCCATTAGGTGTTGTAATCGTTACCGCAGGACGAATTTCAAATACAGCGTCACTCGTGTCTCTAAAGGTCGTATCCCCTAAATCTATTATTCGAACCAAACAATTGGTTGCATTAATATTTGGAATTGTGTTCCACAAATAGGTTCCTGAATTGGTTGCATTAGTTGCTATCGTACTCCAAGTTCCTCCACTATCTATAGAATATTCAATCTTTACATTTCCAATCATGAAATCATCCTGCCATCTAATGTAATTGTTACTCAATGGATACCATACTTCTCCCCCATTTGGTGCTGTTAATAAGGGTTTTGAAGGCAAAATCACAAAGGTATCTGAAATCACATATCTACAGGAATTGTAATAATCCTCTACTCGTATCAATACACTATCTGAATGTGGCATATGATCCAAATTCCAATTGTAATAAGGGTAGGTGCTTGTACTGTTGATGTAATTCGAATAGTAATTACTCGATATCATATTGTTCCATGTCTGTCCTCCATCTAAGGAATAAAACAATCTATAACGGGTTACATAAACACCCAATCGCTGCCATCTTACATAATATGAGTTTCCTCGTTGTAAGGTATCTGTACTCGTTGGAAATGTAATCCGTAAATCATTGTTCGGAATTACATTGTAATAAGCGCTTGTATCGCTTATACTTGGCGTATTGTTGTCTTCTACTCGCAACAATAAACTATCGCCTATGATAGAATCTGGTACCGTCCAACTTCTACTAAAACTCGTACTTGTTCCTGAATTTACATTGCTAAAAATCGATACCCAACTCTGCCCATGATCTGCTGAATAATAATAATTCAAATGCGTGTTCGAGGGTGCCTTGGTTCCGCTTATCGTAAAGGAATTACAGGCTTCTAAATTCGCTCCCAAACTAGGATTGATAATCGTGATGCTTGGGGATTGTATCTCAAATACGGCATTACTTGTATCGCTTAAGGTCGAATCATTGCTCGCATAGATTCGCACTAAGGCGCTTGTTGAAGCTGCTCCACTAGGAATTAACCACGGATGATTGCCATCGTTTAAGGTACTTGCTGTTATTGTATTCCAAGTACTTCCACTATCTGTGGAATATTCCAATACTGGATTCACCGACATCAATTCGTCTATCCAGCTAATTGTATAGCTTGTTCCTTCATACCACAACTCGCCTCCATTCGGTACTGTTAAGATTGGTTTTACGGGCAAAATCACAAAGGTATCTGAAATCACATATCTACAGGAATTGTAATAATCCTCTACTCGTATCAATACACTGTCTGAATGTGGCATATAATCCAAATCCCAATTGTAATAAGGGTAGGTGCTTGTACTGTTGATGTAATTCGAATAGTAATTACTCGATATCATATTGTTCCATGTCTGTCCCCCATCTAAGGAATAAAACAATCTATAACGAGTTACATAAACACCCAATCGCTGCCATCTTACATAATATGAATTCCCTCGTTGCAAGGTATCTGTACTTGTTGGAAATGTAATCTGTAAATCATTGTTTGGGATTACATTATAATAAGCGCTTGTATCGCTTATACTTGGCGTATTGTTGTCTTCTACTCGCAACAATAAACTATCGCCTATGATAGAATCGGGTACCGTCCAACTTCTACTAAAACTCGTACTTGTTCCCGAATTTACATTGCTAAAAATCGATACCCAACTCTGCCCATGATCTGCTGAATAATAATAATTCAAATGCGTGTTCGAGGGTGCCTTGGTTCCGCTTATCGTAAAGGAATTACAGGCTTCTAAGTTCGCTCCCAAACTAGGGTTGATAATCGTAATACTTGGGGATTGTATCTCAAATACGGCATTACTCGTATCGCTTAAGGTCGAATCATTGCTCGCATAGATTCGCACTAAGGCGCTTGTTGAAGCTGCTCCACTAGGAATTAACCACGGATGATTGCCATCGTTTAAGGTACTTGCTGTTATTGTATTCCAAGTACTTCCACTATCTGTGGAATATTCCAATACTGGATTCACCGACATTAATTCGTCTATCCAACTAATTGTATAGCTTGTTCCTTCATACCACAACTCGCCTCCATTTGGTACTGTTAAGATTGGTTTTACGGGCAAAATCACAAAGGTATCTGAAATCACATATCTACAGGAATTGTAATAATCCTCTACTCGTATCAATACACTATCTGAATGTGGCATATAATCCAAATCCCAATTGTAATAAGGGTAGGTGCTTGTACTGTTGATGTAATTCGAATAGTAATTACTCGATATCATATTGTTCCATGTCTGTCCTCCATCTAAGGAATAAAACAATCTATAACGGGTTACATAAACACCCAATCGCTGCCATCTTACATAATATGAGTTTCCTCGTTGCAAGGTATCTGTACTTGTTGGAAATGTAATCTGTAAATCATTGTTTGGGATTACATTATAATAAGCGCTTGTATCGCTTATGCTTGGCGTATTGTTGTCTTCTACTCGCAACAATAAACTATCGCCTATGATAGAATCGGGTACCGTCCAACTTCTACTAAAACTCGTACTTGTTCCCGAATTTACATTGCTAAAAATCGACACCCAACTCTGTCCATGATCTGCTGAATAATAATAATTCAAATGCGTGTTCGAGGGTGCCTTGGTTCCGCTTATCGTAAAGGAATTACAGGCTTCTAAATTCGCTCCCAAACTAGGGTTGATAATCGTGATGCTTGGGGATTGTATCTCAAATACGGCATTACTTGTATCGCTTAAGGTCGAATCATTGCTCGCATAGATTCGCACTAAGGCGCTTGTTGAAGCTGCTCCACTAGGAATTAACCACGGATGATTGCCATCGTTTAAGGTACTTGCTGTTATTGTATTCCAAGTACTTCCACTATCTGTGGAATATTCCAACACTGGATTCACTGACATTAATTCGTCTATCCAACTAATTGTATAGCTTGTTCCTTCATACCACAATTCCCCCCCATTCGGTACTGTTAAGATTGGTTTTACGGGCAAAATCACAAAGGTATCTGAAATCACATATCTACAGGAATTGTAATAATCCTCTACTCGTATCAATACACTGTCTGAATGCGGCATATAATCCAAATCCCAATTGTAATAAGGGTAGGTGCTCGTACTGTTGATGTAATTCGAATAGTAATTACTCGATATCATATTGTTCCATGTCTGTCCCCCATCTAAGGAATAAAACAATCTATAACGGGTTACATAAACACCCAATCGCTGCCATCTTACATAATATGAATTCCCTCGTTGCAAGGTATCTGTACTTGTTGGAAATGTAATCTGTAAATCATTGTTTGGGATTACATTATAATAAGCGCTTGTATCGCTTATGCTTGGCGTATTGTTGTCTTCTACCCGCAATAATAAACTATCGCCTATGATAGAATCAGGTACCGTCCAACTTCTACTAAAACTCGTACTTGTTCCCGAATTTACATTGCTAAAAATCGATACCCAACTCTGCCCGTGATCTGCTGAATAATAATAATTCAAATGCGTGTTGGAGGGTGCTTTGGTTCCGCTTATCGTAAAGGAATTACAGGCTTCTAAATTCGCTCCCAAACTAGGGTTGATAATCGTGATGCTTGGGGATTGTATCTCAAATACGGCATTACTTGTATCGCTTAAGGTCGAATCATTGCTCGCATAGATTCGCACTAAGGCGCTTGTTGAAGCTGCTCCACTAGGAATTAACCACGGATGATTGCCATCGTTTAAGGTACTTGCTGTTATTGTATTCCAAGTACTTCCACTATCTGTGGAATATTCCAACACTGGATTCACTGACATTAATTCGTCTATCCAACTAATTGTATAGCTTGTTCCTTCATACCACAACTCGCCCCCATTCGGTACTGTTAAGATTGGTTTTACGGGCAAAATCACAAAGGTATCTGAAATTACATATCTACAGGAATTGTAATAATCCTCTACTCGTATCAATACACTATCTGAATGTGGCATATAATCCAAATCCCAATTGTAATAAGGGTAGGTGCTTGTGCTGTTGATGTAATTCGAATAGTAATTACTCGATATCATATTGTTCCATGTCTGTCCTCCATCTAAGGAATAAAACAATCTATAACGGGTTACATAAACACCCAATCGCTGCCATCTTACATAATATGAGTTTCCTCGTTGCAAGGTATCTGTACTTGTTGGAAATGTAATCTGTAAATCATTGTTCGGGATTACATTATAATAAGCGCTTGTATCGCTTATGCTTGGCGTATTGTTGTCTTCTACTCGCAACAATAAACTATCGCCTATGATAGAATCTGGTACTGTCCAACTTCTACTAAAGCTTGTGCTTGTTCCCGAATTTACATTACTAAAAATCGATACCCAACTCTGCCCATGATCTGCTGAATAATAATAATTCAAATGCGTGTTGGAGGGTGCCTTGGTTCCACTTATCGTAAAGGAATTACAGGCTTCTAAATTCGCTCCTAAACTAGGGTTGATAATCGTGATGCTTGGGGATTGTATCTCAAATACGGCATTACTCGTATCGCTTAAGGTGGAGTCATTATAAACTGCTATTCGCACCAAGGCATTCGTAGAGGCAGCTCCACTGGGAATATTCCAAGAATGGATACCATCATTTAACGTGCTAGTCGTAATTGTACTCCAAGTTCCTCCACTGTCACTAGAATACTCTAACTTAGCATTGGTATACAGGTAAGTAGTATTCCAGCGAACATTATAAGCTGTTCCTTCATACCATGTTTCTCCTCCATTCGGAATCGTTAAAATTGGTTTGGCTGGTGAAATGGTAAAGGTTGTATCGCTAACATCTACCATACAATTGTTATTATAATCGGTCACTCGAACCAAACATTGGTCAGAAAATACTCCATTGGGAATATTCCAATTGTACGTTCCTGAAGACGAATAGTAATTGGTCACAATGGTACTCCATGTATTACCATTATTTTTTGAATAATGAATGTTGTATCGATTAGAAGCTCCTACCGCAGTCCAATTAATGGTGTAAGTATTTAAACTTGTCCATACTTCGCCTCCATTTGGGCTAACAACATCTATAGGATAATTAATCGAAAACAGATTATCACTAATGTCCTCAACTAAAGAATTATAGGAGTCTCGAACTCGAATCAATACGGTTGAAGATTGAAGGTTGGGCACTGTCCACATAAAGGTATTATTATTGGTTAAATAATAACTTGTTGCAGAAGCCCAAATAGTTCCTCCATCCAAAGAATAGTCAATGGTATAATAACCAGAAGTGCTTCCCCCTGAAACAGACCAAGTAATTGGGTATTGTTGACAGGAATAAAGTGTTTCACCTCCATTGGGCGCAATAACGGTTATGGTCTGTGCCTGCATAGAAACGATCGTCCAACTTAGCAAGAACATCAAAGGTATTTTTTCAAAAAAAGTATAAAATCTTTGCATATACGATAGGGTTGTATCAATAAAATAATGGTTAATTTATTTGTTTCTTTTGTAAGAATAGAAAGACCTCTCCCCAATCGAATAATTTTGTTTTATTCTCTGCATTTAGGAGTCAGATAAGGTCTGCTATGTTCAGGTAGGTCAAATTGATTTTAGGCATAGGTTTCCCTATTGTCTACAATTTGTTTGCTTTAGAAATGGTCTTTTAGTCTCATGGTTTTTATAAATTGGTTTACGGTTTAATTTAGCCTTCCAAGATAACTTTTTTATTTTATTTTTAACAATGATTATCAACAAAATAAGTTTTAAGTAGTTTGCCTCCTATATCAATTAGAATATATAAGATTGACCTGACTACCTAAAACTTATTTAAGTTATACGCCTAATATGTACTTACACTACTCCGTTAGAAACCACGTAGTAGCAGCGTAGCTAATCATATTCGATTATTACATGAGTGCTACGCAGTTGATTATCAAATACAATTAATAATTGCAATTTAAGTACTATTTCTGCATCGTTACTTACCACCACCCCTTCACGTTGTAACTGACATTTTTAGGTTGATTGTTGCCATGGGCAACCCCAACAGCCTTGGCTGCATTAATACGTTGTTTGGCAAGATCAACGCCATCTTGCTCTCGTTTCATTTGAGCCTTCCATTCACGCTCATCTAAGGTTTTAATTCGTTCAGCAATCTGGTCAGAAAGCGTCAGTGCATCTTTGTAACAAGCAGCATTCGGGTCAATCTCTGCAAGGTACTTTCCTGCAATTTTAGCAGCTGCTTCATCTTGTCCTGCATTCCAAGCATTTTGCGCTTTGGTTAAGTTTAGTTGGCAAACTCTATCGATCTTCTTTTGAAAAATAGGAAGGACAGCCTCCATACACTTATCGTAACAATCCTTGCAAACATCAGGAACAGCCGTTAGTTTCAAAATAGCAGCATCAAATTCGTTATTGGCAGTCAATACTGCTGCTTCTTTTAGGATAAAATCGCACTTAGCGGTATAATATTGAACAATTTTAGTTTTTCCCTCTGTGATAAAATCTGCTATTGTTGGATTTTTTGTGCTAATTTGTTTCAATGCAGCCATATAAGCCTTTGTCTCATTCGTTCCTACCCCTTTAACAGTAAGGGTAGTGCTAGCCAATAGGGTTCCTTCTACTCCATCTCCAATATATAAAGCAACCTCTAGTGTCAACGCCGTCATAGGGGGAGCAGTGGCGGTCAAGTCTTGTGTTAAAACCGTTACAGTTGGCGTAATAATAAACTGAGGATTTAGCACACTTCCTCCTACTCCATTTTTGGTCACCAACTGACTTAATTTGTTCCCCAAAACCCTCTGAGCTGAAGCAGGGATGTCTCCCATTTGACGAGACAAGTAAGTATTCAGTACAATACGCCCTAAATCGTCTACTTTGCCTGCTTTGTCTTGAGCAAAGCCATTTCCTATCAGCAATAAAACCATTGCCAAAGTCATTATTTTTATTTTGTTTTTCATGTTTTTATGCTATTTACCGCCTAAATAAATGGTTGCCCTTCCCAATCCCTTCGTTACTACTTTGTTGGGGATATTATAGGGTTCTCCTTTTAAGAACTTGCTCAATTTTTTGACAAAACGCCTAGTATCCATGGCTCTCTGTTTGCCCTTTTTTTCATAAAACAAAGGCATTCTAACTTGCTCAAACAACAACATGGTTTCTGTAACATCTGTGGTGTTAAATTTACCATTAACCGTGTTATCAGCCATCCAAGAATCAATAATGTCCGCTAATTCTTCGTCATCTTCCCCATATTCTGTTTCCAAATCTTCGTCCCAATCATCCCAAACCTTAACTCGAACAATGACCTCTCTACCATTGGCAAACAAATCATCAAAAAAGTCTTGCAAAGAAGCTGTAAAATTATCCATATGATCTAAAATTGCCTCTTCCAATAAAACAGGCACTTCTGCTGAAAAAGAAGGCGTTCCCGTCCCCGCAGCCGTAGCAATTTGTTTATCCGTATAAGCATCTAATCCTTGCAAATTAAAAGTGAGTGTTTTTTTAGGCCCTGTTGTATTTACCGTCCAAGTCAATTGCATAATAATATCTGCTTTGGCTACCTTTTTAAGCTTATCAATAGGGCTTTCACTCGCTTCTGCCCCTGTTTTGGAAGTCAACATTGCCTCTTCGGCGCTATTCGCTTCCAATGTTTTGATCGCCGACTCCATATTTTTGAGCGGAAAGCCTCTTTCTGCCATCAAGCCATTTATTTTACTGATTGCCAATAACAGATCTGCATTTTCTTGAAATGCTTTTTTATAGTCAGGAACCTTCACAATAGTTCCCTGGTTATCAAAGGTTATCATATACCCCCGCTCATTGCACCAAGCATCACTTGGCACAACCATAATCGTTGGTTTTTTGGCTTGTCCCCAAAGTAGATTAACACTTAATAAGAGTATTGTTATTAATCCTATGTATTTCATTATTTTGATTTTTTGAGATTCTTTGAGCATCCATAGTGTTCCATCACACGACTAACGTGGTGGTTACTGCGTGTCTCTACGGGTTCCCAAAGAACGAATTTTGTCTTTATTTAATGGTTATTTCTATAGCTTAGAATCCTGCTGCTAAGCCCTTGATAATCCCCTCTGCTTCCAATTTCTTTCGAAGCAAGTCTTTTTGGACGGAAACAATTACCCCCACTTTGTATTCCCTTTTACTAATTTTGGTCACATCACCTGCGCTTATATGTCCCTCATTAGAAGCCGTAACAAATTTCATGTACTCGCCTCCGTCTTTAAAAAAACGTTTAAAAAACTCTGCTTTTTCGGTTTCCAGATTAGAATTTCTAACCAATGGTTTTTGGGCTGAACAGCCCTGCCCCATAAATCCTTTAAAAATAACTCCATGCACTGCATTTTTCTTAGCCTGCTCCAAAGCAACAACTGGTTTTCTGGAATAAGACCAAACCTTTACCAAGTAAGTTCCTTGCGCCCCTACCCCTGCACACATAATTTCATAACGCCATTGTATGGTTTCTTTTTCTGCTTTTCTTCTAGCCTGAGCTTCTGCTGAATAAGAAAAACTTCCTATAAGGAGCAACAACAACAGACTTTTAATAATTACTATTTTCATATTGTTTATTTGTTTGTATTATCTCCTCCTTAAGTAAAGGAGTGTATTAATTATATTGTATCTTCATATAGGTAGAGCTGCCCTTTTTGGGGGCGCTCTACCTAACCAACCAAACTATCTAAAAATCAGCCTAATACCCTAACATTAGGATTACTTAATCTGGCGAATCAAAATACCAGGATAATACTTTTTGCCTCCTTTGAAAGTAGTTGCTTTTAGATCTGTCTCAGCTCCACCTTCTCCAGCATTGTGTCTATTGTCCCAAACCTTGTCTTTTTCAACCGTAATTTTTCCCTTAGATTTGTAAACTGTCAAGCCCGTTTTCTTATCTATAGATTGCTCCAATACTTCAAATTGCTCACCACCAACTAAACCCTCTTTTTTGCCAATCAAAGCAGTAATAGTAGGTTGAGCAGTAGCCAATGGAGTCTTGGTTTTAAAGACATCGTATTTTTTCTGTAACTTGGCGTATACAGCATCAATATTTCGCACAGTTGCCAAGCTCACAATTTGCTCCTCCGTTCTTTTTTCTTTTAGAGAAAAAGTAACCAAACTTGTTGCCTTTTCTTCGCCAATAAATTCTAATTCAAACAAATCAGAATTATCAAAGGCTGCCTTTTTAGCAGGGTCAACAGTTGCGCTATTCATCCATAAATCATTATAAAAAGTAGCTTCAATTTCATCGTTCCATTTCAATTGGTACAAATAAGCCGTTGTCCATACCGAATAACCTTCTTTTCCTTTTTTGTAAGCTTCCTCTGCCGCTTTTTCCGCAGCGAGTCTAGCAGGAGGCAACGCAATTTTACCAGCAGCAATCAAAGCAGCTTCTTTAATCGCAGCAGCAACCACTTCATTGCTAACAAACTTCAATTTGGTTACCACAAGAAAAGTATTATTAATTAATTCGACACCAGCATCTTTCAAAGAGGTAACTCCTCTAGCCGAGCCTTTGGCAATGTTGGCCTCCATTTCTGAAGCATTGTACTGCCCTCTTTCTCCAATCAAATCCATATCAAAAGAGCCGTCTTCTTGACGATTAAACCATTTCGCAACCAATTTATTGGCGATTTTTTTATCTTTTAAATACTTATCAATAATAATAGGCATATCTGCTGCATTCTCATCGACAATACCAGCTGTAGCAGTAGAAACTGCCCCTTTAGCCAAAGCTCCCAATTTAGAGTCTTTTTTTAATCCTGCGGCTTCTCGGTCTGCCTCTGTAACCGTATAATCATTAGGATTAAACAACTTTTCACTAATGGTATGATTATTATACTTGTCGGGAAAAGGTGCTTCGTTATAGGCTTTTATTACGGTTTCTTTTCTGGGAAAATCATCTGTTCCAATCAACAAGGTATGCAAAGAGCTCCTGCGATATTTAACAGTTTTGACGGCTCCTTTTTTGGCTTTTTTTGCTTTTTTCTGGGCAACTAATGATGGGGAAAATGCAATCGATAAGGCCATCATCAAAAAAAATGTTTTCATCTGAATTTTTGTTTATTTGTTATGTATATGTTTTTAGTTTTGATAATCCTATTTACACCAAAAACAACGGGTCTAAAACACATTCTAATCCATAGGCATAGCATTGCCAGCCCACTTCAGAATAGCATCTGGCAGGTAACTGTACCAATAATAGAGTAGCTCTATACCACCACTTCTAAAACCATTATTGTTATTGGGGTAACCGTTTTATCTGTATGCAAGATACGACCATTCAAAGGGGAATTCAAGAATAAAATAAGTAGATGTACACATAGCCAAACTTCGAGTACAGTTGGGCAATTTTGAAGTATATTGGGCAAGCGTATATTGCACAACATTTCTTATTTCATCTATATTTTAGCGTAGATCAATGCTGTTAAGTAAGTAAATGGAAAAAATAAATCCTCCCCAATTAAAAAACTGGAGAGGATATAAGCAAATACGATTAGAAGTTGTTTATAATGACATTAACTTTAACAATTCACTTTTTCTATTGCGAGAGACATCTAAAACAACATCGTTAATAAGGGTAACTTGTCCCCCTCTCCCCTTTTCATAGTTTTTGAGTTGTGACAAATTAATTAGGTAAGACTCATGAATTCTAAAGAAGCCAAAAGGAGCGAGCTTTTCATTAAAATATTTTAGATTTCGTCCAACAACAATTTGTTGTCCATCCTCCAAAAAGAAAGTCGTATAATTTCGAGCGGCTTCACAGTAGAAAAGGTCAGAAACTTGAATGATCCGAAAGCCTTTGGTAGTGGGCAGGGCTATTTTGCTATTTTGATGTTGCAAGTTTGTAAAGTCATCTGGCAAAAAATAAATTCCTTCTGCCTGTGCTTTTTTGCTATTGACTCTCTGTTTGCAACGCTCTACCGCTATTTTTAGTTCGTCAGGATCAATTGGTTTTAGCAAATAATCTAGCGCCGAAAACTTAATCGCATTAATGGCATAATTGCTATAAGCAGTTGTGAATACAATATCAAAGTTAATGTTATCAAACTGTCGCAGCATACCAAAACCATCCATACGAGGCATTTCAATATCCAAGAAAACCAAATCCACTTGATTTTCTTTAATAATTTTAATTCCAGTTTTGGCAGAAGCAGCCTCGCCAACAATTTTTAATCCTTTTATGTATTCTTTTAGTAGTGCCTTTAATACAATTCTTGCCTGTGGCTCATCGTCTATAATTACTGCTTTAATCATATCGTTTTAGTTGTTAAAATTAATGATGGGTTTAGATGGTAGGAATTTCTACTTTTACTTTGGTGCCAAAAATTTTGCCTTGGGGGTCGAGTACATCCTGAATTCCAAAATTCAGGGGCATTTTATAACGCAGTTGGAATAACTCCAATCTATTTTGGGTTACTTTCATGCCCATTGACTCATGTTTGTTGCTTTTTTGTTGTTTGATTAACTCAGCCTGTTTTCGGCCAACCCCTGTGTCCTCTATTTCACAAACAATGCGTTCCCCTTTGCCCTTAATACGGATTATTATTTTTTTCTCCTCTCCCTCTTCTCGATTCATTACGCCATGCCAGATGGCATTCTCCACAAAAGGCTGCAACAACATACTTGGTACAATGGCTTTGTCATCTCCTTCCAAATCATTGACAATCTCAAAATCAAAGGCTGCTCCTGTTCTCAATTGCTCCAATTCTAGATACAAGCGCAAGGCTTCTATTTCTTCATTTAGCGCAATGCCTTCTTGATCAGATTGCATCAAAATTAGCCGCATTAGTTTGGTAAACTTCGTATGGTATTTATACGCCACCATGGGTTCTTCTGATAAGATTGTCCCTTGCAGCGAATTCAGAACATTAAAGAAAAAGTGAGGATTAATTTGCGCTTTTAGTGCCTTTTGCTCCAATCTCATAATCTTAAATTCTGTTTGGAGATTTTTTTGTCGATAAATTAAGGTTCCAATCCCAATTAACAATAAAATAAGCAAGATTAGCCCCAATATAATATAACGATTGCGTGTATTCAACTGAGCATTAAACGCAAGTTCTTGTTGCTGCAATTCGTTGTTTTTTTCTAATTCTAAATTTTCTCGTTTTAATTTTTCCGATTCGTATTTGATCTGTAAACTTACCATTTCCATTTGTTTTTCCTCAGAGAGATATTTTTCATGGATGGCATTGGCTAATACCTGATAGGCATAAGCCTCTTTATAGTTTTTTTGTTGGCTATAAAAATCGGCCATTGCTTTGTAGATGGCTTCAAGCTCTACATTACTTTGCAATTTTTTTGCCAAGGCCTCCGCTTTCTGAAAATAAGTCAATGCTTGAGCATTTTTATTCAGTCCTTCATAAGCATGCCCTTTGGTTATATAAATGGCAAATAAAACAGGTCCGCTATTTTCGTTAAGGTCTATAAAGGCTTCTGCTCTATCTAAAGAATCCAATCCTCTATTGTAGGCTCCCATTTGTTCTACCAACAAAGAAGCCACTTGAGAAAGTGTTGAAGCGATTCCATGTTGATCTTGTTTTTGATATAACCAATCTGTCGATTTATTATAATACAAAAGCGCACTATCTGTTTTGTTCATCTTCTGATATAGTGCACCTAAATTACCATACCAAGTTCCCAAATCTTCTCCTAGATAGGTCTTAGGATCTTTAAATATCTTTTTCCCAATTTCTATTCCAAGGTTAAATTGTTCGATCGCTGTTGGATAGTTCTCTAATTTTTGATTTACCATCGCTAAAGCAACATAAGATAGTCCAATATTTAAACTGTCTACACTTTTGATGTTCTTATTTAATGCCTCTACCAAATAAGGCATAGCCTCCTCATAATTGCCAATGGTAGACAGCAGTTTACCAATGAGATTAAGTACCTCTATTTCATGCCTTGTATCTTCTATATCTCTAGCACAAGCCAAAGCTTTTTGAGCAAATTTTAGTGCTGCAATATAATTATTTTGGTGGATCTTAGTAATGGCTGCATTTTCTTTTGTCTTGATTCCTAACGTTCCTTGACAGGGTAAGTCATAAATTTTATTATAATAAACTTCTGCGGAATCCAATTGCTGGGTTTGGACAAAAATCATGGCAATTTTGAAGTAATAATACCCAATGTATTCATAATTTTTTTGTGGCAACAGTAGGTTTAATATTTTGTAATATTGCTGTGTAGCTTCTTTTACCTTACCCTGATTCAAAAAGACATCTGCCAGAAAATCAAAACTTTTGGAAAGTGTTTGACTATCCTTCAACACTCTTGCCAATGTATCAAGCTGTTGGGCGCATTCTACTACTTTATTTAAATCCCCCTTTCTTAAAGCAACCTCAGCCATAAGATCCATGCTTCGTGCCATTCCTCTCTTATCTTGAACTTCCTTAGACAACACATATAATTGATTGGCATGGCTGCTTACCTTATCCAACTTTGGAATACCAAATAACGCTTCTTTTGCAATTAAAAAATGAAGTTCAGCGATACTGTCTTTAGGAGCGTTTTGAAGTTTTTCTTCTAACACTTCAAGCTTTGTTTGCCCAAACACAACAATGCTGCTAAAAAAAACGAGGACTATTGAATATATCAATCGGGAAATTTTCATAAAATGATTTAAAAACAATTAAGTAAAATAATTATAAGCCTAATAAATTTTCTACCTCTAAACATAGAAAATTTTGATGTAGCAAAGCCTAATTTTTGTTGCTTGATTACAGCCTTGCTTATTTCGTTAGATGGTAGGAATTTCTACTTTTACTTTGGTGCCAAAAATTTTGCCTTGGGGATCGAGTACATCCTGAATTCCAAAATTCAGGGGCATTTTATAACGCAGTTGAAATAACTCCAATCTATTTTGGGTTACTTTCATGCCCATTGATTTATGTTTGTTGGTTTTTTGTTGTTTGATTAACTCAGCCTGTTTTCGACCAACCCCTGTATCTTCTATTTCACAGACGATGCGTTCCCCTTTGCCTTTAATACGGATTATTATTTTTTTCTCCTCTCCCTCTTCTCGATTCATTACGCCATGCCAGATGGCATTTTCCACAAAAGGCTGCAACAACATACTCGGCACAATGACTTTACTGCCCTCTTCCAGATCATTGATGATTTCAAAATCAAAGGCTGCACCTGTTCTCAATTGCTCCAATTCTAGGTACAGGCGCAAGGCTTCTATTTCTTCACTTAGCGCAATGCCTTCTTGATCAGATTGCATCAAAATTAGCCGCATTAGTTTGGTAAACTTCGTATGGTATTTATACGCCACCATGGGTTCTTCTGATAAGATTGTGCCTTGCAGCGAATTCAGAACATTAAAGAAAAAGTGAGGATTAATTTGCGCTTTTAGTGCCTTTTGCTCCAATTTCATAATCTTAAATTGTGTTTGGAGATTCTTTTGTCGATAAATTAAGGTTCCAATCCCAATTAACAATAAAATCAGCAAGATTAGCCCCAATATAATATAACGATTGCGTGTATTCAACTGAGTATTAAACACAAGTTCTTGTTGCTGTAATTCGTTGTTTTTTTCTAATTCTAAATTTTTTCGTTTTAGTTTTTCCGATTCGTATTTGACGTCAAAACGCAAGATAACATCTTGCCTTTCCTTAGATTTTAGTTTATTGTCCCATTCTTCTACCAATAGTTGATATTGGTAAGCTTTTTTATAGTTCTCCTTATCGACATACAACTGTGCTAATTCTCGATAAAGATCCACTTTGTACTCTATTTCTTTGATCACTTTCTCTCCATTTAAAAGAGAACGCTCTGCATGGGTAAGTTGCCCCAATTTTCTATAGGCTCTTCCCTTCAATATTTGTATAGAAGAATAATAACGAAGGTATTTAGTGTCAGTAGAACCTATCTTTACAATAATTTTTTCTGCAACCAAAATAGAATCTAAAGCTGTCTGTGGATCTTCTCCTATTTCCATCATAATATCAGCCATAGAATAAATAGCACGAGCACGATTCATATCATTATACGTACGAAAATTTATTGCTTTTTGGATGTATATATAAGCACTATCATATTTTTCTACTTTCTTATATGCCATCGCTAAATTGGAATAGCTTGTCGCTAATGACCAATTAATTTTGATATTATATTGATGCGAAATTGCGCTTTCGCTAATAAAGATCGCTTTTTTATACCACTCTAATGCAATCTCATTCTCCCCCAATTCAAGATACATATTTCCTAACGTATTATAACTATCTAAAATAGAAACGGTATCTTTTAATTGCTGATTTATCATTAAAGCTTGCTCTGTATAATCAATTCCTAACTCATAATCATGCAGAAATACGGAATATCGAGCCAGTAAATTTAAAACCGAGCAACTCTCCTTGAAACGCTCAAGTGTTTTTGAACATGCTAAGGCATCATGTAGAATTTTGTAGGTTTCTTTATGTTCTTTTTTATAATTGATAAATGAATAAGCATTCATTTTAGCGGTAGCATCGGTAAAATACTGACAAGGGAGATTCAATATTCTATCTTTAAACAAATTCATGGAATCTGTTACATTCTTCCTTTTATAAAAAAAAGCAACATAATCATACAATCGAGCAACACTAAATCCTTCAAATTTTAAGCTGTCAACAACAGCCACTCCGTTCTCAAAAAACACTGCTGCGGAATCCATCAAATTCATTTTCTGATAGGTATACCCCAGATAAGTCCAACTTAGAATCAGTTCGTTAGTACCTTCTGTTTTTTCGCAAAAATTTTGGAATTTATGAGCATATGCTTTTGCTTTTGCCCAATCTCCCTTACTCCATGCAAGGGAAATTAGCTCATTATAAGTTGTTTTTACCACTGTATCTGAAGGATTACCAGTCAGTCTTCCTTCTAATTCAGTGTAATATTCTTGAGCAAAACAAACGGTACTAAAAAACAAAAACAGGGCTATAGAGAAGTACAATTTCATTCTGAATTGGGTTTTAATTTCAAAACAAGCGTATGCTATAAAACTCAACAATGACAATTTACATGCTTAATTTTTAACATATTCTTACCTAATAAACTGAAGTTGTTTAAAAATGGAATTTTGTTGATAATGAGTACTAATTTTTAGATAAACAAGGCAAAAATTTTCTTCATAGCAGCGCTATGGAGAAAATTTTTAACGCAGAGTAGCTAGAAATTAGCTTTCATTAGCGATGTAAGGCTATTCTTAAACAACTTCTTTATAAAAATAGAACGAATATATACAATCGAAAGCTGAAAGACAATCCTAAGGATTAAAAACTATAGGTTCTCAAAAAAAATGTGTATTAATTGTGTCCCCCAATTGTCAAAATGTAATACTTTCATTGCAAGTTGTATACAGTATAGACCATTTATTCGTTCTCTCTAAAACTGATTCTATGCAAAAATGGATACTTTTAATTAGCTTATGCTTTCCCTACTGGATTTTAGCACAATTACCAACTCCAAATTCATCGCAACCTAAGTGGGTACAGTTGATGTATGCCCCCAATGCTGATTTAGGAGCCGTACAACAAGCTTTTGAACATTACTACCAAAGCCATCCATTTATAAAAAACAAACACACTCAATATTACAAACGCTGGCAAAGGCAGTTCGCTCGCAGCCCCTATTGGCAAGGAATGACAAGCACTGAAAAACGCCACTATCAACAAAAACAAGCTGCCTATGTACAAAAAAGCCTAGCCCTACAACAGCAACGCAGCCCCACCTCTACTTGGCAAGGGATTGGTCCTTGGGACTTTGACCAAACAGCTGCTAGCACTTCTTATGCTTGCGGTGCTGCCCATGTTTATACGGTCGAGAAGTCAAATAGCAACCCCAACTTACTGTATGCAGGTACTGCTACTGCGGGGCTGTGGAAAAGTATAGACAATGGAAAAAACTGGACCTCGGCAACAAACAATTTAATGATAAACAGTGTCCGTGCTCTAGCAATAGATCCCAATAACTCCCAAGTTGTTTACTTTGCTTCTGATTTGGATGGAAAAATTTATAAAACAACCAATGGTGGTACGTCATGGAGCATCACAGGTGACTCGACCTTTAATGCCCTACACCATTATGTTCCTGACCTTGTTATTCACCCCAATTTTAGCAATGTATTACTGCTCGCATCTAGCGAAGGTTTATACCGCAGTACCAATAGTGGTCTTAGTTGGAATTTAGTATTGACTGGAATTTTCCAAGAAATAGAATACCATCCTTATATGCCCAACATTGTCTATGTCATTAAGCAAGTAGGCAATAAGACAGAATTTTATAAATCAACAGATCATGGGATCACGTTTGTTCACAAGCCCAATGGCTGGCCCGTTCCTGCCAATGTTCTAGAAGACCAACGCCGTACAGAAATTGCCGTTTCGCCCAATGATTCCAATAAAGTCTACGCCCTCTTAACGGGTGAAGTTGGTTTTGTTAGCGGTCTTTATGCCATTTTGGAAAGCAATGATGCAGGCGAAAATTGGTCGAGCCTCTGCTGTGGCGCAACCCTACCTAACTTTCCCAGTGTCAACAATCCCAATTTAATGCATTGGTTGGACGATGGCACAGGCAATGGAGGGCAATATTATTACGATTTGGCGTTAGCAGTTGCTCCCAATGATGCCGATTCTGTTTTGGTAGCGGGAGTCAACCTTTGGTTTTCTGGCGATGGAGCCAATAGTTTCTCCTGCCCCTCGCAATGGAACCATTCGTATAAGAACAATTATGTGCATGCCGATATTCATGACATTCGTTTTTATGGTACAGAAATATGGATCGCTTGCGATGGTGGCATTTTTTATTCTACCGATAATGGAGCTAGTTTTCAACGGCGTATGACAGGCATTCAAGGAACTGACTTTTGGGGATTTGGAGCAGGCTTTCAAGATGGCGAAGTGATGCTGGGAGGAACTTATCATAATGGCACCTTATTAAAAGATCATCAGGTTTATGATAATGGATGGCTTTCGACAGCTGGAGGGGATAATTATCGAGGCTTTGTCCATCCCATTCACAAACGACTGGCTTATTCTGACTATGGAGAGGAACATCTTTCTGGCAATCGACTAATTCCCAATATCAATAAACCTTTTGCCCACCTCCCCCATGCTGGCGTTACCGTTGGTTTTTCGGGAAGCATTAATTTTCATCCTCAAATTTACAATACCATTTATAGCACAGAATATCATAGCCTGTGGAAATCTGAAAACAATGGCTTGACTTGGCAAAAAATCCATGATTTTGGAACGGGATTGATTAGTTCTTTAGAAATTTCATGGAGCAACCCTAATGTTATGTACCTCAATTATCACCCGACCAATCCCAATGCAGATCGATTGATTTACAAAAGTGTTGATGGGGGCTATAATTGGACAGATATAACTCCCAATACGACCACCATTCCCACTGATCGTTGGGTTCCTTATGATTTAACCATTAGTTCAACCAATGCCAATACACTTTGGGCAGCTCGAACTTCTATTTATGAAGGAACACCTATTTTGGATGGGGCACAAGTTTTTCAATCGACCAATGGAGGGATTTCTTGGCAAAATATAACAACTACAGATTTAGATGGTGTTTATATTACCAATATAGAACATCAAAAAGGAAGTGCAGGAGGTTTGTATCTAGGGAGTCGAAATGCCGTTTATTATAAAAACAATAGTATGGTCAATTGGACCTTATTTAACCAAGGGCTCCCCTTCCGTACCCATTCTGTGCAGTTAGTACCTTATTATAAAGGTGGAAAATTACGCAATGGTACCAATCGTTCTGTTTATGAATGTGATTTTTATGAAAACACAGCTCCTATTGCTCAGATTAGCGTTAATCGCCAGACGAGCTTCTGTGCAAGAGATACCTTCTATTTTGCCAGTCACTCTGTTGCTCGTGCCAATGCTACCTACCATTGGCAATTTCAAAATGGCAACCCTAGTAGCTCGACCGATGAAAACCCTAAGGTTCTTTTTGCAGGAGGAGGCGATTATAGCATTACCCTAACGGTAACCGACTCCTTGGGTAGCAATACCCAAGTATTGTCCAATTTTATTCATATTGACAACCATTGCGAAAAAGATACTGTACCAGGTTATGCCTTGTACCTCAATCAGAGTTCAGATTATGTACAAACGCCGCCTCTAGGTCTCAACAGCAATCAACTTACCCTATCTGCTTGGATAAAACCTGATAGTATTCAACCAACCTACACAGGAATCATTAGCCATAGTAAAGATAGTCTGCCTGCTGGCTTATTATTCGGCGCTAACAATGAATTGATTTTTCAGTGGTCGGGCGCACAGTGGACTTGGCAGAGTGGTTTATTTGTTCCTGTTGATGAATGGTCTCATGTAGCTGTTGTCATTTCACCAGATTCTGCCACCGTTTATCTCAATGGGGTACCAAGTAGTTATGTTGCTAATTTGGGCAGCTTAGATTGGTCTGGGGGGATTACAATTGGACGTTATGCGAATTGGTTTAGCCGAAATTTTACAGGATGGATTGATGAAGTTTGCGTTTGGGACATAGCCCTCAGCCAAGATCAAATTCGAGCCACTCAGCACCTTACCAAATACGATGATCAACAAGCTAATTTGATTCATTATTATCAATTTAATGCCACGGCTCCTATTGCACTAGACCGAAGCGGCATTTTACATGGCGAATTTGTAGGCACAGCCAGTCGAGTATCTTCTAGCGCTCCAGTTGGTGGTGGCAGTAGCCAATCTCTGACCATCAATAACAGTGGCGTTTATGCTTTTCCGCAAGCACTAGCACAGCTTTATTTCCCATTTTCGGGTACTTATCCAAATGGAGAAGTTATTGTTAATCGTCTTAATGTTTCTCCAGATCAAATAGCAGGAAATCAACTGGCAACCAATGGCTATTGGATCATTAATAACTATGGCAGCAATCCCCTATTTACGCCTTTGGATAGCTTAATATTTGAGGCTCCAAACTTGCTCTATCCACCAGCGCATGCCTATACACTTTATCAACGCTCTACTCGAGCAGATGGTGCTACATGGGGAACCGTTTTGGATACTTGCGATGCCCTATTGAGTGCCCAACAATTACACTTTTCTAAAGCGTTGGTAATCGACCAGTTTGGGCAATTTATGATTGCCTCTGATTCGGCGGTTCTACTCCCCAACCAGCAACTACCCCAACAACATTTTCCTCATAAAATCATGGTTTATCCAAACCCCATTGGAGCACAGCAGACCTTAACGTTCCAAACCTTAGTTCCCAATCATTATCAATTATTGATTTACGATATGACAGGCAAGCAAATTTTAGAAAAAGATTTTAACGGCACCATCCTTCAATTAACGCTCCCAGATTGGGTCAAAGGAATTTACAGTTATCGCCTGAGTAGCGGACAAGAAATATACCATGGTTTATTAGAATATCGCTAGTACCCGTTGAGGTTTGCAGTCTTTTTTATCCCAACTTTTGTAACAAACGAGCAGCTTGCAACCCTGAGTCCGCCGCTTCAAAAAACAAAGGCAATCGCCCTGAATCTACTCCTGCATAAGCAATACCTGTTTGCTGAGTTCTTGCATTAGGATTTTGCAATAAAAAATTGGGTTGGGGTATTGGCATCGCATGCCCCATTACTTTGAGGTATACTTTTTCAATCTTTTTTCGAATGGGTTGCTTCAAAATTTCTTCTATGGCTTCAATGGTTTGCTCAACCAATGCTGGTGCCTTTTGGTCAATTTCCAATAAATCGTTGCGCAATTTAGGCTCCAAACAATAATAAGCCGTTAAGGTTCTCCGAGTTGTCAACGATTGAAATTGAGCCGCCGAATCAACAAACCCCATGAAATTAGGATTGCCAGACAAACATTCATTTTGCCAATAAACCTTTTCTAGTGTGTTTTGGTTTAATACAATATTGATGACTACCCAAGGAGCATATTGGTTATTTTTAAACAAATCATAACCTGTGGGATAGATATATTTTAGCGCATGTTTGTGAGCAGCGTAGACAATTTTAGTCGTTTGAATCTTAAATTGTTGTTTCTTTTTTACATCAATAACCGTTACTTCAAAGCCCTGTTCATTTTTTTCAATTGCTCGCACCAAACGATTCGCCAATAAACGTTCTTGTGGCAATTGGCTAATGATTTTTTGAGCAAAATAAGCATTTCCCTGTGGGGGCGAAAACAGTTCTGGGTTTTCATCAAAATAGGGACGACAAGTATAATAGTGAATTCCAGCCAGAGCAGAAATCATGGAGGAAGTAGCCCCCCAATCGTCTATCATACCATAATCTATTGCCGCTATAAAATTGGCATCCAAGGTAAGTTTTTGTTCTAAAAATGCTCTAAACGTTAAGGTATTCAGATCATGAAAAGCAGGATCAATCAAAGTAGTTGGCATAGGCATTTTGCCCACAAAAGGTCTTAATAGGGCTTCAAATTGCTGTTTCATCTTTCCTTCTGGCAAAACATCCTTCCGAAAAGTGCCCTTATCGTAAGTAATACTTTCCCTTTCTGAAGCAATTAAATAATGCTTATCGACAAAAACCCATTCTTCTTTGGTAGGATGCCGATCAATGACATTCAAATCATAAAGCATCTTTAAAACTTCCTTGCCATAATAAGCAGGATAAGCCAGATCATAATGCGCTCCTTGTGCAAAATATTGATCTTTGTGTGCATTGGCAGAAGAACTACCGCCTAGGTAATCCGATAGTTCGCACAATAAAAAATCCTCTGAACGCAACTGATAGGCAGCACTCAACCCTGCTATTCCCCCTCCTACAATTAAACATTGTGTGGTTAAATTTTCGCCCCAAGCATAATCCTTGCTTTCCCATAAGACATGTCCCACACCAGCATCTGATAAAATTTCTATATCAAAGTTATTTTCGGCTGTTTCTGTTGTCCAGTCATTTAGGTATTTGACAAGAATAGGGCTCAATGACAAGGCCCCAAACTTCATAAAATCACGTCGATTCATCCTATTTTGGCTAAGAGCTTACTATCAAATTAACATAAATTAGTTTTTGGGAGCAATCGTTGAAGCAGTATCATCCTTGTACTCTAAATCATAGCCATACTCTTCAAAAATAAAGCCCCATTCCTTTTGGATGCGTTTGACCATTTCGGGATCAATGGGAATAAATTTATTTTTCTTATAGCCCTTTTTAGAAGCTAAATAGCTTTGAATCGTTGGTTTTATTTGTTCCCAATCTCCTAACTCAAGCGTTTCGTAAATATGTTTAAAAACATCCAGCTCGCCTTCCTTTCCAATGTCTCCATAAGCAATTTCAACTAGCGATCCTTTGGGTACTAAATCTCTTGTATCCAAATAGCCTTGCATAATCAATCGGTAATTTTCCAAAATCATTTCTTCCTCCTCTTCATTCGAAATATCTTGCAAACGTTGACTTCTTAAAACCGCTCGATGCAAATGCTTGGTAGAAAGATACACCTGAAAAGGGTTTCGGTGAATGAATACAAATTTAGCCTTTGGAAAAAGTTCCAAGAGCTGTTTTATTCTAGCTGTGTTATTTGGATTTTTTAACAACAATCGCCCATTGCCTTTTTTCATCTTTGCAATTGCTTTTAAGATGTATGTATAATCCTTTTTCCATTTGGCATATTCCTTATTTGAAATGCCTTGAAATAAATTATACTTATAAAAATAAGAGCGATTCTTAGGAAAATAAAAACTGTTTACCCCTGCTGCCGTTGTTATGTTGCTCAACACCTGCTCTTCTTCCTGCGGTTTAGAAAGGGTCATTTCCATATTATCCATTGGACGAGTACTGGGCACCAATGGTCCCAAAAGTTTGTTCAACCAACCCATTCCCAACATCGAAATACTAAAAAAGAAACTTTGAAAATTATTCAGGTAAGCGAACTGCTTATCCTTAGCCAAGGTATAATGAACATGAGTCGTTCCACTTCGCCAATGCCCTAAGATAAAAACAGGAGAAGTTTTTGACAAGTCAAAATTCCGAAATTTAAACATTAATATTAATCGCTGTAACCATTGTAAAGGTGTTGATATAATAGAAAAAAAGTAAATTCGTAATTTCAAAGGAATCTTACTCTTAGAGGTTTTATTCTCACCAAATAATTTCCAAAGGTTGCTAACTCTTGTAACATAAAGTTGACTACCTGGTATGTCATAATTTGCTTTAGGATTCTCCTTAATTTTTGCCATCTTGATCTATTAACTATTAAATTCACCTGCAAAGATAACAAGTAGTTGAACAAAATAAAGCTAGACCACCATTATGATTATTATAATATTCAAATTCCCTCCAAAAACTGTAGTACATCCTTAATTCTTTATTTCTTGTTTGTTTTTTTTAAATTCTCGTTCTTTGATAGCTCGTAGGTTTGTGCGGTAAATCTTCTGGAATATAAAACGCCTCTACCCCCTTGTTACTACTTTTGTTATACGTTATAGGTAGTAAGTCGTAAGTCCTGTATAAACAGAGACTAAGCATACGATTTACTACCTATAATTTTTTTCTAAAAAGTAGTAGAAAGCTTACTCTTTGTTAGTGTTTGTCACACGACTGGTCAAAGAATCGAAATTCTTTTTCGATCGATGGAAGGTTAAATTGAGTAAAATCATCCAAATTGATTGAGCTGCCATTTTGTTCCAAACGTTTTTTATTGGCGGTTCCCATTCCTATAAATTCAAGTCCCAAATTTCTAGCTGTTTTTAAATCCCACAAACCATCCCCTATAGAAATAACAGTATCAAACTGGCTTAAACCGTACTGTTTTTGGGCATTTAGAATCGCCTTAGCAACAATTTCTTCCCGTTCGTAAAGTTGATTGGAAGCGACCAATTGCCAATCTTGGAACTCAATGCCTATACACTCTAGTTTGTAAGCGGCTGGTCGCCTCAAAGAACCTGTAGCGTAACAAATGGCATAATTGGTTTCATTTTCGAGAAACTCAATTATTTGTTTTGCCCCCTTAATTTCTGGTATAGATTCCGCTTTTAATAGTTCCTCCATTAAAAAGGTCTCAAATTGCGCTACTTCGGAGGTATTAAATACAGTAGTAGTAGAATGCTCAATAATCTCTTTTGCAATAAAAGAATCGGTGTGGTGTTTAAACGTTCCAAAATTCATTGTGACATCAGCAACTCCAAACTGTTGCAAAGCGACTCTAAAACAATGCTGATGGACGGCTACAGAATCGGTCAATGTTCCATCTATATCAAAGACCACTAAATTTTTTTTACTGCTCATTATAATTTTTTTTCTACGTAAAACATTGCATTTAATCAACCGTTAAATAAGGTTTTATCTTTTTGAACGTTCCTTTTCCGTCATCAAATTCCGTTAAAATTTGTATTAGATCCACACTTTTCCACAAGCCCTCTTCTTCCCTATATTTGATAATCGCTTTAGCATGAAACCAACGCAAATAAGGATGCGCTTTTAATTCTTCTAAAGTAGCTGTATTAATGTTGATTTTTTGAACCGAGATCGGTGCGCAAGTTAAATAAGGCTGCATTGCTTGAAATGTTGAATCTGGTAATTTGTAAACTTCGCCAACTTGTTGAATCGTAAGAAATCCTCCCAAACTCTCTTTCATTTTTAGAATTCGCTTGGCATAAGAAGGCCCAATTCCTCTAAATTGCTGAAAATCATCTTGACCAGCAGTATTAATATCTATTGTATAATATTTTTTAGCTTGGTAAGGTCTTTTGACCGCCAATTGAGGTTGCGCTACAATTTTAATATAAGCAGATAAATGCTGATACAATGTATCTGGAAGGGTATAAATTTTCTTAAAATCTTCTCTTTTTCTGAACTGCCCCCCCTTTGTCCGATAATTGAGAATACTCCGAATTGTTTTTGTAGACAACCCTAGCTTTTCAAAAACTTCCGCAGTAGCGGTATTGGGATCAAAATCAAAGGCGGGCAACAATTCGATAGCTTTGGAGCTTTTATGAACCTCTTTTTCGGAAGCTTGCTCTTTTTCACGCTTCAAGTTGATAAAAGGATATAATTGCTGATAATGCTCCTCCGATAAGGTATAAATTTTTTGTAAGGCTTCCTTATTTCTAAAGTGTCCTCCCTTCGCTCTATAATTTAAAATTCCCTTGATCGTTCGTTCAGGAAGCCCCATTACTTCCAAGTCCATTGCTGTAGCGGTATTGGGATCAAAGGAGACAGGGCTAAGTGGAGTGATTTTTTTGGGGCTGCCCCCTCTAAGCGCATTCAGAGGGTCTTTTTTAGGGAATTTCTTTTTGTGTTGATGCGCAATTGGGCGCCTTGCCAAGCCCTCTTCAAAAGCGTTAAGATCAGCCTCCCAATTTTCAAAATTAATCGTTGAATCATCCCTATAAATTCCAAAAGTATAAGGCAAGATTAATAAAATCAACAACAACCCCAATAATACTAAAATACCATTTCGTTCTGTTCGGGTATAATAAAAAAAATCTTTAAGACCGTTCATTGTGGTGCATTAAGGTAAGAATGATTGATGTAAATAGCCGAATTGATTCTGTGTACTTATTAAACTCTCCTGCTTGTAACAATTCTAAAGCCTTGCTTCAAACAATATTTTAGGTTGTATTTTTTTGCAATACATAAAAGACTCACCTTCCATTTAATAGCTACAACAGCCCTTAAAAAGATGAATTGCCCAGTGCTTTCTATTTTTCCATTAATTGCTTGGGCTAAAAGTAAGAAAAGCCAATCAGCTATCCAACTGATTAACTAAAGATTATAAAATAAAACGAATGTTTTGGAACAAATTTCGGTCATACGCCTGTTATAGGTGTAATTAACGTACAATAAAATCTCTATACCATGAAAATCAAAAAATTAAATAAAAAGAAAACGCTTATTCCTCTAAAAACGGATATTGACAAAGTACTTGGTGCTGCACAGCGAGATCAATACTTAAAAGACAATCCCCATGGCTATACGAAGGTAAATCACGTTCATAAAAACAAGAAAAAATACTCTCGTAAGGGGAAAGTTAACCATTATTGAATAACGCTTGTTTTGACAAGATGTTTATGCCCTATTTTGAAACGGTAATTTCAAAATAGGGCTTTTTTATTCCAATCTTAATTCATCTTCTATAGATGCTTATCTTTTTTGCCTATTATGAGTGGTCGTCACATTTGACAGCTATTTTACATCATTATTTTTAGGCACAAGCATTCTGTTTATATGGATATATCAACGCTCAAAATCATACAATTCTTAATACACTATGGCTTACATTTTTTAGCTCCTGCGCTTATTGCTTTGATTTTTTTTAGGGCCACTTGGAAAAAAGCATGGCTGATTATGGCAGCAACGATATTGGTAGACCTAGACCATCTGTTGGCTACACCCATCTTTGATCCTACTCGGTGTAGTATTGGCTTTCATCCTCTTCATACATGGCCTGCCATCCTTTTCTATTGCATTTTGTTATACCCTTCCAAAACTAGAATAATTGCAATTGGCTTATTATTTCACATGCTTACCGATTATCAAGATTGCATCTGGAATGCTTATATTTTGTCGTTATCTGCCCAATAATTTTTTTTCTTTTGGGCAAAAAATAGCCTTTGGCAAGATTCTCCCCTCCCTTGGCAAAAATCACCTCTCTCTTGGCAAGAATAGCGCTTTTCTTGGCAAGAATAAGCCAGTACGTTCTAAAATAATGCAGCATCTTTGTTACATAAGGAATTCAAAGGAATTTCTCAAAATAAAAGGGGGGCCGATTAGGCCTATTTTGGGGTACGCGAAGGGGGTTTGCGTACCCTGTTTTTTTTTAAGATAATCATTATCCTTTTAATACTGCTAAAGGACTTAACTCCACAAACACCTCTGCCAAATCCTTCTGGTTTTCCATCACAATATCAATATCCTTATAAGCACCAGTAGCCTCATCCAAATCGGAAGCATGGCGAATGGCATGAATCACACCTTTCTTATTTAGCAATTCAATTTCATGCGCTAAATTCAGCTCTCTTTGAGCTTGCTTTCTTCCTAATTTTCGACCTGCTCCATGCGAACAAGACATAAAAGAATCTGGATTTCCTAATCCTTTAACAATATAAGAATTGGTTCCCTGCGAGCCTGGAATCATTCCCAATTCATCTTTGTAGGCACGAGTTGCCCCCTTTCTGTGCACCAAAACCTCTTCTCCAAAATGATTTTCCCATGCGGCAAAATTATGTGATTTATTAATAATTTCATCACATTCAAATGTTCCAACCACCGCTTCTAAAGCCTCTGCCATTCTAGTCATCATCAATTTTCGATTGGCTAAAGCATATTCAATGCAATAGTCCATTTCCTTTATGTAATCTTTCGCCTCTTGAGTAGATAATGGCAAAAAAGCCAATTCCATTTTTTTGGTAACTACCGAGTGATAACGTTCATTTAGCGCAATGGCTAACTTATTATAATGTTTAGCAACCGTATACCCCAATGCTCGACTACCAGAATGAATCATGATCCAAATGTAACCATCCGAGCCTTTTTGAAGCTCAATAAAGTGGTTCCCCCCTCCTAATGTTCCTACTTGTCGGGTGCCTTTTTCATAAGCTTGAGCAACAATTTCTAAATTTTCGTAGCCTTCAGGCATCCATTTTTCATCTTGCGCTTCATCATGACAGTTAAATCCCAAAGGAATTAATTGACGAGCAATGCTCAACGTCTTTTTTAAGGCTTCTTTAGAAACATCTTCTAAACTTGTTCGCATTGCACACATACCACAACCAATATCGACTCCTACAGCATTGGGCACCACCACACCTTTAGTTGCCAAGATTGACCCAATTGGCATTCCATACCCTTGATGACTATCGGGCATAATCGGAATGTGTTTAAAGGCAAACGGTAAGTTGGCCAAATTCTTGGCTTGCGCCAATGCCCCATCTTCTAAATCGGTTAACCACAATTTAATTGGTTTACGTTCTGTTGAAATTACTTTTTTCATGTTATTAATAGTTTTTGGTATTTTTTAATGTATAGGCATTCATGGAAAACACCTCAACTTAATAAGATTTCCCACCCCAATCCTGTAATAGATTGATGCCAGTTTATTCGCTAGTGGTTTAAAGTTGATACTTCAAAAGTAAATTAACACTGCGCAGTCTTATTGCGTAGTTTAAGAGAATGAAAAAATTTATAAAAAATATGAGCCAATGCCCCATATTATCAACATAGCCTGTAGCCTTACCTTAAGCTGCAACCACATTAAAGTAGAAATCAGCTCGTTTTTGTTCAAAGATTTTAGGGCTTAAATTAGTCAGGTTTTCATGTAATCAATCGTAATTGTAAACCATTGACCACACCTGTAATTTCTCATAAGGCTTTTAAACTACGTTTAAAGGGTCTATTTACGCTCTTTAAGCGTAGGGTTTAACTTGCTCAAGTCTTTTGTTTGTTCTTGCTAAAATCCTAAATCCATGAAACGACTACCCAAAGAAGGTAAAAATGGTATTATTAATTAATCCACCTTGCTAATAAAAAAGGCGTGTATTTTATCTTTGAAAATACAAAGCTCGTCTACATTGGTCCAAGTGGAACCAACCTCTATAAAACCATTTTAAGACATTTTCAAAAATGGAGCGATACCAGACAATTAAGGCGTGTTTCTTATAAAGATAAAATTGGTCGTTACTCTTTTACTTTTGCCGTTCGATTAATGAATAAAGCAACCAAAGAAGCAATTGAAGCCAAAGAATATGCCCTAGTCAATAGATACAAGCCTAGAGATAACAAACTAAATCTTTATTGCTCTATTACTGGTCAAGATTGCGAAAGTAAGGTAAAAAAAGCGGCTGCTAGGTTGCCTAAAAAGAAGAAAGCAGCACCGAAAAAGAAGAAACCTAAAAAACAGGATTTAATTGATGATGTGCCATTTTAATGCGTCTTGAATAATACGCCTTTTGACTCTTTTTTTGACCATTTTTTTTTCATTTTTGCTTGATCCCCAAAATAAAACCTAGGTTTTATCGGTATTTCAGGATTTCACTGCAGTAATTTCTCTCCTGAAGAATGGGGATCTGCGAAAATTGCTTGAATTGAACATAAAAAGAAGCCCTCAATAAGTGTTTATTGAGGGCTTCTTTTTAATGAATTAATTTTACTATTTATTTTTATCCTCTTGGGCATTTCTAATATTTAATAAAGCCATTTTAGAACTAACTGATTCTAATTCTTTAAAATCGGGAAAGAGTTTAGTAACTTCTTCTGGTGCATTAATAGAAGGATGCAATTCAGAACCTTTTTGGATTAATTCTGAAATAATTTCAATACTATTTTTAACCCTAAGTATCTGTTCCTGCTCCTCTTTTTGATAAAATTTCTTTGTTAGTTGTATAGATTCGGCATCGATTAATTGTTTTATTAATTTCTTTTGCGCCTCCTTTATTTCTGTTAAACTTTCATTTTTTATTCCTAAAGCTTCTATATTTTTCTCCATTATTCGAGCTTTTTGAATTTCCTTATATATAGAAGCTCCTGTTTGAAATAATGAACTAAGTAATTTCACAGCAGCTAAACTACCCAAACAAACCTCAATCCATATAGAACCATTACCAACAGATGTTATTTCTATTTTTCCATCTATTTCTGGACGCAGGATTGTCTGGCTTAAAATATCATTTATTTTTTTAGAATTTTTTGCAAGATCATCAAAATCTGAAATTTTGGATAATTTAATAAGTACAGAATGTTCCTTTTCTTTAGGTACTAAACGAGAAAGTTCGTTATGTAGAATTCTAAACATTTTGATAAAAAATTCATACTGATCTATAAAATGTTCCCCAATATTATAGTTAACCCTAAAACTATTAGAAGATGTTTGAAAGACAAAACTTTTCCAAAAAAAAGAAATGCCCTCAGAGAAAAGTTCAAGGCTATTTAGCATTCTAATCCCTTCTCGAAAAAATATTAACTCTTTAAATTCCCATTTGGTAATTGAACTTCCACCAAAACCACTGTTTTCCTCAACTTTGGAATAGGATAATTTAAATTTTACGCTGATTTCATTCAGCCTTTTCACTAAAAATTTATGATTCATTTGTATAGAATAGATATTTATTATAAAAAATAAATATACAAAAAAAACATTAAAATATTTTACGCTTAAGCTCTCTAATCCTATCATTATTAACACAAAAGCTCTCCAAATACTTCTGTGCAATTTCCAAACTAGCATGCATAAAATACATCATTAATGCCGCAGCATTTCCCCCGCTTCTATCATATCACGAGCTGCCGTATCCTTCCAACTATAAAAAGATTTATTTTCAATATCCGTCAATAACTGGTACTCTTTCAATTGACGAAATACCTTTAGATGTGTTCTTCGTATTGTATTGTGTCCACAGGGATTTAAACTGGGTTGTAATTGGTAGCCCATGATATGATAGTGAGCAGGATATTTTTAATACCTATTTTTTCACAGAAGTTAACCAAGTGATTAGGCATTGTAATACGTGCAAGACTCTTATTTTTTGTGTTGGTTCCATCAAGGGTAATAAATAATACCTGTCTTAAGGTCTATATCTTGCACCTTCATTCTCCTAATTTCAGCAGAACGCACCCCACAATAATAACACAAGGATATAGCTAATAATAAACCGTTATCTTTTCATTTTAGGTAATTACAGATAAGACCAGCTTCCGCAGAACTAAGAACTGTTCGTTTTGCTTCACAGAGCTGTGAAGTAAAACGAACAGTTAAAATTTTATAGACATGTAAAAAACAAAGGGAATTAAAAACCTTATTATCATGCTCTACCATTGAGCTACTCCAATTTCTTGGAGGATGGATTCGAACCACCAACCCTGATGCCCCAAGCAAAGAAGGAAAGGTTTTATAGTCCTTTGCATTATTTTTATCAAAAAGCAACCCTTAATTGAGTTAAATATAAAGTGGAAAGCAAAACGACTAAATTTGATTAAGAGTCAAGTTGGATAGAAGGAAGTCGTTTTTAAGCCACTCTTGAATTGATTTTATTCTGCGGGAAATTAATAGCACTATTGTTAGAAATCCAAATTCTGTGGTTGTAGAAGGAAGTCCCACTATAGTCCGCCAATAATAATCTAACATGGGTCTTTAGACTCCAACCTAGTTGGAGCCTACCGACATACGATCTCATAGATCGTTTTACGAGTCAGATCAAAACAGCACAACTGCTTAAATCAATTCAGTTAAAATTTGTTCAATATCGGTTGCATTGTAAGTACAGTCGTTAATACCAAAAGTAATGCTTGCATTCTCTTTGAATTCTGTTTGTAAAGCATTTCTAGCCCTAAGATGTGCTGCGGCTAAATCTCCTAAAACAGGGCGTGTTTTTACAAAGTTGGCCAATTGAGCACATAGGATAGCAACATCATTTACAGAACCTTCTACATTATTATGAAATTGTATTCCAGAAACGTATAAGTCTGTTGCAATAATCTCTTGCTCCTTGATGTCAACCATCAATGGAATGGCATAACCACCGACCCCATTTAGGTCAAATTTATTGGCTACTGTTTTAATATCAAAGGTCTTGCTTTTAGCACTTGCTTTATCTCTAAGCATCCAACCTGCATGGCAATCCATATTTTTAAAATGCTCTCCTGCATATTTATGTACTTGAACAGCCAAATAACGCACCTTTGGAGCTAATTTGGACAGCGTAATGTCAATAAATTCTGCGGCACCATGTGGAGCAGATTGCACATCGCCTGAATGTAAAATCCCTGTACCTAGTAATTTGGTATAAGAAACATGCCCTAAATAATTAAACTCCTCATCAAATTGAATACAAGACAAATCTAAATCGGTCGTCATAGCAGTTTGTTTCCAATAAATAAACAAGCGCAAAACCTTGGTAAAATCTATCTTGATTCGGCTCCCCTTACCAACCGTAATCAGACCATCTGATGCTTTTCTTTGTTGCAAAGGAATGGTATAATTCATCAATTGAGGGTCAATCCAAACGGCTTGATCCGTCCAAGCTTCTTTTTCTTTCAATAATTTTTGGATGGCTCTTTCAATACACACCACCACTCTATCGACCTGTGCCTCCGAAAGTGCCGCAAAAGCATTGTTCGGCAACACCTTCATTTTTCCTTTTTTATTAACAATGGTACGATATTCAGCCTCATTAATAGAAGAAAAATAAGCCTTTAATACCCATAAATTTTTTAGGGCAATTTGAGTACTCTTTTTATCAAATGAAGCTAAAATTGAATCTATCTTTTCAGGAAATCGCCTCAATACTTCGTGCAACTTTCGAGCATAAACACCAGGTTTAGCTTCTAAATGCACCAATAAGGCGTCTAGCTCCTTCATCGCCAACAATTGCTCTGTTTTAGCATTGTAGGTTTCAATTTTCCCATTGCGCAACAGGTCAAAAATGGCAGCCGTACGAGGATATTGCTTGCTGTATTCAGTTGGATGCAAATAGCGTCCTATTTCTAGCCACAAGCCCTTGTATCGATTTAAATCTTCTGGCAAGGAAGTCGATTTTTCTAAAATAGCCAAAACCGTTCGTCTTGCTTTTCTAGACAATTTAGGAAATTTGATTTTTTCATTCAAACTTACATCTGAATTTGTCAAAGCAGCAAATAATCGCAAAACATCTGTAGCAGATTGCGCAAACTTAACCACCTGTTCCCAATCACCTTTGTTCCAAAAATACTTCGTCAACAAAGACTTCGTTTCTTTAAACACGACCAAGTTAGCCTCCAAATCATCTGCTCCAAAAAAGTCTAGCAAACGAAACAAATCTTCGTGCAATTCTTCTTTAATAGAAGCTTTAGCATAGACTAAACGAGCCAAGTACGTCTTTAGTTCCGTTTCTAATTCATCGTCTTGAACAATACGCAAATCAATCCACTCTACATGACAATCTCCTTTCTTATTGGCATTTTCCTTTACTGCCAATTCATACAATTCTTTGGATTGCATTTGAGTAATTGGATCTGCACCAAATTCATAGATATTAAACAACCATTTAGGTACTTTTACGCCATTGTCTAGTTCTATAGCCTCAGGAAATAAGTTAAATAGATTTCCTACATATCCCCAAATTCGTTTGATTAAATAATCCGAATCATTTGGAATCTCATCTGGAAAATTCTTAAACAATGGGACATATTCTACGGCTCCTCCTCGTTTTTGAGCCAATACCTTAAGCAAATGCTTATAATCCATCAAAAAAGATGCTGCTACTTCATTAAGCATATCTGGATTACTCACCCGATAGCCTAATTTAGCCAATTCGGCTAAAAAAGTTAGCTGATGCGCTTTGCTAAGGCCATTTCCTTTCGCAATTCCCAAAATGTTCAATCGTTTTAATGCAATCGTTTTCATGGTTTAATTGTATGTAGAACTAAAAGCTCTTGGTGTATAATAGAGGCTGCGGAGGGATTCGAACCCCCATAAACTGGGTTGCAAGCAGTCACCTAATCATTCGGACACGCAGCCATTTAAAATTTAGACACAGAATTATATACATTTCTTTTGATATAAAAAGTTCACTTTTAAGAAAATAATTTTCTGTTTATCTTTTTCTAATCAATCCCCCTACTCCATTTGAGCAGAGGGGCAACAAGCTTATCTATGATTATTTGTTTGTTGTTGATAATACAAAGATGAAACAGTAGTACGCAATCTTTTTGCGTAGTAAATAATTATGCTTATTTTTAATGCTAAGGAAGTAGCAAGACGTGCCACCAAACAACACAAACCATTGATAAACAAACTATTCCAAATAGCATCATTTTCTAAAAATATCTTTCGTTCTCTAAATCATTAAACCATGCCTGTTAATAGAAATGCCCTGATACGCTACAAAACCATTGACAAATGTTTGCAAAATCGCTATCGAAAATGGACTTTAGAAAATTTAATTGATGCTTGTTCAGATGCGTTGTATGAATATGAAGGCATTGACAAAGGAGTAAGCAAACGCACGGTACAGGGAGACCTTCAAATTATGCGCAGTGACAAATTAGGTTACAATGCTCCAATTATAGTGGTTGACAAACGGTATTATACCTATGAAGACCCCAACTATAGTATTACCAATATCCCCTTAACCGATCAAGACTTGGGAATGTTAACAGATGCCGTTGCCTTTATGAAACAATTTAAAGGCTTTTCGCACTTTCGTGAATTGGATGGAATGGTTCAAAAGTTAGAGGATCATATTTATGCCCAAAAAACGCAGACCAAACCCGTTATCGATTTTGAAAAAAACGATCATCTCAAAGGATTGGAACATCTTGATATTTTATACAAGGCTATTATAAAAAAGCAGGTCATCACCATCACTTATCAATCGTTTAAAGCTCGCAAAGCCAGTAGTTTTGAATTCCATCCTTACTTGCTCAAAGAGTTTCGAAATCGTTGGTTTTTGATTGGAACAAAGGAAGGAGCAAATCACATTATGAATCTTGCCCTAGATCGAATAGAATCCATTGCCAAAAGTGATTTATGGTATAACGACCAGCATACTTTTGATGCCGAAACCTATTTTAAAGATGCGATTGGTGTTTCTGTTAGCCCTAATTTGCCGCCAGAAGAAATCTTGCTTTATGTCAGTCGTCAACATGCCCCTTATGTCTTAACTAAGCCTTTGCATCATTCTCAACAATTGGTCAAGAAAGATTATCATAGTGTAACCATTTCGCTGCATGTTCAGCACAACTTTGAGTTAGAAAAAGTTATTTTAGGCTATGGAGAAGGAATCAAAGTACTGGCTCCTAAACGTCTAAGAAGAGCCATCAAAAATCGGATAAATACCAGCCTAGATTCATACAATACAGAAATTACAGAACGTGGTTTGCAGGCGACTCGTCAAAAAATAAAACATAAAGGCTATGCTGTCTTTAATCGATTGTATACAGGTAGAGAGTTAAAACTAATTATCAATACGCTTTACAAGAACTTAGGTAAAATATCTAAGGAACAAGCTTCTAGCATTCCTCATTTCTTGAAGCAGTACCCCAAACTAAAAAATATTCTTTTTAATCAAAATTTGACTCGTTTAGTCCACTATATATCCCCTGATGCTTTTTTGGTAAAAGCTACTTTATTTAATCATGCCCCACAAGCTGCTCGTTATCAATCTTGGCATCAAGGAGGGACTGCTGAGGTACAATCTAAAACAACAACAGTGGCATCTTACCGCCTTCCTGCCGCTATCGCCGCACAAAACTTTTGCATTCGTATCCATTTAGACGATATTCCCCCCAACACCGAACAGCAAGTGCTTCCTGGATCGCATCATCAACGTCTTAGCACAGATGAGATAGAACTTATTAGCAACAATAGTCATCCTTATGCTCCCGATTTGTACGCAGGGACTGTGCTCATAATGAGTCCTCTATTATTAACTTCTTTTAAGACTACTAATGCCCTAAAAAAACGCCGTGTTATCCATTTAGAATTCTCTGCACAAGCACTACCCAATGAATTAGAATGGTTTGAAAAATTAGAATTGTAAATTCTCTGTTTTTGGGTATTGCCTTTGGTAAAAAGAGATTAGTGTTTTTTATTTTTTATACAAAAGTAGGGTATCCATTCTTTGGTTCGGTATAGAGGATAGAAAATACAATTATTCATCCTAATACAACAATTTTGAACTTATTTTAATCGCCCAATTTAGTTACTCCCTTTAGTCCTCATTTTCCTAACGATACCAAATAAATTTAATCGGTAAAATGCAACTGTATTTTACCCTAAAAGCTAATGCCTATAAGGAAGCATTCGTCCTTGGCATTTTGTTATAAAAAATTAAAAACAAATTTATATAAAAATTAAAATCATGTCTTTAAGCAAACAATTTTTCACTTATCTTTTTTTAGCCATCTTATCTACTTCTACTTTTGCTCAAACAGGGTGGACGACTTGTAATACGAATCCTGGCGTTTTGACAGGTACTACTACTAGTATTCTTCCAACAGACTCTACTCCTTTAGCCACGTTTGTCAGCCCCCCTAGCCCAACTAGCACCATTCCTAATACAGAATTTGTAGTTATGCTAAACGATAGTATTGCCAGTGATTCAATGGGGTTTGCAATTATTGGAACAAGTATAGATGGTCGTGTCAGTCCAATGAACATGGGCTTATCCGTTGGAGATAGTTTTTCTATTGCCGCCTTTTCTTATGACATTCAACAAATCAAATTAATTGTACATGGCATCTTTAACAATCAAGCGGCTATCCCTCCTATTGCAATACCTTGCTGCACTTTTTTTGACAATATAATTCCTAATTTTTGTACGAATTTAAATGCGATGGGCATTTCAGATAGTAGTGACATCAATGACCTTAATGATGTAATGACCTTTGTAGCGGCATTTGCTCCAGGTAGAGGTCTATCTTTAGCTGGGTTAAGTTTTATTTTAACTGGAATTAGTGATTCAACGATAGCTGGATTAGGTTGTACTTATGGTATAAACATTTGTCATGCCGCAGATTCTATCAGCAGCAATCATGATCATTACGTGGTAACAACGGGAGTCAACACCACCAAAATTGCAGGAAATGATGCCTTACAAACGGCTATCAGCCCTAACCCTTTTAAGCATACTATTACCGCTAAAATTAGCTCTAAAACCAGTGGAAAACATAACATTCAAGTATTGGATGCAATGGGAAAGGTTGTGCATCAAAAAGCCAACAACTGGGCAGCTGGCACTCAAACATTAAACCTAGATCTGAGTCATTTATCCGCTGGCCTGTATTACTTACGAATTACCAATCCAATGCATGTTGTCACTCAAAAAATAATCAAGCAATAGTTTATCCCTAGTAGGTTTTAAAATAAGAAGAGATCAATTGGTTATCAATACAACCAATTGATCTCAATCCTGATTATTTCTGCTTAATAAACTCCGATTTAAGTACAATTTCAACTGCTTCTCCAACGGTCCAGCCGCCTTGTTCTGTTTTAGCATTCCAAGCTACTCCATAATCAATTCTATTAATGGTTGTTTTAGCAATAAAACCAGCTCTTGTATTGCCATAACCATCTACTGCAATTCCCCCATGTTTAACGTCAAAGGTTACTGTTTTAGTTACTCCACGCATGGTTAGTTTTCCTTTTAGTTCGTACTTTCCAGCACTCTTTTTCTTAAAAGAAGTACTTTCAAAAGTCATTTGGGGGTATTTACTCGCATGGAAAAAATCTTCTGATTGCAAATGTTTATCTCTTGATTCGTTCCCTGTATTGATGCTACTCACCTCAATCGTAAAGCTAATAGAAGCACCTGAAAAATCATCTTTGGTTGTTTTGATGGCACCATCAAATGTTTTAAAATCGCCATCTACTTCCGAAATCACAAGGTGGCTTACAGAAAAATTGACCTTAGAATGACTAGGATCTATCGTCCAAGTAGTTTGTGCATAAGAAACAATACTTAGCGTCAACAACAAGAATAAATTGATTGCTTTTTTCATGATATTTTTTACGTATTTTATCGTCAGCTATATCCAACAAACTATAGATATAGAATAGCATTTCTGACGAATTATTGTTAATAGAATAGCACAAAGAAAAAGCATCTAAACCAACTAGGCATTCACCTATGTTAACTTCTATTCATTTAACATTTTTTTACGAATTCGACTTAATGACTGAGGTTTAATCCCCAAATAGGAGGCAATACAATATTGAGGAACTTGCTGAATAATTTCTGGGTGAGTGGTCAATAAATCCAAATAGCGTTCTTCAGCCGTATTACTATTAAGTTGTGAGACACGTTGCAACAAATGGGCATAAGCATCCTGCACTAACAATCTAAAAAATCGCTCTAAACTAGGATAGCGATTGCAAGCCAGATCTAAGTTTTTTTTACTCAACAAAACAACCTCGGTAGTCGTTAATACTTCGACATAATAAAGGGCTTCTTTTTGAGAGAAAAAGCTATAGGGGTCTGATATCCAATTATTCTTTAAAGCAATTTGCAGCACATGCTTTTCTCCTTTTTCATCAATATTATAAGAATACAATACCCCAGATAGTACAAAGGCAGTATATTGCGCAATATCTCCTGCTTGGACAAAAAAAGCACCTTTGGGAAGGGTAACAGTTTTTGTTAACGTCTTAAATTCCTCGAATGTATCCATTGAGATCGTTGCCTTCCTTAAAATATTTTGATAGAGTAAATCGTTCATTTTTTGGTCTAAAATGTCTTAAAAACTAAGAAGTTGTTTAAAAATGATCTTAACACCTACGATCCAACCATAGCAGCCATCGGATCGGCAGCTATTTTTAGTCCCGTAGCTTCCAGCTACGAAACAAAAAACGAGCTTTGCCCGATAACTACTAGCTTTGATCTCGAAAATCAACAACATTTTTAAACAACTTCTAAGTATCCACAGCACTGAAACAAAAAATTTCTATCATTTGTTTTTGTTAAATTATTCACTAGATATTGTATTAAAATTTACATGCCCACTAAAAAAGTATTACTTTTGTCTCAAACAAAAACGTCAGGCATTGAATACCAAGGTACTACTCATCACACCACCCTTTACCCAATTAAATACGCCCTATCCAGCGACTGCTTATTTAAAAGGTTTTTTGAATACTCAACAAATTGACGCCAACCAAGCAGATTTGGGCATTGAAACCATCTTAGAATTATTTAGTCGCCAAGGCTTATCTACTGTTTTTGAAATAATAGCAGAAAACTTTGAAGCCTCTGAACTATCGGCAGATAGCCAACGTATTTTGCATTTAGCAGAAGATTACCTCCAAACGATTAGCCCTACCATTGCTTTTTTGCAACACAAGAATCCTACTTTAGCCCACAGCATTTGTAGTAGGACCTATCTGCCCGAAGCAGGGCGTTTCCAAGCTATTAACGACTTAGATTGGGCTTTTGGAACAATGGGCACTCAGGACAAAGCACGGCACTTGGCAACCCTCTATTTAGAAGACTTGGGGGATTTGATCAAAGAATGCATTGATCCTCATTTTGGTTTTAGCCGCTATGCAGAACGGCTAGGGCGGACGGCTACTCATTTTGATCCCATTCAAGAAGCTTTAGAAGAAGAAAACAGCTTAGTTTCTGATATTTTAACCCAACTATTGGAATACAAAATAGAAGATTATGCTCCTACAGTAGTTTGTTTGTCGGTTCCCTTTCCAGGCAATCTTTTTGGTGCCTTAAAATGTGGGCAGTACATCAAGGAAAATCACCCTGACATTAAACTTATTTTAGGTGGCGGATATGCCAATACAGAATTGCGTTCTTTATCCGATGAACGTCTGTTTGATTATATCGATTATGTCTGTTTAGACGATGGCGAAGCTCCGCTGCTGTTTTTGTTGGAGCATCTGGCGGGTCAACGGGAAGCGGCACAGCTAAAACGTGTTTTTGCTAAAGTGGGAGGTGTTGTTTCTTATTATAATAATGCCATAGAAAAAGATATTCCACAACGAGAAGTTGGCACACCTGACTACAGTGACTTGCCCCTAGAGGAATACTTATCGGTCATAGAAATCGTTAATCCCATGCATCGTTTGTGGAGTGATGGAAGGTGGAACAAACTAACACTAGCGCATGGTTGTTATTGGGGGAAGTGTTCTTTCTGCGACATTTCATTGGATTATATACAACGATACGAGCCTGTTAATGCAAGTATTCTCTGCGATCGAATTGAAACCATTATAGAGCAGACTGGACAAAATGGATTCCATTTTGTTGACGAAGCGGCTCCTCCTGCCCTCATGCGAGATTTGGCATTAGAAATTATTCGAAGAAAAATAACCGTGGTTTGGTGGACCAATATTCGTTTTGAAAAGAGTTTTACTTATGATCTCTGTCAATTGCTAAAAGCTTCGGGCTGTATTGCGGTTTCTGGTGGTTTGGAAGTGGCATCTGATCGCTTACTAAAACTCATGAAAAAAGGCGTTACCGTGGCGCAAGTTGCTAGAGTCTGTGATGCCTTTACGCAAGCAGGCATTATGGTGCATGCCTACCTGATGTATGGCTTTCCAACTCAAACAGAACAAGAAACCATTGATTCTTTAGAAATGGTTCGTCAATTATTTGAGCAGGGAGTCCTTCAATCTGGTTTTTGGCATCAGTTTGCCATGACAGCACATAGTCCTGTTGGTTTGGTTCCTGAAGAATATATGGTAGAGCGAATTGGCCCTAATCTTGGTGGTTTTGCCGACAATGATCTCTATCATGAAGATCGAACAGGAGCGGAACATGAGTTGTTTGCACAAGGATTAAAAACTGCTTTATTTAATTATATGCATGGTACTGGTTTTGAAATAGATCTAGCCGAATGGTTTGACTTTGAAACGCCTACTACTAGTATTGCTTCCGATTATATCTACGATGCGCTTAATGTTCCCATAAAACCTCCTCGCCCTAATGCATTGGTGATCTGGTTGGGGAATAGCCCTTCCATCTCCTTTTTTGAGGATGAAAACCAAGGAACAATTGAGACCATAGCTGCTTTACATTTTTTCACCAAACAAAATGATTGGGTTATGGAAATGGACGCGGAACTAGGCAATTGGTTGTTTGAACTACTAGAACAATTGGCACTTGGAGAACAGCCCATATCAACCTTTAAACAATTAAAAACAAGCTTTGAAGCCATGAATATTGGAACCATAGAAGAACTGATTGATTCTTCTATCTGGGCACAATTAAATGAAAATGGTTTGCTAATTTGCTAATTAAGGAATTGCTCAAAAATTTTCGTTCTAAACATAACTTGTTGTACGATGCGGTTATTTGGAGCCACTTGCTTAACCAAAAAATTATAGAATAATGAATATCCAAGATTTACAACCTAAAGCTCTTTGGAAAAATTTTGCGGATCTAAATGCCGTTCCTAGGGCTTCTAAAAAAGAAGAAAGAGTTATTGAATTTGCCAAGCAATTTGGCGAAGGTCTAGGCTTGCCAACGCAAGTAGATGCTGTGGGAAATGTCATCATTAAAAAACCAGCTACTCCAGGGATGGAAGATCGCACTACAGTGGTGCTTCAGAGCCACTTGGATATGGTGCATCAAAAAAATGCCGATACGAATTTTGATTTTGATACAGAAGGAATCAAAATGTTAATTGATGGCGATTGGGTGAAAGCTGATGGCACTACGTTGGGCGCTGACAATGGAATTGGTGTCGCAACCATTATGGCTTTATTGGAATCTACGGACATTCCTCATCCTCCTTTGGAAGCACTCTTTACAATTGATGAGGAAACTGGAATGACGGGTGCCATGGGCTTGGTTGGTGGCTTGCTGGAGGGCTCCATCATGCTGAATTTGGATACAGAAGATGACGACGAATTGACCATTGGTTGTGCTGGCGGAATTGATGTTACAGCCACAGGAACTTATGAGACGATTCCAACACCTGCGGGATATACGGCTTATAAGCTAACCGTAAAAGGACTAACAGGTGGACATTCTGGAATGGACATCCACAAAGGGCGTGGCAATGCCAATAAACTAATGAATCGTTTGTTGTATCACATGAACCAACAATTTGATTTTCATATTGCAGCTATTGATGGTGGAAGTTTGAGAAATGCCATTCCTAGAGAATCTTTTGCAACCATTGTCATCAACAGCAATGACGCTAAAAAAGAACAGGCTTTTGTAGCAGAATGGCAAGACATTCTAAAAAAAGAGTATCAAACAACCGATCCTGACTTGCAACTTAGTCTATCAGCTTGTGATCTGCCTAGTCATGTTTGTTCTACTGCATTTCAAAAACAATTTATAGCAAGTGTTTATGCTTGTCCAAATGGGATTTACAGAATGAGTCCAGATATTGAGGATTTGGTACAAACCTCTAATAACTTAGCAAGAGTATTGCTTAAAGAAGGTGCCTACAAAGTGCTGTGTCTCACCAGAGGTTCTGTAGATAGCGAAAAACTGGATGAAGCAAATGCGATTGTAAATACCTTTGAATTAATTGGTGCGACTGTTGCTTTGAGTGGTGCTTATCCTGGTTGGGCTCCCAATCCTACTGCCAAGATTGTTACCATCATGAGCGATTTGTATCAGGAGTTGTATCAAGAAGAGGCGCACGTTTATGCCTGTCATGCTGGTTTAGAATGTGGCATCCTAGGGAACAATTACCCCGATATGGAAATGATTTCTTTTGGACCAAACATTCGTGGTGCACACTCTCCTGATGAAAAAGTGCAGATCAGTTCAGTACAAAAATTTTGGGCTTACTTATTGGAAACCTTAAAGCGTATTCCTAAGGCTTAATTCAATTTTTAATTGATGTCATAAGGCTTTCAGCACTGATCTAGCTTTTATCAGTGCTGAAACCTACCACAAATAAAGTTGATTAATAACTTAATCGTGCCTCTAATACTTTGGCTTGACGAATCCATGCCTCAACCTGTGGCAAAGCAGGAACTGTACGAGCCAATTTTTTTGTTTCATTGGTCTCCATCAAAGCTTGGCATAAATTAGCTGGATTACGCATTTTTAGTTCTTTAACCGTATCAACACCAGTCACTTTAAGTAATTCGGCAAACTGCTTTCCTACCCCATTAATTCGATACAAATCCGCCATCCCAATCCAATCCAAAATGCGCTTTCCGTCAATTCCTGTCTCTTCTTCCAATTGGCGGCGACCAGCAGGGCTTGCTCCTCGCTCTAAGAGGGTTCCTACGGTCAAAATTCCAATTGCCTTTAATTTTTCAGCGTATTTGGGACCAATCCCCTCTATATCAATAATTGTTTTTTCCATGCTATTTTATTTTTATTAATCATAAGTACCTCTGCTGCACTCCTCCTCCTTCACTCAATCAAGATAAACATTTTGGAGAAATGGCAAAAAATATAAGTGCTAAAGGTTTTAGAAACTATTTTTATAAGATAGATGTTATCTAGTCTATGTAATTATCGTATATTAGTAACTTGATGTTATGCCAATAAAATTTTGTTATACTGTGTTCATTTGAAGATTTTAAAATGTGATCATTAACATAGCCTCTCCCCTTTCGTGAACATCAGAATCATTCAGAGAAGGGAACGTTTTTTTGTTGTGCAACAACATTTTGTCAATAATCTATTGAAGTTGTTTAAAAATGATCTTAACACCTGCGATCCAACCATAGCAGCCATCGGATCGGCAGCTATTTTTAGCCCCGTAGCTTCCAGCTACGAAACAAAAAACGAGCTTTCGAGATGGCTTAATGTTAGTACATTAATGGACTAAGCTAATAACTACTAGCTTTGATCTCGAAAATCAACAACATTTTTAAACAACTTCATTGCATAAAAAATACGCTTTATCGTATAATACGATTATCATTTTTTATCCTTTAAAACAATCCTTTAAAACTATGTTTGACTGGTTTTTTAATTTATTTAGAAAAAAAGAAGAAGAAAGCCCTATAAAGGTAGACCTTAATGTTCACGATTTAGCCAAAGGCTGTATTCTTGATTATAACTTAGAAAGTTGGGAAGTTTTAGCTGCCTATACCTACAAATACAAAGGCTATTCTTCCAAAGAATATAAAATTCGTTCTAGCTCAGAAACTCGTTTCTTGAACGTGTCCGATAGCAACAGTCTAGTATTGGGCATGAGCAAAGAGGTAAATATCAATAATGTTGATGCTCAATTGCGCTCTAGTGTTGCACAGGGACAACCCCTGGTTCGCCTTAACTGGAACAATGAAACGTATACGCTTAAAGAATCTGCACAAGGACAATTTTCTGATGATCAGATTGGAGACTGGGCTAGTTTTTCTAGTTGGGAATATGTAAATGCCGCCAATACCAAATTTGTTTATGTATCCAAATGGGAAGATAACTCTATTGAGTGTTTTGCTGGTGATTATTTAAAAGAGCATGAAATTTCTAATATTTTAGCCAGTACTTGAAGGACACGACGCAGTGGTACCTATATGTTCTATCTCTTTTTGGCTGCTTTTTTAGCTTTCTTTTCGTTTTTTATGCCAACGTCTTGCAATCGTGTCGAGATCACCAAAGACCCCGTAAAAGAGCTGATACAACAAGCGCAAAAAGAACCGCTGTTTACGATCTTATTGTTTGATATGGACAAAGAGGGGATTTTCTCAAAGGTCTATAAGCATCGTTATCGAATTATAAAAGAAGAAAACGGCAAAGTAGTAGCCAAGGATACCAAGTGGTATAATGTACCTGTCAGTTATTTTCAACAAAATGGAAATAATTTGGGAATGGAAGTCGCTGCCAAAGATAGCAGCCAAAAAGTATCTAGGGTAGTTGGTCCTCCTGGGTATACCAATTATATTGGCAATCCTAAATATGGTTATTGGAGTGATGGACAACTTATAACAACATCACCTGAGCAAAAACCCACTGCTGCTTTCTCTACGATGGTTAAGGATAGTGTAGGTTATCATAGTTCTAGCAACCCTGCTACTGATTTTTGGCATTTCTACCCTGCTTACTCAAATGTAAGAACGCTCTTACAACTGCCAGCAGGCAAAATTTATCAAAAAGAACATAAAGAAGCTAGATCGCATTATTATAGAGGTTTTATTTACTATGGGATCATTACCTCTAGTGGACGTCGTAGATATGGTACCTATAGCAATCATTATCGACTAAACAACTATGGCAAAAAGTGGAGCCGTGGTGGTGGTGGTTATGGCAAATAAATCCTAAGCTTTAAGCCCAAAACATCCATTAGCATAAACTATTAATTCAAATACTATGGAAGAATATTTAGCCTTTAGTTATTGGGGAGAGCCCTTTATATATATGTTGGTGTGCTTTCTTTTGTTTCTCAGCGGAAAGTTATTGTATCAAGCATTACACAAAGGGGTAAATGTGGATGCAGAAATGGTAGACAAAGACAATCTTGCCTTTGCCATTACACATGTTGGGTATTTTGTTGGCTTATTGTTGGCAATTTGTGGAGCCATGGCGGGTTTTCAACATGAGTCGTTGTGGCAAGACCTAATGATTACTTTTGGTTTTGGATTGGGAGCCATTGTCTTGTTAAATCTAGCCATTATCATTAACGATAGAATCATCTTTGGAGCCTTAGAACTCAAAAGAAGCATTATAGAAAAAAGTAATATTGCCGTTGGAATTGTAGAGGCTGGAAATTCGATTACCAATGGCTTAATTATCTTTGGGGTATTGAGCGTAGAAGCTGAGCATGTTTTTGTAGCACTTATCTATTGGTTGGTCGCACAAATTATTATGGTGGTAATAACAATGCTTTATAACAAAGTGATGCCCTATGATGTTTTTACGAAAATCTATACGGGTAACGCTGCTGTGGCAGTTGCCCTAGTTGGTTTTCTGATCGGAATTGCTAATATAATCCGTTATACCATTGAAACCGAACACAGCGATTGGGCAGAGTCGGCAGTCGCTATAGGCATCCAACTCGTATCTGCCCTAATTGCCTTCCCTATCTTTCGTTTACTCACAGACAAATTATTGTTACCCAAACGAAGCATTACAGACGAATTAATCCATCAAGAAAAACCCAATTTTGGGGTAGGTTTGGTAGAGGCGTTTGCATACATTAGTGCTTCTATTTTGATTATCATTTCGCTTTAGTGCATAAAAAAACATGAAGAATAAGAAGAGTAGTTCCTCCTTTATCTTAATGACCGCCTTGTTTGCAACGGGTTTATCAGGAATTGTGGCAGAATATGTATTAGCAACGTTGGCTACCTATTTTTTAGGAGATTCTGTTTTTCAATGGACAATTGTACTTTCCCTGATGCTCTTTTCGATGGGTTTGGGCAGTCGATTAAGCAAATCACTGGAAAAAAATCTATTAGAAGCGTTTATATTTATAGAATTGTTGCTTTCTATTCTTATTTCGCTCTGTGCTTTGATTACCTATTTGATCATGCCCTATACCAATAGTATTTGGCTGGTTATGTACCTCATGGCTGTTGTTATTGGCTTGTTGATTGGAATGGAAATTCCTCTAGTCACTCGCATTAATGACAACTATAAATCTTTGCGTGCCAATATTTCGGGGGTGATGGAAAAAGACTATTATGGCAGTTTATTTGGGGGCTTGTTTTTTGCTTTTATTGGAATTCGATATTTGGGATTGACCTATACCCCATTTGTCGTTGGAGGCATCAATTTTTTGGTGGCTTTATTGCTGTTTTATTACCTTAGAAATGCCATTGCCAATAGACAACGCAATCAATTGCAATTGGGTTTTGTTCTCACTGCTGCGCTACTAGGCTTAGGACTGTTTTTGGCAGAACCTATTGTTCTATATGGCGAACAAAGTCGTTACAGAGAAAAAGTAGTGTTTACCAAACAAACCCCTTATCAAAAAATTACCGTAACTCAATGGCAAGGAGATTATTGGTTGTACCTCAACACTGGTAAACAGTTGAGTACTTTTGACGAGTGGATGTATCACGAACCCTTGGTTCATCCAGCCATGAAACTGGCACAGTCGCACAAAAAAATACTCATCATGGGTGCAGGAGATGGTTGTGCCATTCGAGAAGTACTCAAATATCCAGATGTAGACAGCATTATCTTGGTAGATTTAGATCCTGAAATGACCAACATTGGACAGCATCACCCTATCTTTAAACAACTCAATCAATCGGCTTACTTTTCGCCCAAATTGCGTGTTGTTAATGCCGATGCGTTTAATTACTTAGAAGCCACCAAGGCTTTTTACGATGTGATTATCGCCGACTTTCCCGATCCCAAAAGCGTTGAAATTAATCGATTGTACACTAGAGAATTTTATCAAATTTGTAAAAAACGCCTACGCCCTCATGGAGTATTTATTACGCAGGCGGCTAGCCCCTATTATACCACCAAAGCATTTAGAACCATAGAAAAAACAATTGCCGCCGCTGGTTTTCAGGTTGTTCCTATTCACAATCACATTTATACTTTTGGCGAATGGGGCTGGGTAATTGGCATGAAAGAGCCTCCTGCTGCCAGTATAAAAAAGCAATTGCAAACACTAACATTTGAAGATGTTGACGTTCGTTGGATCAACCGAGAAAGTATGCTTATGATGACTTCTTTTGGTCGAGATTTGGTAAAAGTAGATCGAGCAGCACTAGAAATTAACACCATACATAATCCCGTTTTGTACCGTTGTTATGCCGAGGGAAATTGGTCTTATTATTTTTAGTGTTATGTGGTTATTTTCTAAACATATAGACCTTTTGAGCCTCTACCTTCCTATTTGGTGTTGTTGGGTGGTCTTGTTTAGTTTGCCAACTGAGTTTTTGCAAGTAGAAATCCCTTTATGGCTTTGGGTTATTTTTGTGTTGGGGATTGATGTTGGGCATGTCTGGAGTACTATTTTTAGAACTTATTTAGATCCTGAAGAATTTGGTCGGCATCAAAAATTACTCCTAATTGCCCCATTCATTAGCTTTATTTTAGTGGCGCTAATCAGCTGGATTTCTATCTTTTGGTTTTGGCGGTTGTTGGCTTATTTGGCACTATTTCATTTTGTAAAGCAACAATATGGTTTCTTGGCACTGTACAAAATGAAAGCCAAAGACTTTGGGGTTTCCAAGTTTTTTAACGACAAATGGACTTTGTATTGGGCGACCTTATATCCCGTCTTGTATTGGCATTTGGCAGAGGGGCTTCATTTTAATTGGTTTGTTGAGCATGATTTTTTGAGCTTGCGCCCTCTTCTTTTAGGAAACAGCCTCTTAGACCTTTATATCCTTCCTTTTTTTAATGGTCTGTACTGGTTGATTATAATCGGTTGGGCAATAGAAGAGATACAAAGCGCTCAACAACTAAACCTAGGCAAACTATTGTGGATGCTCACCACGGCGGTCAATTGGTACGCTGGCATTGTCTATTTTAATTCTGACTTGGTCTTTACGATCACCAATGTTGTAGCGCATGGAATTCCATACCTAAGTCTAATTATTTATTATCAACATCAAAAGGCAAAATTAAAATCCCCCAAGCGATCTTCTAGTTGGAAGCTTGCCTTCTTTATCCTATTCGTCGTTTTTCTATTAGCTTGGTTAGAAGAATATTGTTGGGATATGTTTATTTACGGAGAGCGTGCTAGCTTTTTTGAGGCAATCTTAGCCTATCCTTTTGAGTTATTAGAACAGCCTTTTGCTCAAGCCATCGCCATTGCTGCATTGACCTTACCTCAACTTACCCATTATATTATTGATGGGTTCATCTGGAAATCCAATGCAGCCAATCCCTATGTCAAGCAAATTTTTAGTACAAAATCTTCCCAATAACTTTCTTTCGTGATAATTGTTATTGTTTTTGTTGAAAAAACGCCCAATATTTGGGGTCTTCATCGTCAAAAATAGCCGCTCCGTCCACCTTAAATGCCTGTTCAAATTCAGTTCTTGCTGCCTCCTTTTCGTCCAATTCAAAATAGCATTGCGCCAACCTAAAATGCAAAAAAGGATTCCCTGCTCCTTCAGGAAACGCTTTTGCCTTGTTTAGATTCTCCACCCCTCCTTTATAATTTTGAACCTGAAAATTAATATCTCCAATGCAAACCAATAACCAAGTTCCAGCAGGATATTGTGTTTTGGGAGCAGGCAATAAATCAAAAGCTTTCCAAAAACGCTTAAGCGCAGGGCGATACTTTCCTTCATCCATATAGGCATCCCCTCGATCACATAATTCTTCTATTCTATCAAATACTTCATCGCCTGGATAATCGTCCTTCATATTCATTGTTTATTTTGGTTCTTTGGCAAGTTTTGTAATAAGATCTTAACAATTATAGTATATAAAACTATAGCCGTCGTAAGTTATTAAGTAGAAAGTCGTATATTTTTATTTTGATCATAAAGAACATACGACTTTCTACTTAATAATTTATAGCCCATTCACGACTACAAAAGGTAATCTTTCCCTTTTAGTATTCCACACAACTTGTTATTGAACCTTTATTTTTTATTAATAACACCGCAAGATAACACTATCTCTGTCCTCAAAGTCCTGCATCTGGATATTTCTTACTAAAATCAGCTAAAAACTGCTGCATTTGTTGATCGGCATCCGATAATTCAGCTTTTCCGTAATTTGGCATTTGTCCTTTTTTTTCTGGCATGCTCTCTATATAAACAGAGGTAGAAGGAAAAGCAATGTGTACATTCATCGCTTCTGCCAAATTTAGAATACCAAAAATAAGTTCTTCCTTTAGTGCCAAATCAGTAGCATAATCTGTCGTATTAAAATAGACAACAAACATAATATCTAAAGAAGAGTCCCCCATATTATTAAGATGGATAAATGAAACATCATTTTTAGTTTTGGGATGCAGTTGATTCATCTCTCTCAAACCTTCTACAAACTTTTGAATTAAGGCGGGTGGCGTATAATAAGCAACTCCTATTGTTGTATTAAAACGGCGAAATTGAAGGCTACCTATATTATTAACCGTCATATCAACTAAAGCACCATTGGGAACAGAAATCAGAGAGCTATCTGGCGTTCGAATCCGAGTAGAGCGAAAACCAATATCTTCAACCGTTCCAACAATTTCTCCACTACTAATAAAATCGCCCAATTGGAATGGACGATCCGCATAAATCATCATAGAACCAATCAAATGCTTGACCGTATCTTGTGCTGCTAACGCTACTGCCAAACCTCCAATAGACAAACCCGCAATTAGTGCCGTCAAATCCACATTAAAGACATCCAATACATGAATACTCCCTCCTATTACAATCATTGCTTTTAGTATTCGAATAAAAATAGGCAATAATTGATCGTCAGAGGTACTATTGGTTTTTTCTACTATTTTTTCAAAATACGAACGAGCCAACTCTACAGCATTTAAGAGCACCAAAACCGCACAAATGGTATTAAATACACGAAGGAAAGTCAAAAAATAATAGCTGATCCAAACTGGTAGCATCAAAACAGGAATGACAATAAAAATAACATAGGCAACTACCATATAACTAATAATATGCGATATTTTTGTAATCACAGTAGGGTCAAAATGATTGCGTCCCAGTTTGGTATTCGCCAATATCTTAAACAGTATATTTAATAGTCTCCAAATAATAAAATTAAGAAGAATGGCAACCAGTCCTAAAACCAAAATAGCCAGATATTGCCAGCTCTTTAATCCTAAAAAAGTTGCCCCTCCCTGCGGAAGCAATTGCAACAAAAGATGACTTCCTAATGGATACACCGACCGATGTAGTGCTGGAATTTGCTCTATAGTAGTGGGATCATATCGCCAATAATTGGCATACTTTCGAGTCCGTTTATTTTTTCCAATTAATGGTCGAGTAATATAAACTTCTGGTAAATCATTCGGAAAAAGAACATAAACGGCATTGCCATTTGTTGAATCAATGTAATCAGGATTATCAGGAATCAAATCCTCTCGAACAATCAAGCCCTTTCCGTCAAATATTTGTTTTAACTTAATTGCATAATCTCGCGTTTCATCCGTTATTTTTTTCTTATTACCAACCAGTGCCTTAGCAGCTTGGTCCAAATCATAATGCTCCTCATTTAGATAATAAATATGTTGATGCGCAACCTCTTGTGGCGTTGACAAGTCACCAACAGGTGATTCTTGTTCTAACTGAGCTAGCATAGATGTTAACCCTAAAAAATAAAAGATCCCTATAATAAAAATATTACGTAACATTCTCAACTGAATTATAGACTGTAGATAAATGGCTAAAACAAAAAAGCTTTCTAATTACTTAGAAAGCTTGTAGGACACAAAGGTCTATATTTTAAAATAAAAACAGTATATAAATGATTAGATTATTCTCTAATTTTGCTTAATTAAAAGTTTTCCTTACTGCTCTTTTTAATCCTCAGAATAGTACGTGGCATCTTCTAAGATATACAACAAACGAAAGGGGTCATATTCTTGATCGTTTGTTGTTCTGTTAATACGAAGTGTTCCTTCTAAAACAATAGGCTTATCCATTCTATAAATAATAGGATTTTTAGCCACAATTTCGATTACAGACTCTGGTCCAGCCGCTCCACAAAAGTAACAAGAACTATAAGAAAATTTAGATAAAGTCATTCGCCCTTTTGTTAAGTCCGCAGGAATAATAAATCCTTTTAAATGAATCTTTTTGCCATCTAATTTTAAGATTTTTTTGCCAAAAGTAGGCGTATTGGTAAAATTTTCTGTTACTGGATCAAATTTACTCTTAACTGTTACGTCCATCATGTTTTCCCAATAATTAACCACAGTCTTTTTTTTCTGTGCATTTATTTGAATAGAATAAGCAAAAACAACAGTCAATAGCAATAGTATTTTTTTCATTTGTTTGAATATTAGCTTAGAAATGTAGGGGAATGATAACCCTCTAGTCCTAGGTTTGGTATCTCTTTTATAAGATGAATTACTTTTGGTCTTTGCACAAAAGTATAAAAAAATAGTGCCAGTTTTTATTTTTCTTTCCTTCTGTGCAAGAACTAATCTCTATTTCTGTTTCTAATAATTTCCATTTCTATGCTTTGTCCTACTCTAACGAATCTCTAAAATCAACTTTTACATGCGAGCCGTCACAATAAGGCTTATTCGCAGAACTTCCACAACGACAAAAAGCAGTCGTCTTATTTTTAGTTGTTGTATTTCCATTTTGATCTGTTACTTTTAATGTACCATAGACCAATAAAGGACCATTAGGCAGCACCTCTACCTTTGTTTCTAAGCTTTCTTCTTCTTGATCTTCCTCCCCATTCATATAATAACTAAGCGCCCCTGATGGACATTTCCTAACTTGATTTTTAAGCTCTTCGGTCGTTGCTTGCTCTAGCTGAATCCATGGTTTCTCATTGGGTTTATAAACCTGTGGCAATGCCTTTACACACTCTGCTGCATGAATACATTTTTGAGGTTGCCATACAATTGTGATTTCATTATTAGAATATTTTTTTTTAATAATCTTATCCATAATGCTATTATTTTAATTGACTAAAATAGAATTAGTTAAGTATTTTTTTTCACTAACCACAAGAACTAAGTTAAAAAAATTTTATTTCACAATAATACAAAATAACACTTTTTATATCGAGACAACATATACCCTTAACAATAATAATAGGCGAATAACATCCAACAAAAAATTAAAACTTCTTTCATTTATTAAATAATTAAAATCACCATTGGTAATACTATTCTAAATCAACTCATATAATAATAGATCTAAATAAAGACAGAAAGACTGATTGAATATTAATGCAACTCATAATTTTTGCCATTACAAGATATCCAAATTGCTATCAAATCGTCAACATACCCACAAAATGGCATATTAATTGGCTATCTCCTTTTCAATCAATTATATAATTAACAATTATTTTAAAATATGAATAAACGATTAATCGTTGTTTCATTTTCCATCTGTATGTTAACGGCTTATACCTCTTACAATCAAACAGCTATTCAAAACAATGTTTTAACAGAAGAAAATGGCAGCACTCTATATCATCAAGATAGCTCTATAGCTCCAACAGATAGTTTAGCACTCAAAAAAATCCGCCTAACAACAACGCAAAGCAATAGATACTCTCGTTATAAGGATTTGCAGAAAGAGAAAGAAAGGCGAAAAAAAATTAGAGAAAAATACAAAAAAGAGAAATCAACCAAAAACTAAAACGGCTACCTCATGACCATGAACGCAAGTAAAACGAACGGAACAATACTAGCTCACAAGGAATCATGATTAAATTTTAGGTTTCATTGGTTGGAAATAGAGCATATTCTATTTTCCTAATTTTACAGTTGCTATTGTACGAACAATCGGTAATTTTATACTAAAAAACACAATAGCAACAAACAAAATTTTTAATGGAATTATCCTTTATCATTAAAACAAAACACGGTTACAAATAAAAATTTTAACCAACTAAGCATTCACCAAATAAAGGCGAAATGTACAATCTAAATTTAACATTTTTTAACCATTATCAAGACTATTTTCAATATTTTATCCTTATTTACCTTACTAAAAATTAAGGTTAGACTACTTTTTTTTGAAAAAACATCAAACAAAATAATATTCTACAAAACACAAAAACAACACTCCAAAAAATTACGAAAAACAAAAATAACAATCAGAAATCAAAATATTATTTTAAAACTAATAAAAAAACCGATAGTAAATTTTAATCTAAACTCAAGCGTATACACCTGATGAACTGCTCTTTTGAGTGTCAGTTTTTTTGAAATATTATTTTGTCGGAAACCAACTTTCTATCTAACATTGTGTGTGCTTCTGCAGAGCGTCAATTCAATTCACACTCAAAAACACGTTAAAATGTTTGGTATGAGAAAATATGGAGCAGTACTGGGAATTTGCTCTTTTTTACTAGGTTCAATTAATGCCCAACACAATCACACCCACACACCTGGGCGGTCTTGTTATGCTCATGATAAACTCCAAGAGCAATTGCAACAAGACCCTGCAATGCAACAACGTATGCGTACACTAGAAGACGCAACACAACGTTATATCCAAGATCACGGGCAAGCCCGTTCAACTCAAACTCGCTCAATACCTGTTTATGTACATGTAATCTACAATAATAGCCAAGAAAATATAAGTGACGCACAAATACAATCACAACTAGATCAATTAAATGCAGACTATGCAGGCACCAATTCAGATTATAATCCACCTTCTGATTTTGCCGCTGTAGCCTCTGGTAATACAGGTATCCAATTTACCTTAGCAGGAATTACCAGAAAGCAAAGCTCAAAAACATCTTGGGGGACAAATGATGCTATGAAAAAAACAACACAAGGTGGTGTTGCTCCGATTACTCCATCTACGCATCTAAATATGTGGGTATGTAATATAGGAGGAGGAATTTTAGGATATGCTCAATTCCCTGGTGGCTCTTCTAGTACTGATGGGGTTGTTATGTCTCCTCAATATTTTGGAAGTAACAATTATGGAAGTGGCTTTTATCTATCAGCACCTTTTGACAAAGGGCGTACCACTACTCATGAAGTTGGTCACTATCTAAATCTTCGCCACATTTGGGGAGATGGTGGTTGTAGCGTAGACGACTATGTAGATGACACACCAATTGCAGGTTCACCCAACTACGGTTGTCCTAGTTCATCCACAAACTCTTGTAGTGGAGGATTAAGAGATATGTATATGAACTATATGGACTATGTTGATGACAATTGCATGTTCATGTTCTCTGCTGGTCAAGCAACCAGAATGTGGGCTTGCCTAAATACTAGTCGTAGTAGTTTGGGTACAGCTGGCTCTGGCGGCGGCGGCGGTGGCGGCGGCAGCACTTGTAGTGACAATGAAGTAACACTAAACTTAAATTTTGACAATTATGCTTCTGAAACTTCTTGGACACTAAAAAATAGTGCTGGTCAAACGCTTTATTCAGGAAATGGTTATTCTAATGGCGACAATGCCATTACAGAAACATTCTGTTTACCTGATGGTTGTTATGACTTTACAATCAATGATAGCTATGGGGACGGCATTTGCTGTTCGTATGGTTCTGGTTCTTACAATTTAGCAGAGGGAAGTACAACGCTAGCTAGTGGCGCTTCGTTCACTTCTACAGAAACCAAACAAATTTGCGTTGGCTCTGGTTCTGGTGGAGGAACTGGCGGAGGAGGAGGAACTCCTTCTACTACACAAATTATGGGAGATTACTTTGAGTCTAGTTTTGGTAACTGGAACGATGGAGGTTCTGATTGTTTCCGTTATACTGGAAGTTATTCTTACGAGGGCAATTCTTCTATCCGTTTGCGTGACAACTCAGGAATCGCCTCAGCTATGACCTCTGATGCTTTTGATGCTAGTCCTTATGATCAAGTTACTGTTGAGTTCTATTTCTACGCTAATAGCATGGAGTCAGGAGAAGATTTCATCGTAAGTTATTACAATGGTAGTTCTTGGGCAACTGTAGGGTCTTATGCTAGTGGCTCAGACTTTAACAATGGTCAATTCTACTCCGTAACCATAACATTAGACAAAGCAAACCATAACTTAAGTGCGAACTCTATGCTTCGTATCCAATGCGATGCAAGTGCTAATGCAGATCAAGTATATATCGATCAGGTTATCGTAACGGGTTCTACTGGCAGTGCTCGCACTTCTGGCAACACTATATCTCAACTTAATGGAACCTCTAAAGGCAATAGTACTACTGCTTTAAGTATTATAGATGAACTAGAAATGGAAATGAATTTATATCCAAATCCTGCTATTAGTTCATTAAATATTGAGTTGTTAAACCACGAAGGAACTTGTGTTGGGCGCATTATAGATGCAACAGGCAAAACACTATGGACTGGTGATATTGAGACTGGTAATAACACCATCAATTTAGACCAATTATCTACTGGTATTTACTACTTCAGTGCTGTTAAATCAGATGGAACGATTATGACTAAGAAATTTATCAAAAAAGGCTAATCGTTAACTATAACGCATTTTAAATATTAACCGTTGTAAGAGGCTGTCTGAAAAGGCAGTCTCTTTTTGTTTTAACTAGAACGACCTCTAGCCTAGCTTATCACACTTTATTAATACCCCAACAAGATACAAAACAGACTGAATGTGCTTATGTTTCAGGTATCAACAGTTACAGCAAGTGCTTTCCTTGACTAACCATTCGTTATAATCAAAATTGATTATAAGTTTTTTGGTCGCTAAGTTGAGTATTAGCAAACGGAATCCTACAAGCGCATAAGTGCTAGTCCACTAACGGGGTAAGCTTACATAGCCATAGTTACGACATGCCATTAGGGGTAAAAAGATAACTTAAACTAGTTTTGTGGTATCTAGGGCACTAAATTGCAGTAAATAAAAAAGGAGCCCAACCAAGTTGAGCCCCCTTCTAAACTATTTTTAATACTTCATAAGAAAACTTACAAAGTAATATTATTATTAGTCTGTAATAATTAATTTTTGAGTCTTGATTAACTCACCATTTGCTCCCTTAAGAACAACAAAGTAAGTGCTACTAGACCAACCATTAACCATCACTTCTAAGCTACCTTCAGCATTTAAGTTCCCTCTATTGTATACAGGTTTACCGTTATTGTCTAAAATAGATAGGCTAACAGCTTTTTCGCTAGTTTGGTATCTTACCTGAACTAATGAAGAAGCAGGATTAGGATAAACGCTCAACATAGGTGCAAGCGCTAAAGGTGATGTAGGAGCAAGTGGATTCATTCCACAACCATTCAATACAAAATTGGTAGCACAGTTAACACCACAACCATTCGCATCTGTTACATTAACAATATGTTGTCCAGCATTTAAGCCTGTGAAAACACCTGTTCCGTTAGAATAAGTAGTTGCTGTTGAGAAGTTTGCTAAATCAATTACATAAGGAGCTGTTCCTCCTGTTACTGCTAATGTTGCAGTACCATCATTACCATTACAAGTTTCATCAGTACTAGAAGCCAAATTCACACTAATAGGAGCAGGTTCAGTAACAGTTACACTAACTGTGTCAGCACATCCATCTGCATTGGTTACAATAGCAGTATAAGTACCTGCACAAAGGTTTCCTATTGTTGCTCCTGTCATACCATTATCCCATGCAATTGTATAAGTATTGCTATTATCAGAAGTTGTTACACTAGCTGTTCCGTTACAATCTCCACTACATAATGGAGAAGTGCTTGTTGCTGAAGCAACAAAACCAACTGTACCAGGAATAACAATTGTAGTATCATAAACACAGTAGTTGATGTCACAAACACTAAACGTATACGTTCCAGCAGCTAGACCTGTAAACGTTGGGCTGCTTTGAGATTGTCCATTAATATAGTACAAGAAACCTGGAGTTCCTCCTGTTGCAGTCAACGTAATGCTACCATCTGCTAGACCACAAGTTGCAGCAGTAATAGAAGCAACGCCTATGCTAATTAGGTCTGGCTCATTTACAGTATCCACTACGGTCTGTGTACAACCATTTGCATCTGTTACCGTTACACTATAAACACCTGATCCAAGGTTAGTAAAAGAACCTGTAGATTGGAAGTTTACTCCATCAATAGAATAAGTATATGGAGTTGTTCCTCCTGTTGCCGTTACAGTAATTGATCCATCCGAGTTGGTTGGGTCTACTGTATTTGTTGAATTAGAAGAACAAGATACATCGGTTGAAGTAGAAGACGCAGCAATAGCTGTAGGTTCAGTAACAACTACAGTAACCGTATCAGCACATCCATCTGCATTGGTTACAATAGCAGTATAAGTGCCTGCACAAAGATTTCCTATTGTTGCTCCTGTCATACCATTATCCCAAACAATACTAGCAGTTCCAGAACCTCCAGAAACAACTGTAGCCGTAGCAGTACCATCACAACTACCATGACAAGATACATTGGTAGCTGATCCAGCTGCTACAAGTGCAGGAGTACCAGGAATAACAATTGTAGTATCATAAACACAGTAGTTAATATCACAAACACTAAACGTGTATGTTCCAGCAGCTAAACCAGTAAACGTTGGGCTACTTTGAGATTGTCCATTAATGTAGTACAAGAAACCTGGGGTTCCTCCTGTTGCTGTTAAAGTAATGCTACCATTAGCTTGACCACAAGTTGCAGCAGTAACAGAAGCAACGCCTATGCTAATTGGGTCTGGTTCACCAACAGTATCTACCACCATTTGGCTACAACCATTGGCATCAATTACAATTGAAGTATACACTCCAGCGGCAAGATTAGTGAACGTATTTGAAGATTGGAAATTTGATCCATCAATAGAATAAAGATAAGGTGGAGTTCCTCCTGTTGCTGTTATTGTTAGCGATCCATCTGAATTTGTCGAATCTACTGTATTTAGCGAATTAGAAGAACAAGATACATCCGTTGTTGTGGATGTTATTGTTAATGGAGTTACATTACCACCAATAACAAAAGTATGCCCTGAACAAGCAGGCGTACAACCATTGGCATCTGCAACCCAAACATTATAGGTTCCCGCAGTCAATGTTGTAAAGGTTCCAGTAGTGTTAGAAAAGAAATCTCCTGTTGTCCAGTTTACCAATTGGTAAGTATATGGCGCAACACCATTGCTAGCAGACAATACAGCAACACCATCATTGTTAGAACAGGTTAAATCAGTTGTAGAAACAACAGTAACATCTATACTATCACAGACGACAGGTTGTACATCAATAGTAAAGGTATATGTATTCTGACCAACAATAGGACAATAATCATCCAATACCGTTACGGTAAAAGAATGCGTTCCTACATCTGCCGCTGTTGGTGTCCAACAAAATGTTCCTACTGCATGAGGTGCTCCTGCGCTAGAAAAAGTAGCTCCTGCGATAGCATTATTCCAAGTCAAAGAAGTAGATTGGTTAGCATCTACATCATTAGAATTCATGTTAAAGCATAGTTGAGTTCCTACGGTAGCAGTAGTAGAATAATCTGTTGTATTATCAATACCACTTAGTGTTGGCACATTGTTCGAACAAGGAATTGCTGTAAACTGAATATCACGAACGATCTCTCCAATCATTACACCATTTCTATATTCCTGTACTGCAACGCAAATTACGCCAACCTGAGCCATGCTAGGAGTAAAAGAAATAGCTCCTGTTGCTGGATCTATAGTAACTCCATTTGTAGTAGCCAAAGGTGTTGCTGCACTAAAACCTGCACCATAATTTACAGGCGTATTGGCTCCATCTAAACAGCTAACCAAAGAGTAAACTAAATTATCTCCATCTGCATCAGATGCACCATGGTTGTAAAAAACAGGCTGACCGATACAACCAAAAGGCACTGGGTTATTTGTAAAAACAGGAGAATTATTACACAAGGTAGCATCTGAAATCTGAGCCTCGACATAAATTCTTTCATTTCCAGGGCTATTTAAAGTTGTAATAGCATTGTTTCGACAACAAGTAGAATGACTCAATGTTATATTGGTACATCCTGTAGGTAAGGTAAGTATTGTCTGGTATTTATGCTCTTCAATACCATAAATCCCATTTCCTCCATTACAAGCTGTTCCAACAATCCCTTGGCAAGAGGGTGTAATTTCTTGCATGCTCACTTTTTGTAATGTCAGAGTGCCAGATCCACAAGCTGCTGCCCAACTAACACGAGGAGATGAAGGAGCAGAAATTCCGTTACAATCTCTGTAAAACGTTAAATTAATTTCATACTGATTGTTACCTATGCATTTATAGGTTAAATCCAAACCCATTGAATGGGTTGCGTTTGCTCTTGGGGAAAGGAGCATGAGTACCCCCCAACAACAAAGCAATTGTAAAATTTTTTTCGATGTTTTCTTAAACATGTTTTAGTGTATTTAAAGGTTCTAAATAAAAAAATAAATATGAGGTGGTAGTATAAATTTATTACTGTAGTTAACTAAACAATATCCTTTGACAATAGTAATATGTGCTTAAAACAATAAGCTTTAAGCAATACATATAATTCTATTCTCAAATGAAAGTGTTAAGAGTATGGTGTACAACTATTATTAGTCGAAAAGTATAATTTTGCAAAGAAATAGGACGTATAATGATGAGATTTTTGGAGTTACATATTTAATTAAGGGGATTTTTCTTGCTTCTATTTGCAATTATGACACAAAGGTAATTCTTTATTTTCACTTTTTTTAGAAAAATTTATTGTTAAATCGTATTTCCTTAATGAAGGTAGCTTTTTATCCCTTTTTTGGGCAGGACAAAAGTACATAATCATAGGCACTAACAAAACAATAAAATAATAACTATCAACAATTTATGTACATTAATATAGAACTTTTTTCCTCAAAAAAAAAGTTATTTATTTTTATTTTTTAAATATTTCAATAAAAATATTTTTATTAATCTATAAACTAAACAACTATGAGGTAAATTCTATAATAAAAGTACGAGCTTAGTAAACAAAGTGCTGCTTACAAGCAATAATAAAATTTTCTAAGCTAATTTAGATTAGAATGAACCAAGCAAGAAACAAGCTTTAAAGTATTTCCTCAGACCTCTCCCTCTTCTTAAGGAGCATTAACACTCCAATAGTTCTTAAAAAAAAGGAAAAAACAAACGCTTTTATTTCGTTCATTGTCAAAAAACTAGACAAAAGGGATAAAACAAGAAATAGCCCAGAGTAGGTTGCTCTGAGCTATTTGAATTTCGTAAGTTTGGTTATGACTTATCGAAAGCTGGTTATGTTTGTTCGTTACTTATAATAACGCAATTGACATGCCAAATAGTTTAGGTAAATACGTTAATAATAACTTAAAAAATACCTTTTCTTGAACTTCCTTGAAATCTCTATGACAAAATGCTTGCATATATTCCCTCTCTAGCTCTTTTTAATTCAAAAAATAAAATCTTAATAAGCGCTTTAAACTGTTAAACAGTGTTAATTATTGTTTTTTATACAATTTTGTAGAATTTCACACAAAACATTGACTTACAGTAAAATAACCTATACATTCAATGTACAAACATCTAATTCCGTTTAAACTAAAAGCGATAAAGGTTCAACAAAACTTGTTTTCTGTTGAACTTTTGTATATCTTTGTTTAAACAAATAGAGAGTATTATTACATACCATAAAAAAACGCAATATGTCAACGATTAATTTCAGTAGTGAAATCTCTAAACTAGAAAATGTACTCCACAACTTTGCATTTAAACTAACTAGAAATAACGAAGACTCTAAGGATCTTTATCAGGAGACTGCGTATAGAGCTCTAGTAAATCAAGATAAGTTTCGTGCTGGAACCAACATGAAAGCATGGTTATTTACTATAATGCGTAATATTTTTATCAATAACTACCGCAAAAAGATCAAGAAAAACACAATTCTTGATTCTACAGATAACCAATACTATCTAAATACAGGGGGACCGACCGTATTAAATGATGCCAACTCGGCTATAATGATGAATGAGTTGCAAGAGTTGGTTAATAAGTTAGACGATAGCATTCGCATTCCTTTTTTGATGCACTATTATGGCTACAAGTATCAAGAAATTGCAGATCAGTTAGACCTTCCCTTGGGAACTGTTAAGAGCCGTATTTTCTTTGCTCGTAAAGAATTAAAAAATGCGGTATTACTTAATTATAAAGGTGTTTTAGAAAGAACAGCATAAAATCATCTTTTTGCCAATTTGCAGAAGCTTTGCTTCAATACTTAGCAATAAGCCATCCCGAATTTTGATTGTATTCAATTGGGGATGGCTTATTTTTTTTCATTCTTGACAACTCGCAGGCTCAGGCAGCAACCACCTAAACCCAGCTATGCTAGCTCACATAAAGGCTAAGCCTACCAAGAATAAAGCCCGCATTAATAACAAAGCGAATCCTGAGGTAAATGCTAAAAAAGGGTAAGCTTTTAACTACTTTTTAGCTTCGCTGCTACTTATCCCTTTAGTGCGCTATCGCTTATGAGGGAGTTCAGTCAAGTCGTATGTCCTGTATTTACAGGAACTAAGCAGACGACTTACGACCCATAACTTATAAAAAAGTAGCAATAAGCAGACAAGATGTTTTCTATTCCAAACAAGTTGTCACCCCCCCTTTTTCAAAATATTATCATGAATATCTACTCTTAATCTTCATCTATTACATAATCTATCGTTCGAATTTTTGATATGTACTGAATAATTCGGTTCATAAAAGGAGCTGTGATGTGGTGGGCCAAAGAGGGTTTGTCAACCAATAAAATTTCATACATAACAAATTCCTCAACCATCTGATAATCCAAGCAAAGTCCAAAAGCATTCATTGCTGGATAATTGCGTGTATCATCTTTTTTTAAATTGGTATAGGTCATATAGGTGCCTATCGTTGCTTCCATTTCCTGTTGAAATAAATAATCAGTGACTTCCTGTTGTTCTTTTATATACTGATAATCGCTGTCGTAATTCCACACAGCCTTATACATTCCATAAGTTAACCAAATCCCGTCTGCTGTTACCACTACGGTTTCTCCATCTTTATAAATATACATTAACGGCTCAAATCCCCAATTTCTAAAATAAGTACGAGCATGTGAATCGTAAACCTCAACCAATCGCTTAATCAAACGAGGGTGATTTCGGTTGTAGATATGTGCCAATGTAAAAGTGTACAAGGCTGTATCTATCCTCCCCTGTTGAAGAAAAATTTCTGCCGAAAGCCAACGCGCCAAATAATCAATAGGATTCAATTCAATTGCTTTGTTTAACCATTTTAAAGCTTTATCATATTCTTTTTCTTCATAATAACTCTCTCCTATAAAAGTATGAATTTGTGCATTTTGGGGGCTTTTTTTTAGTATTTTTTGATAAAACTTACGTGCTTTTTCGTATTTTGGATGTTCTATATTAATCAATTCTAACGCCATCAATTTCCATTCTGCCTCTTGGGCAGATTCAGTATCTTTATATTCAAATTGATGTTCTCGACCATTAATTGATTTAATATAGGTTCCATGAGACAATATAGTACGATTTTTGCGGGGAATATCTCCGTATAACTGTTCTAATTCATATTGAGTTGGTGATGCCTCCATAAAAGTTAAAATCTCTAATGGAGTTGACAAATGAACTTGCGCAACACTAACATTAAATAAGAATAAGAAAATTGCAAATAAAGATGATTTCACGTAGCTTGAAAGATAATAAATGATATTAAAATTGCTATTTAATAGATTTTAAGTAAACGGGCATAAAAAAGTATGGGTAAAAAAACACCTATTTTTTAGTGCTAATCAAAGACAAAACTTTTTGATGAAGAGTAGTGCAAAAAGCGTTGTTTTTTCCTATAAATCATTGTGAACGGTTACTTATGATACTAAAAGTATGCTAAAATGTATAGTTTAGTTAATTAATACCCTGCTAATTTTATATTTCTTTGATAAAAAACATAAAAACGAACCTTGCATCAAACTGATAATCAATTTTTTAACATTTTAACCACCCCCAATACCTATTATTAATTATCAACTGGTAAGCACTTCTGCAATAATGTTAATACAATTCCCTGTGCTGCTAGGTTAGCTACTCGTTTACTTTGTTTAGCTCCGCTGCTACCACGTGAGTGTTACTCGTGAGCTCGGTTCTATGTGGTATCTAGCAAAGTACTATTAAACTGTTAATGAAATTGTTTAAAAATAGTACCGATTTTTAATTTTTTGAACGTATTTTGCAGTCTTTTAGTACACCAATACTACAAACTGCTCATTATAAAAATAAAATCTAATATAGAAATTAATTGAGTCTTATGGATGTTGATTTAGGTATAAATAAATTGGAACAACTGTTATTTCCCTTGGGATATCAACAGGACTTAACCCAATCTAAGCCTATCTTTTGGAAAAGGATACACCAAAATGACTTGCGAAGTCCTTATGCCTTTAGTTTGGTGATTGTTACATTAGATGAATTTACTGTTTTTATTGAGGGGCTAAACGAACCTCGATTAAAACGTGCTATTGATGCTGGTATTATAGAAATTAATTCTCCAGAAGATGTCGAAGCACTCAAAGAAATTGTGTTTGAAACGACCTTAGATAACCAACAAAAATTGGAAACGGTTCTGCCCTTCTTTGAGGAACAATTAAATACCATTGAATCAGAACCGATTTATACCAAAGCTTACAAACGAGCTTTAGCCAACATTGAGCTATTGATTGAAGCAGCCAATGAAGTTGAATATTAAGCAATTAAAAAAATTGCCTTCTATTTGTTTTTTTTCTAAATTTGCTTATTATTCGAAGCGTTAAACTTAAATTAAAAATAAAAAGAAACTTTTTAGTCCAAATCTTTGTATATATATTTGTATATTAAGATCATCTCTATAGTTTTAATCTTTTTTACCCAATCAAAATATGAAAATTCTTTTTGCCAAATACATTTGTTTACCTATTGTATGTTTTACAAGTGGTTATTCTTATCTTTTCCTAAGTAATCAATCCTTGATGCTTCACAAAGATTTGGCAAAGAATGCACCTAAAGAAAAACGAGTAGTTATTCATAATCAGAAAAATAATTCTACTCAAGTTGTATTTATTGCTCCTCCTCAAGATACTGCCCAGCAAAAAGAAGAATATACCAATAAGGACAAAAATATACTTCCAGATGTAGAGTTTTTAAAATTCTTAATCGATAAAAGCACAGAAGGTATTCCTGTACTAAAGTTTGATGGTTTCTCGGCTGTTTTTGGACGAAATATACAAATCTTCTAAACCAATGGTTCTATGAAGTTGTTAAAAAATGATCTTAACACCTACGATCCAACCATAGCAGCCATCGGATCGGCAGCTATTTTTAGCCCCGTAGCTTCCAGCTACGAAACAAAAAACGAGCTTTGCCCGATAACTACTAGCTTTGATCTCGAAAATCAACAACATTTTTAAACAACTTCTATTATAAAAAGAATGGCATTCAATCTATTTTGATTGAATGCCATTTTTAATGCAAAGAACATAGTTTTTGCTCCTTACTTATTTTTGTATGGTTATTTTTTGAACATCCCCTTCCACCGATAACCAATACATTCCATTTGCCCAAGTAGAGGTATTAAAAGTCAGCATTCTTTTATTGTTGCAATAAGTAGAGACTACTACCCGCCCTAAGGCATCCACTATCTGTATAGATGCTTTGCTATTGATGGTATTAGGAAGTTGAACATGAACTTGATCGCTTGCAGGATTAGGGTAAACAATCATTTTTTCATCTGGCGTTTGAATAGATAGTCCAGTTGTTGTTGTTGCCGTGATTTTCTGTACCATATTGGTCAGGCGATTTGTAAACCAAATGTTTCCTTCTGGACCAATTTTTATTCCTGTCAAGCCAGCAGCACCCGTTGATAGTTTCCCCAAATACGTTGCAGGATTAGCACTAATATCATAGATTCTGATGTCTCCATTGGCATAATCTCCAACAATTAAACGATCCCCAACCAAATCTATACCGCAAGGACGAACCAAACCTGTATCAATAACGGTTTCGGATACTACATTTTCCATTTCAGAATATTCGACAACCGCTTCTATTGGAGTCAATGCTGCTTTGACATTCCCTGTATTCGTATTCATACGCAATACTCGGTCATTGCCCGTATCTATAATATACAACCATCCATTCGATTTATTAAGAATAAGGTGACTTGGTACATCGCCATCTTTTGAAACCGTTACTTCTGTATAACGACGAATAATAGCATCTCCATGATACGATTGTCCTGGTCCATGATCTTCTACAAAATCATAATAAACAATATTGCTAGAGTTTCCGTCAAATACCCAATAGGCATTGTCCTTATGATGAGCGATCCCCATCCCATATGGTGTTTCGTGCAACATATCTAAGTGACTCCCATTTGTTCCAGGTCCCGCATTTTGTGCATAAATAGACATTTCACTAGACCAAAGCGTAGGGCCTGTAAATGGAGCTCCTCCATTGTGATTAGCATTATAAATTCCAGGTGAGCTGCCCCAGTTTCCATTGGTTCCAAATGCAAGTCCTGTTGGTAAAGACATAAAGTGCCAAGCATTGCCATCTCTTAGCCATTGGCTAGATTGTGTTGGTAGTCCTGCATCTGAAATAGTAACGGTAGATCCTCCTGTATTTGAGGCATCTTCATTGATTACCCAAAGTTCTTTTCTACTCAAAATAGAATGAAAATCTAAATCGGTCGGTTTGTTAATTTGATTGGCAGCAGTTGCTATCGTGCTATAAACAGGAGGCGCAGCTAAAAAATCATCTATAATATTAGGAATCGTCATTCCTTGATATACATTCAGTTGTTTGATGGTTGTATCATTACTTGGAAATAAATCGGCATTGCCATTGTTGATGTCATTTACCCAAATCTTTAATGTTTGTGCTCCCGTATTTTGAGGCGTCCATAGCGTAGAAAATACAATAGGATATTCTGCTGCTGTGGGAATATTAAGCCCAGTAAACGATTCTGTAACAACAGGCTCCGTTCCAACTTGATAACTCATATTTAGAGCGGTAATAACAGTAGAACTTGTATTTTTTAGACTACTTTGTAGTGTTATTGTTTCATTCGATCCTAACACAGGAAATGGGCTTTTTATCGTTCCCATCATAATATCATAGGTCAACAATGGAGCAAAAAAGGTACTTGATTCAGAGGCTCCAAAAGAACCTCCTGTTGCAACCGTAACTCCGTTAACAGTAACCGTATAAGACCCCGTTCCTTCTGAACAACAAATCCCATCGCCATAGCTATCCAATATCGTAAAGATCACCTGACTCCCTGTCGGCACACAAATACTTTCATTAATAGGGGTATTATTGTTGTTGGTATAAGGTCCTCCTGAAGCATAAATTGGTGTCCCCCCTACCCCTGTAAACCTCCAAGTTGTTTCAGAGCCAAAATTATCTGGAACAAGATTCAATAAAATCTCTGTTTCCCCCGATTGGCATTGGGCATAAACAAATTGTACTGTCCCTAAAGCAAATAGAAACGCTAAACATAAACTAAAAAGTTTCATAATTTATAAGTTATCAATTAAATAATAATAAATGGGGATGGTGCTTGACGGGATGTGTGCAAGATGAATATATTGTAATAAATCCATAAAGTCGACACAAAAAAAATCAATTATTTCAATTCTAACCTATTCCTATTTCACTTCCATCAACATCATTATTAAGTACATGGCAATCCAATACGCAAACGAACTCCATAACAATGAGTCACTTATGGGGTTTCACTTCGTTTATGCCACATTTTTTCTTTTTTTACTGTGAATGCTTGTTGAAGTTTTATAACTTAGTAGACTGTACACTTAACAAGTTACACCTTTTACTGGATGCATCTGCTTAAGTGACAACCTAGCATTTGTATTTATAATTACTCCTCTATAGGCTGTCAATTTATAGTGCCAATGCAATCACCTTATTTCTATTCAAAAAATAAAAACTATGAGTTTACATATCGGAGCCAAGAAAGGAGATATAGCCGAAAAAGTATTATTGCCAGGCGACCCTCTTCGTGCAAAATGGGTAGCAGATACTTTCCTAGAAGATCCATTTTGCTACAATACCGTACGGGGAATGAATGGGTATACAGGAACCTACAAAGGAAAACCTGTTTCTGTTCAAGGAACGGGCATGGGAATCCCCTCTACTTCTATTTATGTCAATGAATTAATCTCTTCTTATGGAGCCAAACAATTAATTCGAATTGGCACAGCAGGTTCCTACCAAGCTGATTTAAAGGTAAGAGATGTTGTTCTAGCGATGTCGGCTTCTACTGATTCTGGCATCAACAAAAGGCGCTTTAATGGAATGGATTATGCTCCTACTGCCAATTTTGAGTTGTTTATGAATGCAGTGAAAGTTGCCGAATCCAAAGGAATTAACGTTAAGGCAGGAAACATTCTTTCCGCAGATGAGTTTTATGCAGATAACTTTGAAGCCTACAAACACTGGGCTAAATTTGGGGTGCTTTGTGTTGAAATGGAAACGACAGCTTTATATACTTTAGCGGCTAAATTTGGAGTTCAAGCACTTACCATTCTTACCATTTCTGATGAATTGGTAACTGGTATTGAATCAACCGCACAGGAACGACAAGAAACACTAAGTGAAATGGTTCAAATCGCATTAGAAATATAACCATTGTTTCTACTCCTTCTTATAAAACATAGGTCGCCCCCAACTCAGGTATATTCTAAAATCAGGGAGGACCTATGTTAATTCATTGCTCTGTAATAAACTTAATCCTGCAAGCTAATTAGCAGCGGAGTATGAACAATCAATTCCCCTTATTAATGGGCAACAATAAATTTCTCCTGTGTTTTCCCTCCTTCTTCATCAGGCAAAACAATATAGTAAAGACCACTCTGTAGGTTCGAAACATCAATTGATGTAGACATATTTCCCCTATTAATAGATTGTTGCAACACCATTCTACCCATCGCATCGTAAATAAAATAAGCCGCTCCTGAACTAGCCCCCTCTACGCTTACGTTAAGGACGGAGTTGGTGGGATTGGGCATTAACCTTAGTGCAACAGCTTCTTTTACGGGTTGATCTACTAAAGCCATAACATGCCTTTCATTTGGATAAGCAGCCCTGCCATGCAATTCAATGTTTAGTACTTTTTGATCTTCACTAACATAAACCTTCATATACATTTGAGGAGTATAGCCTTGGACTCCATCTGCATCTACATAACTAGAATAAGCCCCATTATTAAAATCAACTAAGGTTACTGTTGGGATATTGTTCCAACTATTGCTCCAATAAGGTCGATAATTGATTTGCTGTGCATTGTACCAACTAAAATCCAACTCATCTCCAGAATACCAAGTCGTTGGAGCCGTCCAATACATATCAATTTGCTGGAGAATACTACCATTGTGTTTTACCACTCCATTTCCATGATAATCAAAATCAATGGTCGTTCCTTGATGTAGATTGGGCCAAAGGTCCCATGCATTGTTTCCTAGTCGGACTCTTTTTTGTCCTATATCATCATAGCTGGCATTTTTAAAGCGGATGGTTTCCAATTTGCTCAAATCCATTTTTTTAGTCCCCCACTTTTTCACTTCAATATACTCCCGTGCCCCCAATCGATAAGATGAAATAATGGCATTGGCAGAGCCTCCATTGATCCCATCGGCATCCCTTACCTCTCGATACTGTGTATGAGCCGACTCCTTGTAGTTATCGATTAAAACTTCTGTATTAAAAAGATTTCTTGGCTTATAAGTAATCGTACTATTTGACGTCCATGAGAAATCCATATTATCATGCTGGTCAAAGGCTCCTACAGGGTTTCTTCCCTCATCCAAATCAATCGATTGCACCTCATATCCACCATAATAGTACTTATCCGCATTTTGATCGTAATCAAAAACCAGTTCATCTCCTGCTTCAAAATTTGGGAAGTAAACATCCGTAGTGTGTTTTAATAGAATCTGGATGCTCAAATCTTCGTAATTTACATTTTTAAATGTCAATTTTCGGGTGCAAAAGTCGAGTAGATTCAATAAATCAGACGACGCAGATCTTGAAGATGATGATCTAAAAGAAGAGGAAGTTGCCCCCATGCACAACTGGTAATTGGGACTTGCTGCCAATGCAAGGTTGGTATGTACTCTAAGATTGGCAGGCATTTCAAAACGATTCATAGTGCTTGATACCCGATTGGATGCCCTATAGTATTCATTAAAAAATTGCTCGAACTGATCTAAATTATAGAAGAGTCCAAAACCAACATTGGAATCAAAAAAGATCAGATTGCCTGTAGGAGTCCTAAAAAGTGCAACCATGTGCCCCGTAGCCAATTGATTGATAGAAGCTCGTGTTATCCTATTATACTCAAAGGCAATATTGGTAATGGTAACGGCACTAACAGGATGCAATTGGAAATGCCCTCTAATCCCACTCATGATTCGATCGATCGTTACCGTTAACTGATTTTGTATGTTTGGAGAATTCATTCCCTGTCCAGCTTGGTAATTGGGAACAAGTTGACTCATTTCAGTAGGTAAAGTTCCTGGGTATAGACTAGAGGTTACCCCTTGCGCAGCAAAAAAAGTATTGACAGACTGACTTTGAAATGCCTGGTCTGCTTGTTGTTGCAAGGACATTATTTGATTCATTTCAGTTGTGCCATTGGTAGCTCCCTGAATAGACATCAGATGAATCACATCAACTGGACTCATATTCCCACTAAAAGCAGTCGTCAAAAAATAAGTAGAAGACCCCACACAATAACCAGAAGGACAAGACTGTGACATACCTAATTGGTAACGTTGACTATAGGGCACAAAATAAGAAGCCCATTTCTTCATAATTTTATGATACTTGGGCTTAGAGACGGGTTGGCTGTTCGTCCATGGCGTACAGTAGCTATAGTTAGCCATTAAAATAGCCAACAATAAGGTTAAATAAACAAATAATTTTTTCATTTGGATAATGGTTTTAAATGTTAAAAAATTGAAGTAGCCTTAAATAATAGCTGCTTCAGGCCATCAATAATTGGGTATTGATTGTATAAATAATATCTTTTTTTGTCCTTATCACAGGACATAGCTTGCCCACTATTACTCCTTTGAAGACTAATAGAATCGATAATCATTCTGTCTTTTTTAGCTGAACGAAAGTTTTATTTTTTAATGGTTTATCACCACAAATCCTCAGGCTATATGCTTAGTTTTTAATGTTATATTTAGACAAACCTTTCCCGTTTCTAAATCTTGTAGATTTAGATTCTAGCTTTTGAGCGCTATAGCTATCAAGGCTTTAAAACAAGCCTTTAGGCTATACGCATATGTATATTGTTTTTTATTAGCCTGCTTTATTATTTTTTATTTTAGTGCCTCTTCTTCTTTCCTAGAAAGAATAGGGCAAACGCTCTCCTTTTGATCAATAGCAAATTATACCTTGATCAATTAAAAGGCAACCATTACAATGGTAATGAACGCACCTTATAACTCCATATCCCTCTTAAGGATAAGGAAGCTACCATACTTTTTAACATTTATTATTTTAATACTACGTGGTTTTCAACGGAGTAATGTTATTTATGAGGATAAGTATAATGGGAGTATACTTTTATGGGATTTTCCCATCCTCTTAACTATTTGTATTAAACAAAGCAGCTTAAAAATATTATTTCTCATTTAAAATTATTCTTAAACAACTTTTTGGGATAAACATACAATAAGGCAGGGCAATGATAGACAAAAGCTAATTAAAAACCAAAAAATTGGATATATTATTTACATTAAATCAATCATTTTCAAGCAATAACAAAAAGGCGAGCACTTTTTTGATAAGAGATGTATTGCTATTCATTTCTAAAAAAACAGCTTACGAATTAAGTCATTTAATTCGTAAGCTGAATGATCAGTAGTAGTTGATTATGCTAAACCACCAATCATATCTTCAGGGCGTACCCACTCATCAAATTCTTCTTCTGTCAGATACCCCAATTTCAAACCAGCAGCTTTGAGTGTTGTTCCTTCTTTGTATGCTTTTTTGGCAATTTCAGAGGCTTTATCATATCCAATTTTGGTATTTAAAGCCGTAACTAGCATTAAAGAATTGTTCAAATTTTCCTTAATAGCCTCATGATTCGGTGCTAGTCCTTTGGCACAATTCTCATTAAAACTATCGCAAGCATCTCCAATTAATTGCGCAGACATCAAAAAATTGTAAATCATCATAGGCTTAAATACATTTAACTGAAATTGCCCAGTCATGCCTCCTATGTTAATTGCAACATCATTTCCTGCAACCTGAGCCATTGCCATTGTCATTGCTTCTGCCTGTGTTGGATTCACCTTACCTGGCATAATAGAAGATCCTGGTTCATTAGCAGGGATGATATACTCGCCAATGCCACAACGTGGTCCAGAGGCCAACATACGAATATCATTGGCAATTTTCATCAAAGAAACCGCTGCGGTTTTTAAGGCTCCATGTGCTTCAACAATGGCATCATGAGCGGCCAATGCTTCAAATTTGTTCTCAGCGGTAACAAAAGGCAAGTTAGACAAGGTTGCAATTTTTTCAGCAACCAATACAGCATACCCTTTTGGGGTATTCAAACCTGTTCCAACAGCCGTTCCACCCAAAGCAAGTTCTGCTAAATGATCCAATGTATTTTTGATGGCTTTAATTCCATGATTCAACTGAGAAACAAATCCAGACAATTCTTGACCTACAGTAACAGGAGTGGCATCCATAAAATGAGTACGTCCTATTTTTACAACATCTTTGTACTGTTCTGATTTTTCGGCTAGCGTATCACGCAAAGCTTCCATCCCAGGTAAGGTAACTTCTACTACCTTTTTGTAAGCAGCAATGTGCATAGCCGTAGGAAAGGTATCGTTAGAAGATTGAGACTTGTTGACATCATCATTGGGATGTACTGTTTTTTTCTCATCTAGGAGGTTTCCTCCATTCAATACATGAGCTCTATTGGCCACCACTTCATTCACATTCATATTAGACTGTGTACCCGATCCCGTTTGCCATACGACTAAAGGAAATTGGTCGTCCAATTTTCCCTCCAAAATTTCTTCACAAACCGCCCCAATCAAAGTTGCCTTATCGCTGTCCAATACCCCCAATTCAGCATTCGTTTGAGCCGCTGCTTTTTTCAAAATAGCAAATGCTTGAATGACCTCCTTAGGCATCGTGTGACCACCAATCTTAAAATTTTGCAAGGAACGTTGTGTTTGAGCTGCCCAATATTTATCGGCTGGCACATCAATATATCCAATAGAGTCTTTTTCTTTACGAAACCCCATAATTGTTTTAGTTTTTTATTAAAAAATATAATCTTCTACTCCTAGTTATAATCTAGAAGTATGTGAAAGTAAATGTCGCAAAAATCTTAACTTTATACAAGCATTAGTTCATCGAAATTAATATCATGGAACAAATCAAAAAAATAATTGGTCTAAACCTAGTTATCTTAGTCGCCTATACTGTATTAATACAGCTAATTGCTCAAGATGGTTTAAAAATTCTTGTGGTAACATTTTATACGGTAATGGCACACACACTTATTAATGGTATCTTAACTACCTTTTTTTTATTTAAAGATCAAGACAGCCCCCTTTCAAAAGCGTTTTTCTTGAGTGCAGTACTCATTATGCTCATTGGTTTTTCTTCTTGCTGGGGAAATGTATTCATAAGTGATCTGATTCGTTGATTGTCAAATTAGATAGGTTATTAATTTTCCATGCCGTTGCTTTTTATCTTTTCTTAAATAATATTTAAATCTCTCCTCTATAAACACGTTAAAAAGCGTTAAGATTCGCTTGAACTATTTTTATAGTTAAGAAAAATAGCCTATTTTTGTAAGGAATTTTTTAAGAATAATTATTTTAGTTAAAATCTATTTAGACAACATGGAAAACAAGGAAAACTTAATATTAGGTGGTATGGTAGTCATGGCACTTTGGCTTTCAGTTTTAACGTATAAAGTATATTCAGGCGGTGCTAGTGCGAGTACACTTGCAGCAACTAGAGCGCTCAACACAACGGCAAGTATCCCTGCAACTCCTCCTAATGGACAACCTGCGATAAAGCCTACTAACACCAGTACACAACCTCAACAACCTGAAGTAGATCCTGCTACAGCAGCAAACATCACCTTTGAAGAGAACAACTTTGATTTTGGTACCTTAGAAGAAGGCGAAAAAGTAGAACATATCTTTAAATTCGAAAATACTAGTAATAACCCCTTAACTATTTCTAACGCTAGAGGTAGCTGTGGATGTACCGTTCCAGAATGGCCAAGAGAGCCTATTGCTCCTGGAGAAAGTGGTGAAATCAAAGTAAAATTTGATTCTAAAGGCAAAAAGGGTAAGCAAAGTAAAACCGTTACGATTACAGCCAATACCATTCCTAGCAATACCATCCTAACCATTAACTCTGATGTAATCAAATTGGATGGAGAAGATGAAAATACAGAAACTGTAAAATAAACAACTTAAGAAGTTAGCATCTGCTTTACTTGAAGTTGAAATCAACTAAAAACTCTACTCAGAATTTATTTTGTGTAGAGTTTTTTTGTATCATTGTAATAACTTTTAGAAATTATTGAAAGTTCTGAATCATTCAAAATAATAGCTAATTTAACTGCTCTTTTAAAGCATTCACTTTAACCAACTTACAAGCCTATTAGTTATAAAATACTACTGATTCTAACATTCATAGTTTCATTCCAATAAGTATACATACAAAAGGGGGCTAATTTCCTCTTATTAAGATGAATTATAATCTTTTTTTTCAGCTATACCCCCAACCCATAACAACTCAAATAGCTACATCTACAAACCATTCGTCAAAGAATATTAATAAAAGCATTGCTTTGGACTATGAAAAATTATCTATCGCTTATTAAATTTAGCCACACTATTTTTGCAATGCCATTTGCCTGCATTGGTTTCTTTCTGGCCACCACAACCACTTCCGCTTCGACCAATATCAATTGGTGGCTATTCCTAAAGGTTGTACTATGTATGGTCTTTGCAAGAAGCGCAGCGATGGCATTTAACCGATATGCAGATAGAGACATTGACGAAAAAAACCCAAGAACAGCATTAAGAGAAATACCTGCTGGTGTTATCTCTCCAGACAATGCCCTTTATTTTGTAATTGTTAATGGTTTGCTATTTACACTAACTACCTACTTTATTAATCCTCTCTGCTTTTATTTATCCCCTATTGCACTAGCTGTGGTTTTAGGTTATTCTTACACCAAGAGGTTTACAGCACTTTGCCATTTTGTACTAGGAATTGGTCTAGCCTTAGCTCCTGTTGGCGCTTATATAGCAGTTACAGGTATTTTTGATACCAATAGTATCATTGCTATATTATATTCTTTTGTCGTTTTGTTTTGGGTTTCTGGGTTTGACATTATTTATGCCTTGCAAGATGAAGATTTTGACAAATCTCTTGGGCTCAACTCCATTCCTGCCGCATTAGGGAAAAGCCGTGCGTTGATGCTTTCTAATTTTCTTCACCTAGTCTCAGCTAGTCTTGTTATTGTAGCAGGTTTGCAATCTAATGGGGGCATATATCACTGGATTGGGACATTTATTTTTATTGGCTTACTGATTTATCAACATTTTTTGGTAAAGCCAAACGACTTAAGCAAAGTAAACCTTGCCTTTTTTACAACCAATGGGATCGCCAGCGCTATTTTTGGTAGTTTAGTAATCCTTGATTTATTGCTCTAATCTAACGCCTAGCTGTTGATTTTAGATTGCACGCTACCTTACTAAGTATTTCTTAATGTTTTTTGCGTTAACAGCTTAAATGAGAATCTTGTTAAGCCCTCTATTTTTTTAGAATACGCTAAGACTAATCCCCTATCAAAATTATGGATTAGTCTTAGCGTACCTCTTCAATTTGATAATCTCTTCCTCTAAAAGAAAATTGATCTCCCACCTTTTTTTGAAACAATAACTTTCCTATTGGAGAAGCTAAGGTTATGGCAAAAAAGACCTGCTGATCAATTGTTAATTTCCCAGCGCTAATTGCAATATAAAATAGCCCATGATTCGTTTTAACTAATGCTCCTTGCTCTATTACAAAAAACTGAGCATTGGGCTCTATAGCATGTAATTGTTGCTTATAACTCAACAAAACTGCCAACTGTTGCATTTGTTTGTCTTTTTCCAAATGTAGCATTGCTCTTCCTGTTTCATACTTATCCCCAACACTACTTTTGGTTTCTGCTTCTAAAGAATCGTTCAATTCATTCAATCGATGTTCAATAACAGCTAAACGGTCTTTTAGATAGGACTCACATGCCTCATACAATCTTAACTTAATATCTTGTTTTAACATTTAGTGGATTTTTTTGCAAAGACATAAAAAAAGCACAAACAGTTGTCTTACAACCATTTGTGCTTCACTTAGTAGCGAGAGGGAGACTCGAACCCCCGACCTCAGCATTATGAGTGCTGCGCTCTAACCAACTGAGCTACCTCGCCGTTTCTCTTAAGTGCGGAGCAAAGATACACCCTTTTATCGTCAATCCAAATTTTCTGTATAAAAAAATGCTTTTTTTCTAAAAAAAATTAACTCCCACAAACAACTAAAACAATAACACAAAGAAACCCAGCACCTTAAGCAAACAACTTAAAATACTGGGTTTTATTTTTTAGATAAATTTCTTTTTTCTAATTAAATGAAGGACAGCCTTGCCCTCTTGCATGTCTACCATCATGCGTATAAATTACAGAGAACTCTAAAGATCCCTGACCGTTTGACACATTAGATAGTGTTGATGTATTAATATCATAACTCACTGCAAATTGGAACGTCTGATAATCGATTCCCAAAACGATCATTAATGCATCTGCATCAATCTCTGTATCCAAACGATTCGCCAAACGAGTCCAAACAGAAAGTTTCAACGCAAAATCATCATATCTTGGTGCTTGATACTTTATCCCTAAGCCCATATTAAGTTCCATTGAAGGACCTTGAAACATTCCAACAAATCCTGGTAATAAACTAATAGAAGAACTACGCCCTCCTACCAAAAATTCACCTCCAGCATGTGCCGTTACTCTCATATACAAACGCTCTACATCAGAACTAGTGTTTGAGCGATTAAATAGTGATATTTCTGGACGATTAAGATGGTATAATCCCAAGCCAGCATAAACACTCTTACGCTCCCCCATAACACCATACCATAACAAACCAGCGCTCAAATCAGGATAAATCTTAGTCATTCTCATTGCTCCTGAATTCTCCCCACTTGTAATATTAGGATCATAGGTATTATTACGAACAACATATTGTGTGCTATAAGTCAAATTTAACCATTTAACACTTCTTTGTCCAATTCCTATTTGTGCTCCTGCTACTAAATAAGAAGTCAAACTCGCTCGATAAGAACGTCTTCCTCCTGTCAATTTTTTCATATAAGAAACGCCCAAATTAATATCTGTAACATTATATTTACCACCTCCAGCAACATCTGTTAAAGCAGAAAAACTCACTCCAACATAATCCGATTTAAATACAGGTGTTTTAAGCTCTGCTCCTAATGCATAAGTATAATATGCATTTGGTCCTCCCATAACAGATCCCCATTGTGTTCTAAAATTTGCACCAACACGCCACATCCCTTCAAAAACACCAGCCATTGCAGGGTTCAAACGAAGAGGTGCTTGATAATACTGTGTATACCTTGAGTCTTGTGCTTGCAGCTCTTGGCTCGGCAATAAAGAAACACCATTAAATATAATAGCAATAAGAGAGAGTCTAAAAAATAATTTCATAATCAATGGATTAACAATATTCTAACTAATAGTTTCTTCTTTTCTTAGGCTAAGACGAACAGCTTAACCTCAATAGACTTAGCGTATAACACGTTCAATCTAAGTTGGATTTTATTGTAAGTATAACGAAAAAAATGGTAGGAATCTTACAATAAGTATAATATTTCTTTTAAATAAATTGCAGAGGCTTCAAAATAAAGCCTCTGCAATTTTCATCTATCTTATCGAAGTAAATTAACATTTCCTTTAATCTGAGTAGTTTCTCCATCTTTAAACAAGACATCAGCATACCAAGAGTAAATCCCTGATGTAGCAGGTTGGCCACGGAAAATACCATCCCATCCTTGAGTAGCAATATTAGGATCTAAGCTATTGCCTTCAAAGACCAATTCGCCCCATCTGTCATAAACTCTAAAGAGTACTACTTCCTGAATTTTTTCACCCCCTTGGATAAAGAAGTAATCGTTCACCCCATCACCATTAGGCGTAAATCCAGTAGCCGCATTGGCTCTTCGTGGTTTTTCAACATCAATAATCACAATACTATCGACCGTACAACCATTCGCATTGGTGGCGGTAAATTCATACTGCACACCTTCAGCAGGAGCAATATCAAAGCTATAAGAGCTATCGGTTACAACACCCATCACCCCTGTAATTTGTGTCCAACTGTAAAGCACTCCTGTGGTATCGTTTAAGGTCGCCTGAATAGTCAAACTATCCAAGTATTCAATGGTCGTATTTCCAGTCATGCTGCTAATAAAGAACGGATCTGCATCTTCTACAACCAAAGCTGTATCAACCACACAACCATTTTCATCTTTTACCGACAAGGTATAAATTCCAGCACTCAAACCAGAGAAGATGTTTCCATTTTGCCAAGTCGTTCCATCAATGCTGTATTCCAATAAACCACTCAATACCGTTCCACCTGCACCGATTGCGGTTAAAACTCCCGTTTGATCGCCTGCACAGAAAGTTCCAGCGGTTGTTCCTGTAATCGTCAAGGCTTCTGGCTCTTCAATAGTAATGCTAGTATCCGCCATACAACCTCTACTATCGGTTATCGTAACGGTATACAAACCAGGCGCTAAATCGGTTACTCTGCTGCTGCTAGCTCCATGGCTCCAATTTGCAGTGTAAGCAGGTGATCCACCTGTAGGAGTTACCTGAGCCGTTGCATTATCTGCCCCATGACACAAGATCGCCGTTGTTTGTTGGATATCTAGGTTGATTGCAGAAGGTTCTGTAATGGTATAGCTAAAGCTTTCCGTACAGAATGTAGCATCGGTTACGGTTAGCTCATAAACCCCAGCAGCCAAGCCACTGTTTGGATTGCCAATAAAGCCATTCGACCAATTGTAACCCACCAATACCTTATTCGAAGTAAGAATGTCAATGCTACCGTCCGTTAAACCATGACAACTCACAGGACTAACATTTTCCGTTACCGTAATTGGAGTTGCCTCTGTGATGGTAACGGTCGCACTCGCTGTACACATATTGGCATCGGTCGCTACTACCGTAACAGGACCTGCACTAAGATTCGTAGCAGTAGTACTGACTTGCCCACTAGGATCGGTCCATACGTAAGAATAAGTAGGAACACCACCATTCGTAGTCAGTACGGTTGCAATACCATTGTCGCCACCAAAACAAGTGACATCTTGCTGTACGCCAGCCGTCACGACTAATTGACTAGGCTCTCCAACCGTACCCGTTAAGGTCAAGGTACAACCCAAACTATCGGTTACCGTAACGGTATAATTACCTGCCGCTAAACTATCGGCAACAACGGTATGTTGACTAGGACTGCTATTCCAAGCAAAGGTATAATTGCTTCCTGTTCCTCCTGTAATAACCGCAGCAATTTCACCACTAGCCGCTCCAAAACAAAGGGCATCTGTAGTGGTTAAGTAGCCCGTTAATCCAAGAGCAGGCTCTGAAATCGTAAAGGTGTCCACATCAAAACAACCATTGGCATCGGTTGCTGTTACAGTATGTATCCCAGCCGATAAACCAGTAGCTGTAATACTATTTTGTCCAGGTGCTCCTGACCATTGGAAGGTATAACCACTGGTTGGCGTTCCTCCTTGAATACTCAAGGTAGCCGATCCCGTAGCCCCTCCTTTACAAGCAACAGGAGTGGTGAAAATAGCCGTAATATCTACTGCGGTAGGTTCTGTAATTATCGCCGTAGCAATCGCCGTACAGCCATTGGCATCCGTAAGAGTAACAGGATGTGAACCACCAACTAAGCCTGTAGCCGTAGCATTGGTTTGTCCATCCGCCCATAGATAAGTATAAGTAGGTACTCCTCCTGTTCCAGCAACCGTAGCAGTTCCCGTTCCAACGCCATTACAAGTAGCATTGGTGGTGGCTGTAATGGCAGCCGTCAACAAAGAAGGTTCACTAATCGTAACCGTTGTGGAGTTGGTACAGTTGTTAGAATCTGTTACCACTACTGTATAGATTCCAGCAGCTAACCCAATTGCCGTTTGGCTCGTTTGGTTCGCCGCTGCCGCATCCCATTGGTAAGTGTAAGGACTGGTTCCACCAGTGCCTTGTGCAGTAGCTGTTCCAGTAGCACTGCCATGACAAGTGGCATCGGTTTGAGCACTAATACTAGCCGTTAGAGCAGTAGAAGGCTGAGTAAGGGTAACACACGTCACAAAAGAACAAGCATTCGCATCGGTAATGGTCACACAATGCACCCCAGCCGTTAAGCCGATGGTCGTGGCAGAAGTGCTGCCATTGGACCAGTTGTAAACATAAGAAGTTAACGCAATGGGGGTTCCTCCACTACCACTTGCCGTAGCAGTAGCCGTTCCTCCAAAGCAAGGAATTGGATTAGCCGTAATGTTTCCAGTCAAGGCAGTTGGTTCTCCAACATTAAAGACTTCTACTCGATCACAACCATTGGCATCGGTTACCGTAACGGTATACAAACCTTTGGCTAAGCCCGTAGCAGGGTTGGTTACCTGAGCATCTGACCAACGATAAGTATAGGTTCCTGTTCCACCACTGGCATGCGCCATTGCTGTTCCATCCGCAGCACCAAAACAAAGGGCATCAGTGATGACCACAGAGTCAATTAAGACGGGTGCTGGCTCTGCAATGGCAATCGGAAGGCTAATTTCACAGTTGTTTCCATCCCGAACAAAGACCACATACGATCCTGCCGCTAAGTTATTGTAAACATTAATGGCACTGTAGACATTACCACTTTGTCCAGGACCTGTAATTTTATATTCATATCCATTCACTCCCAATGTACCCGTTCCAGGAGTGGCATTTACTAAGATTTGTCCATTGGCATCTCCATGACACAAGACATCAACTTGGGTAAAGGTAGCTGCTAAAGGAACAGGATCAACAATGCTGATACAAGTATCGGCTTGACAGCCTGCTACATCCGTAACTGTGACACAATAGGTTCCTTCCACTAAGCCATTGATGGTAGCGGTATTTTGTCCCGCAGGACTCCAAATATAGCTAAATCCACCATTCCCCCCAGCGGCGGTTACGCCTACAGAGCCATCTGCCTCACCAGGACAGCTAATTGCTGCTCCATTGTAGTTAGAAAGTACTTGTGGGATTAAACTAATGGCTGAAGGTTCGGTTAAGACCGATCCTGCTGTGATACTACAACCATTGGCATCGGTTATGGTTACTGTATGGACACCTGCACATACTCCTGTGGCAATGCTAGAGGTCTGTCCATTGTTCCATTGATAGGTATAATTTGGCGTTGCGCCTTGTGCATCTACCTCTATCATTCCATCACAACTGTTGTGACAAGATGGATTACTTTGATTGATAATTGCTGCTGTTAACACCGTTTGTGGTTCCGATACGGTAGCACTTGCGGTAATGGTACAGCCATTAAAGTCCGTTACCACTACACTATAAGTTCCGATTGTTAGTCCATTGGCAATGGCGGTATTTTGGTTGCCCGTAGCGGCATCCCATTGATAAGTATACGGGAAGGTGCCTCCTGTTACTAAGGCTTCGATTTGTCCATCACTACCATTTTTACATTGTACGGAATCGACATCAAAGTTCAATTGTAAAGCAGTCGGTTCGTTGATCACTACATTGGCAGTCACGGTACAACCATTGGCATCCGTTACTGTTACACTATGCGTTGTTGCTGTTAAGCCCGTTGCCATATTGCCATTTTGTCCATTGCTCCAGACAAAGCTATAAGGTTGGATACCACCACTCAAACTAATTGTTGCTTGACCATTGGAGCCTCCAAAACAACTCACATCGATTGTACTAAAGTTAATATTGCTAAATCCTGCTGGTTGATCTACCTGAATACAAGTATCTACCGTACAACCGTTTCCATCGGTTGCTGTGACACAATGCATCCCTGCGGGCAAGCCCGTTGCAGTAGCGGTATTTTGTCCATTATTCCAAGTATAAGTAAATCCACCTACTCCTCCACTTACGTTGATGCTTGCTGTTCCATCTGAAGCACCATGACAACTTGCTGCCACACTGCCAACGGTAAAGCTCATGGCAGAAGGTTCGCTTATCGTATAACTTTCTGTGATTGAACAACCGTTTCCATCTGTTATGGTTACGATATAAGAACCTGCACTTTGTCCATGACTCGTTGCTAAGGCAGAGTTACCAACGCCCCAATTGTACAAATAAGCAGGTACCCCTGGCGTCCCGCCTCCTACTGTTGCAGTAGCGGTTCCATCGCTTCCACCGTGACAATTGACTGCTACGGTTGAAATGGTTGCGGTTACGAGAGAAGGTTCACTGATCGTTACACTGGTTAAGGCACTACAGCCATTCGCATCACTTACCGTTGCGGTATAGACGCCTGTGCTTGCATTTAAGCCTGTTGCTATTGCTGTGTTTTGGACAGGGCTGGTACTCCAGCTATAACTAAAGGCTCCTGTGCCACCAGCACCTACGGCTGTTGCTGTTCCATCAGAAGCACCAAAACACAAGGCATCTGTACTACTACTCGTAGCGGTTACTGCTGAAGGTTCCGTTATTGTTAAAGTGGAAGTAGCACTACAGCCATTCGCATCTAATACTGTTACGGTATAAGCTCCTGCACATAAGCCCGTTGCGATGGCATTGGTTTGACCATCTGACCATACGTAAGTATGTGCTCCTGTTCCTCCCGTACCCACGGCTGTTAATGCTCCATCACAAGCCCCATTACAACTAATTGAGGCTCCATTATAGTTAGAACTAATGCTAGTTGTTGCGGTTACGGCACTGGGTTCGGTTATCGTTACAGATTCTGTTCCTGTACAGCCATTCGCATCGGTTGCCGTTACGGTATAAATTCCATCTGCTAAGGCAGTGGCAGTATCTGTTAATTGCATTGGAACGGTATTCCATGCATAGCTATATCCTCCTGCTCCACCACTAGCGGTTGCTACTGCCTGACCATCGGAGGCACTATGACAGCTTGGATGTACGGTGCTACCAATTGTTACCGTTACAGGGGCAGGTTCGGTTAACGTTACACTAGAGAGTGAGCTACAGCCTACACTATCTGTTACTGTTACGGTATAGATTCCTACACATAAACCTGTGGCAATGGCAGTATTTTGTACTGGAGTGGTACTCCAACTGTAGAGATAACCACTCACAGAAGGGGTTCCTCCTGAGCCTGATGCCGTTGCTTCTCCATCACAGGTTCCTCCACAACTAATTGGAGAACCATTCGGATAGCTAGAACTTACTACGGCATTCGAAGTGACTGTTACTGCTGGTTGTGTAATCGTGATACAAGTATCCGCTGTACAGCCTGATGCATCCGTTACCGTTACACAATGTAACCCTGCTCCTAAGCCCGTTGCTGTCGCTGTATTTTGTCCATTTGACCAACTGAAGGTATGTGTGCCTGTTCCTCCACTTCCTACGGCAGTTGCCGTTCCATCGGTACCGTTAAAACAGGTGACATTTACCTGAGTAGTGGTGACACTTACGGCACTGGGTTCACTGATTGTTACACAAGTACTTACAGTACAGGAATTGGCATCCGTTACCGTTACACAAGCTACGCCTGTTCCTAAACCTGTTGCTGTGGCTGTGTTTTGTCCATCTGTCCAGAGGTAAGTATAGGCAGGGAAACTTCCCGATGCCGTTACTACTGCTGAGCCATCTGCTGGACTCACCCCATTACACGATAAGTTCGTGCCTACGGTTGGAGCTAAGAGAGGAGTTCCTACGGTTACCGTCATACTATCTACTCCAATACAACCCACAGCATCCGTTACCGTTACAATATGCGTTCCTGTTGTTGTCGCTGCTATTGTTTGACTTGCGCCTGTTGGGCTCCAAGCATAAACGGCATAACCCGCTCCTGCATCTAAGAATACGGTATCACCTGAACACAAGGTTGTCGAACCACTTGCTGTTATACTTGGTGTTGGTCCTGGTACTACTGTTATTAGTACCGAACCAGTATCTATACAACCATTGTTATCCGTTGTTGTAACACTTACTAATTGTGTACTGCTTACCACTACGGTTTGGTTGGTATCGGTGGCTGCTGTTGACCATTGATAATGGTTAAAGCCTGCTCCTGCATCTAAGGTCACGGACTGACCCACACAGAAGGTTGTTGGTCCGCTCGCTGCTATAGTTACAGGATCAATTATCCCACAATTTGCCGCACAACAAACTATGGTGTCGGGTGCTCCATCGGCACAGGTATTGCCAGATTGAGGATAGATTACAAAGGTAACACATTGTCCTGCGGACAAGCCTGTTACTTGATGCGTGCTTATATTGGCTCCTAGTATTTGTGGAGCGCCTCCATCTACACTTACTACATAACCCGCTGCTCCAAATACAGGAACCCAATCAAATGTAACAGAACTTATTGTTGCTGCTCCACAACTCAATACTGGTGAAGGTAATGCCGTATCAATTACAACATCTACATCTGCGGTATCTCTACAGCCAAATAGGTTGGTCGCTACCACACTATAAGTTGTATTCACCACTGGATTTACCGTTGGACTGTCGCATTGTACACAACTAATCGTCGCATTATTTGGTGACCATTGAAAGCTTGCTGCCGATAAATCTTGGAAGTTTAAACACCAGTCGTTCAAGGTCCCCGTTCCAGTTCCTACCCCTCCATTAAAATGAATAAGCATCAAAGTCCAAGTACCGTTACTTGTTGCACCCAACAAAGAGTTGAAACCAGCAACGCCTCCTTCTGGAAGGTAATTTCCTGTTATAGCTTGAGATGCTGGAGGAGGTGGTGGGAAAAAGGGCATAGTTGCAGTAGATAGATTTCCTGCAGCTGTCGAAAAGACCACACTATCCAATACCTCATGCAATCCACCACGACGATTAACTAACATTGCAGATTCACCACTAGGCGCAATTAGATGTGCCGTAACATGCGCTAAGGAATTAATATCAATCCCCAATAATGTGCTTAATGAAGCTAAAAGAGATCCATTTATTAAAGCAGGAGTAACTCCTGTTACATTTATCGTAAAATAAGTCGTATCCTCTGTAGCAATAGTTGTTGCTGCATTGTTATAACAGAAACTTTGTCCCCCTGAACCAGCTGCTACAGCAGCACCTATCTGAGCGGAATTTCCATTACACAGCACAATATCAGATGTTGGAGAAATAACTGCTGGATAAGGGGCAGTTATCTCTACTGTATCCTGCATTTGAGGACAAAGCACATCATTATAAGTTAAATAATAAGTTTGTGGGGTTAAAAGTGTCACCACAGGATTTGCAATATTTACATTGCTAATATCACTATTGGGTGACCACAAATAGGTTTGAGTAGGTGGTGTTGTTCCATTGTAGGTTACATTGACTCCTAATTGTATAATATCAATTTCATTAGGGCAAATAAAGTACTGGCTAGATGTTGCTTCAAAATTCGAAATTTCCATTACATCTATAATAAAACTATCTCTTGCTGCACAAGTTCCTCCTACAACATCATAATATATAATATGTGACCCGACAGAAGTACTGGAGATATCAACAACCCCTGTAATTTGATTAATACTAACTCCTGGGTCTGACCTAAACAACCCTCCTGGCGTTCCAGTAATAGTTGGAGTAAGGTCAACTCCTTGTTTACACCAAAGTGCTCTAGGATAGCTAAATGAAGGGTCTGGAATATCTACAATTGTTATTTGTATAGAATCAGAAGGGCAAATAGATATAGAATCTAAGGTATAGACAATATCATAAGTACCAACTGCCGAAGAATCTAAGTCAATAATACCTGTAATAGAGTCCATAACTAAACCTACGGGATTAGTCACCAACCCTTGAAAGACCCCAGCCGAATCCCCAATTATTATAGGGACGGGATCCTGATCATTCCTACAATAAATATTGTCCGTAAAATTCGCACCATATATTTTTAAGGCATAGCCTAAAAACTGCAAGGAAGGAACAGGACAGGCATTATCACTAATATTAATTGAAAATGGATAGACACCTGGAGCTAAATTAATAGAATTGACGGTAAAAGTAAGAATCACTGAATCTACCACCGTGTCATCTACATTATAACTAACTACTGCTCCTGGAATTGCAGAAATAATATTACTTGTAACAGTTAAAGAGTCACCATTAGGATCCTGAATAACCAATTCAAAAGAAGCAAAGCTTCCTCTACACAATTCTAAGCTAGATCCATTAATAGTAATGGCAGAACCTTGTACTCCATTCGAATCTACACCAGGAGGGTCATTGTTACAGTTTGTTAATACCGTAATCTGTACCTCTCGATAAGTAGTTGCGATAACAACACCATTTCTTATTTCTTCCACTTTGACAACAACCATAGCCACTTGATAAAAGTTATCCATTGGCATAAAAGTCATTTGTCCTGTTGCGGAATCAAATTGAAAAGTCGTAGTCGGAACCAGAGAAACTGGATTGGTAGCAGATAAACCCGCAACAAAAGGTATATTCGTAGCAGGGTTTCCTTCTCGTGCATTTACCAAAGAGAACACTAATGAATCTCCATCAGGATCTGTCGCACCATGATTGTATTGGACTAAAGTAGAGTCACAAGTATAAATAATAGGTGTGTTTGAAAATTGGACCGAACTATTACAAGGCGTTAAATTGGTATTAACAGTCGTCGAAATTGCTGTTCCTTGACTGGTTCCCTGTAAATTGGTTACCGCCGCAGAACGACAGCAAGTACTAAAATTCACAGTCCACAAACACCCAGCAGGAAGTGTTGTTATACCTTTATAAACCCATTCCTCTACCCCTTGTTGGGTTCCCCCTTGACAAGTAGAAGTTGTTGAATCGCAGAGTTGAGAAACATCAATTTGCGAAAGATGCCCCACAGAGTCAAGTGTAAGGTTGTTCACCGAAGCCGAACAACTTCCCCCATGAGAGAAAGAAATGGTATAAGAAGAAGATAAAGTGGCACTAGTCGGGCTACAATCACCATAACAAATCATGGTAAATTCGTATTGGTTATTGCCCAAACAAACATAGGTAAGAGTACAACCTAAATTATGACTTGCAAAAGCCGTTGTATAAGTACCTAAAAATAGTAAGCTTAATAAACTTACCCGCTGAAGAAGTGTTAGGAGGATTTTCATCGTGAGTATGGTTGTTGTATATCGCTAAATTTTTGTAAAACAATTCTATATATCAAATATTTTTTATTATTAACAAACCTTATAGGAGGCTCAGTAATACTTTGATTTATTAGCTTATTGTAAAAAGAATATTATTTGAGTTGTATATAGAACGTAAAGAAAGCTTAAATTGTATTAAGCTGCACAAAAAAAAATTAAAAAAAATTAAAAAAAACTGCTTTAATACTCTGATTGGCAGCTAAATAAAGCTAACAATTGTTAAAAATTGCTTTTGTTCGTGCATTAACTATTTGTAAAAAATCTGCTGATTTTAAAGCTGCTCCCCCAACCAATGCTCCATCTACATCGGGTTGTTCAAATAACTCCGTAGCATTAGAAGGCTTGCAACTTCCCCCATAAAGAATGGTACAATTATTAGCTATATCAACAGTGAAAGTGTTGGAAATTTGCGTTCGGATAAAGGCGTGCATGCTTTGTGCTTGATCAGGACTAGCCGTTTTTCCTGTTCCAATAGCCCAAACTGGTTCATAGGCAACAACAACCTGACTCATATCAGCTGCTGATAGATGAAATAGGCTTTCTTCTAATTGTTTTTGAACAAAGGCTTGTTGATTTCCTGCTTCTCTAACGTCTAAAGGTTCACCACAACAAAAGATAACTTTTACTCCCGCTTTGATAGCAGCCGAAACTTTCTTTTTTAATATAACGTGATCTTCACCAAAATATTTTCGACGTTCTGAATGACCTAGAATAACATAAGCTAAGTTCATAGAATGCAGCATTTCTGCAGAGATTTCTCCAGTATAAGCGCCACTCATCTCAAAATGACAGTTTTGTGCTGCCACTTTCACATGAGCAACATCTTTGGCCATACTATTAATAGTATGGAGATAGGGGGCTGGTGGAGCAAGAACAATTTCTATTGTTCCTGATAATTTTTTGGCTTGAGTAATGATCTCACTAGTCAAGGAGAAGGCTTCTAGGAGGTTTTTGTTCATTTTCCAATTCCCCACAACCATTAATTGACGACTCATAAATTTCGATTTTAACTAAAAATTAAACGTATTGGGCGGTCTTATTTCGTCACAAAATTACGCTTTTTTAACAATTATTTTAGCTAAACATTAGGTGAAGTAAGTTTTTGTTTTAAAAAAACAACAATAGATGTATGATTCTTATGGGGTTAAAATTACGAATTGAGCAAGCAAGAGCCTCTATACTCCAATTGTAATTTTATCCCCCAAAAACTTTGGTTGTGTATTTAATAAGTACAGATCTAAAATTGCTTTAGGTCTTGCTAAGTACTCTCGTAACATCGTTTTTAGAGTTGCTTGTGTAGGATAATGCGCATTGTAAGCAATGGCGTCTATTTTATAATAATTAGCAATAAATAACGCTCTGTAATTGTGGAACTCTTGTGAGACAACAGTAATTCGTTTTTGTTGAAAAATTTTATTGCTACGCACAACAGAATCCAAAGTACGTAATCCTGCAAAATCCATGGTAATACAGCTATCGGGCACTCCTAATTTGATTAATGCATGGCGCATATCCCTAGGTTCATTATAGTGCATAGAGCTATTATCCCCACTAACCAAAATGTGTTTTACCTTGCCTTGAAAATATAGTTCTGCTGCTGCGGCTATTCTATGGGTAAAAAATGGGTTTTCATCCACCCCATTTACACTTCGGCTAGTTCCTAATACTAATGCAACGTCACTATAAGTGACTTTATCAATATTTTCGTACACTTTAGATTGTACCGTTGCTAAAACCCAATAATTTGCCAAAAAAATTGCCAAACTAGCCAACACTCCTACCCCAAGAGTGTATTTAGAAATTCTCCAGATCCATCTTGATAGTAATTTCATAATTTGTAGTTTTGCTTGGAACTGTATTATACGATACGTATAACTATTATTACATTAATGATAAGCTTCTGAAACCTTAAAGTATAGAGAAAACATTCACATATACCTCAGATAGGGTTGATCGAACAAAAATATAGTATTATTTATTTAACTCTTAACGCAGGATTATATTGTAAGATACATTTTAAATCCAGATTTTAATTAAAAATATATCTTCATTAACGTAATTTTATTATTTACCGTTCAGTTCTAGTTGGATATTTTGGCGTGCTTTTTTCTCATATTTTTCAAAAAAAAGCTGGGAAAAGTATATTTTTTCACGCCTTAAAAAGCCCTTTAAAACCTTTTTTCTCCCCATTTTGTACAAGAGTTTGGGATAGAATTTTTTATACTCTTTCCAAATTGCTTCGCTATAGAATTGATAGTTCTTATGATCCGTTGCTAAAATGGCTAAATCAAAATCTAAGAAAAAATAAACATCTTGCTCTTCTGATTTGGGATAATGACCAGCTGTACTCATAATTAACTTATTAATATATGCCAGTTCGTCATCTTTTAAATATTCTCTAAATAGTTGCTGCACCAATAAGGCAGATTGCAATTCGTTATCTTTCTTTTTTGCATCATAAATGGCATCATGATACCATATCGCCATCTCAAACAATGCTACCTGATCTATTTCCTCGACATGTTGATCTAGTAATTTTAAAAAATTGAATAGGTGAACTAAATTATGATAATAACGATTAGGATCATTATACAATTGGGACAACTCTTCATAATATATTTTTGCTTTGGGTAAAGCAAGACCTAGTTTTTGGCACAAATTGATAAATCGTGCTTGAAGATACTTACGCTCACCTTTACTGGGGCTATCTTTTAGTACTATTTCTACCATTTTTATTCTTTATGAGGTTATACTATACAATTCGACTGAGCTGCTTATTTCATAGATAAAGGCACAAACATAATCTTCCCTTCTCCCGTATACTTAAGTAACTACGTAGAATTGATTATGCGTAATTACTTATTAACAAAACAAGATTTAACACCATAAGTATCATTCACATACCTCCTTCCATCAAAAAAACAATAACGTTATGTTTATATCTATATTAATAAGCTGCTGTTTACTGGTTGGTATAATTCCATGTACAGGGCAATCTAGTTTTATTACAGGTAAGGTCTTTAGTGAAGTTAATAAATCTACTCTTTATAATGCGAAGTTAGTTCTAAAAAGAAATCACAAATACTACCGAAAAACAAAAACCGATCATGTGGGCAATTACTGGTTTGGGAACTTACCCGCTGGCAGTTACTCTATTTGGGTTATTCAAGAAGGTTATTGCCAATTGGAGATGACCAAAATTGTAATTGCAACTACTGCTAGCATTCAATTAGATTTGGGATTAATGGAACAATCTCAGAATACCAATCTAAATTTAGGCGACAAAGTTTATAAAGTCTATCGTGCTCCCATCCAAGTAGATTTAGCAGAACATAAAACGACCTATCAGAATTTCCGAAATGAAATCCAAATCATAAAAGATGTCTATAATGGTCCAGAAATTCGAATCGCTCCCCCAAAAAGTCCCTCCTCTCCCATAGAAAATAATCGAGCTACCCACCATTATGAAAGTTTAAAAGCATTAGAAAAAACCAGTGCTTTTGTCCCTCGATAATTGTAAAAAAAACAATGGATTATTGGTACAAGACCAATAATCCATTGCAATAAAAGAAAAGCGTTGTCGCTTTTTTATTTAATTTCTTTAGGATCTTTCCCATCTTTTAATTTAGGGTCAGCAGAGGGATCTTTATAAGGTTTGTATTTACCACTCAGAACTGTTTTGTAACGCTCAGGGTGAATTCGAATATCTTGAAGCAAGCGATTTAAGTTATCAACCACTTCATCAATATCACCTTTAAAATTTTTGTCGTTAAATAAAGCAGCAACCAAACCATTTTGGTTTTCAAAATCTGTGATTTTCCCGATGTTATCAATCATGGTATTGGCTTTGCCTAAGGTTCCTTCTAATCCATTGACAACTTCATTAATATTGTCTAAAGCATCTTTAGCAGAAGCAATAGTAGCTTCTAAATCTGCATCTTTTACCTGTTTGGTAATGGTATTGATATTTTGGAGCATTCCTGTAATTTCACCATTACTGTCTTTAATATTCCCTGTAATATCTTTAAGATTTGCCAAAGCCACCGAAATATTAACCGATGAACTCACTAGTAAATTATTGACCAAATCTGTCAATACTTTTACATTAGCCACAACAGCTTGTAACTCTTTAAAAGTTTGTCCTAATTGTTTATTATCATCAGCCGACAACTTTGAGACAGCTCCTAAAATGGTATCGATTTTTCCCATATAAGGATCTGCTACAGCCATGATTCCATCAATCATACCAGACACATCTCCATTTAGGGTAGCCCCCGATTCGATGCAATTATCTCCACAATTACCAACAAATCTCAATGCGATTTCCTTACCTCCCATCAAAGAAGGTTGCACCAATACAGCCTTAGCATCTTTAGGCACTTTAGTACCATTTAAGATATTCATTTCTACAATTACTTTTGAATAATCTTCTGATGGTAGAATATTCGTTACTGCTCCTACTTTATATCCATTAATTGTTACAGGTGCAGCAATATTAAGACCATCAACAGCCGAAAATTCTGCATTGGCAACGATATCTGAAGAAAAGACATTCTTTCCTTGCAAAAAGTTGTATCCCCAAAATAATAGGACAATAGTAACTAGACCTAAAATACCAATTTTAACTTCGTTACGCACGTTCTTTATGTTTTAATTTTATAATTAATAGCTTGGTAATATTTTGTTTTTTGTTTAAAAATCACCGAACTAATGATTCTGTATGAATTATTTCTTTTTCCTTAGTGTTACGTTTTCTTCTGGATGTTCTCTAATATCACGAATTTTTTGAGCAACATTTTGAATTTTATGATTCAAGCTATCCTTATAATCTGCATCATAAAGCAACTTAGGAATTGTTCCAGAAGCCCCTTCTTGATAAGGCGCAATCTTTTGACTTAGTTTATCCAATCCTTTATCAGCCTTTTTGAGCATTGCTTTTCCTTGATTTACTTTCTCAGGAAATGTTTTTGCCTGCTCATTCAACGTATAAAGAATTTTTGTCATGGCATCAATATCATCTTGAGACAAAGAAGACAAATTATTCACCAACGAATCCAGCGCTAAAGCCATTTCATTACTTTCAGAAGAATTCGCCATGGTCTCCATCGTTCCATCTTTCAAGAGGCTTGCTGTTAATTCTTTAAAATTTTTAATGGTACTCGGCAATGTTCTATTCATTCCTCTCATCTTGCCCTCAAAACCTTTGGTTGTTTTTGCCAATCCAGCAGCAGAAGCATAAGCCTTAGCTAACATCGCCTCCATGCCATTGGGTCCCATCAACGTATCTGCAATTTTGCCAAAAGATTTTAGAATAGGTTCTGCAACCGCCGCAACCTGTGTTGCCATATTACTAATTTCACCTGGAATAATAGCTCCTGATTGTAAGCAATTATTGGTACAGGCTCCTTCATAAACAATGGATACGGTTCTTCCCCCCAAAAGAGAAGCCTCTGATATAACTGCTTTAGCATTGGGTGGTATTTGAGTAGATGGGTCAATGTCCATATCAACCAATAACCTTCCTTCTTTTTTATAAATAGCAGCAACTCGCCCATATTCCCTCCCCTTTATTAACACCAAATTTCCTTTTTTTAGAAATTCAATATCATCAAACTCAGCTATAATAATTAAGTTCGTAGAAAAGACATTTTTTCTATTTAAGTAATTAAATAGAAAAAGAGTAGAAAATAAGACGACAAGTCCTATAAAACCCACTTTTGCTTCTTTTGATATATTCAAGATGATATTTTTTAAATAAAAAATAAGATTGATGTAGCACTAAGCCTTTCTGTTGGCATCAAATTTTGCACCAAACCAATTTATATTACAACATCTGTACTATTTACCACAATAAAATACTGGCGATCAATTCAATAAAACTAAAAACAAGAATTACTGAAAATAGCAGCAATATCAAAGTAAATAAATTCTTTTGAATAAATGAAGCATTTGAACAGAGTTGTGGAATTTAGTCCTTTCCCCTAGATCACTGTCCCCTAAATACGATACACTTTTTATGATCTGCTAGCATCTAAAAGACGAGGATTATCACTTATCTTTTTGCTTCAGTAATAGAAATTTTTTGCCCATTTTTAAATGCGACAACAAATGCGTCTTTAAATCCATTTTTTCGCCAATAATTCTGACGCTCAATGGCCGTTGAAAAAGAGGCGTGTTTTCCAACCAAATATTTATAGGATGCTCCTACTTTTACACATTCAACCCCTTTGATTTTTGTCCAAACTCCTGTATTGACACTTGATTTTTGAGTTGAAGCAGCCAATTGTATCCTAAAAACAGTGGAGGTATTGTCTATCGAATGTTTTTTATTGTTGCTTGCCCCCTGCAAGGTTGTAGGATACATTTGCTCTATTGATGGCATAACTTTAACTTCTGGTTCTTTCGTTTTTTGTGCTGGAGAATAGACGATTCTATCGTTGGGATTGTTGATGGAATAACTATTGGTTGTAGCCCTTCTTGGTATACTTTTGGGAACAAATGAATGCGTCGAATTGGTAATCTTTTTAGATGGTGGTATGGTTTGCGTTGAAACACTTGAAGCGGAACGACCTTCTACAACCTGATAGTTATAGTTTGTTTTGCTCTCAACATCTCTTTTATATTCCTTTAAAGCACGGTACATTGCCGAAGCAATATAAACTTGTCCTTTTTCAGAATTCAGATAGTTTTCTTCCAAGGTATTGGACAAAAAACCAGCTTCAACCAACACAGAGGGCATTGTTGCTGCTCTTAAAACCAAAAAACCAGCTTGTTTTACGCCCCTACTTTTTCGTTTGGCGGTGTGCTGAAATTGCTGTTCTACTTTTCCTGCTAACAACAAACTCTGAGACAAATAAGCATTTTGATACATACTCAACATAATATGCCCTTCTGACGAATTGGGGTCATAACCTTCATAGTTAGTGGTATAGTCTTGCTCTAATAAAATGGCCTTGTTTTCTCGTTTAGCAACATTTAGATTTTCGGTAGCACGGTGCAAGCCCATAACATACGTTTCTGTCCCTCCAACTGAATTGGTAGGGGTCAACATAGAATTGCAGTGAATTGAAAAGAAAAGATCTGCATTATTAGTATTAGCCATTGCAATTCGTTGATGCAAAGGAATAAATTGATCCGTTGTTCTAGTATACAAAACTCGCACATTAGGCATATACTGATTGATATAATGCCCCAATCTTAACGCCAATTTTAATGCGATATCTTTTTCCTTTGCATTCGTTCCCAAAGCACCACTGTCCTTGCCCCCATGCCCTGCATCAATTACGATCGTAAATTTTATAGTTGACTCCTTAGGTTTATAAAATGCTGTTTCGGAAAAAAAGGGTAAGCAAACCAATAGTACAATGGCAACGATAATTGATTTTTCCACAATGTTTTGATATTACAAGCCAAACACTAGCTGCTGTTTTGTCTTAATGTTCGACTAATAGGAATTTGAAAATGTTGTTATCAATTAACCTTATAGGTTGATGCCATTTTGCGAGTTATAACTTAAAGAGCGTTAAAAACGGTCAAAGATTGAGTTAAAGAAAAAGATAAAGCCGTAAAAATTTATCAAAAATATCTTTCTTGCTCTCCAAAGAATGAATCAATTAAAGAAATTTAAGCCTTTAAATCCTTTATTCTTTAGAATAAAACTGAATAATTGTACTTTTGTCTTTCTCTGAAGTTGATAAATAATATTGGGACTACAACTTCTTAATTTAACCACAGGTGGCATTGATACTACAAAAATATTACAAACTTTTTTGCTTTTTCACTATTTGTTCAATTTTTTGTTCAAGTTGTGGCTTTCCCTATAATACTCGGCAAGCTCGACAAGCCCGTAAGACCAAGCGAATAGCTCAAAAGCAAGCAAAAAAACAAGCAAAGAAAGGAAAACTAAATCCAATAGATACTGTATTGAACACTACTGTTGATCCATTTATACAATTGGATTCTACAGCAATTACTACTTCCAATCCATTGGTAGATAGCAGTTCTGTGGTTGCTGATTCCCCTGTTTCAGATTCTACCCAGCCCTCTATTATAACTCTTGTAAAATCTGACACAATAGGATTGGATAGTATAGCTAACTTAATGCATACCGATAGTCTAATCCAAGATTCTACCCAGTTGCTCGTTGCTTCTGATTCGATGATAACAGACTCCTTAAATGGGGACGCTGCCATAAACGAATCAATGGAAAGAACCATCCAATATTCAACAGATTCTCTGGATTTGCCCGTTCAGTACGAATCTGCCGACTCTATGATTTATGACCTAGCCGAGCGCAAGGTTTACTTATATAACAATGCAGAGGTATTTTATGAACAATATAATTTAAAAGCAGGATATATTGAATTTGATTTTATCACCAATGTTGCAACAGCCACTTGCTTGTTAGACAGTGCTGGAAATGAAATTCAATGCCCTTTCTTTGATGATAAAACACAAAAATTTACCTGTCGAAGGATAGAGTTCAATTTTAAAACAAAGAAAGGAAAAGTTTATGATGCATCTACTCAGCAAGGAGATGGGTATTTGGTTTCCAATGCTACTAAATTTATCAGCCAAGGTGGAGATAGCACAACCGACAATTCTCAAAATATATTATACAGTCAAGGTTGTCTTTATACCACTTGTGATGCTGGACATCCACATTTTGGCATTCGAGCTTCCAAAGCAAAAATTATCCCAGGCAAGCTAATCGTGGTCGGTCCCTCTTTTCTAGAAATAATGGGCTCCCCTACTCCTATTTTACTGCCTTTTGGCTTTTTTCCGATTACCAAAAACAAGCGCTCAGGGCTAATTTTAAGTATGGATTTAGATTTTTCACCTAGATTAGGACCAGGGATTCGAGAAATTGGTTTTTATTTAGGTTTAAGTGAATATTGGGATCTAAAAGTGACAGGAGATTTTTATATGCGAGGTTCGCTTCGGGCAAGAGCTCAGTCTCAATACAACATCCGCTACAAAGGAAAGGGAAGTGTTGAATTGGGATACACCCGATTGCAAGTAGATGAAAAAGGAACTCCTGATTATAACTTAGAACAGAGTTTTAATCTAAAATGGACGCATACACAAGCACCACAAGCACATCCTAGCCAAAGCTTTTCTGCTACGATTAATTTTGGTACTTCTGATTATTATAAGAACACCTTTAATGATGCCAATAGTGTATTAGCGACCACCTTCAATTCTAATGTATCTTATAATAAGCGCTTTTTGGGTACACCATTTTCGCTATCTGCACGATTGTCACACAGTCAAAATACCAAGACACATGCCATGACCATTACCTTTCCTCAATTAGGATTGAATATGAATCAGGTATTTCCATTCAAACGCAAAAATGTATCTGGTAAGCAACGTTGGTATGAGCGAATTGGTTTTAGTTATGGGCTAAATGCAAGCAATACCATCACAACAACAGATACCGCTATTTTTAAAGTAGGTGGTTTAGAGGAAGCCATCCAAAACATGAACTATAGTGTCACCCATAGCCCTCGCTTGAATTTCTCGTTTAAGTTGTTCAAAGTGATTAATGTCCAACCTAGCGTTAATTATACCCAGCAATGGTTTTTCTACCGCAATCGTCAATATTTGGACCCTACCCCTGTTGTCAATCCAGAGAATCCCAGCGATACGACTTCCTTTGGAACCATAGAGAAATACAAAGAATATGGCTTTTATACCACCCATCGTTTTAGTTCAGGCGTTAACATCAATACGCAAATTTATGCCACGGGCAACTTCAATATAGGAGCCCTAAAACAGGTTCGAGCTGTATTTTCGCCCAATATTGGTTTTAGTTGGACACCTAGTTATGAAAATGCTTACGATTATTTTTACGATTCGGTACAATACGATACACGCTATCCAGATCAACTGCGCCGTTATAATTATTTTGCATTTTCGCCACCTTCAGGCAAAACGGCCTTATTGACCTACTCCCTAGGTAGTAGATTTGAAGCAAAGGTAAAAAAAGGAAAAAGAGATAGTACGATAAAAGAAGCGTACAAAAAAATTGTGCTCATCCCAACGGCAACTATTAGTGGCAATTATAACATTGCCGCAGATTCGTTGCACCTATCTCCCATCAATTTTAATACCTCCACAACCCTATTCAAAAAAATCAATGTTCGATTTTCGGCAACCTTTGATCCCTATGCAGCCAATCCAGAAAACAACAGTAGGCTCAACACCTTTGAGTTCAATTTTAGTCAAGGAAAACGATTAGTCCGAGTCACCTCTATGTCCTTTAATGCCTCGACAGGGATAAATTCTAAAGACCTTAGAAACCTATTTCGAAAAAAGGGGGTCAAAGAAGATAAGAATAAAAAGCAATTTGACCTGATTCGAAATATTAACATTGGCTACAATTTAATTGTCCAAAATCGCTATATTGATGGAGTAGACAGCACTTTAGTGACGGCTAATCAACTTTCTTTTTCTGGCTCTATCAACCTTTCTAAAGGTTGGGCGATTCGCATCGGAAATATTGGTTATAGTTTTAAAGATGAGCGCATCACCTTCCCCGATTTTACCTTCTCCAGAGATTTGCATTGTTGGCAAATGGGGCTAAGTTGGCAGCCTGAACGTCAAACATGGAATTTCTTTATTCGAGTAAAACCAGGCTCTCTAGGATTTTTGGAGGTTCCTGTGAAACGAGAATTTTATGAGGTATTCTAATAAAATTGAGCCTAGATAAAATAAGAGAAGGGGTTTTCGCTAGCGAAAACCCCTTCTCTTATAACTATAGTTTCTGTATCCTATTAACGATAAAGCACCTCTTTTACTGCTTTGATTACTTTCTCAGGATTTGGCAAAAATGCATCTACCAAAGTTGGCGCATAACACATGCTAACGTCCAAACTATTTAGACGAGTAACGGGAGCATCCAAATAATCAAAGGCATGCTTTTGTGCACGGTAAGCAATCTCTGAAGAAACCCCAGCAAAAGGCCATGATTCATCCAAGGTAATTAGACGATTGGTCTTTTGAACAGACTTGATAATGGTAGCCTCATCCAATGGTCGAATGGTACGCAAATCAATTACTTCTACAGAAATTCCTTCTTTAGCTAGTTCTTCAGCAGCAGCCAAAGCAACTTTTACCATTTTATTAAAAGCGGTAATGGTTACATCGGTTCCTTCTCTCTTGATGTCTGCTTTTCCGATTGGGATCAAATACTCTTCTTCTGGAACTTCTCCCATATCAGAATACATTACCTCTGACTCCATAAAACAAACAGGATCTTCATCTCTAATTGCAGATTTTAATAAACCTTTGGCATCATAAGGATTCGAAATAGAAATCACTTTCAAACCAGGAACATTAGCCATCCAACTCTCAAAAGTCTGAGAGTGCTGTTGTGCTAGTTGTCCAGCAGATCCTGTTCCTCCTCTAAATACAATTGGGCATTTAAATTGTCCTGCGGACATTGAGTTTACTTTTGCTGCATGATTGACAATTTGATCAAATGCTAATACAGCAAAATTCCAAGTCATGAATTCTACAATTGGACGCACACCTCCCATCGCTGCACCAACACCAATTGCTGCAAATCCTAACTCTGCAATAGGCGTATCAATAACACGTTTTGCTCCAAATTCATCCAACATACCTTGGCTAACTTTGTAAGCACCATTATATTCAGCTACTTCTTCACCCATCAAAAATACGTTCTCATCTCTACGCATTTCTTCTGACATTGCCTCTTTCAAGGCTTCACGCATGCGAATTTTTCTCATTGCCATAATCTATGTTTTTGTAAGTAGTTCTTTTTAGTAGTTTCTAGAGGATTTCTAACCTTAATAATTAGTTCATATAGCCTCTTAAAGGTCGAAATTACAAAGCCTATGTGGATTCTACAATTTTATGCTTTATTTTTTTCTCTTCATTCTATTTTTAAACTAAAATACAAGCCTATTATTATTCTTAGAATCGCACCTAAACCATCGATTTTTTTTAGTCCTTTATAATTAAATCCACTGCTGTAGCACTTGTATTAATTTTTAGAATTTCAGCATAAGGTATGTACACATGAAATGTCCCCGCAGATGTTTTGTAAGTAATATCTAAAACCTCTGCCATAAAATTAAATTTAAAGTCTTCTAACCAACCAATATCAAATTTTTGATGATGTCTCTCAAAATCTAAAGTAGCAACATTCATTTTTGCAAATTCTTTATTGCTTTTGGTATAAGTGGATAAAATCTCTTGGCAAGCAGTCTTATCAAATTGTGCAAAGATTGCTGTACTAAATAAACTTATCCATAAGACCATTACAATAGTTTTAACTGTTTCCATGTTTTTTAGTGTTTGTCAAAAGTTGTTAAAAAATAAATGCCAATATCCGAAAATATTGGCTGATAAATAAATTCTTATGGGGGAGTCTTCTTGTACTGACCTTTTTTAGCATTTTCAACTAATGAATAACGTGAACTAGGCTGCTTGGGCCATAAGTACTATTTGATTGGAATTCGAGTTGATCCTATATAAATTTTGTACAAGTGGAGCATATTGCCCCACTTGCTATTTTGTATATTCTAGAGAAGCTTGATTGACTTAATCCTCTGTTATTTCTAGGGGAAAAGATGCCGTTCCTTTGTTGGCATTAGACGAAACAACAACCAGTTCATCATAGCAATATTCAATATCAATAGTATAGTTACCTGCTATACTCATATCTCTGGTAATTATTGCAAATTCTCTTGTCTGACAAGAAGAGGGTTCAAGACAATCCATGTAAATAAATCGATCGGGGACAATCTGTGCACTCTCTATTGGAAGTTCAGGGTTTAAACTAACTTTTGTAATCTTTAAACCTCTAAATAATAAATCATTGTAATTATTACACACAGTAATGTAAAAAACCTCTGTATCATGGTTTTCTATTTGATCCTTTGCCCCATCTCCCCAATGAAAATAGAAACATGGTTCAAGATTACTGCCATTTGGCATAGCCTCATTACTGCCATTAGAAGGAACAGAAAAAGGGCTGACACGGCAATTTTGATCATTATTAGTAGATGATTCTGTATTGGTTTTTGATTCTGCCCGTGCCATTAATTCCTCATTTTGAATTGCAGCATTCTCATTGCAACCAGTACATCCATTATTACAATTACAATTATCATCAGGACAAGGATTTGGAATTAAATTGGGCAAACCCATTTTACAAATACTATCAGAGTGGAGCGAAACATATTCTCTTTGAAATACAATATTGGTATCATTAGGATTTAGAATAGCTGCTAAAAAATTCTGTTCAGGAAGAGCACAATAGATTAATCCATCTGGTCCCAACTGCAAGGCTCCCACACGACAGTAATTACTCTTAGTGTTGTTGATTTCTTTATTGGAAACAACCATGCTGACTGGATTGGAGCTTGTATTAAAATCTATTCTATAGATGACCCCTGCTGATTTATTAAGATTCCCAAAATATAAGAAGCTACTGTTTGGAGAAAATTCTAAACCATAAATTCTTCCACCATACTCTTCATTAGGAGATGATGGTTTGGCAAAGGTTCTTCTACTACTTATATCAATGTTGCCAGTTTGATTATCAAAATTAAATACTTCAACTGCCGTCTTTACACTATGCTTTTTATGGCTTCTGCTATTTGTAAAAGCTATTTTTGTACCATCAGGACTCCCCTTTAAATAAGCGTATTCAGTAGCTTTGAATTGCATGTCATAATCATTTTCATGCTTTATACCATTTTGATCAATACTAAAAACTCTGAAAAATCCAAGTCCCTCCCAATTGTTGTCTTTACGCCCCTTTTGAATCACAGTAATAATCCAAAAATCAGTGCAGTTTTTGTGTTGGATTGCAGTAATTCTTTCTGTTGGTGAAAAATCTTCTGTATTGGGAATTGTTGGCAATATAGTGTTGATCCATTGGATAGTTGCTGCCCAATTTTGAGGATCTGGGTCACTAACATCTATGTGAATGCCATCAAAATGATTGTTTGTGTGCGTTGTACCTGTATGCGTGGTTTCCCCATCAGTAGTCAGAACATAATATCTGTTTGGGTGGCTTGGGTCTGGAACAATTATCGAGGACTGTGTTGAGGATGAATTCCCTTTTAATCCAGTATAAATTTGCGTATGATTGACACCTTCCCATATGGATACGCCATCTGTATAAAAAATTAAATTTCCATTTTTGTCTGAAACTGAAGCACAACCTTCATTGGTATCCATACCAGATAAATTAGGAAGAGCCATAGGTGCTCCATTGGAAAAGTTTAGTCCTGCCTTACTTCCAAATAGCCAATTGCTGTTAATTTTGTTAACCATAATTACATTGGTTTTGTTTATAAGTAATTGTTCACAATAAGTTCAAGTAAACATTTTGAGCTTAAATGCATTGCTTTTACCTTCGGTGCTACTGCGTGGTGCGCTACTAGCACAAGGCAGCACAGTTCCTTAGCTCATGTTGAAAATTACTCCTGCTGGTCGTGAGAAAAGTTCTTGTGATAGCACTGCTATATAAACTTATTATTTACTGTGAACACTTACTTATGTTATATTAATGATTATTGATTTGAGTTTACCATTCTGATACTATAATTGGTATCTCTACAAGAGACATCAAACAAGCTTTCTACCTCATTCCTAGATAGAATATTTCATTCCAATGGTGTCCTAAAAAAGTATACATAACCTCTTTTAAAGCAGTAATTGGGAAATTACTTCCCCTAAAAGAATTATCATTGGATGACGTTTTTCCTTCAAAGCCAGTTCACTTTTATTGTTTTTATATCATATAATTCAAAAGTAAATAAACCATCAACTTGAGGCAATAGGAAGTATATGAATGGTTGATTTGAATTGACGAATCGTCATTTTGACCTCTAGTGTTTTTTTAATTAAACCGCAAAAAGACAATACTTATAGAATTGAACTAAATTTTTGATTCTGCTTTAAAGACATTTTTTTAATGGTGTGTTAAATATGATTTTACAGCAGAGTCGAGATCACCTATACATTAAATTTACATTCCCAAATGTACCAAATGAAAACAATTATTATTGATGATGAAGAGCAAGGGCAACGCATTTTAAAAAACTTGATTTCTATGTTTTTCCCAGACATAGAAATTGTTGCTATTTGTTCTAACATTCCTGAAGCAGTTATTAAAATTAATCAACTACAGCCTGATGCTGTTTTTTGTGATATTGAAATGCCTCAATATTCTGGCTTGGACTTGTTGTCTTTTTTTAAAAAAATTAATTTTGAAGTGATTTTTGCGACAGGACATAGCGAATATGCTATTCAAGCTTTTGAGATGTCTGCAATTGACTACTTATTGAAACCCATTCAATTAGAAAAATTAGAATTGGCTATAAAAAAACTACGCCAAAAAATTGAGTTTACTACTATGTATAAACGACTTCAAACGCTAAAATTTAATTTATCAGAGAATATCATTCACAACATTGCCCTACCTGTTGCTGATGGTTTAATCTTTGTTGAAACTAAAAAAATTGCTCTCATAGAAGCCAATGGCGCATATACCAAGGTTTGGCAAAAAGATACCAAAGCCATTTTAATCAGTAAAAACATCAAGTTTTTTGAAAAACTGGTGAAAAATCAGTTGCAATTTTATAAAATTCATCGCTCCTCTATTGTCAACATCAATTACATTCAAAAGTATTCAAAAAGAGAAGGGTACTTAACACTTAGTAATGGTAAAATAACAAAGATAGCTAGAGAAAAAAAGAAAATGTTTGAAGCATATATTTCCAATTTAAACCTTTAAAAATCCCCTAACTTTTCTACTTATGCGTATCCCCACATTATTAGGTTGGTTTTGTTTCGTCCTAATCCTCCACCCCAATCATTCTATTGCTCAAGATCAATTAATAGATTCCTTAGAACAATCCTTAGCACAAACAAACAATGACAGTCTTAGATTAGAACTCTTAAAAAAACTAACGCATCTCACTGCCAAAACGAATGTCAAAAAATACTTTTTCTACATCCAAGAAGGCATCCAACTAGCAGACCAAATCCAAGATTGCAACCGCCTCATTGGCTTTCATATAGAGTATAGCCGATACCTTGCCCATAGCCATACACTAGATTCAGCGCTTTCTGTTATTGAGCAAGCAAGGAGTTACTTAACTCAAACAATCAATCCCCTAAACTATTTAGCTTTACTCACCCAACATGCAAAACTTTTGGAAAGCAAAGGCAACATTCCAGAAGCAACACGAAAATACTTAGAGGCCTTAAAAATTGCTGAGGAGCACCAACTTCCAGAAGTTTTAGCAGCCTGTTATTTTGGTCTAAACAGCCTTTTTTTTAGTCAAAAAATGTATGCAGAATCCATTAAATACAATAAAAAATGTTTTGACATTTGTGATCAATTAAAACCTCATAGAATTCCCTATTGTTTTGGTAGTGTCCACAATAATTTAGCTCTTTTTTATTTTAAGCAACAACAATTGGATAGTGCTTTAATCCATGGTCTAAAAGCCATTGAATTTAAAGAAAAAACCAGAAACATTAGAGCTCTCTACATGACTTATAATATTGTTGGCCATACTTACCTCAAAAAGAAAGATACTTTAACAGCCATTGATTTTCACAACAAAGCTTTGGCTACTGTAAAAAAAATGAACCATATAATAGGTTTGAGTGAAACCTTGACTTACCTAGGAAAGATCTATATTAAGAGAAAAGACACCAAGGCCTTAAATAGCATTATACCACAACTAGACTCCATCATGCCCAAGATTCAAGCACCTCATATTTGGGTCAACTTTTTGCAGGTGAAGAGAAATTATTTTGAAGCCAAGGAGGATTATAAAGAAGCCTTAAAATTGATGAAAATGCAGTTTGAAATGGTCGACAGTTTGCGCAAAGAAAAAAATTCCACCTTAGTTGCCTCTTTAGAAACAAAATATGAAACCAATAAACATAAACTTGAAAAAGAACTTGCTCAAAAAGAACTCTTGCTCTCCATGGAAAAAGCACTAAAAAGCAAACAATATTTTATGAGAATTACGCTTTTTTCTATACTCATTACTGTTTTGCTCTTGTATATTGCCTCTCGTCTAACCATTATTAGGCAACAAAAAGTAGCCTTGAATCAAGCCTATGAAAAACTAGAAGCTCAAAAACAAAATGAAGTTGCTCTGTTGAATTTGAAAGCGTTACAAGCCCAAATGAATCCTCATTTTTTATTTAATGCTCTAAATTCTATCCAAGATTTAATCTTAATGAAGGATACTAAAAATGCTATTATTTACTTTGGGAAGTACAGTGCCTTAATTCGAAAAATATTACTCTCTTCTCAAAAGCAATTTATTACTTTAGACAAAGAAATAAAAACCCTCCAACTCTACCTAGATCTTGAAAAATTGCGTTTTGGCAAAGAGCTGACCACAGTATTTAACTGCCCAATACCTCCTGACCAACAAACCAATATACACCTACCAGCTATGTTTATCCAGCCTTATATTGAGAATGCTATCAAACATGGGCTCTTTCATAAAAGAGGATCCAAAAAACTCTTGGTTGAATTTAAAATTGTGGATAATTTTTTAGTTTGTCTAATTGAAGACAATGGTATTGGACAAGAAAAAGCAAAGGAAATAAAAGAAAAAAGACAGCACTTCCACACAGGTTTTGCAACAGGAGCTATTCAAGATAGGATTCAATTTTTAAATCAAACTATGAAGAAAAAAATTCGAGTAGAAACAGAAGATTTGATTGATGGAGAACAAGCTCTTGGAACACGAGTGACCTTGTATTTTTCACTTGCTGAATAAGCCACTAAACCAAGATAACAATGGAACAGTAATTGTGTGAGCATGTTGGGAATATAAGCTTGCTGAACAAGGGGATATCAAGGCAATTAATTTTTATAATTATAGACCTTTCTATAAACTCTTTTCTTTCAAAATTATTTTAATTGTAGTTTCCCCTACAAACATTAATAATACCTACCCTATTGATTAATCAATTTAGTCTTAATAATAATAATGCAACTTAAACAGATTCTTTGCTTTTTATTTTTGTTTTTCACCCTCCCTTTATTAGCTCAAAAACGAGTAACCATGAGTGGTTATGTCAAGGACGCCACCACAGGTGAAGATTTGATTTACGCCAATGTCTACAATCAAGCCAATACCTTGGATGGAGTAACAACAAATATTTATGGTTTTTATTCGCTTTCTCTAAAACCAGGAAAATACACCATTGTTGCTAGTTATATTGGTTATGAAGATAAAAAAATAGAACTAGACCTCACACAAGATACCGTATTCAATATCGAAATGTCTAATGGGGCTACCTTTGACTCTATTGTTGTTGTTACCGACAAAAGAGGAAATACCAATGTAGAAAGTACGCAAATGGGTACGGTAGAGTTGGCCATGAAAGATATAAAAAAGCTTCCTGCTTTGATGGGAGAAGTCGATTTACTCAAAACCATTCAATTGCTTCCAGGCGTTCAATCTGCGGGAGAAGGAACCGCAGGATTTTTTGTACGAGGCGGTGGTATTGATCAAAATTTGGTTCTTTTGGACGAAGCTGTAGTATACAATGCAGGGCATTTATTAGGATTCTTTTCTGTTTTTAATTCGGATGCTATAAAAAAAGCTACCCTCATAAAAGGAGGAATGCCCGCCAATTATGGGGGGCGTATTTCTTCTGTTTTGGACATTCAAATGAAAGATGGTTACGATGAAAAATTTGGTATTGAAGGTGGTATTGGTATTATTTCTTCTAGATTGACGGTGCAAGGTCCTATTGTCCCCAAAAAAGGTTCTTTTATTATTTCAGGGCGTCGTACCTATGCCTTTGATATTGCACAACCTTTTTTAAAAGGTACTTCATTTGAGGGAACCAATTATTACTTTTACGATTTAAACATCAAAGCTAAATATCAAGTGACCGATAAAGATCGGTTGTTTTTGAGTGGCTATTTTGGTAGAGATGTACTCAACCTAAAAAACCCAGATCGAGGCTTTGTTTTTGATATGCCTTATGGCAATAGTACCGCTACCTTACGCTGGAATCATATTTTTGATGATAAGCTTTTTATGAATTTTATTTTTGTTTACAACGATTATGATTTTTCAGTATCAGGAGGGCAAGAACAATTTTCATTTAAACTCAACTCAGGTATTCGAGATTTTGGAGGTAAAATTAGCTTTGATTATTACCCCAATCCCCGACATCAAATTAAGTTTGGCGCAGATTATACCTATCATACTTTTACTCCCAATCGAGCAGAAGCCTTTTCGGGAGATGAAGCATTTATTATTGACCCAGACCGCAAACACTCTCATGAAGCAGGTGTTTATGTAACTGACAATTGGAAAATTAGCAAAATTTTTAGCGTAAATGTTGGACTGCGTTTTTCTATGTTTCAGCAGGTTGGTCCCTATCAAGGTAAAATTGATACCAATCGTACGTACAAAACGTTAGAGCCAGTCAAAACCTATTTTGGAGTAGAACCTAGGTTTAGTGGCAAAGCAACCGTTTCTCCCTATTCATCGATTAAAGCAGCCGTTACTTTAGGTCGCCAATATGTGCATTTAGTCACCAATTCAACCAGTACGCTGCCAACAGATTTGTGGGTACCAAGTACCGAAACCGTCAAACCACAATGGGGCTTACAATATGCCTTAGGTTATTTTCATAATTTCTTTGACAACACCCTAGAAGCTTCTGTTGAGGTGTTCTACAAAGACCTCTTCAATCAACTTGACTATGCAGAAAACTATACGCCAGCTCCCAATACAGATATTGAAGATCAATTTATTTCGGGGCGAGGCAGAGCCTATGGTTTAGAGCTATTTGTTCGCAAACAAAAAGGTCGTTTTACAGGCTGGGTCGCCTATACCCTCTCCCGTTCAGAACGGTCATTTGATCAGATCAAAGGCAATACTTTTGTAGCAGGATTTGACCGTACACATGATTTGTCGGTTGTATTGAGTTATGACATTGTAGACTGGTTTACCGTAAGCTCTACCTTTATATTAGGGTCAGGCGCACCTTACACCCCAATTAAGTCTGTTTATATGATTGGTTTCACCCCAACCTTAGAATATGGATTACGAAACTCTGCTCGACTCCCCACTTATCATCGTCTAGATCTTAGCCTTTCTTTCCGATTGACTAAGAAAAACAAACCGTTTCAAGCAGATGCTGTTTTTTCTGTCTATAATGTTTATAACCGCAAAAATATATTTTTCACTTATACCTCTCCAGAAACGGATGCGCTTTCGGGGCAGGTAGAGCTCAAATCTTACCAAGTGTCTCTTTTCCCTATCATACCAGCTGTTACGGTTAATTTTAAGTGGAAACAACCTAAAAAAGGGTATTACAAAGCTCAAAGAGCAGATAGAAAAGCCAAACGAGCAGCTAAAAAAGCTGGATTGGAATAATTGGTTGTGTTATAAATCTTGGTAAATTTAATGCCTAATCCATTCTGCTTAGTTACTTATTCAGATTACTATCTTAATTATTGTAAATTTGCTTTTTTATCATCGTTTATTTAATACTCAAAAATGAAACAAACACTCTTTATTGTAATTCTAGCATTAGGTCTTAGTTCTATGGCTTCTGCTCAACAAGAGAAAATAGGTTTTTTTAGTTCTTCTCAATTGGTATCCTTTTTTCCCGAAGCCAAAACAATACAAGCTGAAATTGAAAAGATAAGTACAGAAAAACAAGCTATTGGAACAACCTTGGAAAATGAATTAAAGTCTAAGCTTAAAAAGTTTGAAGAAGAAAAAGCAAGCATGGCGACTATTTTACAAGAAACACGCATTGAAGAAATTCGCAACCTTGAAACAAAAATTCAAACCTATTATGCCAATGCTCGAAAAGAAATAGACAACAAACGCCAAGAGTTGCTCAAACCTGTTTTTACCAAGATTAATGATGGAATTAAGCAAGTCGCTAAAAAACATAAATTTACCGCCATTATTGACTTGGATTCGGGTAGGCAGTTTTTACTTTATATCGATGAATCCAGAGATATTTTAGAATTAATGAAAACAGAATTAGGGTTAGAATAAGTTAATTTTTGTTCTTAATTCGTCTAGCTGTTTTAGTAATATAAAGTAGCAAAAACACCTCCATTGACAAAATCAATAGAGGTGTTTTTTTTAGGTATCCTCTTTCCAATTTAATGCGAAATTAACAAGACCTTAATATATAGGCATTTTTTTTACTTCCATCAAAAGTAATTCAGTATATTTGCCCGTCAAAAATTGATTTTGGCTATTTTTTTTCTAAAAATCAAACAGCATTTATCACGATTATTTCAACAACTGAAATAATCACTAACGCTACTTCAAACAACAACAACCTATTTCATCAATTTAGCAGAAATTTTTAAGCCTTGGGCAAACGATTGTCCAATCCTTGACAATTTTAAAAATAGTGAATGAGAAGTAGATCAATCCTTTTAATTACTATGAATTTTGATCAATTAATAGAGAACTTTACCAACACGATAGACATCAAATTATTTATTCTCAATTTGGTTGTTGCTACCATTCTTTCACTTTTATTAGGGCAATTTTATACTCGTTTTGGGAATGCTGTTGCCAATCGTCAAAAATTTGCTAGTAATTTTATTCCGTTAGCATTAACAACCGTTCTTATCATTACCATTATCAAAACGTCCATTGCACTTTCTTTGGGCTTGGTAGGAGCCTTGTCCATTGTTCGATTTAGAGCAGCCATCAAAGACCCAGAGGAGTTAATTTATTTGTTTTTGGTCATTGGAATTGGTTTGGCTACAGGAGCTAATTATCCTATTTTGGCAAGTATCGCTGTTTTATTAATTTTGATGCTTTTGTTTGTCAATTACAAAATTCAAAATCGTAGTGTTTATACCAAAGAGAATATGCTTTATGTCAATATTGCTTCTGAAAATACAATGGTAGATCAGTTTGTTTCTATTTTGCGAGAAACAATGGATCATGTAGAATTAAAAAGAATGGACAGAATGGCTACTGGTATTGATATGACATTTATTTGCAAGGCTCCTAGTCTTGATGCAGTAACAGCGATGCAAGAAAAAATAGTTACAACAATCCCGACAACTACCGTGTCTATTGTTGACCAGCCCGACTTAATCGTCTAGCCTATTCTTCTAATAGAATAAGCAAAATTAGCAACTATTTTTTGTACGATCCCAAAATAGTTGCGCTCATAAACAAGGCGAACGAGTAGATAGCAACGGGCTTGCTTAATAAGATAGTTGAAGGCATAAAATTATTAACGTTTTTTTAGTCCCTTTATTAAGCTTGCAATCTCATCATTTACCGCAAAACAATTGGATGAAAAAAGAGGCTATTTGACGATAAATAATTTTGTTTACTTTAGTTCACCCATTGTTATTTTATAGGAACAAAAACAAGCTATGCGTTTTGAACGAAAATATCGAATAGAAAATCTGTCGATGATTCATATCATGCAGATTATAAAATCACATCCTGCTTCTTTTTATAAGTTATACCCCAATAGAACGGTTAATAATATTTATTTTGATTCTCCTAATTTAACTTGCTTAAACGATAATTTAAAGGGCATCAATGTCCGTAAAAAATATCGTGTTCGTTGGTATGGTACAGATACCAAAAAGATCATACAACCTAAATTAGAGGTAAAATACAAAGAAAACGAATTGGGAGGCAAAACGATTTTTGATGTTCCTCCTTTTGCCTTGTCGGACTTAAAAACAATTCAAAAGGAAGTTAATCAACTCATTCCTCAGCAATTTTCACTACAGCCCACCCTACTAAACTCTTACGAACGCTCTTATTGGGGAACCAAAAATGGTAAATTTAGAATCACCATTGATTCTAACCTACGCTTTCACTCCTTGTTGCATTCTCCAAACTTTGTAAAATATTCACATCGGGACGCTGTTGTTATCGTAGAGTTGAAATATGAAAAAGAAGACGAAAAAGATTTGCAACGAATTAGTCGTTTTCTTCCTTTTCGTTTATCCAAAAACAGCAAATATGTCAATGGCATTTTACTGACCCAATAATAAAAGTCTTCCCTACGCAACCAACATAGAATTGAATAAAATATGATTATAAAGACACATTCCACGATAAGCAAACAGCAGAAGCAATCTGCTTTTTTAAAAAAAGGCACTCGTATTCTATTAATCATCTTATCCTTTGTTATTATTGGTCTAATCCTTAATTATGTCTGGAAAACAACCAACAAAGAAGCGCTAAAACAAATTCTTATTGCTGATGCTGAAACGGTAAAGGGTGAAAATTTTGTCTTAAATGGTTACGAAGCAGGTCCTGCTTTTACCCAATCTAGCCGATATGCTTACGAAGGGAGCCATTCTATTGCCTTAAGTAAAAAGACATTTTCTTATGGTTTCTCAACCAAAATCAAAGACATCCATGTCGGTGATATTGTTACGGTACAGGTCTGGATGCTTTCTCCCAACAAAGAAATTGCTAGACTTGCAGTAACCAGCCTAGATGGCAAATCAACTTATGTTCAAAGCAAAACATTTGAATATATAGATGAATGGCAAAAAATAGCCGTAACGCTCAAAATAGAAACTCCTCTTCAAGAAAATACCCTGAAGGTTTATTGTTTTAATTTTAACGAGCAACCTATCTATTTTGATAACTTATCTTACTCCAAAAACAGTACACTTGATCACGATAAGACTGTCGAATGGGAGCCTGAAAATATTCACATCTTTGTAAAGGAAGGGGAATATAAAAAGCTAAAACAAAAACGCTATGAAGCGATTCAACAAGGTTTACTCATTAATACAGATGATTCTTGGGTAAAAGCTGCTATTTATCCCAAAAATAAAAAGGAAGAAAAAATAGGCATAAAAATGCGTCTCAAAGGCGACTGGACCGATCACCTACAAGGCGATAAATGGTCTTTTCGGGTACAAACACAAACCGACAAAGCTTGGAATCGACTCAAAACGTTTTCTCTACAAAATCCTCATACTCGTGCCTATCTTTTAGAATGGGTTTTGCATGAGTTTTTTAAATACGAAGACATCTTAACTACTCGCTATGAATTTGTCAAGATGAAACTCAACCACAAAGATTTAGGAGTCTATGTTTGTGAAGAACATTTCCTAAAACAATTGCCCGAATTTTTTAAGAAAAAAGAAGGTCCAATTATTCGTTTTGTAGAGAGTGGTTTTTGGGAAGCTCAATTGCAACAGTTTAAGTTGGAGGCTGACTTGGATGGTGAACTAGTGGTCGGTAGTCCTGACATTAAGCCTTTTGTTGAAGGTAAAACCTTTAAAACGCCATTATTGGCTGAGCAATACACCATTGCTCAAAATTTATTGTATCAATATCAATATGGGTTAAGTCCAGCTAAAGAGATTTTTGATATAGATTTATTAGCAAAATACTACGCTATTGTTGATATTACAGGTGGTTATCATGGGGTTGCTTGGCACAACCAACGTTATTATTACAATCCTGTTACTGGTAAATTGGAGCCAATTGGCTTTGATGGTTTTGGAGAAGCAGGTCTGTCACATGTTCCCCAGAAACCATTCTTAGGAATCGACTTATCTTCCATAAAAGGCAACAAAGAATTGCATAGAAAGCTATTTAGAGATAATGATTTCTTAGAAAAATATCATCAGTATTTGGAGCAGTTTTCTGACAAAGCTTATTTAGAAAAGTTTGTCCAATTCATAAAGCTCAATATGTATGATCGCTTGTCCCTGCTCCAAGAAATGTTACCCGACTATCAATTTAATACCGAGTATTTATTTAAACGAGCCAGAAATATTCAAAATGCACTTTATCCCAATAGTGCTTCTTTGCAAAACAAAACGGTAAAACCAGGAGAAATTGCGGTCTGTAATAGGCATCAAATCCCCGTTAAAATTATTGGTAGTTTAAGCCAAGCGGGTGGATTATTGACGCCTTTAGACAGCCCCAAAGTGCTCTACACAACTCGTTTTGTAGATTTGCCCGATTATACAGAACGTGTTCAGGTTCCTTTAACCGCCAAATACCTTGTATATCGTGTCATTGGCTTAGATCAAAATTTTTATGTCGAGATCAACAAATGGCCCATTCCCGAAGCGTTTTCTCCTGTACAGGAACTAAAAAGCACTTTGCAAGCTGGGCATCCTGCTTATCTTTATCATCCAGAAAAATCACATATCATTTTCAGCAAAAATGCAAGCATTAGTGAACCTATTGTGATTCCTGAAGGCTACACCATTAGTATAAAGCCTGGAACAACAATAGACCTTACCAATAATGCCTTTATACTGTCCTACTCTCCTGTACACTTTTTAGGTACTGAAGAAGCGCCTATTCAAGTACATTCTAGCGATGGATCTGGTCGATCTTTTACGGTTATTCAAGCCAAGGGACAATCTTCGGTTAACTATACTACTTTCTCCAATTTAGGTGCCTTTTCTTACAAAGGTTGGAACCTTCCTGGAGCGGTTAATTTTTACGAATCTGATGTCGATGTTTATCACAGTACCTTTACTAAAAATAGCTGTGAAGATGCCTTAAACATTGTACGAGCTAAGTTTGACTTTCAATACAATACCGTTAGCCATACTTATGCGGATGGCTTTGATGCTGATTTTTGTACGGGGACTGTAGCGCATTGCTTCTTCCATAAAACGGGAAATGATGCGATTGATTTTTCAACCAGTAGAGTGACCATTCGTGACTCAAAGATCAAATCAGCGGGCGACAAAGGAATTTCGATGGGTGAACAAGGTACCGCAACCATCCTTAACACCAGTATCGACGATGCTATAATCGGAATTGCATCAAAAGATTTATCCAAAACTACCGTCAAAAATGTTTCTCTGAGCAATTGTAAAACGGGCTTTTCAGCTTATCAGAAAAAACCAGAATATGGGCATGGCTTTATCCATGTTTATTCTTATAGCAGTGACAATTTAGGCTCCTTGCACAAAATTTTACCTGGCTCTCGTTTATTATTGATCGACCAAGAAATCAAAGGAGATTAAGCATCGCTATTAATGCGGTAGGCTTTTCTAGTTTACCCAACCTGTCAACACTAAAAAGAGTCAAGCTTTTGTTTATCAAAGGCTTGACTCTTTTTTTTTTGCAGCACAGCTCTAAAATAAGAAGTTATAATTTATAATACAATTATTAATTTAATTAGCTTTATAAATTCATAACACCTTAAAAATCAAAATAACATGATGAAGTTATTTTTATTCCTTATGTCAATACTAAGAACATAAACAAATGAAAAGGTATACTGTGTTAATATTTTTACTCCTTGGGCATACTTCTTTTGCCCAATTTAGCTTAGAAGCCTTGATTGGTACAAGCTTAAATATGTCAATTCATCGACAATATGTTTCTCAAATCAATGGTCCTAACTTTATTGCTGAAACCCATCTTGCTGGAGGAGGCTTAGAGGTCGGATTTGGAGGGCGCTTAGGATTTAACGATCAACTGTCTTTTGGGCTTGGGCTAGCCTATCAATACAAAGGTCATGAAGGCAACTATATCAAAAGTGCTTACAAAAATCGAACGAATAGCAAATATTGGTTTCATCTTTTAGTCCTTCCCATTGATGCCCAATACACCTTACCCAATCAAATCGGATTGCACGTAGGTATGGAGATCGCTACGATCTTAGCACCTTGGTTTAACAATACATTTTTATTCTATCAAAACAAGGCTATGGCAGCAGCTTTGACAGGAATTTCTTACACCAAAGGGCGATTTAGAGTGGAATTATTCTACAAGCACTATTTTACCCCCTATATGAGACAGACCATTTACTTGAACAATAGCAACAATGATCCTGTAGAGTTTTCAGATTACAATCGATTTCATGATATACAGTTAAGAATAGCAGTACGTTTGTTTTCCCTAAATTGATCATAAAATAAAAAAGTCATCCTCGAAGCATTCGGGATGACTTTTTATAAAAGAGGTATAGACCTACTGTAACTATGCAGGAGTATCCGTATCGTTAGTATCGGTTTTGTCTACCTCAATTTTGATCGTTTCTTCTACTTTCTCTTTAATTTCAATTTTTTCTTCTGCTGGCAACAATCCCATCTCACGCTTTAGATCATCCAAAGCAGCATTAGAGGTATAGGTTGTATCTCCCAAAGCAGCATTGATTTCTTCATCAATTGTTTTGGTTTCGTCCGCCATTTCGCCATAAGCATCTGACAAAGACTCTTGTTCCTCTACCTTTTCTTTCATTTTTTCTAGCATAGACAAGGTACCACTAGAGTCAATATTTGCCAATTGCTTGTTCAATTTGCCAGTTGCCTTGCTTACTTTATCACGAGCAATCAATGTTTTGAGCTCATTTTCCCATTTCGCCACCTGTCCTTTTAAGGTACGGATTTTGCCTTCCATTTTGGTTACCAAACCTTCAAATTTATCTTGGTTAGTTTTGGCAACTTGATATAATTTTAAAGACTCTTCTCTACGAGCCATGGCCTCAGAAGCCAAACGATTTGCTTCTGCCTCATCTTTTCTACCATCCAAAGCCATTTGAAGCAAAGCCTTAGCTTTTTTCTTATAATCTTCAGCAGCTTCTTTATGATTATTCGCCTCTCTTTTTGAACGAATAGCAGTAGCTTTTACCTCTGCCAAACTTTTTAAACTTTCGTCCAAATCCTTTTTTAAATCACGAATTCCTTGTTTGGTCATTGTGATAGGACGTTCTAATTTGTCTACTGCCGAATTAGCTTCAGCCTTACCTATTCTGAATAATCTTTTAATAAATTCCCACATAATTATATAAAGAGTTTACTTTGTTTACGAATGAATATTGAGTTCTAAGATATAAGTAATCGTTCACAATGATTTATAGAAAAAAAATAATTATTTTTTTAGCTATACCTTTTTATGCCCGCTTACCTACTATAAAATAATCTAAGCTATTGTTTCATGAATAGCCCAGCCAAGTAGCTCGTCTGTATTTTCTACCAACGCGATAGTCAAGGCATTAAGAGAACCCTCTAACTCATTAGCATCCAAGTTCGCTAATTGTAAAGTATCTCTAAACAACAGCTTGCTTGCATCTTCATTTAATACAAATGCGCCGTGAACAACTTCTCTATTGATTTGAAGTAAGCGTTTGTAAGCTTCTGTTTTGCTAGGATCCAAATCAATGATATGCTGTTCAATGACCAAGATTTCACCTTCGCAATCCAGCATAGTATTCATCAATCCTTTGCTCTGATCTGTTACCAACAACATCCCTTCGCCAGCATCCTCACTAACAATATCATGTCCCAGATCTAAGAGATAGCCTTTTACTTTTTCAAAGTAGTTCAACATCATAATTTTAATTGGATTTATTTTGAATTTATAATAAAAGTTTGTTTTGCTTATTTTTGCCACCCTTATAGATGGTCTGCTTCCCGAAATTTACAATTTTTTTTACGATTATTTATAATAATACTTGGTGGATTTTCGGGGGGTATAATCAAAACTTACGTTTTTTAACTTGTTAATCGTTAACAAAACTATTATTTTTACAATCTATCAACATCAATTAAGCTATCTTTGTTCCTTAAATAACAAAATAAATACCATTAATCTTGGATAATATAACTTCGCATATTGAAGCATTAATTTTTGCTAGTGATACCCCTATCCCACTCAAAGAGATCAAACTCTGTTTGGAATCTATTTTGGATGAAATCTTGGATAAAACCGTTTTGCAAAATAAAATAATAGCCTTACAACAAAAGTACCTCAACAATAACTTTTCTTTTAGCATTGTTGAAATTGCTGGTGGGTATCAGTTTTTGACCAAGCCTGAATTCAATGAAACACTAAGCATATTAATTCAACAAAAAAGCAAAAAGAAACTCACCAAATCTGCCTTAGAAACACTCTCCGTAATTGCTTATCGTCAGCCAATTACCAAAGGTGAGATGGAACGAATTAGAGGGGTCAATTGTGACTATGCCGTTCGTAAATTACTAGAAAAAGAGCTGGTTGCCATTACAGGGCGATCAAAAGAAGTAGGACGTCCCCTACTCTATGGTACTAGCGAAAAATTCATGCAACATTTTGGTCTAAAATCCATCAAAGAATTGCCCAAACTCAAAGAGTTTAAACATGAGGACAATCAGATTGGAACCTTAACAGAGGAATAAAATGACCTTAGAATAGTTGACCAAACAAAAGATCTTAAACAGCAGCTACAATGGCAAAAGAAAACAGTCCAACCAAAAAATATACCTTGATGAATGCACTTATCGTAGGGCTTGTTTGTGGTATAATTGCCTTATCGATTGGTTATCTCATTGAAACGGAACGTCTAAAGCATAGTTTTGATGTATTATTTCCTTATGCCGCTGTTGGCATTTTTATTAGCATCCTCAATTTCAAACCCCTTTCAAAATTAGCGCTGCTTCTTTTGCCTCCCGTTTATGCTCTAAGCGGATTTGGGATTGTTGCAGGACCACTTGTTATGGCTTATTTAGGGTGGGAAAAAGAGAGTATGAGTGATGCAATGGCAATGCTGGTTGAAAATGTTCCATTTTTCATCATTTCTAGCATGTTATACAACTGGTACAGTTCCTTAGCTGGCAAAAAGAAATTTATGGTTTATGCTCTATTTGCTACCACCACTGTTGTTGTGAGTCTGCTAATTTTTGGAGATAAATACCCGATTTGGATAATCCAAGGTTGCTATTTAGGGATAGGGGCATTTTTATTTAGTTTATTGCATCTTAAGCAGCCCATTTAAAACGCTAAAGTGCAAAAATAAGATCGCCCATTTGAAAATTATTTCAAATGGGCGATTTTTTATTAAAAACAAGAAGCCTAAACCGCTTGTTCCAATATTGCCAACTTAGTTTTACTCAACTTAGATTGAGCATATTCCACGCCAATTTCAAACGTATCTACTCCCTCTTGCGAAGGCATTTCAAACATGGCATCGGTCATAATTGCCTCACAAATTGAACGCAATCCTCTTGCTCCTAAACTATACTCAACCGTTTTGTCAACAATTAAATCTAGCGCATCTTCTGTAAATGACAATTCAATATTTTCCATATTAAACAGTCGCTTATATTGCTTGATTAGGGCATTTTTAGGTTCGGTCAAAATACGACGCAAGGTTTCTTTATCCAAAGGATTCAAGTAAGTCAAAACAGGCATACGCCCCAACAATTCAGGAATCAATCCAAATGATTTAAGATCTTGGTGAGAAACATATTGAAGTAAGTTTTCTGTATCAACTTCATCGTCCTCGTTTCCTCTAAAGCCAATAACCTGTGTATTGATACGTTTGGCGATTTTCTTTTCGATTCCAGCAAAAGCACCACCACAAATAAACAATACATTCTTCGTATTGACCTTTACCAATTTTTGTTCAGGATGTTTACGTCCACCTTGAGGGGGTACCAAAATATCCGTTCCTTCCAACATTTTGAGCAAAGCTTGCTGAACGCCCTCTCCCGACACATCTCTAGTAATAGAAGGGTTATCATTTTTACGAGCTACTTTGTCAATTTCATCAATATAAACAATCCCACGTTCAGCAGCAGCAACGTCATAATCACAAGCTTGCAATAAACGAGTCAACATACTTTCTACATCTTCCCCAACATACCCTGCTTCTGTAAATACGGTCGCATCTACAATTGTAAAAGGCACATTCAACAAGCGAGCAATGGTTCTAGCCAACAATGTTTTTCCCGTTCCTGTACGACCAACCATTACTACATTTGATTTCTCGATCTCTACCTTGTCCTCATCTTCCTCGTCTATTTTTTGCAGTACTCGTTTGTAGTGATTATAAACAGCAACTGCCAAAATTTTCTTACTCGCATCTTGACCAATTACATATTCATCCAAACGTGCTTTGATTTCCATTGGTTTTAGCATGGTAATATCTTTACCATCTATGGGGTTTACCTGTGCCTCTTCATGCTCCTTCTGGAATGGCATAATTTCATCCTCTATAATTGCTTTTGCTTGCTCTACACAAGTTTCACAAATATAAGCGTCTACCCCCGAAATCAATATCAATGCTTGGTTTTTGGGCTTGTGACAAAAAGAACATTTTGCTCCTGGCTTCGTCATTATTATTGTTTTTATTCTATTTTAAATGATTGAGTTATAAGATGATCTAAATCTTTCTTCATTATAACTTTCTCCTAATTTTCTATTGCCGTGCGAATATACAGCTATTCTAAAAAAGAACCAAGTTGAATAGGAAAAACCCATCCAACTTGGCAGCATTATTTTATAAAAAAAGATATTTTATTTCTTGCGAATCAATACTTCATCAACTAAACCATAGGCTTTTGCTTCTTCTGAAGTCATCCAGTTATCACGCTCACAATCTTCTTCAATTTTTTCATACGATTGACCAGTGTGATGTGCCAAAATATCGTACAATTCTTTTTGAAGCTTTTTGATCAAGTGATAAGAAATTTCCATATCAGTTACTTGACCTTGCATTCCACCCAATGGTTGATGAATCATTACTCGACTATGTGGCAAACAACTACGCTTCCCTTCTGCACCAGCACAAAGCAATACGGCTCCCATAGATGCCGCCAAACCTGTACAAATTGTTCCTACATCAGGAGTCACATATTGCATGGTATCATAAATACCTTGACCAGCAATAACAGAACCACCAGGGCTGTTTACAAAAATTTGAATATCACGTTTAGGATCCGTTGATTCTAAGAACAACAACTGAGCTTGTACAATATTAGCTACATAATCATTGATTCCTTGTCCTAAAAAAATAATACGATCCATCATCAAACGAGAGAACACGTCCATAGAAGCCACATTCAATTGACGCTCCTCAATAATATAAGGCGTCAACCCTGTAACATTAGGCATTCCCATAGCTGCCTGCGCTGTTTTTTCAGCGTAAGTATCAACATGCATTCCCGTCATTCCCATATGCTTCACAGCATACTTTCTAAATTCGCTTTTATTAAACATTTTATTCTATTTTATTTTATGAATTGTATTGAAGTGCTACTCTTTAATTGTCTTCAAATATGATTTGAAGTAGTTAGTCGCCCCCTAATATATACGGTTTTTTGATGCTTTCCTAATTTTTTGAAGCTTGTATTTTTTTAACAATCATCCGCTATCCAATGTGCCAGAAAATCATCAAACTATTGCCTGTTCTCTCTGCTTAAGGAAAGAGTAATTTTCTGTATCTTAGTATTTCAACACATCTACTTAATAACAGGATAAAAGCTACCTCAAAAAAAATCCTTAGCTGCTGTTGAAGCACAGAAAATGCCATTGACCATACATTAAAGTTTAATTAATAACTATGAAATTTTATGCCAGTCCAAATAAAGATGTCAAAATAGCCGAATAGAGGTAACTCTGGCAGACTATTCAACAACAACTTCATGGCATTGGATTAGTGTTTACCTGTCATTAAGGCTTGCAGATAATTATTAAAATTAATATTTTTGTACTTCTTTAATTCAAAAGAACTAGCTTCTAATTTGGGCAATAATTGCTGAAGTTCAGTCAATTCTTGTTCCAAAGCTCGATAAGATTTTTGCACTTTGGGGTGATTAATATTTTTGGTATACCCAGCCAATTTAGCCTGTGCTTCTTTTATTTCTTCTGCAACAGATTCTGCCTTTGCTTCACACTGTCTTATAATTCGCTCATAAACCTCTTTATAGTCTTTTAGCACCACTTTTTCTTCCGCTTCATAAGCCTGTTCCAGCTCATCCACATACTCCGTAACAACTTCGTGTTGCTCCTGCAAGTTAGAAAAGGGCTTCCCTAGCTCTACCTTTTGCACTGCGATTTTCACCTTTTGAAGTTCCCCTTTTTTAAATCGATCCAAGCCCTTTAGTTCAATTCGTTTTTCATCTTCTAGCGCTTTGATTTTTTGCCTATATTCCTTTTTTAATTTGACTTTTTCTTGATTCAAAAAGGTCAATTGATGCTTGGTTTCATCATGCCAATGTCTCAAATTTTTAAGGATGACCTTATGATCTCTAAATTCCTTAATGTTAAATTTTCGTCCATCTTTTAGCATAACCTCCCCCGTATGAGCATTCAACGAATAAATTTGCCTAATGGAAGAGAAATTAAGTTCTTCTAGCACTTCCTTAATGTGCTCGACAGCATGCTCAGACATTCTTCTTTTTCCTTTCCACAATCGAGGTAAATTTCGGTACAGATCAGTATCTTTAACATGGTCTTTGAACAAAAGTTCAAAAGCTTGTTCCTGTTCTCGATACAAAGTAGAAATTTTATCTCCAATCAAACTACTAATCTTAGTGCGTTTATCCTTAACCAAGGTATCCACAGCAATTTTCCCCTCTCTTAATGAGGGATGTGCATCACTAATCGGGTGCTCCTTCATCAATTGATTAACGGCTTTTTTATGAGAATTATTAATTGCCATTCGGATCTTGGTTAGGCTATTATAATTGCCATCTTCTATGCGAGCAATCACACGATGAGACTTTGCCTGATCGACATATTTTTTGTTTAATAATTGATACTGCTCGACCGCCTTTTTTTCTAGGGCTTGAACCTCTACATCTTGCTTTTGTAAATAAGCCTTAAGCCCCTTAATTTCTTTTCTAATTTTTTGGGTATACCGCTCTATTTTAGGGATAATCCGACGAACACTGCGTTGAAAGTTTCGTTTTTTGTTATAAACTTTTTTTGTTTGTTTATAAAACTTTTTTTCAGCCCGATGAAATACCTTTTTTGCCGTTTCTTCTTGGAGAACCAAAGGATCTTTTTCGTACCTTTTATTGGCTCGATAAACCAAAAAACCAGTTAACATAATCCCAACAAGAGGCGTTCCTATAATCGTTGCCATTCCTAAAAAGAAGACTAAGGCAATTAACTCTCCTCTAGAAAGGGAATCAACTTGAAATTCCTTTAATTCCTGTTTAGTTGGTTTAGCTAATTTAGGTTTGGGAATTTCACTGTTTTTACTCAACGCAACCAATTGATCCGCAGCCTTAGAATAAGTAGGCAAATCTACTCTGGAAGAAGGCAATGCAAAACGAGGCCGAACGGTCTTAAATCCTCCGCCCAATATATGCCCGTATCGTTTATACGCTGCTTCATCATCCAATGCCAATAAAATGGCAGCACACCACTCTTCTGCACTAGGGCGCAATTCAGGATTGTGATGCCCATCGATAAAACAACGCATAAACAAGTCCTGTAAACTCCGATCTAATTGATAAAAAGCCTTATGAGGTGGTGGAATAATTCTAAAAGAATTTTTCTTGGCAGGATGATGTACAAAGAGACCATGTTTTATTTTGTCGTGCAAACTTGTCAACTGCTCATAGGGAGGTCCAGAACTAGCTGCAAAAGGATGAATTCCAAACAGTAATTTATATAAAATAACTCCTAAACCAAAACGATCCCATTCTTCTCGCTCTGTTGGGTCATAATTCAGTTCTTCATAATGTTCTGGAGGGGTGTATTCTGGTGTTGCAACAGGCGCATCAAACAAACTCTTGCCATCTTCTATGACCTCTACTGAATCCGTATCCACAATAGAGACCAATCCATTGGACTGAATTACAATATTGTCTGGTTTCATATCCACCAAAACATAACGCTCCATAGCGTGTACCTGATGGATTGCAGCACAAATATTAAAACAGAGCTTCATCCGTAGTTCTACCGCTCTTGATGATTTTTTAAATTCAAAACGCCCCCACTCCGAACGCAATTTTCGGGGTATTTTGGGCGTACAAAGAATTTCTAATTTCTCACCACTAGTATAGGGCATAATAAAACCAACAAATTTCCTATTGTCATATAAGGCATCCTTTACCCAAATGACTGAATTATGTGTTGTTCTATCGTCTGTAGAATTAAGAGGAGGATATTGAGCTAGATAATTAATTTTTTCTTCTCTAGTCTTGCTGAGTTTATGAGGATGATAAATTTTTGCAACATAATCACTTAATTCCTTAGGCGATACAATGGTGTACAAATTTCCCTCCCCTCCTCCTGCAAAGGGTTTGCTAGCTAATGTAATCCAAGTACCACTATATTCTAATTTATATCTATTTGCCACTAATTATTAATTATATCTAAGTAAATGCTGCATCAGCATCTCCATCCTGAATCACAAAATTAGGCGTTGCTACTAATTGGTCTTCCAATACTTTTCCTATAATATAATGCCTTTGAAAATTTCTTGTCAAGAAAAAAGGTGCTTTCCCCTTCGCTATTTGTTTTACCAAAACAGGATGAAAAACAGTTAACATATCTAGTTTTAACGCTATTAAATGTTTATAAATTACCTGCAATACTTTATCTGCTGCCCCTTCTTGAACATAAGCATAAGGAACTTTCATATTTTTGCCTCGAATACTTAAAATCAAGAACCCAATAACTTCCAAGTTACTATTATATATTTTTACATTCAAAAAATTAAAAGAACTATCTGTTGCTGAAAAATGATAACGACTAGCATTGTAATCGGTTAACTTAGAAGAAATCAACCAAGGGTTACGAGTCAGCCAAGTCAAATCCTTTCGATCTCGATTCATTAATTCAGGCAGCTTATTTTTTTGTATAAATGCCCAAGTCTCATCATCCAATTCTGATAAATACTCAAAGTTAATTCCTTTTAATTTAAGAAAACTAGCAGCTTTTAATTGCAACCGCAAAGCATTGGGCAGGTTAAATAGTCCATCTATACAACTCAATAAAGGAGCCCATTTGTTCCATTTGGGATCTTTTTTTGGAAGAAGATAAGCTAAATTTAGACGAAGATAGCCTCTAAGTCCTCTAGGCTTTGCCAAATCAATAAACTGCCCTGTTCGATTATACAAACCTTCTGCCGCAGGCGTAAATTCTGTAACCAAAATTTTATAACTCCATGCTTCAAAAACAGTATGAATTAATTTTTTTGCAATTCCTTTGCCTCTCATAATCGGATTGACCCACATACAACTTAGCCAACCTACGTGCTCAATGCCTGTCGTAAAATGCAAATCGTCTGCAAAAACACCTAAATAAGCCACCATTTCTCCTCCCTCATAAATCAAAACCAACACCAAATCATCCGCCTTAGCTCTAGGGTTTTTAAGGTGTGATAAAGCTCTATGTTTACTAATCGCAATATAGTTGGCACGCTTGTATTCTTCCGAATCAATATAAGCTTGAAGTTGATGGTGGTATATTTCTCTTATTTGCATAATACATTGGGATCAAAAATTATTTATCCATATTAGGAAGTTATTACTCCGTAAAACTCCGTGCAGCTAATCCTGCAAAAGCAATTAGCAATCCATTCCCCCCCAGATACCTAAACGCTAAAAACAGCTAACTTAGTTTTAATCCTCAACTGCATAACGCTTAAAAAGTATCCTAATACCAAACCATAAAGGGGCTTTTTTCTAAAAGGTTAAGAATTCACGAAGTATTATCAAATATAAACTATAAGTAATAGTAGTCCACTAATTTTTTAATTTTTTTGTAAAGAATCAAAAAGCCTTAACAGATTAAGCGTTGAATAAACGCTTGAGTAGGTTGTACAACAATTTTCGTGCATTAACACGGCTAAAAAAAATAAATTATTCAGCACAATACTACTTATAAATAATTTGTTAAAAGACTTGACTTAATGTAACTTTTTTGATACATTTGGCAAAAAATATTATTACTCAAATTATATTTATCATTCAATTAAAATAGCATGACATTTTCAAGAAACGCATTTTACTTCAACAAAAGAAAAGTAATTGATTTTGATCTAAAAAAAGGTATCGAAAATACAGAACTAGCCTACCGTTTTCGTACAGAATATGATGGTCCTGAAAATGAGGTTCCCAATATGTTAACTGCCTTTTTTAACGATCCTAAAATTAGTGAAATAGATAGTTTTGTCATTGGGCAATGGGGACCAGAACACGACGAAGGTCCTGAATCTATCATTCAATTATTAGTAGACAATAAAGACAAACTACAACACATCAAAGGAATCTTTTTTGGGGATATTACCTATGAGGAGAATGAAGTTTCTTGGATTGAAAATGGCAGCCATGCTCCAATTTTGGCAGCTTTTCCCAATTTAGAATTCTATCAAGTTCGTGGCGGTAATGGTCTCAATTTTGGGACGATCCAACACAACAAACTCAAAAAGTTAGTGATTCAAACAGGTGGACTTTCCCAAAATGTATATGAGGAACTCTCCAAAGCAGATTTGCCCGCTTTAGAACATTTAGAACTTTGGTTAGGATCTGACTACTACGGTTTTGACGCTAGTCCTGAGCAAGTAGTTGCTGCTTATAGAGGCACTTCAGAGCATCATCTGCCTGCTCTTAAATATCTAGGGCTTAGAAACAGTGAAATTGCCGATGATTTAGCAAAATTACTCAAAGGTGATCCTATTTTAGATCGTATTGAAGAATTGGATTTTTCGAGAGGAATTATCGGTGATGTGGGCGCAGAGGCATTGGTTGATAATCCTGCCATCAAGAACCTAAAAAAACTAGACTTGCATCATAATTTTATATCGGATGATTGGGCAGAAAAATTAGAAGATTTAGGAATAAAAGTAGACCTAAAAGAACGAACGCCTGATGCAGATGAGGACGATCGTTACATCTCCGTTTCTGAATAATCAAACTGTATTATATATCAGAAGTTATTACGAAACGTAAGTTCATAAAATAATGAAATGGTATGGCTGCAAATTTATTTTTTCCTGTACAACTCTATTATTTCATGAGTGCTGCGCAGTTCGTAATAACTTCTATTCAATACTGCTTAGTTTAAAAAATTATGCAATTTACCTTAATTGGGAATCCTGAAAATCGACGTTGTCAATTTTTCATGGCAGCAGCAAAATCTCAAGGTTTTGCTGCGCCTTTTGTTGTTTCTTATCTTGATTTGTTGCGCCAAAAAGTGGATTTAAGCCATTTTTTATCAAAAAGTGATGCGTTGAGAATTGATTCGCCTGGAGAAAACATGGAAGTGACTCGCCATTTTTTGCAATTGGGTGCCGAACACCCCAATCTTGCCAATGCGGCTCGTATTTCTGCAAAAGCAGCAGGGCAACTTGTTTTTGAAAAAGGGCGGATTCAATTTATGAGACAGCAACATTTGGGCTTTTTGCTTTGTTTGGAGCAAATTGAACAACATTTAGCGCAATATCCAGCTCTAAAAGTAATGAATAGTATTGAAGGAATTCGCTTGATGTTTGACAAAATTGCTTGTCATCAACATTTCCAAAAACAGGCTATTTCTGTTGTGCCTGCTATCTATACGGTTCAAAATTACGATGATTTGCAACAAAAAATGGCTCAACGTGGCTGGAATAGGGTTTTTATAAAACCCATTCATGGTTCTTCTGCCTCTGGTGTAATTGCTTACCGAAAAAAAGGAGTGCAAGAGCAAGCCATTAGTTCTGTCGAATTGGTGCACAACCAACAACAAACAAAACTTTATAATTCTTTAAAAATTAGAACGTATCACAAAACCAAAGATATTGCTTACTTAATTAATCACTTGGCTAAAGAAGGAGTGATTGTTGAACAATGGATTCCTAAGGCTTCCTTGCCCGAAGGCGTTTTTGATTTGAGAATGGTCGTCATTGGCAATAAGGCACAGCACACGGTTGTTCGACAAAGCCAATCTCCTATGACAAACCTACATTTGGGCAATCAGCGAGGCAATTTGGATACGGTAAAAGCAATACTTGGAACTGACAGATGGAAATCTCTTTGCTCCTTGGCAGAACAAGCGCTCGCTAGTCTTCCGAATACGCTCTATGCGGGCTTAGATGTTATGCTATCCAATACACTCAAAAAGAGCTACATCCTAGAGGCTAATGCCTTTGGCGATTTATTGCCCAATGTATTGGTCAAGGGCAAGGACACTTATTCAATGGCATTATCAAGTATGAAGGAATGGCAATAAAACCAAGGCTAATCATTTTATCTGACTTGTGGGGACGAGAAAAAGCAACATGGGTTGAGTATTATACAAAATCGCTTCAAGCAACCTTCAGCATCCACTATTACGACAGTTGTGAATTAGCTCAGGTAGACAAAACCGTCTATGCCTCCGAAAACTTACATCAACAGTTTGTTAATGGTGGGATTAAAATTGCTGCTCAAAACTTAGTGCAACTTGAAACCCAAAATGTATTTGTTTTGGCATTTAGTGTAGGGGGCATTATTGCTTGGGAAGCAGGATTAAAAGGATTAAACATAACGTATCTTTATGCCATATCAGCTACTCGATTACGTTATCAAAAACAGCCATTAGGAAAAAGAGCAAGGCTTTATTTTGGAAAAAAAGATCCTTACAAGCCCTCTCAACAATGGTTTGACCAAATGAATTTTAAAGCGAATATATTGGAATATCAAGGACATGAGCTGTATAGAAATCAAGAATTTGCATCTAATCTTTGCCAGCAGGTACAAAATGATTTTACTATTATTTCGTAAATGTTTACTTCCACTACCCTTAGTTTTTCAAAACAAACTGAGCAACCGAACAACATAAACTAAGTATACCCAAGCAGTATTATAAAGCAATTATCCAAACTTCATTCACAGCAACCTTGATTATGTTTACTGGAATAACAACTATTTTTTTTGATTTAGACAATACTTTAATTAATAGAGATGCTGCCTTTTTAGCTTGTTTGGAACATTTTTTTGGCGAAAATATGCCAGATTACTATTTTGGAAATGAACAGTTTGAAATTGAAAAAAAAGATCAACATGGTTATACCACTAGAGCTCATTTTTGCGAATGGTTTATCCATCACTATCAACCCAAAGGGTGGGATGAAACAAATTTTTGGAATTATATCAAAACCAATATCAGTAATTTTGTGCCTCCTATTTCTATTCAACTAAAAGCTAAATTATTGCACTTACAAAAAAATTATAAAATAGGCATTTTGACCAATGGTTCGATCATCAACCAAAGTCGTAAAATTCGTCAAGCAAAACTCGATGCCATTGTTCCAACAGAAGCCATTTATATCGCTCAACAATTTCAACTCTCCAAACCCAACAAACGATTATTTGAGCTCATACTGGAACAAGAAGGAATTTCAGCTAACCAAATGCTTTATATTGGAGATGACCCTGTTAATGATGTTTTAGGAGCTGCTCAGGTTGGCATTCAAACAGCTTGGGTTAGCCACAAAAGGGCTTGGACATCCAGTATCAAACCCGACTTTATCTTAGAGAATATTTTTCATTTACCCATCTAAAACAGCGATTTGGTTATGTCTTATAATATGAATGAAATTGTTGCCCAAAGTGATGTTGTTTTTATCACCTTAGATACCTTGCGATATGATGTAGCTCAGCAACTTTGGGAAGCAGGTAAACTCCCTAATTTTTCGAAGTGGCTTTCTCCTCAAGGCTGGGAAAAACGCCATAGCCCAGGAAGTTTTACCTACGCTGCCCATCATGCCTTTTTTGCAGGCTTTTTGCCAACGCCCATTGTAGCTGCTAAGCATCCTAGGTTGTTTGCCACCCGATTTGCAGGCAGCGAAACTGCTGTTCAAGATACTTGTATCTTTGATGCGGCTACCATTGTGGAGGGATTTCAACAAAAAGGATTTAAAACCATTTGTATTGGTGGAGTGGGATTTTTCAACCAACAAACTCCTTTGAGTAAAGTTTTTCCTTCTTTTTTTGAAGAAAGTTATTGGACGCCATCTTTTGGCGTTACAGAAAAAAATTCTACCCAATACCAATTAGAAAAAGCAGCTGAATTATTAGCCGCAAACCCAGATCCTGTGTTTTTATTTATTAATATCTCTGCTTTGCATCAACCCAATTGCTTTTATTTAGAAAATGCTGTAGAAGATACGATCGAAAGCCATGCTGCTGCCTTGGAATATGTTGACCGCCAACTTCCAATTCTTATGCAGGCACTAAATCAACGCCAACAAACTTTTGTCATTTGTTGTGCCGATCATGGAACAACTTATGGGGAGGATGGCTATACAGGGCATCGCATTGGTCATCCCAATGTTTGGACAGTTCCTTATTTAGAAGTGCTCGTAAAACAATAGCATTTTTCAATTTTGCACAAGACTTCTTACTCAAAAAACGATCAAAGAATCAAATAGAATATGACCAAATTAAAATCAATCATAAGCGATAATTATTTTCAAGGATATTCCTATTCTTACCCTCACAAATCAACTTATCGCCCCCTAAAAGAAGCTCGATCCCTAAAAGAAGTATGGGCCAATGAAAATAAAGAGCGACTCTTCCTTTATCTGCATATTCCCTTTTGTGAAATGCGCTGTGGTTTCTGCAATTTATTTACCATGGCAAACCCTAAAACAACGCATGAAAGTCCTTTTATTCAAGCTTTAGAACGCCAAGCCATTCAAGTAAAAGAGGCTCTTGGGGCATCTAATTTTAACCGCTTGGCAATTGGTGGTGGAACGCCCACCTTTTTAAGCCTTCCTGATTTAGAGCGCCTATTTTTTATTATTAACGACATTATGGGGGCAAAAACTTCAGCCATCCCTTCTTCTATTGAGATGTCTCCCAAAACCGCTAGCAAAGAAAAATTAGCCTTGCTCAAAGCCCAAGGAATTTCTAGAGCTAGTATTGGTGTTCAAAGTTTTTTGCTGGAAGAAACCAAAGCTTTGGGGCGACCACAAACTACTGCCGAAGTTGTAAAAGCATTAAAAATTATCCGAAATTCTGGCATCCCTGAAATGAACATTGACTTAATCTATGGAATGGCAGGACAAAACAAACAATCTTGGCAATATTCCTTAGAGCAAAGCATTGCATTTCAGCCCGAAGAAATCTTTTTATATCCACTTTATGTTCGCCCTTTAACAGGGCTGGGGCTAAAAGAAAAAGAATGGAATGACCATCGCTTAAATTTATACCGCTTTGGTCGAGATTTTTTACTAAGTCAAGGATATGAACAAGTGACCTTACGCATTTTTAGAAATAAAAAAGCCGCCAAGATGCCAGCTCCTCCTTATAATAGTCCAGAAGATGGTATGGTTGGTCTAGGAGTAGGAGCCCGTTCTTATACCAAAAATTTTCATTATAGCTCAGAATATGCTGTTGGTCGCAAAGGAGTCAAAAATATCATACACGATTATAATCAGCAAACCAAAGAACAATTTCAATCGGTTATCTATGGCACTTATCTCTCGTTAGAAGAACAAAAACGCCGTTATATCATTAAGTCACTTCTAGAAGGAGCATATTTAGATTTTAAAGCCTATTACAATTTTTTTGGCAGCCTCCCTCTAGAGGATGTACCTGAATTGGAAGAATTATACAGCCTTGATTTAGCTCCAAAAGCAGCCCATCAATTACAACTTAATGCAGCAGGATTGGAACTATCAGATGTTATTGGTCCTTGGCTGTACTCTAATTCCGTAAAAGAAATGATGCAAAAATTTGAACTGATTTAACCCACACTTTTTAACTTTATTCGTTGTATGAAATGGTCTATTTTATATCGTGGTCCGCTCTCTAGCTGCAACTATGGTTGCTCTTATTGTCCTTTTGCAAAAACTAAAAACACTCGCTCAGAGTTAGCAGATGATGCCAAAAGGTTGCAAAATTTTGTAGATTGGGTAAGCAGCCGTTCAGAACAAATTAGTATTTTATTCACGCCTTGGGGAGAAGGGCTTATTCGCAAATATTACCAAGAGGCAATGACAACGTTAAGCCATCTACCACAGGTTCAAAAAGTTAGCATCCAAACAAACCTTTCTTGTCCCACAACTTGGATGGACAAGGTAAACAAAGAGGCTTTTGCCCTGTGGACGACATTCCATCCTAGCCAAATTAGCTTGGATAAATTCGTTGGCAAATGCCAAGAATTAGATGACTTAGCCATTCAATATAGTGTGGGCTTTGTTGCCTTTAAAAATGAATTGGATATACTAGAACAACTGAGGGATAAAATTCATTCTAGTCGTTACGTTTGGGCCAATGCTTATAAACGAGTAGTAGATTATTATACAGAAGAAGAGATTCAACGAATCGAACAAGTAGATCCCCTTTTTCGATACAACACCAAATACCACGATAGTTTTGGAAAATCTTGTCAAGCAGGATACCGTTCTTTCACGGTGGATGGTAATGGAGATGTTCGTAGCTGCCATTTTATCAATACGGTCTTGGGAAATATTTATAAAGATGATGTTTCTTCCATTTTAGCCCCTCGTCTATGCAGCAATGCTACTTGTGGTTGCCATATTGGTTATGTACATTTGGATGAATTGAAGTTATACGATACTTATGCTGATGGAATTCTAGAACGAATTCCATCAGCCTATAGACCCTAGACTTTTGTCAATGGCAATTAACTAGACCTTTTCCAATAATTCTAGTACTTGTTCTCGACCTCGTACCACCTCTACCCCATGTGCGATACCTATCGGTGTTTCACCCAACATGATTTCTTTAAATTTGGGCAATTGCTTCAAAACTTTTGGTAATTTTTGGATGGGGTTATTGAACAAACGAATTTCCTTTAGTTCTAACAAATCCCCCAATGAATCGGGCAAAGATTGGATCTCATTTTCATCTAAATCAATATAATTTAAAGCCGATAATTTTCCAATATCAGTAGGCAAAGTAGTTAACTGGTTGTTGTGCAAATACAGCCGTTTGAGTTTAGGCAGGTTGCTAATGACCAAGGGTAAAGTTGCCAACTGGTTGTTTGAAAGGTATAATTTTTTTAGTTCTTGAAGTTCGCTCACCCATTGCGGTAAATCGGTTAGTTGATTATTGGACAAACGCAAGACCTGAAGCGTAACTAGGTTTTGGAGCGCATCAGGCAATTTTTGAAGTTGGTTATTGCGAACATCTAACTCTATTAAACATTGAAAAGCATCAATATTTTCAGGCAATTGGGTCAACTGATTGTCAGACAAATCCAATTGAGTTAATTGTTGCATTTGAGCAATAGAGAGCGGTAGGCGTTCCAACTGGTTATATTCTAAATTTAAACGAGTTAAACGCTCAAGCATTCCCATAGACTCTGGTAGATGGGTTAAATTATTTCTGCTTAATTCTAAACAATCTAACTTGGTCAAACAACCAATATTTTCAGGCAAAACTTCTAGTAAATTGTGTTCTAAATCTAATTTAGTTAGATGAATAAGGTTTGTAATACTAGAAGGCAACTGTTTTAATAAATTCTTTTTTAATCGAAGCTCCTCCAATTGAGTTAGATAACCAACCCATTCTGGCAATACATTCAAATACTCCTCTTCTAAGTTTAGTGATTTTAGGGGAATGGTTCCTAAAATTTCTTGCTCTAATTTTGATAAATCCCAAGCACTATAATTGTGGTATATTCGAGCATTCGATAAATTATCTGTTGCTCTTAATAAAGCATTTAAAAGTTGCTGGATTTTATTTTCTTTGACCTGTCTATAGCTTTTTGATTCTAATATTAAAAAAAAAGCATAGCGTGTTTTTAATTGCTGATAGAGTTCATTAAATACTTCTGCTGCTCTCATCAGCCCTCTAATCGTCCTGCTAGCCCAATTTTGTTCCACCAAATGATGCCCCTCTTCAATTAATGCTTCCCTCAATGCCGAATTTCCTTTCATGATCTCAATAGCAATGTCAACATTATTTTCATCGCCTGTGGCAACTAAAGCGAATAAGCTTTCTTTTTCTTGTTTAAAATCCTCTGTCAAAATAAATAGTTTTGATGTTTTAATAAGGTTTCTTGTAGCAGCATTATACTCCTATAATGACAAATTGTTCCACAGAGTAAAAAAAATAAATTTGCTACTGCCAAAATAACACATGACGTCGCCAACTACTCACCAAATATGACAGAAAGACATAAAATAGTACTTGGCATAGGACATGATTATAGGAAATCATTAATGTAAAAATTGATACAAGATGCTTTTTATGTTTTAGCTGTTCAAAAACATAAAAAGCAGCGACGTATTAAAAAATATTGTTTTAATTTTTTTTTTAATCTAAAAAACAAACAACTTACTATGAGACCAATTAATGATAGAGTCTTGGTAAAACCTGCAGCTGCAGAAGAAACAACTAAAGGTGGTATCATTATACCAGACACAGCTAAAGAGAAGCCACAACGTGGAACAGTTATAGCTGTTGGTCCTGGTAAAGAAGACAGAGCCATGACGGTAAAGATAGATGATGTAGTTTTGTATGGTAAATATTCAGGTCAAGAAGTATCTCACAATGGAGAAGATTTCTTGATTATGAAAGAAGACGATATTCTTCTCATTTTGGACTAATCTCTACTTGCAGGTAAATCGCAACTTAATTTTGCCTCCTTACCTGTTTTTATATCATTCATTATTCAATACTTTGTGATACCAGTTTATTTAATGAATTATTAAAACTATAATTCATTAAATAATCATTGTTGGTTAGAATAAAGGCACAAGGTATTTATTATTAAAAGTAAAAACTTAATATAAAAATGGCTAAAAATATTAGCTTCAGCACAGATGCTCGCAACAAATTACAAGAAGGTGTTAATGCCCTTGCAGATGCCGTAAAAGTAACGTTAGGACCTAAAGGACGTAATGTTGTTCTTCAAAAAAGTTTTGGTGCTCCTCACATCACTAAAGATGGTGTTTCTGTTGCCAAAGAAGTAGAATTGGAAGATCCTATCGCTAACATGGGAGCTCAAATGGTAAAAGAAGTAGCTGCCAAAACTGCTGACCTAGCAGGAGATGGTACAACTACAGCTACCGTTCTTGCACAATCTATCGTAAACGCTGGTCTTAAAAGCGTTGCTGCTGGAGCCAATCCAATGGATTTGAAACGTGGAATTGACAAAGCAGTTAATAAAGTTATTACACACCTAAAAGAAACTTCTGAAATCATTGGTAGTGATTTTGAAAAAATCAAACAAGTAGCTTCTATTTCGGCTAATGGTGATGCTGAGATTGGTACTTTGATTGCTGATGCAATGGAGGCTGTAACCATCAATGGTGTTATCACCGTAGAAGAGGCAAAAGGACGTGAAACTTATGTTGAAAAAGTAATTGGTATGCAATTCGACAGAGGTTATTTATCTCCTTACTTTGTTACCAACCCTGAGTCAATGGAGGCAGAATTCGAAAATCCATTTATTCTAATCCACGACAAAAAAATCTCAAACATCCAATCTATTGTACCTGTTCTTGAGAAAGCACACGGTGCAGGTCGTCCATTATTGATCATTGCTGAAGATGTAGAAAGTCAAGCATTGAGTACTTTGGTGGTTAACCGTCTTCGTTTAGGATTGAAAGTAGCTGCTGTTAAAGCTCCTGGTTTTGGAGATCGTCGTAAAGCAATGCTTCAAGATATTGCTATCCTAACAGGTGGTACTCTAATTGCTGAAGAAACAGGACATAGCTTAGAAGCAGTTGAGCTAGAGCACTTGGGAAGCTGTGAGCGTGTAACCATTGACAAAGACAATACGATTATCGTTAATGGTGTAGGTGCAAAAGAAAATGTATCGGCTCGTATTTCTGAGATTACCAACCAAATCAAAAATACAACTTCTGATTACGATAGAGAAAAACTTCAAGAGCGTTTGGCTAAATTATCAGGTGGTGTTGCTGTTCTTTATGTAGGTGCTTCTACTGAAGTTGAAATGAAAGAGAAAAAAGACCGTGTTGATGATGCGTTGCATGCTACTCGTGCTGCTGTAGAAGAAGGTATTGTTGCAGGTGGTGGTGTGGCATTGGTTCGTGCTATTGATGCACTAGAAAGCTTTGAAGGGCTTAACGATGATGAAAACACAGGTATTAATATTGTACGTATTTCATTAGAATTGCCATTGCGTACCATCGTTAACAATGCTGGACTAGAAGGTTCTGTTGTAGTAATGAAAGTACGTGAAGGCGAAGGTCCTTTCGGATTCAATGCTCGTACAGAAACTTTTGAAGATTTAAAAGCTGCTGGTGTTATTGATCCTACTAAAGTTTCTCGTGTAGCACTTGAAAATGCAGGTTCTATTGCTAGTATGATCTTGACTACCGAATGTGTAATCAATGATATTCCTTCTGAAGATGCTCCTGCAGGAATGCCTGGTGGAATGCCTGGTGGAATGCCTGGAATGATGTAAGAAATCTAAGTTTAGATGACTTAAAATATATCAGCCCCTTTAGCAAAATTTGCTAAAGGGGCTTCTTTTTTTCTCCTTATCCAATGTATAACAATAAACTATAATAGAATATCGATTGGTTATCAAGCTTAAAATCTTGCTTTGGAATAGATTGCTTTATAGAGAAGAATTCTTTTTCGTTTGTTTAATTCAAAAAAAATTCTTAAATTGTTTCGATTTTTTACTATCAATCTATCACACCAAAAATTCTTATACAATGGATTTCTCTAAAAAAGTCATTGAACTTAGAAAGGCAATTCGCCAATTTATGCAAGTTCACAACAACCCCCATGACACCTCTAAATTCAATGAAATTGCTGATCAATTAAATAGCCTTGATCAAACCCTAAAAGGAGGAAGAGACGTTACCCCAACTCCAAACAATAAGATAGATGCTTCTGTTGGTGAAAAAGGAACGAATAAAGTTGATGATGTAAAAGTTGTTCAACAATTGCTCAACAACCATGGAGCTTCTCTAAAAGTCGATGGTGATGCTGGGCCTTCTACCATCAAAGCTATCAAAGCTTTTCAAGCTAAGCTCGGCACTAAAAATCCTGATGGGCGTGTTGATCCCAATGGCTTTACTTGGGGACATCTAACCGCTTCATCCTCCAATACAACAGATAACTCCTCTACTACTCCAACAACAAATGATACGACTCCTACTACTCAAACCATTAATAAATCCGTTGGCAAAAATGGAGACAACAATGTTGACGATGTAAAAGTCGTTCAACAATTGCTCAACGACCATGGAGCCTCTCTAACTGTTGATGGAGATGCTGGTCCTTCTACCATCAAAGCCATCAAAGCTTTTCAAGCTAAACTCGGCACTAAAAATCCTGATGGACGTGTTGATCCCAATGGCTTTACTTGGGGACATTTAACCCAAAAAGCGGTTAAGAAAAACCAAGAAACCGCTAAACCTACTGAAAAGTCAAACACTACTGAAGAAACGTCTTCTAGAAGTCCCGAAACTTCTACTTCTTCTGAAGAAACGTCTTCTACCTCTGTCACTACAACTAACATTAAAGGTAGTGTTGGAAAAAATGGAGACAATAATATTGATGATGTAAAAGTTGTTCAACAATTGCTCAACAACCATGGAGCTTCTCTAAAAGTCGATGGTGATGCTGGTCCTTCTACCATCAAAGCCATCAAAAATTTCCAAAGTATTATTGGGCTTCCTGACTTCAGTGGTCTCATCGAACCGAATAGCTTTACTTGGGAAAAACTGAATAAAGACAAAGATGATCATAGATTAGATCAACAAACGGTCAGTACAGGTGACGAACCTATTCCTGAGGAATTAAGTGTTACTAGTAAAATTACAAAATCAGTTGGGCACAAGGGGGCTAATCTTCCTGAAGATGTGCTTCTTGTTCATAAATTGCTAATCAAATTTAATTTAAAATTAGAGGAAAGCTCTACTGTAACTGTCCGTCTAATAAGCGCCATTAAAAGGTTCCAAAAAGAGTATGTAGGGTCACGAAACCCTGATGGGCGTATCGATCCTAATGGAAAAACTTGGAATACTTTACTCGGAATTGGTCGTATCAGAGGAGGAATATATAAAGTTGCCAAAAAATTTGATATTGAACCTGCTGTTATTTTGGCTATTCAAGCTGTCGAATCAGGTGGAAATGGTTTCTTAGCAGATGGTCGTCCAAAGATTTTATTTGAAGGGCACATCTTCTGGCGAGAACTTAAAAAGGCGGGCAAAGATCCCGCTGCTCTGCGCCCTGGAAACGAGAACATCATTTACTCTAAATGGACAAAAGCCAATTATAAATTTGGTGTCAAAGAGTATGATCGCCTAGCATTGGCTGAAAAAATTGATAAAATTGCTGCTTTAAAATCAGCGTCTTGGGGAGAGTTCCAAATCATGGGCTTTAATCATGCTAGTGCAGGCTATTCTGATGTAGAATCTTTTGTAGAGGCCATGTATAAACCTGGCGCTAATCAACTAGGTGGTTTAATGGGTTTTCTAAAAGACAACAACCTGCTTAGACATGTACGAGGAGAGTCCAAAAACTGGGCTGCATTAGCCAAGGGCTACAATGGTCCTGCTTATGCTGAAAATAAATATGATATTAAGCTTGAACGAGCTTATGAACGATTCTCTAAAATTCTTTTGTAGTTATTAATCATAAGGATAACCAACCCATCAAAATCTATTAATCAGGCTTTTGATGGGTTTTCTTTTATAAAAAATTCTTCTATCTAACATTCTATAAACAACAAACACACAATGAAACATCTTTTGTTCTCTAGCTTACTGCTTCTCCTATTTTCTTGTAATTCTGACACCGCTTCTTCTAAGAGCACTGCCATTGATACAGACTCTACAACCGTTGCTCCTGCCCCAGCGCCAGTAAAAGAGCAGTTAACTACAGCATCTTTTATATTGGACGGGCACGAAATTCTAGCAGAAAAAAAATTGGATTTTAATAGCGATGGTTTTGAAGATGTCGTCCTAGTTCTAAAAAATAAGCAGGAAGAAGAAATATCTGATTATGCCAATGACAATCCAAGTCCTCGTCCTTTATTATTTTTAGCAGGTGACGAACAAGGCTCTTTGCAATTGGTCGCTAGAAATGACAACGCTGTTTATTGCATTGACTGTGGAGGACAAATGGAAGACCCATTTAATGGAATTGCAATTAATAAGCACTTTGTTTCTTTTGAATATTATGGCGGCAGTCAATTGCGTTGGTCTAGGGTTACTACGTTTTATTATAATAAAGAAAAGAAAGCTTGGTTCTTATATGAAGATGGAACCGAAACCTTTGAAGCGGCTAATCCTGCAACAACAGCAAAGGCTAACCAACAAACCAAGTTGATCCCCTTTGAAAGTTTTGACATCTATCAACCAGTTGCCAAATAACTGCTAAACCTGATCACAAAACGAGGTTTGTGCAACTCAATTATTGTATGAATTTTGTTTGGTGATCAGGTCTATTGTTTAGAATTGTTTAATTCTTCTTTAAGATAGTGACTATAAGTCTTTTTTGCTTGTTTAATTCAAAAAAAATGCTTAGTTTGTAATGATATTCTATATCTACCTCACTAAAATAATTTATTATGGATTTTTTCTCTAAAATCGCTGATTTGCAAGCAGAAATACACAAATTTATAGCTATCCACAACAACCCTCATGACACCTCCAAACATAACGATCTTGCCAAAAAACTAACTAAACTTGAATCTTCTCTAAAAACTATCGCTTCTACGAGTGCTCCCAGTAAAACAATTCAACATTCAGTAGGCAAAGGTGGGGTTAATAATTATAAGGATGTATTAGTTGTTCAGGAATTGTTGGGGATAAAAGTAGATGGAGACTGTGGTGTCAAAACCAATCTAGCAATCCGCCTTTTTCAACGAAGACTAGGGTTTAAAAAAACGGATGGGCTGATAGAACCCAATGGTATTACTTGGAAAAATTTGGTAAAAAAAGCAAGCCCAATTGACGATAGCGAAAATAATTCTAACGATGATGATACTTTATTAACACCTACCTCTACTACACTTAAAAATTCTGTTGGCAAAAATGGCGTCAACAACCTAGACGATGTGGTTCTCGTTCAGAAATTGCTGGGCTTAAAAACAAACGGTAAATGTGGTCTAAAAACAATAAAAGCAATTCGAAATTTTCAAAAAAGCCTTAATTTTAAAAATCTTGATGGCATTATAGAACCCAATGGCATCACTTGGAAACATCTCAATAAATCTGCTACCACTGATGCTGAAAAAGGGGCAGATTCTAGCCAACTCCCGACTAGAAAAAGTACTGCTTTGATCCAGCAATCGGTTGGATTAGGTGGCGTCAACGCATTGGAAGATGTACAAGCAATCCAAAAAATACTAAAAGAAAACTGGGGTTATGCAATTCCTGTAGATGGAAAAATGGACGACAAAACCGTTCAAGCCATTCGAAAATTCCAATATCGATTTGCTGGAAGTATACAAAATCAAGATTCTAGAATTGATGTAAATGGCAACACATTAAAGTATCTAGTAGGGGATCTAAAACCAACCATGCCTAAAACAGAAGATGGTATTATTGGTGGCGCAGAATCTCCCTTGGAGAAAAAAATGGCAGAATTTACCAAAGTATTTACAGGAATTCAAATAGAAGTTAATCCTGGTGAATTTGTCTCTGTTCGCCCACCCTATCACATCAATATTGGTAAACGCTTAAAAAGAGTTCTTGCTGCTCGAAAAGCAAACCCAAAGGTAAAAAGAGTTATTCTTGGGTTAGGTTTTGGCGGTGGTGTTGGGAAAGCTACCCCTGCACAAATTGAAACATTTCTCGAAAAATGCATCGCTAAAAATTTGATTAAAGATAAAACTTCTCAAGGACTACATGAATTTTTATCGACCTATGGCGTAAGCACAGATTGTTCTGGGTTGGCCGTTCAAGCCGCCAATTTTTTATTGGATGGAGATATGGAACGCCCCAAATTAAGTCAAAGAGGAGAAGAAGTTAAAATTACCAATACAGCAGGAATTCAACAACACCCTAAGGTTGCTAGTCCCAAACAACTTCGTGCTGGTGATATGATGGTCAATTATAAACGTAAAGGCACCAGTACTTATCATGTGCGAATCATTATTGATGTAGATGAAATAGAAAACAGCAATGTCCTTGAATTTACAACGGTTGAGTCGGGTAGTTCGAGCGATTTAGGAGATGGTGGAGATGGCGTTGGGCAAAGAAGGTGGAAGTTTCCTGACAAAACAAAATTTGAAAACATACAAATTTTAAAAGGTAACAATTGGATAAGGGCTAATGCTTCTGATCAGGCTTATACTTATGTTCGCATGAAACAATTGGCTCAACTAAAAGATGAATAATAAAAAGTTGTACAACTTAAGTAACTACGCATAATCAATTCTGCGTAGTTACTTACTACCAATTAATATTTAAGCAATAGCAGAGCTAAAAACCTATCGAAATCCATTAAGGGGTGCAAATTTCTTTAAAAGCATCTTCTATCCTCTCATATTCAAACTGAAAGCCCTCTTCCTTCAATCTAGTTGATACAACCTTTCTGCTTTTGAGCACCAACTCTGTCTGAGTACCAAGAAATACAGCACCTAATTCTAACAATACCTTAGGCATCGGCAAGCCCCAAGAACGTCCAATTGCCTTACGAAGTTCTGCCATAAAAGATTGATTGGTTACGGGCTGAGGTGCAGCAACATTAATAATTCCAGAAATATGTTCTTTGCCAATCAAAAAATCTACCACTCTTATAAAGTCACTTAAATGTACCCAGCTAATAAACTGTTGCCCACTCCCCTGTGTTCCTCCTAACCAAAATTTTGTTAAATTAATCAAATATTCCATTGCTCCACCAGGTTCTTTTCCGATTACAATAGCCGTTCTGAGGGCTATTTTTCGCACAGAAGGGGTTACTGCTGCCATAAATTCTTTTTCCCAAGCTTTGCAAATATTCATAGAAAAATCTGTTCCTATCTTTCCATTGTACTCATCATTGGCGGGTATCGCTCCCCTTGTATCTTGATAAATAGTTGCAGAACTAGAGTTGAGCCACAACTTGGGAGGATTTGCTGCTTGAGCAATTGCTTTTCCTATGATACGGGTTGAATCGATTCTCGAATCTAAAATTTGTTTTTTGTTGGTGGCATTATAACGGCAATTCACCGTTCGTCCTGCCATATTAACAACAACATCTGCTCCTTCCATCACCTTAGCCCAATCGCCTAAAGTTTTGCCATCCCATTCTAAAAATTGAATACTTCCCTGAGGAGGGTAATAACGACGAGACAATACAAAGACCTCCCAGCCTTTTGTACTAAAATACTGCGCTAATTGGAGTCCTAGATAACCAGAACCACCAGGTATTACTAATCGAGGCATTGTTTGATGTTATCGTGAATAAAAAAAAGTTGTCGCATAGTTGCGACAACTTAAAAATAAAATTTTTATTCTATTAATTTATTAGAAGTTATTACGAACTGCACAGCACTCATGAAATAATAGGGGTGTATAGGCGAAAATGCAATTTTTTTTGAAGGTCAAGGAAAATAATCTACCTTACTCCTTTTTAACTAGTTTGATTCTTTCTATCCTATTTTCATAAATAACTTCTACGATATAAACGCCTGCTCCTTCTTTTAATTCCAACTGGTATTGATTGGTTGTAAGGTGTTTTTGAGTAAAAATAGTTTGACCACTTAGATTCAATACTCGAAGCGAAGCCCCTATTAAATCATTAGACTTTATCGTTACCCATTCCTTTGATGGATTAGGATAAACACGAGTCGTAGACAATGGTATTTTTTGATTATTTAGATTGGTACTCGTGTTTAATTTTTGGATAAAAATATCAAAATTGTCAACAGCAGTTCTATTGACCACTCCCACTCCAGGGTCAAAATCTACAGTGTATTTAAACCCTCCAATCGTATAAACTCCACCATTCCCATCTACAGCAATTCCTTTTCCAGTATCGTAATTATTTCCGCCTATGCCCTTCACCCAGACCAAATTGCCCATACTGTCCAATTTTTGAGTAAAAACATCAAAGTATGTAGCCGTCAAGTTTGTCGTTCCTCCATTCGGGTCAAAATCTACTGTACTACTAAACGCTCCTGTTAGATATAGGTTATCTGAAGCGTCTATTGCAAAATCACTGCCCCAACTACTTCCATAGCCGCCCATATTTTTTGCCCATATCAGATTGCCGTTAGGATTTAATTTTTGAATAAATATCCCAGACCCACTGCTTACTGTAGATAAATTGGTAACTCCCGCTCCAGGGTCAAAATCGACCGTCCCCGCAAAATATCCCGTTGTATAGATGTTATTAGCTCCATCTACAATAATTCCATTCGCTCTATCGTCATCTATTCCACCAATGCTATTCCCCCAAACTAAATTGCCTGCAGTGTCCAATTTTTGTACAAATCCATCATATCCCCCTACTGTATTCACATTGTTCACTCCGCTATTAGGGTCAAGATCTATTGTCCCTATAAAATACCCCGACGTATAGATATTTCCTCCTGCATCCACATCAATATCATTAGCATCACTGTCATTCGTTCCTTCCATATTTTTTACCCATATTAAATGGCCGTTAGGATTTAGTTTTAATACAAATGCACTATAAGAAGGAGAAGATAAATTAAAAACTCCTGCATCAGGATCAAAATCTGTTGTTCCTTTAAAGTTACCAGCTATATAAATATTATTGGAATGGTCCACAACAATAGATCTCCCATTATCATAAGAACTTCCCCCCATTGATTTTGCCCAAATAAAGTTACCTGCTGCATCTAGCTTCAAGACAAAGATGTCAACCGCTCCTTTAGATATTAAAGGAAACGTATTGGCACTAGGATCAAAATCGACCGTATCTCTAAAGGTTCCTGTAATATAAACAGCTCCCTGCTGATCAACGGCTATAGCCTCACCGATATCCCAACCTGAGCCACCAACATTTTTTGCCCAGAGTAAGTTGCCTGTTGCATCTAATTTCTGGATAAATATATCACTCCCCCCATTAGCTGTTAAATTTGTTGTTCCGCTGGTTGGATCAGCATCTATTGTTTCATGAAAATAACCAGTAGCATAAACATTTCCGATAGCATCAACAGCAATATCATTTCCCATATCCATCCTATTGCTCCCCATTGCAACAACCCATTCAAATGACTGAGCCATAGCATTATGACTCATTATAAAACAGAATATAGTTAGTAAATAATAGTTTTGAACTGTAAATTTAGTGCAATTCATTTTTAGGTATTTTTTAATTTATAAAGCAATTCTCATAATTCGAGACAACTTTAAATTTAGGGCAATTAATCCCCCAAATCAAATTAAAAAAATAGCTTTGTGGCAATAAAACAAGTTAATTGATTCAATAAACATTTAATTATCAAATCCTTAATCACAAAGAAGTGATAAAATTTAACATAAAAAATAAAGTAATATTTCTTTTCGGCACCATCGCACTCCCCACTTAGTAAAAAAAAAGTAGCAACACGATTTAGTGTCACTACTTTATAACGTTATATTAAGAGCCCTAAGTCTCTATAATTCATTCATTACTGTTTGATAAATTCTTGTATAATACGCTCTTTATTATCCAATTCGATAGAAAGAATATACACAGCAGGAGCCAATTGATCAACCTCAATTTCTAAGGTTTGATAAGCTTGTACACCAACACTAAATGCTTGCATTACTTGTCCTGTTACCGTTCTAATTTCAACTTTGGCAGATGCTGTATTCCTTGGCAATTCATTAAAACGAACATTTAATTCACTATAAACAGGATTAGGATAGATAAATGCATCAATGTTATTATTGTTTTTGATGCTTTTTCCTTCTACTGCTTTAATTTTTGAATAAGTAATGGTTCCATCAAAATCAACCTGTCTGAGGCGATAATAACTAACCCCAGAATAGCTATTCTCATCTACCAATTGATAGTTGGTAATGCTGACTGTATTTCCAAGACCTTCAAGATAGCCAACTTCCTTAAATTCTGTTTCTGTTGCCAACATTCTTTCAATAAAGAAACCTTGGTTATTGATTTCGGTTGCTGTTGACCAGCTTAATTTAACTTTATCAGCATTTAATCGATCCGCTTCAAAACGCATCAATTCTACTGGCAAATCAGAATTAGAATTATTGTTTGCTAATACAATTTGCGAGAAACTATTGATATTATTGGTTGCATTATAGCTAATCATGGCATTGGTTCCTGCACTTGCATTATCGGCACCGCCAAAAGAAGTACCCCACGTTGGTCCAAAGGCATTGTCAGCACGTTTGTACAATTGTAAAGGAGAACTTGCCTGTGCCAATCCAGCATCTAAAGGAGATACATAACTTAAACGATTAAAAGTAATATCTACCAATGGATCGAATGTCATATTGGTACCATAGTTTTTCACTACAAAATATTCATTGTCTACATCCGTTCCGATAGCCTCCCAACCATGTGGTTTTTCTGTTTCTAATCTAGAAATAACAATTTCTCCATTGGGTGTATTTGCACCAAATTCGATAGAAACACTTGTATTAGGGAAATTATATAAGCCCCCTGCTCCAATAGTAACCCGATCAGACGTACCACCAGCTACAGCTACCTCAGAAGGCATATAATCTGCTGCTGCTACATTTATAGTCGTTCCATTATTCGTTCCCAATGCATCCTTCACCCCACCTGCTGTACCAGCAGGATCATCATTATTAAACTGATAATAGGCTACTAATCCTGTTTCATTTCCTTTAAGAGTCAAATGCATGTTTTCACGAATTTCAGCTTCTGTCCTAACGGTACTCCAAATGCGTACCTCATCAAGACCTCCTCCATAAGCTACATTGGTTGTAAGACCAAAATTTCCAATTACCGTATTAGCATTTTGAATAGCATTAGCATCACTACCTGTTCCATTCACAACACCATCTATATATAAGTTTATTGCTCCTGTACTAGCACGTGTAATGGCTATATGATGCCAATTACCATCATTTATATTGGCTCCTGTCGATGTTGCTGCTATTACTCCAGCTTTCCAATAAACCAACTCACCAGTTGTTGTTCTAAGCCCAAATCTTATCGAGTTTGATGAGCTCTGATATTGTGTGATAATTCCTCCATCATTGGTTGTCGTTTTTATCCAAGCACTAATACTAAAATCTTGAACGCCTGTAGTTGGCAATAAAGCGGCTCCCAAATCAATCCGATCATCAACACCATCAAAATTATACATATTACCACGCACATCAGAAATTTCATTTTCAGACTCCTGTACCACCATAAACTGTCCTGTCAAACTAATTTTGGTAAATCTAGCCGTCGTAGCTGTTATGCTCTGTGCTGTAGCAATTTTTGTCCAAATGGCTCCACTGCTTGCGGTACGATAATATAAGCTGTATTTAGTAGGGTCTGTACTGGTAAAAGTAGCCGCAGGGAACGTAAAGGTATAATTAACCAATTGAGTTTCTGTTGCCAAGGACTTATTCACCGTCCACATTGGATTTTGAATGATAGTTGTTCCACTAACCCCTCCAATTGCATTGGGAGCAAATGCTTGATAAGTAACCGTAAAATCCTCCGCACCAGAATGAGCCAAGAAATCTAAGCTTGCATTAGCATTGGTAAAGGCATGGGTACTTACCCCTGCTAGAACATTAATCGTTTGGCTATTAGAAGTTCCACCTGCATCATTTCCAACATTCACATTAGAAGTTACCCAGTCGGTTGCAGGATCCATATTGGTTAAGGTACCATTATTGCCTTGCCCCGAATGATCTGCTAAGGTACTAGAGCCTGTCCCATCATTCATTTGGTAATAAGCAACTAAGCCCGCAGGGCAATCTTTTAGGGTCAGATGCATATTTTCACGAATTTCAGTTGCAGTACGAGCAGTAGACCATATACGAACTTCATCCATTTGTCCATTCAGATAATTTCCTCCTGCCCATGCTCCAATCTTAACAGTAGAAGTACTAACATCTATAACACCAGTTTGAGCAATAGAGTTTCGCTCAATACCATTGACATAAATCTTCATATTCGTTCCATCATAAGTACCTACAATATGGTACCACAATCCAACGCTAATTGAGCTACCTGCTCCACAGACCTGCCAACCTGCCCCCAAATCTAGATGGAAATTAGGCTCTCCATTAATTAATTGTAGAGAATAGGAATCATCAAAAGCCACATCTCCAAATTTGGTAATAATTTTTTGATCTCCAGTCACATTATCCACTTTCACCCAAGCTTCCAAAGTGATATTTGTGGTTATATTCAAAGCAGCAGGATTACCAGCAGTTATAAAATCATCAGTACCATCAAAATCCAAAACATCCCCTCGTACAATATCTTTAGTTGGAGCGGTATAGGTACCATCAAAAGGACTTCCCATATCACCTGTTGTAGATGTCATAACATTAGGATCAGCGGTTGTATTGTTATTTTCGTAGCCCAATGTCCCCGTAGCAGGATCATTCCCTGTACGATCAACTCCTGGGCTAGCTTTTGATCCCCAAATAGAATTTGTAAATGTAGGGGCATCCGTATAATGAGCAGCAATTCCTGATGCATCATCATTTTGATAAGCAACCGACCAAACTATATTATTGCTAGCATCTCTGATAATAATTTCGTCTGTACCATTTGATAAGGTTAAACCAGCAACTTCAAAAACATTCATACTAGGACAACCGCCAAGCCATTGCGTCTGAAAAGCTGCTTTGTTCTTAGCAATAATCACATATCCTCCAGCAGGAATAACAAAGCTATTCGTCGTAATTAAATCGTTGTCTACATCCTCATCCTGTATTCTCCAATTTTGAATATCTACAGGACTAGCACCAAAATTATATAATTCAACCCATTCATCCGTAGCATCATTCCCACTAGGATTGGTTATCCATTCTGTAATGGCAATCGTTGCAACGCCTGTACCACGTACAGCAAAATCATAAGCTGCTTCATTGGCATCGTTATTATTCACCGTAACGGTAGCATCTCGAACACCAACTGCTCCAGGTGTAAACGTTACCGTAAAAGTTGCTGTAGCTCCCGCTGTTATATTAGCAGGAAGCGTTATCCCTCCTATTACAAAATCTCCTGAATGGGTTCCTGACATGGCAATAGAAGCAACATTCAACGTACCTGTCCCTGCTGTGTTATCAATTGTAAAAGTATGCACATCATTATTACCTGTCGTTACGCTTCCAAAATCCGTATCGTCTGTTGTGCTTGGTGTGGCATCTCCATCTACAATAGAAACACTATTACCAATCAAATCTATTTCTGGATTCGCAATTCCCGTTCCTTGTACCGCATAGTCGTAAGCAGCTTCATCTGCATCATCACTATTAACCGTTACGGTAGCCGTTCTAAGACCTGCTGCTGCGGGGGTAAACGTTACCGTAAAGGTTGTACTGGCTCCTGCTGCCACGGCTGCTGGCAAGGTGATACCTCCTACGACAAAATCTCCTGAATGCGTCCCAGACACAGCAATAGAAGCAACATTTAACGTAGCCGTTCCTGCTGCATTGTCTATTGTAAAGGTATGTACATCATTGCTTCCTAAATTGACGTTACCAAAATCCGTATCGTCTGTTGTACTTGGCGTGACATCTCCATCTGCGATAGAAACACTATTACCAATCAAATCTATTTCTGGAGCTGCAATTCCCGTTCCTTGTACCGCATAGTCATAAGCAGCTTCATCTGCATCATCACTATTAACCGTTACGGTAGCCGTTCTAAGACCTGCTGTTGCGGGAGTAAAGGTTATCGTAAAGGTTGTACTTCCTCCTGCCGCCACAACTGCTGGCAAGGTGATACCTCCTACGACAAAATCTCCTGAATGCGTCCCCGTCACGGTTATTGTACTAACATTTAACGCAGCCGTTCCTGCTGTATTGTCGATTGTAAAGGTATGCACATCATTGCCTCCTAAATTGACATTACCAAAATCCGTATCGTCTGTTGTACTTGGCGTGGCATCTCCATCTGCGATAGAAACACTATTACCAATCAAATCTATTTCTGGACCTCCTGATGATACCGTACTTTGTACATTTCCAGTCCAAGTTGTTAAAGCTTGACCACCACAAGGACCTTGTGCAACCCATGTTCCTAAAGTCAAATCAGGTGGATCGGGAAAAGAAGCGGTTGTGTTAGCATATAATACATTAGGGTAAGAAGCACCGCCATTGGTACTCAACTGTATCTCCCATTGGGTGCCAGTCCAAATAACTCTAAAAGCACAGGTACCTGCACTACAAGGAGTCCCTGGCAACGTGTTTACATAAGTGTTTCTAGTTCCAACAGTTCCTGCAAGGTTTAAGGTTATAGGATACCCTGCTGCTATAGAACCATTACACCCTGTGTAAGAAATCTGTGTTGATCCATACTGCTGAAAACACAACAGTAATAGAAGTGTACATAAAATCTGTTTCATAAATCATTGGTTTTGTTTGAAGTTGTTAGAAGCATTCTTTAAAAGCTTTTGATTTTTTAATCTGCTACACGATCAATATCACTAACAATCAATCGTATATCATTTTAAATTCATCTAAAAAAATACTTTTAAACAATCTCTTTGTATTACATTAGTTTTGCGATAAAAAATCTAAATTGATTGTTGACTTAACAATCAATTTAGCATTCATATATAAGCATTTACAAAAATAGTATTATATTTTAAGATAGCGCTACTGCTGTATTTTTTTTAACAAAAAATATATAATGTGTTAAATTATTGGATAGTTTAAGCAACCTGCACCTTAGCATATATGCCAACTATAAATTTTAACCATTTCCCTATTTTCTATGTAGTATTTTATTCTTTTATTTTTCTTTATATCTCAACGTTCAATAAAGCCCTTCCTTTCAAATCAAAGTGCTTTGTGTTCGGGATTCAGGGCTAAAAAAACTATTTCAGCTCATATACATTATTAACCGTCCAAGCCTCTGCCTTTGCAGCAAATTTAGGTTTTGTTTCTACCCATATTTCTCGAAAAAAATCGGAATGTCGATAAGCGTTCAAATCGTCCTCACTATCCCAGTGACTATGAGAAAAAATAATATTAGGATGATGTACATCTTGAACAATTTGCAAATAAGTACATCCCTCAAAATTTCTAATCCGCTCTTTGCGTTGGTTCACAGCCTCCAAAAATCCCTCTACATATTCTTCTTTAAATGTCATTTTCACAAATCGAATAACCATTGTTTCCTTCTTAATTTATGTTCAAAAATAAAGCTTTTTTAGTGCCTATTATAGTATAATTCTATTGGCAATAGCAAGATAGATCTAAAATAGATCATTACCTTATCTAAGGTAGGAATAATTTTTGATGGCTTATCAATAATTTCTTGCCCCCCCTTTTCAAATCTCAGGTGAATAATTCTATAGAATCTTTGTTTATAGGTACATAATAGAATTATTTAAATTGTCACATTGTTCATTTATTAAGTTGGAAATTATAGGTTTATTTTTGAATTGCTAGTTATTTTTTGTACTTTCAAAAACTGATTTGATAAAAAAATCTAATATTAAAAGTAATACTCCCCACGCTAGCAAATCAATAGAAATTATCTATATATTTAACTATATAGATAATGTCTCTATTGGAAAAAAAAACAGACACAACAAACAACAAGAAACTCTTTTTGAGTATGGAAACAGAAAATATAAGCTTGCATGATTCATTGAAAAAATTCTTTGGTTTCAGCAAATTTAAAGGCACCCAACAAGAAGTCATTGAAAGCATCTTAGGAGGTCATGACACTTTTGTTATTATGCCTACTGGTGGAGGTAAATCGTTATGTTATCAACTTCCTGCATTAATGGTTGAAGGGACAGCACTCGTTATTTCTCCATTGATTGCACTTATGAAAAACCAAGTAGATTCTATTCGCTCTTTTGCGGATTCCGATTCTATTGCTCATTTTTTGAACTCATCCTTGACCCGTACTCAAATTAAGACGGTCAAAAAAGATATTACAGAGGGGCGTACCAAGTTGCTTTATGTAGCTCCAGAGACGTTAACTAAAGAGGAAAATTTAGCCTTCTTTGCCAACAACAATATTTCGTTTATTGCCATAGACGAAGCGCATTGTATCTCTGAATGGGGGCATGATTTTCGTCCTGAATACCGTCGTATCCGCTCTATGATTGAGGCGATGAACAAGCAAATTCCAATCATTGCCTTAACCGCTACTGCAACTCCTAAAGTTCGTTTAGATATTGTCAAAACATTGCGAATGACAGATCATAACGAGTTTGTATCTTCTTTTAATAGAGATAATCTATACTATGAAATTCGTCCTAAAGCAAAACAAGATGATGTTCTAAAAAACATTGTTCAGTTTGTCAAAAGCATGGATGGAAAATCTGGAATTATCTACGTTCAAAGTAGAAAGGCAACCGAAGAAATTGCTAAATTACTCAATGTGAATGATATTAATGCGGCTCCTTATCATGCAGGCTTAGAAGCTAAAGTACGTAGTGATACTCAGGACAAGTTTTTAATGGAAAACATTGACGTTATTGTCGCTACCATTGCTTTTGGAATGGGAATTGACAAACCTGATGTTCGTTTTGTTATACATTATGATATTCCAAAAAGTATTGAGAATTATTATCAAGAAACAGGAAGAGCAGGACGTGATGGTTTAGAGGGAAAATGTATTGCCTATTATTCTCACAAAGACATTTTGCGCTTAGAAAAGTTTTTGCGAGACAAACCTGTTTCGGAACGAGAAATGGGTAGCCAATTACTTTCTGAAATTATTGCTTATTCGGAGACTTCTTCTTGTAGAAGGCGTTTTTTATTGCATTATTTTGGAGAAGAGTACCAAGATGAGAGCTGTAGCAAAGACAAAATGTGCGACAACTGCAAATATCCTCGTGAAACCATTGAGGCAAAACAAGACGTACAGTTGGCACTGAGAACAGTAGAGCAATTGTTAGAAAACTGCCACATCAAGGAAATCGTAGATTTTATTATTGCCAATAAAACCAAAAATATTTTAGATTTTAAATACGATAAATTGTCTTTATTTGGGGCTGGGAAAGAAAAAGATGCGCATTATTGGAACTCTATTTTGCGACAATCTTTACTCAATAATTTGCTACTTAAAGACATTGAAACCTATGGCATTATCAAGCTAACTGCTGCTGGAAGGGCCTTTATTGAGCAACCTACTTCTTTCAAAATTGCTCTTAATCATGACTTTATCAAAGAAGCAGAAGAGGCAGAAGAAGCCGCAGAAGCAGCCAATACATCTGTACTTGACAAAACGTTATTTAAGATATTAATGGCTGTTCGCAAAAAGGTAGCTCAACAAAAAAATGTCCCTCCTTTTGTCGTCTTCCAAGAACCTTCTTTAGAAGAAATGGCAACTCGCTATCCACTCTCTATTGAGGAAATGAAAAACATATCGGGGGTTAGTGAAGGAAAGGCTCGAAGATATGGACGAGAATTTATTAAGTCCATCCAAAAATATGTTGAAGACAATGACATTATTCGCCCTGTTGATTTTGTCATCAAGTCCGTCGCCAAAAAATCTAAGAATAAGGTAACGATCATTCAAAGCATTGATAAAAAAATCCCCTTTGAGGACATTGCTGAAACCTTGGGATTGTCTATGGAGGATTTGCTGCACGAAATGTATATGATTGTTAATTCAGGGACAAAACTCGATATTAACTATTATACCGAAGAAATGATTGATGAGGAGATTTTTGAGGAGATTATTGAGTATTTTATGGAGGCAGAATCAGATTCTTTGGACCTAGCGTTAGAAGAACTAGAAGAAGACGATATATCAATGGAAGAGATCGCTTTGGTGCGTTTAACTTTTTTGTCAGACACAGCCAATTAGCGCTTATAATTTGATTCTAAAATAATCGTTAAATAAAACAATAGCCTCAAGACAACATCTTGGGGCTTTATTCATTATAGAATATGTACGCTAAAGTTGTTATTATACTTTGTATAGCCGTTTATTATACCATAGGTAAGACAGAATATCGAGCAAAAAATGCGAATCCTTTTATTTACGATCAAGCAGGATATTACAATTACCTGCCTGCTTTTTTTATTTACAAAGACTTAAATTTTAATTATCTCAACAATGCGCCTCCTGCTAGCAGGGCATTTATAAGCTCTCAGCAACACAAAGCAGGGCATTCTGTCAATATGAATCGCTATAGCACAGGCATTGCTTTTTTGTTAAGTCCATTTTTTGGATTGGCACATTTGCAAGCCTATTTATCTGGCGCACCTCCAGATGGGTTTTCAGCACCCTACCAAAGCTGGATTTATATTGGGCATTTTTTTTACTTGCTAATTGCTTTCTTTTTATTGCGTCAAATCCTAAGTTTTTATTACAAAGACCCAATTATTGCTTGGACAATAGGGCTTATTGGTTTGGGAACCAACTTAGCTTATTACGCCATTTATGAGCCCTTGATGTCTCACAATTATTCTTTTTTCTTATTTAGTTTAAGCTTATTTTTAGCCATTAAGTGGTTAAACAAACAACAGAATAGTACTCTATTATTGCTTGGTTTTACCATTGGTTTGTTGGCAAATACCCGCCTTACAAATCTTATTTTTGTTTTGGTCTTAATGCTATGGAATGCTTCATCTTACAATGCTCTTAAAGAACGCTTTTTGTTACTTTTAAAACATTGGAAAGTCTTATTGTTGGCATTTGGGATAGGCTGTATCCCGTTCTTACCCCAATTATGGTATTGGCAGCATTCTACAGGGCATTGGCTGGTTAACTCTTATGGTGCTCAATCGGTATTCTTTTGGGCAGATCCTATGATCGGTGAAATTCTGTGGGGATACAAAAAAGGTTGGTTATTGTACAGCCCCTTGATGTTATTTGCAGTTGTTGGTTTAGGCTTTTTATATCAACAGTTTCCCAAGATTTTTTGGAGTATTTTTTTGTATACCTTGCTCAACTGGTACATTATTTCTTGCTGGTGGTGTTGGTGGTATGGGGGCAGTTTTGGGATGCGTCCTCTGATAGAATCCATGGCTCCCCTATCTTTAGCCGTTGCTGCCTTCTTACATTGGGCGTTTCAATCCAAACGAACAAAAATACCAATGGTAGGAGCGATTGTATTAGGAATTGGCTTAAATGCTTTTCAAAGCTACCAATATAGCTATAATTGCATTGATAGTTTTGGGATGACTCGCAAAGCGTATTGGATTGTATTTGGGCAATTGCCTCCTTTATCTCCTTCTGTTGCCAAGGAATACGACAAGTCTCTGTTAGGGGTTTATATGAATCAGATGACCATAGAGGACCGCAATGAGACAAAAACCTATAATGAACGCATAGAGATGGAGTCTGAGTAGTTGATGGACTAATTTGATAATTTGAAGATGGCAATTATCTTCAAATTATCAAATTGTCACGGTTATCAATACACTATTGTTTGTGAACTTCTAGTTGTGCTCGTTTGAGAATCTTTCCCGCTTTATTTCGCAAAACTACCACATAATGCCCATTCGCTATAGCAGTCGTATTTACTTGATGTGTTGTTTCAAGAATCGTTCCTTCTGCCAATACAACACGCCCTAACATATCTACGATAGAAAGGTAGTATCCCTCCCTAGGCATATCCCTTGCCGCTACTTGGATTTGAACGGTTTGCTGTGCAGGATTAGGAAATAATTTTGCAGCAATCTCATTTTCCAGATAGCGAACGTCAATCGTGCTTGGTGGATTATTGATAATGGTATCCAAAAATTCTATGTTGGTAATTATTGTTTCGGCACTATCTAGTGTTAAAGTAACCAATGGTTGTTTCACTCCTTCTGACAAGAAGTTGTATTGGACTATAGTTCCACTTGTAGGAAATGGCAATTGCATAAATCCAGCTAAATCAAACCATTGAAAGCCCAAAAATGGAACATCCACCCCTACTTCTAATTTCATTGTAAAGTCGGTAACCACCTTTTGACGAAGTACATTATACGTACTATCAGCCATTGCACAAGTTCCCCAAGCATCTACTTCACGATCTTCATCGCCGTCCATTGCAATACGGATAGAATCTGGACTTAAAGGCAACCCAGATACAAGTGAATCAATCAATTGGCGCAAAAAAGGAACGCTATCAATATGTGCACCAAATCTAAACGTATAAATATCTGAGGCAATATCATTATAAGTCAATGGAACAATTTGCTTGATATGACTATTTGCATAATCATTGATAAAAGAAACCCCAAACAGCTCAAAACCTCCCCCTACACGTTCTACTTGTGTTGCCGTCACATCAGTATAAGCAATTCCAATCTGTCCCACCAAAGGCTGTAAGACATCTGTATTTGGAAACATTGCAAAATCAGCCCCTGAGGATGCTGGTTGAATGGTGTCATAATTGGTATTAATTGCCGTTAACTGAGAAAAGTCCCATGCTGTTGCTGTTGCGCTTGGTGCAGTGACTGTTAGTGTCGAATCGACAGCCGTAGAGATAGACAACACATCTCCTGCTTGTGGAAAACTAATTGCAGTATAAGTAATTTGTCCTACACTAGATCCAACAATTAATAAGCATAGTAAATTTAACAGTAAGTATTTTTTCATAATGGTATACATATTTAATATTTTGTACGTAGAGCTTTTTACCACACAAAAATACACATTATTACTGAAATTGCAGAATTCGCTTCCTTTTGATTTACGTTAAAGTCCTCATTTTATGGCTGTTCTTGGATAGCATAAAATCCATTAGAAGTTGTTTCTATTTGGGCTAAGGTTCGAGTCTTTTCAAAATAGTCATAAGCAGGTTTCATGCTTTCCCATAAGTGGATAACATTTGTTTGGTGACTCCATTCGCTTGCCAAAGTTGCGAGCTTATCCGCTTCCAAACGAGCAGGAAAAATATGAATTGGAATTTGAACTTGCCCCTTGTCCTTAGCTTCTACGGCCAAAATATACACATTAGGAATTCTTAAGTCTGTAATAGCCAAACAACCTACTGAAATGGTGTGACCATGTATACAAATAGAGCCGCCAATTTTAGCTTCTTCGGCATTTCTGATCACATCTGCTGAATTGGGATAGTTGATTCTCAAAGATATTTTATAGGAACTCTCTGGATTAAAATAATCAATATAATAAAACCCTTCTGGCACTTGCATATCCCCCTCTCTCCGCTTAGGTCCCAATGTGCTCATTCCCTGATAAAATGGGTAAGTGATCAATCGTGTATAGGTAGATCGTTCTTTGGGTTTCGCCCATAATTCCAATACTCCTTCTTCCTTAAAGGCACGCATATAAAAATCAATATTAAAGGATTGAATCCCTTTTGAAAGCAATAATTTTTTAATATAAGTAGCATTCTCTTTGTAGATATCCTGTACTCGCTCAAAGGACAATTGATGCTGTTTGAATGCATTAGATGCTCGATGTTCCCAATTTTCTAAATTAATGCTATCAACGGCAGCCTGATCTGCCTCATAGGTTAGCTCGTCTTCTACAAAGTCCTCTTCTGTTGGAAATTCTTTTTGATCCAACGCCAAAAGTAAGCTATCCATGAGCTTTAATTCCGCAACAACGCTATCTGGGAGGTCACCATAAAGGGCTTCATTTGAGGAAAGACCACTGCTATCGACCATTGATCTAATTGGAATTATGTTGTTGGGTTCTTCTTTGGTTATGCTTGTATTTTGGCAGGCAAGGATCATCATCAAAAAAGAAAGGCTTAAGAAACTATGAGTTTTCATCTGCTTGCTTGTTTTTAGTTTTCAACCTTATCATAACAAGCTATTAACAAAAAGATACAGTAGCTAAAGACCTAAACCTCTAAGGATTGTTAAAAAATTATAACAAAAGGTAATTTAGCCAAGGTTTCGGGAAAATTAGCCTAACTCAACAGTGCTCTAATGTATGATATTTGTCTCATCAAGTTAATACATTTATAAACACTTAAATTCTTTATTACAATGAAAAATAAATTAGTAGCCATTTTGTTTCTTTTAGTCGCTGTAGTTAATTTTGGATATGCACAAGAGCATACTTCTTCCTCTGTTATTAAGCTAGAACAAACACCAGGTAAATTTACAGTTCAAAGTTTAACGCTAGAAGCAGGAACCTACCAATTTGAGATTGCGAACAAGGGGATCAATCATGAAGTAGGGTTTGTAATTGCTCCCAAAGGAAAACCAGAACAAAAGTACCATATCAAAGAAGGTTATGTTCAAAAAACCATCAAAGCAGGAGAAACCTCATTAACCAAACAAGTAAGTCTAGAAAAGGGAGAATATATCTATTTTTGCCCACTAAATCCTACGCCTCATTATACGTTAATTGTTCAGTAAAACGTGCTTAGACGCAACCATTAATAGACTGGTATGCTTTGTCTGCAATAAAAATGCTCAAAAACATAAAAAAAAAACACTAATTATCCTTTGTTTTTTTGATAGTCTCCTAAAGATGTGTATCTTTGCCTGCCTATTTGTGATTTGTAGATAACAATTTAATTAAAAAAATGTACGCAATAGTAGAAATCAAAGGACAACAGTTCAAAGTGAGCGAAGGACAGGAAATCTTCGTACATCGCTTAGAAGCTGCTGAGGGTGATAAAGTTACTTTCGACAAAGTACTCCTCGTAGCGAAGGAAGGCAACTTCCAAGTTGGTACCCCAACGGTAGCAGCAACAGTAGAAACTACTGTTCTTGAGCAAGTAAAAGGTGACAAAGTCATCGTGTTCAAGAAAAAACGCCGCAAAGGGTATCGCCGCAAAAACGGACACCGTCAGCAATTCACAAAAATCAAAGTTGATAGCATTGCATAATGCTGAATCTTATTATTTAACCTTAAGTCAATAACTTATAAAAATATAAATCATGGCTCATAAGAAAGGTGTAGGTAGTACGGATAACGGACGTGATAGTAATAGTAAACGTCTTGGTGTCAAATTGTTTGGCGGCCAATCAGCTATTGCAGGTAATATCATCGTACGTCAACGTGGTACTAAATTCCACCCAGGTAATGGTGTAGGATTAGGTAAAGATTATACCATCTTTGCACTAAAGGATGGCGTTGTTGAATTCAAAAAAGGATTCAAGAATCGTACCTTCATTCATGTAGTATAAACATACTACCAATGATAAAAAGCCATTCCGAACCTGATTCGGGATGGCTTTTTTAATTTAAAGTAAGTAAGCGGGCATAAAAAAGTATAGATAAAAAAAATACCTATTTTTAGTACTAATCAAAGAAAAAAGTTGAAGTTTTAGCGAGCTAAGACGAAATTTTTTGATGAAGAGTAGTGCAAAAAGATTTATTTTTTTCCTGTAAATTATTGTGATCGATTACTTATATTAAAAAAATAGGCTCAATAGTAAGTTTGATTCAATAGAATCACAAAACTTGTAATTGAACCAAAAAATATTAATAATGGGCAATATAGTAGCTATTGTTGGTCGCCCTAATGTAGGTAAATCGACTTTCTTTAATAGAATGCTAGGCATGCGAAAGGCTATTGTTGATGATGTTAGTGGTGTTACTAGAGATCGTCAATATGGTTCTTCTGAATGGAATGGTCAAAAATTTATGCTTGTTGATACAGGTGGTTTTATTGGTGATTCTGAAGATGATTTTGCAGCAGCCATTCGAACACAGGTTCATACAGCCATAGAAGAAGCTCAAGTCATTCTTTTTATGGTTGATGTCAATACAGGAGTAACAGATTTAGATGAACACTTAGCAGAAATACTTCACCGCACCAAGAAAAAAGTATTGTTGGTTGTCAATAAGGTTGACAACAGTGCTCGTCATCTGGATGCACACGAATTTTGGTCGTTAGGTTTTGACCAAATGTTTCCGCTTTCTTCCAATTCGGGTAGTGGAACAGGAGATCTTTTAGATGAAGTCGTCAAATTACTTCCAACAGAAGAACTGATCGAGGACGATTTGCCAAAATTTGTAATTGTTGGTCGTCCCAATGCTGGGAAATCTTCTTTTACCAACGCTTTATTGGAGGAAGAACGCAGTATTGTAACAGAAATAGCTGGTACAACGAGGGATAGTATTCATGCCAAATACAGCAAATTTGACAAAGAGTTTTTGTTAATTGATACAGCTGGTCTGCGTAAGAAAAAGAATGTTTCTGAAGATTTAGAGTTCTACTCTGTTATGCGTGCTGTTCGCTCGCTCGAAAATGCCGATGTATGCATTCTTATGTTAGATGCAACCAAAGGTATAGAAGGACAAGATCTAAATATTTTTCGATTAGCAATCAAAAACAACAAAGGGGTTGTTATTTTGGTGAATAAATGGGACCTTGTTCAAAATAAGGAAACCAATACCGCTAAGGATTTAGAAGACAAAATTAAAGAACGTATTGCTCCTTTTACGGACGTGCCGATTGTGTTTATTTCTGTTCTAGAAAAACAACGTATCTACAAGGCGATTGATGTAGCTTTGGAAGTTTATGAGAATCGTTCTACTCGTATCAGTACTTCCAAACTAAATGAGTTTGTGCAAGAGATTGTTGCCGCACATCCACCTCCACCCCACCGTGGACATTTTATCAGCATCAAATATGCAACGCAAATTCATACTCCCTATCCAGCCTTTGCTATGTTTTGCAACTATCCCAAGCATATCAAAGAGCCTTATAAAAATTACTTAGAAAATAGATTTAGAGAGCATTTTAACCTGACAGGTTCTCCAGTTGTCTTTTTCTTCCGACAAAAATAACGCACTTCTCTATAATATTTAAGATGCCATTAGAATAAATTCTGGTGGCATTTTTTCTATGCCTAGCTCAAAAGTTTTCTTATTTTGTTGTTTGTATTGATTCATTTATACACTTAACGACAACGCTATGCTGCTTACTATTATCCTGCTCATCGTCACCCTCCTCATTGTCCCTTATGTATCTTTTAATTATGGAACAGCTCTAACCGAAGTACAAGAAATGATTCTCTGGGACAGTTCTTACATTTTGTTAGGAGCAATGGCCTATTGCTTTATTGTTGGCGAATTGGCTCGTAATAACAGTCAAGTCGATAAACTTTGGAGTATCATTCCTATTGTTTATGCTTGGTACATTACTTATGCAGGGGGGTGGAATGAACGTATGATCCTAATGTCTGTACTCGTCACCATTTGGGGCATTCGATTATCCTTAAATTTTGCCAGACGGGGAGGCTATTCTATAAAATTTTGGGAAGGCGAAGAAGATTATCGTTGGGAAATTTTGCGGCAACGTCCTGGTTTTAAGAACAAAGGAATCTGGTTTCTATTTAATTTATTCTTTATCTGCGGTTATCAGATGACGTTAATCTATTTATTTACCCTACCCGTTCTGACTGGATTAAGTGAAGCGGCTCCTGCTTTAATGTGGATGGATTACGTACTAGCAATAGCGTTTATTTTCTTTGTAGCAATAGAAACAATTGCCGACCAACAACAATGGAATTTTCAAACCGAAAAATATCGCCGCATCCATGCTGGTGAAGACTTGGGGGACTATGCCCACGGTTTTATTAGAACAGGGCTCTGGAGCAAAATGAGACACCCAAACTATATGGCAGAACAAGCCATTTGGCTCGTTTTTTATTGTTTTAGTATTATTGCAACAGGCGAGTTCCTAAATTGGAGTATTGCAGGGGCGCTGCTATTATTAATTTTATTCAAAAGTAGCTCTGATTTTTCGGAAGAAATTACAACAAAAAAATACCCTGAATACAAAACCTACCAAAATAAAGTACCTCGATTTTTGCCTTTTACCAAGTGGTAAAAATAAAAACTATCAGAAATGTCTAATTACTATTTTCCTAGCATTTCTGACAGTTTTTCATATTTAGAAGAACAAATACGGTCTTTTTAATATTGATTAAAAGTCCTAATTTATTTCATAAATCACCTTTCTAATTATCAAGGATTGATCGTTAAATGACAAGCGCAAGCTTCACATTCTCCCAATGTTCTAAAAGGTATTGCTCCTCCTCCTATGTACGTGTATGGACTGCACCTACCTTCTTGTCGATCAAAATAATAATAGATTTCATAGTTTTCTCCTGTAATACAAGTTACTTTATCAGGTACCATTGCACAGTGAACAGTACAAATAGATAACTTTACACAACTAACCAAGCAAAATATGATTATTCCAAATAAAAAACATCTAAAAGTGAACTGTTTTTGCAACATAATAAAGTTATATTTTAAAGGATTATAAAATTAGTACGATTCTATCTACTCTTTCTATTACTATCTATAAAACAAGCACCTAGGGGTTTTACAACAGCATAAAACTAGTAAACCAAAACAGGTCTTCCATCTTCACATATTATATCACTTGGAGCTGGTTCTATCATACAATTGCTTACCAAACCCCAATTTTGATTATAACTCATTTGAGCTTGTCTATACTGCTCCACCAATGCTAAAAATTGTGGCGTATTAATATTGACAGGATAGGCTATATATCCACTTGGACCACCACAGGGTTTGCTCCCAAATCCAACATAAGCCCATTCAGAAGCATCTTCACAGCTTATGCTTTCTGTTATTGCTATAATCCTTGATGCTATTTCATTCAATTCCCTGCCTTCCTCCTCTTGCGTTAGTTTTACCTCCTCTTTATTACAAGCTAATAGGGAACAAATTACGATCAGGAAAGCCATTATAATCTTTACTTTCATTATTTTTTTTGTTTTTTATTGATGATAAAATTGGGGTATTCATAAAATGAGTAGATAGGCTATAACATTAGTTACAGGCTCCCGCCGTCCAACTCGTTATTCCAGCACAACCAGCCATACAAGCATTACTATAGGTTTTCCCATTGCAACCACAAACAGGATCATACTCCATAGTGCAAAGACAATCTGGATTGGGGCGTTCTATACAGTTTGGGGCTACTGTTCCACAATCCATTGGATACGTATAAGAAACGCCAACGCATTCAGCAAGACAAGGATTGCCATACGTTTTTCCATTACAGCCAATAACGGGGTTATATTCCTGTGTGCAAATGCAATTCGGATTAGGACGTTCTATACAATTATTTTCTTTCTGACAACCAATCGTCGCAAAAAGAACAGTAAATAAAAATAAAAACGATAAACAAATTCGGTAATTCATAATAATTGATTTTTATAATTTTAATAATGGTTGTTTTGTATTTTAAGTTGCAAATACTGAGTTAAGTACAGTCCTCTCCCATTCCGTTTTCTGAGTCAAAAACAGGTTCAATACCTCTTACTAAAATATCCTTAGTGTTATGGATATAATACTCCGTTAATTAGCTCGTTACACTCGTGAGATAATTTTTTACTTTTTTACAAAAAAAAGCAAAAAAACATCTTGTATTCGATTGATTATTAAGTAACTAATGTTTTGAGTGGTAGAGTTTCATTGTTTTGATAATCAATCGAATACGATTTTTCAACGGAGTAATGATGGATACACACTAATTAATTAAAAACGATAACTCAACCTTAATTTAAATGCAAGCCCTAGATTTACTAGAACAGGAGAAGTTTCTATATCCTGCTGCCCGCCAGATTGTTGAGTCCCAATATTGGATCCATTAGATTGTTGAGCAATAAAGTTATACTCATAAGAAAAAAGCCCCTTTAGGTTAAAATGCTTGGATATATGATAATTTAAACCTGTTCCAATATAAATTCCCCAATACTGCATTGAAAAAGTAGACTTAAGCTCTGTTGTTTTACTAAAATCTAAGTCTTGCCCCTTTGCCTGCCCATAAAATGAGTGAATCCTTTGTTGATAATTCAGCAAATTCCATTGCCCTCCTAACAGAAAGATACACTCCAATCGCTTTTTTCCATATCGATAGCTCAATTCTAAGGGAATTTGATAATGTTTTAAGGCTAAATCTGTTCGAAAACCTAGTTCCACTAAATCTCCATCTGAAATTCCCTGCGGAAACAATACATCGATATGTTCTTGGATCAAGGTAGTTCCTAAATTAGACGACAAGGCGATATTGTCTTCTACATGTCCAGAAGTACTAACCTGCCCGTTTCCTGCCTTATAAGCAACCTCTATGTTATGATCTTCGTAAAGATTTGAAAATCCTAAATCAAAACCTGTTCCTATCCAAAAATTTCGAATGGGAGAAGCCGAACCATGAACCCCATGCGAATGAGCAAATAAAAATTTATTCTTTTTTACATCGGTCATGGAACGCTGACTCTCCACAGAACGAATCACATCGGTCATTATTCCTCTTCCTCCAAGTTGGTATCCAATCTCAAATTTTTTCCCTTTATGGAATTGCTTTAACTGAAAATCATCCTCTAACAATGGCGTTACAATTTGTTCTTGTGGCTCTTCTTTTATATCTACTATCTCAATTGGCTTAATTTCATTTATTCCATCTTTATTAGCCAACATCGATTTAGCTGCCTTATCTAAAGAAGTTGTACATTCCCTTAAATCTCCCAAAAGCAACTCTTTCTCTTCATTTAGGTTTTTAATTTGTTGTTTTTGCTGCTCGTTTCTTATTTTAAGGCGTTTTAGCTGTTGCTCCAAAACTCTATTGATTGCTAAAAGCTCTTGAGTTCTTTTTACTAAATGATCGTTGTTCTCACTATTTTTTACCTTTATTTCTCCTTGCTTTTGTTCCTTTTCTAAGGATGTAATAACATGCTGCTGCTGTTGGATAATAGCTTTTAAGCTGTTGTTTGTTTCTATTAAATCATCCTTCTCTATTTGTTCCCTTTTTTCATTTGCTCCATTAAGTGCATCAAACGGCTTACTTTTTTTCTCATTTGCACTATTCTTATTGATCTCTGTTTTTGAGGGTAATAAATCCTGCTGCTTAGATGTATTTAAAGTTATGTGCTGATTGTTTAAAGCTGTTAATGCTGCAATATCTTTTTGCAAACAACCAATATAAGCCAACATAAGCAAACCTATTGCTGCCAGCATCACATAAAAGAATAATACCTTTTTTTGCTTTTTATCCGCAGGCATAAGGATTTGCTCTAAAACCTGTTGTTTAGTAGTTTGGCTAGGTCTTGCCCAAGCTTCATCCTCGTTTTCCATATTGGAAAGTCTCTTACGAAGGAAATCTTCTAAATTCTTATTCTTGTCTTCCATAGCCTTATTTAAAAAAAAGTATTTGTATTTTTTGTTGCAAGACCTTCTTTGCCTTAGACAATTGAGATTTAGATGTCCCCACTGAAATATTAAGTGCCTCAGCGATTTCTTTATGCGAATATCCTTCTATCTCTCTCATGTTAAAAACAACCCTATATCCTGACGGTAATTGCTGTATTACACTAATTAATTCCTTTGTTGTAATATCACCTAGGATATTATCCGACCAATCTATATTTCCCTCTGTTAATTCTAAGTCTATAAAAGACTGCTGCCATTGATTCTTCTTCAAATAATTTAAAGCTGCATTTATAACAATTCGATTTGACCAACTTTGGAAAGATCCCTTCTCTATATCAAACTTGTCTAAATACTGGAATATACGAGCAACTCCTTCCTGAAAAATATCTTCAGCTTCAGATCTATTATGAGCATACCTCAAACAAAGGCAAAACCACTTTTGTTCAAACCTAGCGTATAACTCCTCTATAGCTAATCTATCTCTCTTCTGAACCTTTTTGATTAATAGGTTAATTCCTTTATTCATAGTATCTCTTTTGTCTTCTACTTACTAATATCAAGAATTAACTAAAAAGGTTGCCTGGCTTAAGAAAAATATTTTTTATTTTTTTAGCATTCGCAATTAAACAAAAAAAAAGGAGTGATAAAATCCTAAGATTCTATCACTCCTTTTATATTTATTATGGTGCTTTGACCATTTATGTTCTAATTAAACAACTTGAAGATTTAAAAAAAAAGAAGGCGGTGACCTACTCTCCCACCCTAGGGCAGTACCATCGGCGCTGAAGGACTTTACTTCTTTGTTCGGAATGGTGAAAGGTGTCTCCCCTTCGCTATTGCCGCCTACTATTCTTTGTCTTTTCAGACTGCTCTTCTCGTTCTTTATTAGAACGCTATTTCTTTATTAACATACTTTGGAGAAAAAACTTCAGCTCTTAGATAATTTTCTTGTATCTATTATTTTTTCTTCTATTTCTTTAAAAAAAATAGAAAGCTTTCGGGTCATTAGTATTGCTCGGCTCCCTAACATATCTCTACGCTTCCACCTGCAACCTATCTACGTCATCATCTTTAACGTCCCTTCATGGAATACTCATCTTGAAGTTGGCTTCGCGCTTAGATGCTTTCAGCGCTTATCCATTCCGAACATAGCTACTCTGCAATGCACACGGCTGTACAACAGATACACTAGAGGTTCGTTCAACTCGGTCCTCTCGTACTAGAGTCAAATCTTCTCAATATTCCTACGCCCACAACAGATAGAGACCGAACTGTCTTGCGACGTTCTGAACCCAGCTCGCGTGCCACTTTAATGGGCGAACAGCCCAACCCTTGGGACCTTCTCCAGCCCCAGGATGTGACGAGCCGACATCGAGGTGCCAAACCTCCCCGTCGATGTGAGCTCTTGGGGGAGATCAGCCTGTTATCCCCGGAGTACCTTTTATCCTTTGAGCGATGGCCCTTCCATACAGAACCACCGGATCACTTAACCCTAGTTTCCTACCTGTTCGACTTGTTTGTCTCTCAGTCAAGCTCCCTTGTACTTATACGCTCTTTGCACGATTACCAACCGTGCTGAGGGAACCTTTGGGAGCCTCCGTTACTTTTTAGGAGGCGACCACCCCAGTCAAACTACCCACCTAACGATGTCCCCAGCAGGGTTAGTCTCTAAGCAATTGAAGGGTGGTATTTCAACAACGACTCCACCAGCACTAGCGTACCAGCTTCATAGTCTCCCACCTATCCTACACATCAACTACTCAAAGACAACGTTAAGCTATAGTAAAGGTTCACGGGGTCTTTTCGTCCCGTTGCGGGTAATCGGCATCTTCACCGATACTTCAATTTCACCGAGCTCATGGCTGAGACAGTGCCCAGATC